>JAGAPG010000011.1 GCA_017623355.1 Clostridia bacterium
CTTCTTGGTGGATATAAAATAAACAGTGAAGCTCTTAAGGCATATAACGAATTTAATGGTGAAAAGCTCACTTACGGTATTGTAATGTCAAACGCAGCAAATGTAGTAATCACAGACGGTGAATATACAGGCGGCAAGGGCTTGATGGTATCCGAAAGCAACGAGAGCTACACCACCGTTAAATACGTAGTAAGCGGCTTTAGCGCAACCGAGCAGCTTGCAGATTTGAATCTCGTTATAACACTCTATGTAGTAGATGAAAACGGAATGAGCTTTGTTCAGAATGACACAGCATACGGAGTAGCGGAAGCGAGCGTAGAAGGAAAAGCTGTAAATGTAAACGCAATAACCTTCGGTTATATAGCTCAAAAGACAGTTGATATGGATTCAAGCATTTCAAACGAATACAAAGAAATTCTTGATGCAATAATCAACGTATCAAATACGACCGTAACGGTTGTACCTCCTCAAGACGAAGAGGAATAATAACATAAAACAAAAACAGGCGTTTTTAAACGCCTGTTTCATTTTTGTCAACGTTTTTTTTGTTAGATGATTTGCTTGTTTTTTTTAGGATAAGAACCATAATGAGCATGAGCACAGGAAAAATCATAGCACATAGGAATCCGGGCTTAAGATCATCACTGAACAAGCTTGAAATTTGACCTGCAATAAAAGGTCCGGTAAGACACCCCAAATCTCCAAAAAGCGCGAGCAAGCCGAACATCGGTACACCTCCGGTTGGTAGGCGCTTTGTTGCTATGCTGTATGTTCCTGGCCAAAGCATACCGCTTCCAACACCGCAAAGAGCACAACCGAGAAGTGATATTATCGGTATTGGCGAGAATATTGCTATAAGATAAGCTGCAACGCAAATACAAGCGGAAATGAAAATTCCGTTTTCAAGATTTATTTTTGAAGCGTTTTTTGCATAGAATATACGAGCACTTCCCATACAAACAGCAAACAGGCACGGACCCAAAAGATCACCGAGCCATTTTTCAACGCCAAGACCGGCTTCAGCAAAGGCAGAAGCCCATTGTGACATCGCAAGCTCGGATGCGCCTGCACAAAGCATCATTATAAGGAATATCCAAAATATTTTTGTTTTTAAAAGATCAGTAAATGAGCTTTCCTTGTCTTCTTCTACCAAGATATTTATGGGAACAAAGATAAACAAGATAAGATCTACCAACGGAATTAAAGCCCAAATGAGAGAAAGGATATGCCAATTTTCATTTCCGACAGTTAAAAAGAATATAGTCGAAATTATAACAACGCCCATTTGTCCCCAACAGTAAAACGAATGTAGAAAATTCATCATAGCGCTTTTGTGCTTTGTAGGGCACGCCTCGACAATTGGACTTATTATTACCTCAATGAATCCGCCGCCGAGTCCGCAGAAAACCGTAGCGATCTCAAGCGCGAGGAACTTATTAGGCATAACAGCAGGGAGTAAGGGCATAAGAACAAGCCCTAAAATAGAAAATATCTGAGCTATAATAACGCAAGGGCGGTATCCTATTTTGGAAACGTATTTAGTTCCGAGAAAATCAATAAGAAGCTCTGTTATAAAATTGGTTGCAATAAGAATTGTGAGCTGAATTTGAGTAAGACCGAATTGCTTTTGAAAAGTAATAAAAAGCAGCGGTGCAAAATTTATTAAAATTGCCTGAGTAAAGTAACCTATACAGGATGCGGCAATAGTACCCTTAAAGCTTTTTCTTAACATAAAAACCTCGATAAAATAAATTAACTTTATTTATTTTATCACATCTTAAAATAAAGTCAAGAGGTTTTTAAATATTTATATCTATGTTGTATTCCTTCATCCAAATGTCAAATTGAATTAGCCAAGCAACAAGCTGAGCCCCACCCATAAGCTGACCAAACCAGGTTGAATTAGATGAAAGAATTTCATCAAGCCTTTCAGTATCAAGAAATTCCTTTAAAAATCCGTTGCTTGAAAGACGAGAATCAAGCATTTTTCTTACGGCTTTTAAATATTCGGGATTGTGAGTCTTGGGATAAGGGCTCTTTTTACGCCATAAAATGCAATCGGGTAATTTTCCGACCATAGCATTTCTTAAAAGTGCTTTTTCGACTCCACCTTCAAACTTTATCTCCCACGGAACGTTAAAAACAAATTCGAAAATTCTGTGATCTGCAAAAGGAACTCGTATTTCAAGACCGCTTGCCATGCTCATTCTGTCTTTCCTTTGAAGAAGTGAGGACATAAAGAATTTTACTGAAAGATACGATGCTATTCGCGAAGCCTTCATCGTTGGAGAGTCACTTTTTAACGTCGGACATTCATTAAGTGTGGCTTTATATAAATCACGCATTTTTGCGTATCCTGTGTCTGAATTTGCAACATCTCCCTTAAAAAGAGACGGGCGAAGTCTTGGAGAATGTATCCAAGGGAAAAAGTCAGAATACAGCATTTCCGGTCGATAAAACCATGGATATCCGCCAAAGATTTCGTCGGAGCATTCTCCACTTAGCCCGACGGTGTGTCGTTCTTTTATTCTTTCACAAAAATAATGAAGAGATGAATCAATATCGGCTTGCCCCGGTAAATCGCGACACAGAGTGGCATCAAAAAGTCTTTTTGCCACCTCGCTTGTTGGTGCAGTGAGAACTGTATGATCGGTTTTTAAATAGCGAGAAGCTAAAATAGCAAAATCATCGTCCTTTTCCGGTTGAAAAAGACTTTTTTCAAAGCTTTCCTTATTTCCCTCGTATTCAAACGAATATGTGTCAAGGATCTTTCCTTGATTTCTATATTCTTCACTTGCAATAGCACTGACAACGCTGGAATCAAGACCGCCCGAAAGCAACGAGCACAAAGGAACATCGGAAACAAGCTGACGCTTTATTGCATCACTTACCAAAAATCGAGTTTTTTCAATAGCGTGCTCTCTATCCTTAAAATATTGTTGCGCCTCTATGCGCCAATATGTCCGTTTTCGCAATCCTTTTTTGTCGAAAACAAGACATTGGGCAAGATCAAGCTCGGAAATATCGCAAAAAACACTTTTTCCCGAAATAAAGTTAGGGCTCAGATATAAAAGCTCCCAAAGTCCCTCGCGTTCTATTTTTGCTGATATTTTGGGATGGGAAAGCATAGCCTTGATCTCTGAGGCAAAAATAAAATCGTTTCCCCGCAAAGCGTAATAAAACGGCTTTACGCCAAAGCGATCTCTTGCACAAAAAATTTTTTCACCGTCGTAAACGCAAAAAGCAAATATTCCGTTAAGATAATCGCAAACGCTTTCTCCATACAGAATATATGATAGTAATACCACCTCGGTATCGCATGTGGTGGTAAGCTCAAAGCCTTGCTTTTGAAGCTCTGCGCGCAGCTCGTCGCAATTATATATTTCTCCGTTATATACGATGGTATATTTTTTGTTTCCGTACATAACACTCATAGGTTGCTTGCCGTTTTCGATGTCAACGACGCAAAGCCTGTTATGACCCAAGCAAGCGTTTTTGTCATTAAAGATATCACTTGCATCGGGACCTCTGTGCTTCATGGCTTTATTCATTTTTAAAACAATATCGGTTTTTTCATAAGCATCTGCAAAATTAACAACACCGCATATAGAACACATAAAAACCTCCAAAAACCGTACTTTTAATATTCTATGCGATTTGCGGAAATTTAGACATAAAAAAGGCTGTTGCATGGCAACAGCACATTTTTTATTTAAATAAAGTCAAGGCATCGTATACGCTTCGTATATCAATAAGCGACACGTCATTAGGCAAACGAAGCTTTTCCTTTTCGCATTTGGCGGGAATAGCAATAGTGTCAAAGCCTAAGCGGTAAGATTCGTTTATACGCTTTTGAATATCTGATATAGCTCTGCATTCGCCTGCGAGACCAAGCTCGCCTATCGCCAAAACGTTTTTCGGCACAGGAATATCCTTTATACTTGATATAAGAGCAATAGCAAGAGCGAGATCTATCGACGGCTCATCGAGTCGTAGTCCGCCAACAACATTGAGATAAATATCGCAGGATGAGAATTTAAGCCCTAAACGTTTTTCAAGAATAGCAACGATAAGGCAAACCCTGTTGTAATCAAGCCCATTAGCCGTCCTTCTCGGAGCAGGAAACGATGTCGGAGTTACAAGGGCTTGAATTTCCGCTATAATAGGTCGAGTGCCCTCCATTATGCAAACAGCGCAGCTTCCGCTAACGCCCTCAGGACGTCCCGACAGAAGCATCTCTGAAGGATTCGGAACCTCGCAAAGGCCAAGATCCGTCATTTCAAAGACACCGATTTCGTTTGTTGAGCCAAAACGGTTTTTAATAGCTCTTATTATTCTGTACGACTGCGATCTTTCACCCTCGAAGTATAGCACGGAATCAACCATATGCTCAAGCACCTTAGGACCGGCTATTATTCCTTCCTTGTTAACGTGACCGACAAGAATTACGGAAATACCTTGACTTTTTGCCTTTGCAATAAATTTAACCGCACATTCCTTTACTTGATTTACACTTCCGGGAATAGAAGCCGAAGCCGGATCGAACATGGTTTGTATAGAGTCTATAATAACAGTCTCAGGCTTTAGCTTATCGATTTGCGAAAGAATATTATCAACATTTGTTTCAGTCATAACATATGTGTTTGCATTTTCAATCTCAAGCCTTTGTGCGCGGAGCTTTAGCTGTCCCTTGGATTCCTCTCCTGAAACATATAGGATTTTAGATGGAATTTTAGCGCATATCTGCATAAGCAGAGTAGATTTACCTATACCGGGCTCACCTGCTAACAGGATAACTGAGCCGTTAACTATACCGCCACCAAGAACTCTGTCAAGCTCTCCTATGCCGGTAGATGCGCGAATATAGCTTGGCATCTTAAGCTCGCTGAAAAGAACAGCGTCGCTGTTGTCGCTTATAAAGGAAGCGCGCTTGTTTATAGCCTCGGGCTTTTTTTCGTAGGTCTCCTCGACCATAGTGTTCCACATTTTACAGGATGGACATTGACCTACCCATTTGGGACTTTGAAAATCACATTCCGAGCATACGTAAACGGTTTTAGCTTTCATTTTAAAGATCCTTTGTTTTTATTTTGTTATAATAATTTTATCATATGCAAAATTAATTGTCAAA
This sequence comes from Clostridia bacterium, assembly GCA_017623355.1. Taxonomy (GTDB): domain Bacteria; phylum Bacillota; class Clostridia; order Oscillospirales; family CAG-272; genus RGIG2000. Next base: position 5,132 of record JAGAPG010000011.1, read on the forward strand.
TGTATTCTGTGCAAAAGATGCGACAAATATAGTAAGAGCCAGCTTGCCTTGATATTCGCCGTTTTTAAGAAGCTCCGTTTCGTCGGGATTTGAAAGAAAGCCACATTCGATAAGAATGGCAGGACAGCTTAGATTATCTAAAACATATATTGATGAATCAGCTCTTTTGATCATTCTGTTATTGCTTGGTTGAAGATACTTTTTTATAGAAGCCTGAATGTTTTTTGCCAAAACAGCGGATGACGTGTCGTTTTTTGAATAGTATATCTGTGTTCCGGAGTATTTTGATTGCGAAAATTTATTCATATGTATTCCAATATAAATAGGGGTTTCGCACTCTTGGGTAATCTTAACTCTGTTTTTAAGATCATATACTTTTTTCTTTCCTGTGTAATCGTTAAGATCGTTATAGTGATCGTAAAGCAGAGTGTCGCTTTCGCGAGTCATTTTAACGTCGTTACCATTTAAAATATATAGCGCCCTTAAAAGCTGCGCAATTTTAAGATTGAGATCCTTTTCTTTAGTTCCGTCCTCTGCGCTTGCTCCGGCATCCTCACCGCCGTGTCCTGCATCAATAACATAAGTAATTTTATTATTATTGCTGAAAACAGGCAGGGAAGTGTTGTTACTTTGAGAGCTTAGAAATTTTCTCGATATGCTTGATATCAAAAGAAAAAGTATTACTATAACGAAAGACAGAAGCGCAAATTTAAACACGTATCCAAGAATTTTATCTTTTTTCACAAAATCACCTCAAGACATTTTATGAGGCTTAATTGAAAAATATACTTTACTGAATTTTTATATTAAAAACACGCATAGCATTTTCGGCGGTTATTCTTGCCGCTTCCTCAAATGAAATTTTCTTAATGCTCGCTACCTGCTCGCACGTAAAGGAAACAAGATGAGGATGATTCATCTCACCTCTGTGAGGCACGGGCGGAAGATATGGGGAATCCGTTTCTATAAGTATGCGGTCAAGCGGAACTGTGGCACAGGCTTCCTTAGGCTTTTGCGCGTTTTTGTAGGTAACAGTTCCCGAAAAAGATATATACCAGCCCATTTTTACAAGCTCATCAGCCATTTCGGAGCTTCCGCTGAAGCTATGAAATATACCCGTTACCTCAGGATATTTTTTTATTATATCCATACAGTCGCCGTGAGCCTCTCTGTCGTGTATAACGACAGGAACATCAAGCCTTTTTGCGAGCTGCATTTGTTTTTCAAAAAATAATTTTTGCTTTTCCTTATCCGTATCCTCGTAATGATAATCAAGTCCGATTTCACCAAGAGCCACTACCTTTGATAGCGAGAGCATCTTTTCAATTTCCGATATTACATAATCGACATCGTCGTAAAAACGCGTATCGGATGGATGTATGCCTACCGTTGCGTAAATTTCATCAAATTCCTCTGAAAGAGCGACACTTATTCTTGAATTTTCAAGATTAGTGCCAATGTTTACGATGTTTCTAACTCCGTTTTCAAGCTGATATTTTATATAAGCGCGGCATCCGCCCTCGAATTCATTTTCTATTCTTTGGTCATCACAATGTGCGTGTGAATCAAAAAGCTTCATATAAACTCCTTAAAACAAATTCTGTGGAATGAACCACAGAATTTGAAGATTTATCAGTGTATGCGTTCACCGTTTGGTGTATCCTTGTCAAGGAAAACAACACGTACAGTTTCCTCGCCGGAAGCCAAAAGCATACCTTGGCTTTCTATTCCGCAAAGCTTTGCGGGAGCAAGATTTGCAACGAGAACTATTTTTTTGCCTATAAGATCGCTTGGTTCATAGAATTTTGCGATTCCGGAAACGACCTGGCGTTTTTCATAGCCGAGGTCTACCTGAAGCTTCAAAAGCTTTTTAGCCTTCGGTATTTTTTCGCAATCTATAATTTCAGCGCTGCGAAGCTCTACCTTAGCGAAATCATCAATTCCTATCTGAGCGCAGCCCTCGGGCTTTTCAGCCTTTTTTGCCTCTGCAAGCTTTGCTTCACGCTCCTTTTCGATCTCTTCAAGAAGCGCTTTTTCATCGATTCTTGCAAAAAGTATCTTGTTTTCGCCTACCTCTTTTCCACTTTCGAGCTTTCCAAATGCGACATCGTCGTACGATGTGATATCTGTATTGAGCATCTCAAATATTGCTTCGCAGGTTGCGGGGATAAACGGACTCAAAAGAACTGCACCGACTCTTATAGCCTCTAAAAGATTATAAATAACCGTTTGAAGCCTTGGCATTGTTTCCTCACTCTTTGCAAGGATCCAAGGAGTCGTTTCGTCTATATATTTGTTTGCGCGGCTGAGCATTGTAAATATCTCAGAAACAGCATCGGAAACTCTGTAATCGTCCATAAGCTCGCAAACCTTGTCGTAAGCTGTGGCGCACGCGAATTTCAGCTCCTTATCAATAGCTTCTTCTGATGTAGGAGCAGGGATCACGCCGCCGAAATATTTTTTAGTCATAGCAACAGTACGGCTTACGAGGTTGCCGAGATTGTTTGCAAGATCCATATTATAGCGAGAAATTACAGATTCGTATGTTATACTTCCGTCGTTTGCGTAAGGCATTTCCGAAAGAGCATAATATCTTACGCCGTCAACGCCGAATTTTTCAGCAAGCTCGTCGGCGTAAACAACGTTTCCTCTTGATTTTGACATTTTGTCAACGCCGAATTTGAACCACGGATGCGCGAAAACCTTTTTGGGCAACGGAAGGTCAAGAGCCATAAGCATAATAGGCAAATAGATCGTGTGAAATCTTACGATGTCCTTGCCGATAATGTGAACATCAGCAGGCCAATATTTTTGGAAAAGCTCAGGTTGAACCTCGTTATCGGGATCATATCCAAGACCTGTAACATAGTTGAGTAATGCATCGATCCAAACGTAGATAACGTGCTTAGGATCAAAATCCACAGGAATACCCCAAGTAAAAGATGTTCTTGAAACGCAAAGATCCTGAAGGCCGGGCTTCAAAAAGTTATTTATCATTTCGTGCTTGCGACTTTCGGGCTGAATAAATTCAGGATGCTCCTCAATGTGCTTCATAAGTCTGTCGGCATATTTGCTCATTTTGAAGAAATAAGCTTCTTCACTTGCCTTCGTTACATCGCGTCCGCAATCGGGACACTTTCCGTCAACAAGCTGAGTTTCAGTGAAAAACGATTCGCAAGGAGTGCAGTACCAGCCCTCATAAGAGCCCTTGTAGATATCACCCTTATCGTAAAGCTTTTTAAATATATGTCCTACGGCTGTTTCGTGATAATCGTCTGTTGTACGGATAAAATGATCGTGAGAGGAGTTCATAAGTCCCCAAATTCCTTTTATAACGTCGGAAACATTATCGACATATTGCTTTGGTGATATTCCTGCATCCTTAGCAAGATTTTCTACCTTTTGACCGTGCTCGTCAGTTCCTGTCATAAAGCGAACGTCATAACCCCTTTGTCTTTTATATCTTGCATAAGCATCAGCCATTATAATTTCATAGGTGTTGCCAAAGTGAGGCTTGCCTGATGCATACGCAATAGCTGTTGTCATATAAAACGGTTTCTTTTCCATATTTATCTCCTTAAACCCTTTCTGCGCCAACGTATACGGCGTCTATTTCGGGATCAACAATATTGTTTATAACGATAAAATCAGCTCGGAAGCATTTTTCTATTCTGCCGACGAAGTCAGCCTTTACCATACTTGCAGGATTTACAGTTGCATATTTTAAAGCTTCGTTTAACGGAATAGAGCAGAACCTCATCATATTTTTTAATGCCTTGAACATAGTGAGCGTGCTTCCTGCAATAGTTCCGCTTGGAAGAATAATTGCGCGTCCGTTTCGAACCGTAACAGGTGAGCCTGCTATGAAATAATCTCCGTCGGGCTCTCCGGTAGCGCTCATAGAATCAGTTATGAGTACGAGCTTGTCCTTTGGCTTCGATTTGTATGCAAGCACTACCATAGATGGATGAACGTGTTCTCCGTCAGCGATAATCTCTGCGTAAGCCTCATCTGAGGTAAGTGCGCATATTGCAGCTCCGGGCATTCGATGATGAACCTTAGTCATAGCATTGAATGTATGAGTGAAAGAGCGAGCTCCGTTTTCAAGCGCATCCTTTGCTTGCTCGTAGGTAGCGTTGGTATGAGCCATTCCAATTGTTGCACCAAGCTCCAAAGCCTTGCTTATAAATTCCTTTGAGCCGTCAAGCTCGGGGGCAAGCGAGAAGTGCATAGGAGGTGGCATCATAGCAAGCGCAAGCTCCTCAGCCTCGTTTGCTTTGGGAAGCGCTAAAAGCTCAAGTGCGTGAGCGCCCTTCATTTCAGGGTTGAGATACCTTCCTTCAAGATGGATACCTAAAATATTCGCCATACCGCCTGTATGATTTAATCTTTGCTGATTTAAAGCGAAGATTGAATTTATATAATTAGTAATGTTATCAGATGCAAGAGTAGCCATAACTGAGGTTGTACCCATTTGGGCATATCTTTTGCACATAGCGGGAATATCCTGTTCCTTGACGCAGTTGAAATCGTGTCCGCCGATGCCGTGAGAATGAACGTCAACAAGACCAGGAATGAGATATTTTCCTTCAATATCGAAAATTTGACAGTCGTACGGCATCTCGCTCGTTATGTCAACGATAAAGCCGTCCTCACAAATGACGTTTTTCTTTTCAAACGCTTCTTTGCGGGAATCAAAGACCATTCCGTTTATAAAGGCAGTTCTTTTCATATCGTACCTCCTAAAATATATATACGCATAATTATATATATTTTAGCAGAAAAAAACTCCCATATCAAGGAGTTTTTCTGAAAAATATTAAATTTATGAATTTATTTCTTTATAAACTTCATTTTTAGGCAAGCCTCTGTCCTTTGCAGTGGCTTTTATGGCATCCATTTTTTTGAGACCGCCGTTTATATAGTGCTCTACGTGCTCCTCAAGCGACATATCTACCCAAAAGGCGCATTCTTTAATGGAAGCATCGTCGCAGCCCTCGATAACGAGAACATATTCGCCGCGGGGATCGTTTTCAGTGTAGTAGCTTATAGCACCTGAAAGTGTGGTTCTTATTATCTCCTCGTTAAGCTTGGTAAGCTCGCGACAAAGAGAGATTTTTCTATCCCCAAAAGCGCTTAAAATATCCTCAAGCGTTTTTCTTAACTTGTGGGGAGCTTCGTAAAATATCGTTGTGCGTCTATCGTTTTTTATTTCGTTCAGTCTTGAAAATCGTTCGTTTTTATTTGTGCTCAGAAATCCCTCGAAGCAAAATCTTCCCGTTGGGAGAGCAGAGAGCGCAAGTGCGTTTATAACGGCGCAGCAGCCGGGAATTGAGGTTACGGTTACATTGTTTTCTGCACAAAGCTTAACAAGATCCTCACCGGGATCGCTTATTGCGGGAGTTCCCGCATCTGTAACCAATGCGCAGCTCTCACCGTTCTTTAATTTTTCTAAAATTATCTCTCCGCGCTCCCTCTTGTTGTGTTCAAAGTAGCTGACCATCGGCTTTGATATTCCAAAATAGGCAAGAAGCTTGCCTGTGTTTCTCGTATCCTCGGCAGCAATAAAATCCACATTGCTCAGCACCTTTAAGGCTCTTTCACTTATATCGGAGAGGTTTCCTATGGGTGTTGCGACCAAATACAAAACGCCGCCAATTATGGCGTTCTTATTCTCTCTTGAAACATTTTTTGATTTTATACTACTCATTATTTATCTCCAAACTGCAATTTTCGTAAATTTTTCTAAATCTATCGGTATATTCTTGAGTTTTATCCTTGTATATAAAAATCGGTGCTTCCACACTCATTCCGCTTTTTCCGCCAAGTTTAGCAGAAATAAGTAAAAGACAGGGGGGAGTGGTTGAATTTGGGTGAATAAAAGTAAGCTTTTTAGGCTCTAAATTGTTATTTTTAAGCGCAAATATAAGATCGGAAAGCCTATCGGGACGGTATACTACATAAAAATTACCGCCGTGCTTTAAAATGCGTTTGGCGCAAGCACAAAAATCATTAATATTTCCACACACCTCGTGGCGTGCTATATTTTTTTCTTCGTGTTCGTTTGCTTTTCCGGAATCTGTTTTCATATACGGTGGATTAGAAAAAACAAAATCCACCTCACCCTGTGTGTCGGAAACGGATGCTGAGATTATATTTTTATTTATTACGGTAAGCCTTTGATCGAACCCGTTAAGCGTTGCGTTTCGTTTTGAAAGCTCGGCAAATTCATTTTGAACCTCAAAGCCAAACACGTGTCGGCACTTTTCTTTAGAAATGGCAAGAAGAGAAATAACACCGCTTCCAAGACCCAGCTCAGCGCCGACGAGCTTACTACGTTTTGGCAGGGCTGCGGCTAAAAGATAAGCATCTGTACCGAATGTAAGACCGTTTACCTTTTCGATAAGCTTTAAATTTTCGTTTATATCGTTTATTCTTTCATTGTTATTCATAAATACTCCGGCAAACAATAACGGAATTGCCAAAGCAATTCCGTTGACTGTTTATGTAATTTGAATTATTCTTCAACAGGTGCGCCAACAGGACATGCGCCGGCACAAGAACCGCAAGAAATGCATTCATCAGCGTTGATAACGTACTTTCCGTCGCCTTCCTCTATGCAAGAGCAGGGACAAGCGTCAGTGCAAGCACCGCAAGCGATGCAATCGTCTGTAATTTTGTATGCCATTTCAAAATACCTCCGTAATATTTGTAATTATATTTTATCACAAAAAAAGAATTTGTCAATAAGATAATCGAAAATAATTTAACATAATACGTTTTTATTCGATATCATTTGCGTTATCCGTCGATTTTTTTGACTTTGGACCTTCCAAAACGGTAACGTTGTCGCGATGATATGTTTTGACAGAATCATTTATGCTTACCTTCAAAAGACCGCGCAAGGTGTTTGCCTCTGTTACTGTTCCTTCACCGTCGGGGGTTTTTACGGTTGAGCCAACCGCAGGAGTAATTTTTGCCTCCTGAAGATATGTGTCGTATTCGTATCTGAGACAGCACATAAGTCTTCCGCACGCTCCCGATATTTTGGCAGAATTGAGTGAGAGATTTTGCTCCTTTGCCATTTTTATCGATACCTGAACAAAGTCGGGGAGAAATGATGAACAACAGAATTGCCGTCCGCAAGTACCGAGTCCCCCCATAAATTTCGCTTCATCGCGTATGCCGATTTGACGGAGCTCGATTCTTGTTTTGAACGTGCCTGCAAGATCCTTAACAAGCTCACGAAAATCTATTCTTCCATCTGCTGTGAAATAGAATGTAAGCTTTGACGCGTCAAAGGTGTATTCAGCCTCGATCAGCTTCATTTCAAGCTTATGAGCTTGAATTTTTTGCTGACATATTCTTAACGCATCCTGCTCCTTGCGTTTGTTTATTTCGTGAGTTTTTACATCATCAGCCGTAGCAGATCTTATAACAGGCTTAAGAGGCTGAATAACGTCGCTTGTGGAAATCATTTTGTTTGGAGCGCATACCTTACCGAACTCCAGTCCGCGAGAGGTTTCCACAATTGCGTTTTCCGATAGCTTGAATTGAATTCCGTTAGGCGCAAAATAATATGTTTTTCCGCCATCCTTGAAGCAAATACCGACAACCTCGGTAAAAGGATTTTCGATAGCTTCTTCGTTTATATTTATCTCGTTTGGCATTTTAATTACCTTTCTTTTTTGAATTTGTCAGAATTGACATAAGTGTTAGTGCGGTTGCGGAGTTTGAATTAAGATCATCTCTTGCTTCAAGCAGAGAATCATATACCGCAAGGAGCTTGACAAGAGAATATTTATTTCCAAGCTCTATAGGCTCTGCGGGCGACGGAAAAAAGTAAAGGGGAGCATTTTTGTCCTTTTTCAAAAGAATAATATCTCCTATTACCGTAACGCAGAGCGAGATAAGCTCCTTTAAGCTGTCTCTTGTTTGATTTGAAAGAGAAAGCATAAACGATACAGAATCTGAGTTGTTTTTTAAAATTGCTTTTATAAGCTCAAGGGCATTTTTTCTCAAAAGCAAGACCTCGTTGCTTTTTTTCTCATCAAGCATATCAAGCGCATAACCGAGAGAGCCTGCTGAGGATATAACGATTTCCATAAGCGTTTCGTCGCTTATAGATGGACGTATAGCTTCCTTGATATAAGAAAAAACTGTATCCTTGTCAAGCAGCTTGGTGCGCAATATCTGCGCACGAGAGCGAATAGTTTCAAGGAGAGCAGAGGCATCGGTCGTAAGTAAGAAAAATACGACATTTGGTGGTGGTTCTTCAAGAGATATCAAAAGAGCATTCTGTGCTTTTATATTCATTTTTTCGGCGTTTGTGATTATATAGATCTTATAATCGTATTCGGCACTGGATTCGTAAAGCTTTTGTCTGAGCTCACGCACCTGCTCGACCTTGGTTATTTCCAAAAATCTTACGTCTGCACAGTTATCGTTCAGTACCTTTCTGCAGGGCTGACATTTTCCGCACGGTAGGCTTCCCTCACCGCTACATAAAATGGCGGCGGAAGCAAGCCTTGCAACAGTGCGCTTGCCTGTGCCAGCAGAACCTTCAATTATATAAGCGTGTGAAAAGCGTTTTTCCTTTATTGCAAGTCCAAGGTTCTTTTTTATATCGTCGTTTCCGATAAGACTGTCAAATATATTCAAGAGCGCACCTCCGATTACAAAACATTTTCCACATCTAACATTATAACAAATATTTTATAGTATGTCAAATAAAATCGCAAATCAACTGATCAAATTTGTGATAATTTATATGAAAAGCCCTAAAAAATCATGAAAATTTATGCAATAAAGAGAAAAATTATGTATTTTTTAAAAAACTCTTGAATATTATTGTACTTTAGTTTATAATATATAACTGGTAGGGAAGGAATATTCCATACACAAAAATTATTAAAATTCTTGGAGGAATTTAAAATGTCAGTTAAAGTTGCAATTAACGGCTTTGGCCGTATCGGACGTCTTGCATTCAGACAGATGTTCGGAGCAGAGGGCTACGAAGTAGTAGCTATCAACGATCTCACAAGCGCAAAAATGCTTGCACACCTTCTCAAATACGACACAGCACAAGGTAAATACGCTCTTGCTGATACCGTAACAGTTGATGAAGAAGCAAACAGCATTACAGTAGACGGAAAGACAATCAAGATCTACGCAGAAAAGGACGCAGCTAACTGTCCTTGGGGCGAGCTCGGAGTAGACGTAGTACTCGAGTGCACAGGCTTCTACTGCTCTAAAGAAAAGTCTATGGCTCACATCAACGCAGGCGCTAAGAAGGTAGTTATCTCAGCTCCCGCAGGTAAGGATCTCAAGACAATCGTATTTAACGTAAATAACGAAACACTTTCTAAGGATGATCAGATCATTTCTGCTGCATCCTGCACAACAAACTGCCTTGCTCCTATGGCAAAGGCTCTTAATGATGCTTACGCTATTCAAAGCGGTATCATGACAACAGTTCACGCTTACACAGGCGACCAAATGATCCTTGACGGTCCTCACAGAAAGGGTGACCTTCGCCGTGCTCGTGCAGGCGCACAAAACATCGTTCCTAACTCAACAGGCGCTGCAAAGGCTATCGGTCTTGTAATTCCTGAGCTCAACGGCAAGCTTATCGGTTCTGCTCAAAGAGTTCCTACCTGCACAGGTTCTACAACAATCCTCGTTGCAGTAGTTAAGGGTAAGGATGTAACAGTTGAGTCTGTAAATGCTGCTATGAAGGCTCAGGCTTCCGAGTCCTTCGGCTACAACACAGACGAGATCGTATCCTCTGACGTTATCGGTATGAGATACGGTTCACTCTTCGATGCAACACAAACAATGGTTGCTAAGATCGACGACGACACATATCAGGTACAGGTAGTTGCTTGGTACGACAACGAAAACAGCTACACAAGCCAGATGGTTAGAACAATTAAGTATTTCGCTGAGATCTAATTGTAATTATACTGATAAAAAAATCCGACCGCAAGGTCGGATTTTTTTTATAATTGTTGTTGTTTTATTGAAAATCAATATTATATATGATAAACTAAATATAAATTTTTAAGGAGGTAAGTATGAATATTTTCAAAAACAGACCGATTGCGCTTGGTTGTGCAATATTCATTTTGGCATTGGTTGCTTCGTATTTTCTTCCTTGGTTCTTTTCTTTAATTTTAATAGCAGTTGCTATAGGAATGTACGCCTTTTTCTTCATTACATATAAAATAACCAAAAATGAAATGCATTTGAAGCGCCTTGCAAAAATAACCGCAATATGTATTCTCCTTATCGTTTGTGCGGTTGTTTCAGCAGTTGTTTTCAAAAATGACGAGAAGGTTACCAAGCAATATCTTGATAAAAAAGAAACTGTTAGATTGATAATTGATGAGGAAATATACAGAACGGATTTTGGAAGCGCTTTTATAGCGAAAATAAAGGATGAGTATGAGTTTAAGGTCCTTTTGAATTTAAAAGATAAAAAAGCATTAATAGGAGATGAAATAGAGGTTACGGTAAAATTCAGGGATCTTCAGTCATCTGAAATAGGGTATAACGAAAAGGAGTTTTATCTTGATCAAAGAGTTTTGCTGGCGGCAGAGCAAGCGGACGAGGAGTACTCTATAATATCTTCTGATAATTATAGCTTCAAGCATTACTTTTTAAGAATAAATTTAAAGCTTGATGAAACAGTTAAGCAGCTTCTCAACGAGGAAAGCGCCTCGCTTGTCTCCGCGATCCTTTTAGGAAATAAGGGGGAGCTTGAAAACAATGTAAAAAGAGATTTTTCGTATTTAGGAATAAGTCATGTTTTAGCACTCAGCGGAATGCATCTGTCACTTATGATTTCTTTGATGGGAGCTTTTTTAAACACATTTAGGCTTGATAAAAAATTCAAATATATTATTCTTAGCTTGATGATATTTTTATTTGTTGCGGTAACGGGATTTTCAAAATCAGCTCTTCGAGCAGGAATAATGGTGTTAATATTTTATTTTTTATATTATTTCGGAATAGCGGGAGATACAATAAGTGCGCTATTTCTTTCCGTTACACTCATTTGTATAATATCTCCGTACTCGGTGTTTTCAACGAGCCTTATTCTTTCGTTTTTGGCAATGCTTGCGTGTGTTGCATCTACATATTTCAGCAAAAAGCAACATGTAATAAGAAAAATACGCTTGAAATTTTTGAGGAGCATAGTATACACATTTATTACATCGCTATTCGTAACGATTTTTACATTACCGATAATATTTATGCAGTTTAATTATATATCCTTGGCAGCGCCTATATCAAATATAGTTATAGTGCCGATAATAACTATACTGCTGTATATATCTCCGTTCGTTATTATTTTTGCAAATGTACCTTATATAAGCGTTGGTTTAAAATATATTTGTGAGTTTATTACGGAGGTTATTTATACTATAACCTCAAGCTGTGCAAAAATCCCTGAAATAACGGTATCGTTTTCCAATTGGGGACACAGGCTGGGAGTATTCATAATCGTTATCGCGCTTTTGATGATTATTGCTTTACCGTATAAGAAAGCAAAATATTCATTCACAACACTTTTGATTGGAATACTGATATTTACTGTAGCTACAGTAGCATGCACCGCTTCGCGCAGAAACGAGGTATCTATTCAAGCCTGCCAATATGAGTATGCAGATATAGTTTCCCTCGAAAGCAACGGTTCTCTTATGATAATAGAAGCTTCCAAGCCTTCGAAAAAAGTATCGGATTGGGTGAGCTTTTATCAAGGATATCTTGGATATTCCAAAATAGATATATATGCTCTTTGTGACTATAGCTTGTATATGGACAAGGCGATAGACTCCGTAACCGACAGAACATTTATAGAATGTATTTTGATTCCCGAGCCTACTGATGAGAAAGAGCGATATATGTGTTGGAAAATACAAAAAATATGCAAAGAAAAGAACATAGATATAGGACTTATTAATGATACGGTTAAATTTGAGGAAGCAGAAATAATATTTATGGAAAAGGAGCTTTTATCCTCGGGTAAAAGATGTGTTTCATATAGAATAGAAGCAAATAATTCCGTATGTACCTATGTCGGTTCGGGAAACAGATCGGTTCTTAATTATTTCATATCAGACAGTATAAGCATATCTGATTTGGTCATATTTGGGTCGTACGGTCCAAGCAGTGATATGCCATATGAATACGAAGCGGATGCTCTTGATTGCTGTGTATTTTTAGGGAGATCGGCAGAGCTTTGCGGAATGAATATTTCATTAAATCAAATAAAACCCGAATTACATAAATTTATTTTTAACTAAAAAGGAACAGATTTTTTGATCTGTTCCTTTTTCAGCTATATTTTTTTCCATGTGCGTGGAGTAAAGAGGATTATAACGGGTAATATTTCAAGTCTTCCGATGAGCATGGTAAACGTAAGAATTATTTTTGAAAACCAGCTATATCCCGCAAAGCTTGCGTAAGGACCGACAGCTTCAAATCCCGGACCTATATTTGAAAGACAGGAAAGCGATGCTGAAAAGTTAGTGAAGAAATCGTGCTTTACCTCATACTGCCCAAAATCCGATGAGATAACGGTCGTAGTTCCGTTTACAGGATCAAATGAAAGAACTAAAACGACTATCAAAAGAACGAATAGGTATAGAGTGATAAACGAGAAAACATCGTTCGTTGTTTTTTCTTCAAGAATCTTCCCCTCGATTTTTACCTTCGGAACATATCTTGGATTTATAAGCTTTCGTATGTTTACATAAGATCCCTTTACAGCTATAACTATTCTTGATGTTTTTATACCGCCTGCCGTTGAGCCTGCCATAGCACCCATAAACATAAGAAGAACGAGAACAGTTTTAGCAAGCATAGGCCATAAGTTGAAGTCGCTTGTCGTGTATCCTGTAGTTGTCATAAGCGATGCTACCTGGAAAAGCGAATGCCTAAAGGCTTCCTCTACTGTATATCCTAAGGCTTCAAGCCTTGAATATAGGCTGCCAAAGATCAGCGCTATTGATGAAACGGTGATCAAAGCGTAGGTTTTGAATTCCTCGCTTCTGAAAACATCCTTGATCTTGCCGATCAAAATGAGGTAGTATAAGGCGAAGTTGCATCCAAATAATATAAGAAAAATAGAAATAACGTATTGAGAAAACGGAGAGAATAATTCCATACTGTTAGGAATAAATCCGAAACCTCCTGTTCCCGCAGATCCAAATGAGGTGAGAAGGCTAAAGAAGAATTTCTCATTTTCGTATCCGACAATAGGCTTATCGAACATAAGGATTATAACCTCAAGCACGGTAAGACAAAGATAGATAAGATAAAGAATACGCGTTGTAACCTTCATTTTAGAAACTATCTTACCAACCTGAGGTCCGGGGCTCTCCGCGCGTAAAAGATGCATTGATGATCCGTCGTTACTCTCGGGAATAAAAATAAGCACGAATACGAGTATTCCCATACCGCCTATCCAGTGAGAAAAGCTTCTCCAAAAAAGGATAGAGTGAGAAAGAGCAGTTATGTCTGTTACAATGCTTGCGCCTGTTGTTGTAAATCCGGACATCATTTCAAAGCAAGCGTCTATATAATTGGGAATATCCTTACTTATAACGAAAGGAACAGCTCCGAAAAGAGTCATAACTATCCAAACGAGCGCAACAAGCGCAAAGCCTTCTTTTTGGTAAAGAGATGTCCTTTTAGGCTTTGTAAATTGAAGCGCGCCGCCTAATACGGCAAGAAGGAGAATCGGTACAAGAAAAGCAATTTTTGAATCTACCTGCTCCTTATAAATAAAGCTTACAAACAGAGGAGCAAGCATTAAAACGCCTTCCATTATCATGATCTTGCCTAAAATTCTACCAATTAATTTATAGTTCATATGCCACCTTAATCGAAAATATCAGTCAAGTCGTCAAAGTTTTTGTGAGTCGTTACAACGATAACGTTATCTCCAAGCTGTATGGATGAGTTACCGTCGGGAATTATAACCTCGTTGCCTCTTATGATGCAGGCAATAAGACAGTTTTCCTTCGTTTTTAATGTTTTTAATGGCTGATTGCAAAACTTTTCTTGCTTCTTTGCCATAAATTCAAGAGCCTCAACCTGATCGTTTACCAAGCGATAAAGAGTTAAAACGTTACTTCCGCGCTTATTGGCAAGAGCTCTTATATAACTGATGATCTTGTTTGCAACGATTCTTTTCGGAGAAACATTGTTCTGTATTCCAAGCTCTCCGAGCATATCGTAAAGATCGTCACTCTTAATTTGTGTGATAGTTTTTTTAACCTTCATTTTATTAGCAAAAAGAGATACTATCATATTTTCCTCATCGATATTTGTAATAGCAACCAATGAGTCCATAGCTTCGATTCCTTCCTCAAGCAAAAGGTCGTGCTGAGTGCCGTTGCCGCAAATGATCGTAGCTTTGGGAAGCTCCTCTGCAAGCTTTTCGCAATTTTGCTTATCGCTGTCAAGAAGCTTTATGCGGAATTTCTTTTTTGAAAGCTCCTCTGCAAGATAAAACCCTATCTTGTTTCCGCCAATTATCATAATATTTTTAAGAGGAGATTTTTCAAGTTTGGCTTCTGATAGGAAATTACGAAGCGAGTTTGCATCAGATGTAAAGTGTATCCTGTCTCCCGTCTGGAACATAAAGTTACCTGATGGAATAACGACCTCGTCGCCTCTTTGAACGGCGCATACGAGTACTCTTGTATTTAATTTTTTACCGAGAGATATAAGTGTTTCGCCGATAAGAGAGCAGTTTTTCTCCGCAACTATTTCAACAAGAAGAACACGTCCCTTTGCGAAATGCTCCATTTGGGAAACGGAAGGAAGGTTAATAAGATTGAAAATTTCTTCGGCTGTTTCCTTTTCGGGATTTACGATCATAGAAATTCCAAGCTCATCCTTCATATCCATGATCTGTTGACTGTAGTCGGGGTTTCTCACACGCGCGATGGTGTTTTTAACGCCTGCTTTTTTAGCGACAAGGCAAGCGAAAACGTTAAGCTCGTCACTGTTTGTAAGAACGATAGCAAGATCGGTATCGGAAATACTGGCTTCGTTTTGAATATCTATACAAGCACCGTTGCCGACAACTCCGAAAACATCATATTTTTCTATCATGCTCTCGACCTTTTCCCTGTCCTCGTCTATTATGGTTATGGTATGTCCCATGCCCGAAAGACTTTTAAGGACCGTTTTGCCGATAGTGCCAAGTCCTATAATAACTATTTTCATAACTTACTCCTGTCTTCAAAAAATATAAGCTATATTACATTTATTTTAACACTTTTTTATATAAAATGGAATACCTTTTTTTAAAAACATTAAAATAGAAAAAATTTTTGTCGAATGATGTAGAAAAAAATAAATTTTTTCATAAACTTTAATAGGAGCTTAAAAAGCTCCGGCAGACGAAGTCTGCAAAAAAGGAGGAAAAATATGAGATTTGAACCAAATCCAAAAAATTCTCAACGTGATGATTATGAGGAATTTTCAAAATTTTTGGGCTTGAATTCGCGTCAATGCTCGCGGCGTAGTGTTCAAGCTATGTCACCGTCAGTTCAGGATCAAGCCTGCCGTTCGTCAAAGCCTCTTGCTATGGTTTATGCGGAAAAGCAGGAATTTTGCGGTATTTACGATCCCGAAATAGCGCTTATAAACGGCACGGTGTTTGAAGAGCTCAATCTGCCCTTTTACAAATCAAAATGCTCGAAAAACGGAGGATGCAACAGATGAATATGAACCGTGAAAATCTTATGTCTAAGGTTCAGGCGTATTCCTTTGCGGTAAAGGAAGCAAATCTTTATCTTGATGCCTATCCCGAGAGCAAGGCAGCTCTTGATTATTATAATAAATATAAAAATCTTGAGGTAAGAGCAATAGCAGAATACGAAATGCGTTACGGACCTATTAATTTACCGAGCGAAGCGAAATCCTGGTCTTGGGTGTGCGGTCCTTGGCCCTGGCAAAACGAGGAGGTAAAGTAAATGTGGCAGTATGAAAGAAAATTACAGTATCCTGTAAAAATAAAAAATCCAAATCCTAAATACGCGCAGATAATCGTAAGCCAACTTGGCGGACCGGACGGAGAGGTGGGCGCATCTCTTAGATATCTTACTCAAAGATTTGCTATGCCCGATCCAAAAATTATCGGAATGCTTACCGATATAGGAACTGAAGAGCTTGCGCACGTCGAGATAGTAAGCGCAATACTTTATCAGCTTACAAGAAATCTTACCCCCGATGAGATCATAAAGAGTGGATTTGACACGTATTTTGTTGATCATACGACGGGAATATATCCCGTTGCGGCAAGCGGATATCCGTATACTGCGGCGCAATTTCAGTCCAAGGGCGATGTTTTAACAGACCTTAATGAGGACCTTGCAGCAGAGCAAAAGGCAAGAACAACCTACGATAATATATTGAGGCTCGTTGATGATCCGGATGTTTGCGACGTTATTAAGTTCTTAAGAGCAAGAGAGGTTGTACACTATCAAAGATTCGCCGATTCGTTAAGGATAGCTCAGGAAAGTATGGATTCAAAGAATTTTTACGGATATAATCCTGCTTTTGATAAGGCGTCATCAAGAAATAATAATCTTTGATCTTAAACAGTGTGGGAAAAACGGAATTTAAAATTCCGTTTTTCTTTTTTATATATAATAATATTTTTATGTATATAAGGTTGACAAGAAAGCGTTTTGGTGTTAAAATAAAATTTAATTAACTTGCAAAGGAGAGAATTGTGAATACAATATATTTGAAATATGCTATAGAGATAGAAAAAACAAGATCTATTTCCAAAGCAGCAGAAAATTTATTTATGGCTCAGCCGAATCTCTCCAAGGCAATAAAGGAGCTTGAGCGGACGCTTAATATAACTATTTTTGAAAGAACGCCAAAGGGAGTTACGCCGACGACTCAGGGAAAAGAATTTCTTGACTGCGCAAGAGCGACGATTGCGCAAATAGACAAAATGAACGAGATATCTAAAATATTCGGCAATAAGGAAATAGTAAAAGCGAAAATATCTATTCCAAGAGGCTCATATATCTCGAAAGTATTTGCAGAGACCGTTGCCGGTATTGATCCAAGCAAGGGCATGGATATTCAAACAATAGAAACCAATTCAATGCAAACTATACTTAATGTTTCCGAAAACGCATACGATTTCGGTATAATAAGATATCAAACGGTAAACGAAAGATATTTTCTTGAATATCTTAAAAAGAAGAAGCTTGATTATTTTGAGCTTTGGGAATTTTCGTGCCTTGTAGTGATGAATTTAAGAAACAAGCATATAAATGATGAGCATTTGTCAATCAAGGATCTTGTAAAGGATGGTATTGAGGTAATACACGGCGACAATCTTATTCCGTATACATCAAAAAGTGATCTTGATCATAACGAATTTACCAATACAGCCGAAAGAAAGGTATATCTTTACGAGCGCGGAAGTCAGTTCCAGCTTCTTGTGACGGTAGACGATGCTTATATGTGGGCGTCTCCGCTTCCTGAGGGAGTTATGAAAAGCCTTGGTCTCATTCAAAGAAGGTGTGATGTTCCAAATAACGATTTTAAGGATGTTCTTATTTGGAAAAAGGGTCACGTTCTTTCATCAATGGATAGAAAATTCATAGACAAGCTCAAGGAAGAGATAAAAATACTTCAAAACAAAACGTACGAATAAAAAAAGGTGATTATATGAAAAAAGCAATAATTATCCCTAATCCATATAAGCAGCAGAGCGTGGATTTCGCGCTTGAGGCATCGGAATTTTTAAATGAAAACGGTTACGAAACTCAAATACTTGACAACGACGCAACTCCGTGGGACGATGCCGAGTTCGCAATAGTTATGGGCGGAGACGGAACTGTTTTGAGGGCAGCAAGACGTTTGTACGGTAAGTCGATAACTCTTTTTGGAATAAATTTCGGAAATCTTGGATATCTTACCGAGGTCAGTGCCAAAAACGCTATGGATGGTCTTTTAAGACTTGTATCAAATCAGTACAAAACGGAAAAGCGAATAATGCTCGAGGGAGAGGTTATAAGAAACGGCGAAAGAGCATTTGAATTCATAGGCTTAAACGAAGCTTGCATTTTCCGTTCTAGTCTTACTCACGCATTAAATTTACATGTTTACATAAATGGAAAACTTACCGAGGAAATAGTAGGAGACGGAGTTATAGTAGCCACGCCTACAGGCTCAACCTCGTATAACTTTTCAGCGTCGGGACCTGTACTTTCACCAACATCGAGCAGTATGGTAATAACGCCTGTATCGCCAAAGTTTTTTCCCCGTTCATCAATCGTAATAGACGGAACTGACGAGATAGAAATAGAGGTCGATTGGACGAAGATAAGCGAAATCGGGCAGGCTTCGCTTGATATTGACGGACATATGAGATATTCTCTTGAGAACAAGGATATCATAAAAATAAGAAAAGCTCCGTATCATACGTCTATAGCTAAGGTCAGCGATACGAGTTTTTATCAGATACTTTGCAAAAAGCTATCAAAATCCACGCCTGAAACAAATGAATAAGGCTTTATATTTAGAGAGGTTTTATGTTTGAGATAGTAAAAAGAAAAGAATTAAATAAAACGGTAACACTTATAGAGGTGAATGCGCCGAGAGTTGCAAAAAAAGCTCAGCCCGGACAGTTCATAATACTTCGTACAGATGAAAACGGAGAACGTATTCCGCTTACAGTTGCTGATTATGACAGAGAAAAGGGAACTGTAACGGTAATATTTCAAATAGTCGGAGCGACGACTGAAAAGCTTAACAGACTGAGAGAGGGAGATTCACTTTCTGATTTTGTAGGTCCGCTTGGAAGAGCTACGGAAACAGACGGTCTTAAAAAGGTAGCGGTTGTTGGCGGCGGAGTTGGATGCGCTATTGCATATCCCGTTGCTAAAAAGCTTCATTCTCTTGGATGCGAGGTTCACGCAATAGCGGGATTTCGCACAAAGGAGCTCGTTATATTGGAGAATGAATTTAAAAAAGCATCATCGAAGTTTATTCTTATGAGCGACGATGGAAGCGCAGGCGAAAAGGGTCTTGTTACCGATGCTCTTGAAAAGCTTATTAAAAGCGGAGAGCAATATGACGAGGTAATAACTATAGGTCCGCTTCCTATGATGAAGTTTGTTTGCTTGCTTACTAAAAAATATGGAATAAAAACGGTAGCTTCAATGAATCCGATAATGATTGACGGAACGGGAATGTGCGGCGGATGCAGGCTTTCTGTTGGCGGAGAAATGAAATTTGCTTGCGTTGACGGCCCGGAGTTTGACGGTCATCTTATTGATTTTGATGAGGCTATGGAACGCTCATCGATATATAGAAAGTTTGAAAGACATAAGCATGAGGAGGCTTGCAACCTCTTTAAAAAGGAGGTAGAATAATGCCTAATATGTCTCTTAAAAAGAATGAAATGCCTACTCAAGCTCCGAATGTAAGAAACAAAAATTTTTACGAGGTAGCTTTAGGATATACTCCGGAGCAAGCGATTGATGAGGCAAAAAGATGCTTGAACTGTAAAAACAAGCCCTGCGTTTCAGGCTGTCCGGTAAAGGTACATATTCCGGATTTTATCGCAAAGGTTGCAGAGGGTAAATTTGATGAGGCGTACGATATAATTTCTCTTTCTTCGTCATTACCTGCGGTTTGTGGCAGAGTTTGTCCACAAGAGCATCAATGCGAGGGCAAGTGCGTTCGCGGAATCAAGGGAGAAAGCGTTGCTATCGGACGTCTTGAAAGATTTGTGGCTGATTATCATAATGCAAATTGTAAGCTTTGGCCCTCAGATATTGCAAATAACGGACACAGGGTCGCAGTTATCGGCTCTGGACCTGCCGGTCTTACCTGTGCATCGGATCTTGTAAGAAAGGGCTACAAGGTTACTGTATTTGAGGCTCTTCACACTGCAGGAGGTGTTTTAGTTTACGGTATTCCGGAATTTCGTCTTCCTAAAGCTATTGTAGAAATGGAAATAAAGGGACTTAAGGCTCTCGGCGTGGAGATAGAAACAAACACTGTTATCGGCAAAACAGTTTCTATCGATGAGCTTATGGATGAGCAAGGATACGAGGCTGTATTTATAGGCACAGGCGCAGGACTTCCTAAATTTATGAAAATACCCGGTGAAAATCTTAAGGGAGTATATTCTGCAAACGAATTTTTGACCAGAATAAATCTTATGAAGGCTTATCTTGAAACAAGCGATACTCCCATTCAAAAAGCAAAGAGAGTGGCTGTAGTTGGCGGTGGAAACGTTGCTATGGATGCGGCAAGATGTGCTAAGCGCTTGGGCGCAGAGGTTTATATTGTATACAGAAGAGGTATGGATGAGCTTCCCGCAAGAAAGGAAGAGGTAGAGCACGCAGAGGAGGAGGGTGTAATTTTCAAAACCCTTACAAATCCTGTGGAAATATTGGGATACCATAATCCGAATGATAAAAAAGACGACCTTAACGGAACTGTAAACGGAATAAAGTGCATCGAAATGGAGCTTGGAGAGCCTGATGCGTCGGGCAGAAGAAAGCCTATAGAAAAGCCTAACAGCGAATTCGTTCTTGATGTTGATTGTGTTATAATGGCTCTCGGCACATCTCCAAATCCGCTTATAAAGGATACGACTGAGGGACTCGAAACTCAAAAATGGGGCGGTATTATTGCTGACGAAAACGGTAAAACCTCACGAAAGGGCGTATTTGCGGGCGGAGATGCGGTAACGGGTGCTGCTACCGTTATATTGGCGATGGGGGCAGGAAAGACTGCTGCGGCGGCAATAGATGAATATATAAAATCAAAGGAAAATTCTAAAAAATAAACACTTCTACGCACATTTTAAAAAAACAAGGAGCTTCGATCAAAGCGAAGCTCTTTTTGTATATAAAAGCTGTTGATATTTTTAATTCAATGTGCTAAAATAAAGTATATAAAATTTATTTGGAGATTTAATATGAAAAGAATTTTTATATTTTTGATGCTTCTTGTATCGATAGCAGTGATCACATCGTGTGATTCCGACTCCTCGTGCGAGCACAACTATAAAGAGGTAGTTTATGAGGCAACGTGTGTGAAAAACGGCTATACGGAGAGGAGCTGTACTAAATGCGAATTTTCAGAAATAGTTAATTATGTTTCTCCTAAGGAGCATACTGCGGAGTGGAGAATAGTGACTCCGAGCACCTGCTCATCGAACGGAACGGAGATCGGTGTTTGTTCTGTTTGCAATCAAACCGTTGGCAGCAGGACTGTGGAAAAATTAAAGCATTCCTACACTTCAACAAAAATTGCGCCTACCTGTACGGAAAGCGGATACGATCTTCATTTGTGTACTCTTTGCGGAAACAGTGAAAAAGATAATTTTACCGCTCCGACGTCCGATCATTTAGAGAATAACGGAATAATAACGCTTCAGCCGACCTGCGATAAAATCGGCAAAAGAGAATATTACTGTAAGGTATGCAATACTTTTTTGCGAGAAGAAAATATAGATGTTACCGAGCACGATTATATGATATCCTATTCCAAGCCGTCAACCGGACTTGAGGATGGATATACCGTTTATTCCTGCACTATATGCCATAATACATATAAGGGTGATTATGTCCCGGAAACAATACGAGCAAACGAGATATATGAGATGCTCAAGGATGCAATGCTTGAAATAATAGCGAAGGATAAAAACGGCGGGGAAGTGTCTGTTGGATCGGGATTTTTTATATCCGAGGATGGATGCATAATTACGAATTATCACGTTATTGAGGCAGCATATTCGCTTTCCGTAACCAAATATGACGGAACGACACTTGACGTTAAGCTTATCGGATACGATAAGGAGCAGGATATTGCTGTTTTGAAAGCGGAGCTAAAAGATCAAAAATACTTGGAGATTTCAAATAAAATTGTGAAAACAGGCGACCCTGTGTATACTTTGGGAAGCTCTCTTGGACTTACGGATACATTTTCTACAGGAATAGTATCAAATGTTGAGAGAAATGTAAACGGAAAGAAGTGTATTCAGTTTACTGCCCCCATATCTCCCGGAAACAGCGGTGGTCCTTTGGTGAACGAGGATGGAAGAGTAATAGGAATAGTAACACTTACTGCAGTTGATGGACAAAACATAAATTTTGCCGTAAAATCATCGCTTATTGATTCAACGTCTCGCTTTGAGCCCGTGGAAATAAGCGATCTGTATAACGAAAAGCTCGTTGAAAACGCATATACTATTCTTCAAAACTATATCTATGTGAACCGCGACGGCGAGGACGGAGAGAAATATTATATTTTGAAGACCAAGGAGGAAACGCCGACAACATACGGATATAATTGGTATTTCGTTTATGATCAGAATACGAACGAGATCTATACGGAAATGTTTATAGTAGCTGACGGCATGAATGTATGGAGCATAAAGCTGCTTATATCCTCTGATTTTAAATATACTGTTGAATTTTATGATTGCTCTGTAAATCAGCTCACGCTGTCAGCGACATTTGAGGCTAAGGCTGGAACGGATATAGAAACGGTAAGCTATAACGAAGAAAGATTTAATAAGGCATTTTCAAACGTTTTGAATAAGTATACCGATAAGATCGATACAGAGGTAAATGAGATAACTCAGGCAAAATCGATAATTTTTCAATCGTTCCTTATCAGTATGAGATTTATGAACGATACTGTAAATAATTCCGGTACAGGTGTGGATATGATGCTTATCGGAATAGTAATAGAATAATTCCCGAAAAGAGCAGATTAAAGCTGCTCTTTTTAATTTATTTTAATTATAAATGTTTAAAATAATAAAATATATTGCAAAATATTAAAAAAAGTGGTATAATTCAATATATATGCCTTGATTTTGGAGGTTTTTATGAGAATAGGACTTTTAGGCTTCGGCTCTATGGGAAAAACGCATAAGTATTGCGTAGATAATTTAAAATATTTTTTTCAAACAGAGCAAAGCGTTGAGGTCGTTGCGCTTTGCACAAGACATATTGAAAAAGCAAAGGAAATCGCGGAGCGCTTTTCTATCCAAAAATATACTGTAAACGAGGATGATATAATTTATGATCCTGAAATAGATGCAATAGATATCTGCACTCCGAATATATATCATTATGAAACGGCTAAGAAAGCTCTTTTGGCAGGAAAGCATATTTATTGCGAAAAGCCGCTTGCAATATCATACACTCAAGCTAAGGAGCTTGCGGATATCGCAAAAAATCAGGGTGTAAAGGCATTTATGGTGTTTAATAACAGATTCCTTTTGCCCGTAATGAGAGCCAAGGAGCTTATAGAAAAAGGCGAGCTTGGCAGAATAATATCGTTTAACGCAAAATATTTACATTCAAGCGCGCTTGACATAAATAAAAAAGCAGGTTGGAAGCAGGATAAGGATATTTGCGGAGCAGGAGTGCTTTTTGATCTTGGCTCACACGTTATAGATCTTATCTATTATCTTTGCGGAGAGTTTGAAAGCGTAATAGGAAAGAGCCAAATTGCATATCCTACCCGTGTAGGAGTAAACGGCGAAGTGTGGCAGACCAATGCAGATGAGGCATTTTATATGATATCTAAGCTTAAAAACGGAGCGTACGGTACTATAGAGGTAAGCAAAATATCGCTCGGCTCAAATGATGATCTTGCTTTTGAGATAAGAGGAGAAAAGGGAAGCATAAAATTTGATCTTATGGAGCTTAATTTTCTATATTTTTATTCAAACGAAAGCAAGGAAAAGGGCTATACTAAAATAGAATGTGTAAACAGATATCCAAGCCCGGGCGGCATCTTTCCCGGAATAAAAGCGCCTGTTGGATGGCTACGAGGACACCTTGGGAATTATTACGCTTTTTGTGACTCTGTGATAAATAATAAAAAAGCATCTCCGTCATTTGATGACGGTGCGTATGTTCAAAGGGTAATGGAATGTGCATATGCTTCCGATAGGGAAGGAAAAGAAATCACGCTTTAATACCAAAGGAGAAGGTATGATCAAAATAGGACTTTGCGGATCAAGCGGAGCAGGAAAGGGCTACGTTTGTGAGATTTTTAAGGAATACGGAGCTCAGTATATTGATACGGATAAGGTCTATGGCAAAATAGCCGTTGCGGGATCTGATTGCGTAAAAGAGCTTTGTATGTTTTTTGGTGAAGGAATTCTTAACGAGGATGGCAGTCTTAACAAAAAGAAGCTTTCGTCGAAGGTGTTTGAGAGCGCAAATGCATCTCAGCATTTGAAGGTGCTCAACACCGTTACTCATAAATACATAAGAGAAACGGTGGAAAAAATGCTCGAAAAATTTGAAAAAAAAGGCGAGAAGGCTGTGATAATAGATGCTCCCGTGCTTTTTGAAAGCGGATTTAATGAGATGTGCGACGTTACTATGTGTATAACTGCGCCAAAGGAGCTTAAAATAGAGCGCATTATGAAGCGCGACAGAATAACCTATAAAAAGGCTCTTGCCAGAATAGAAAGTCAGCTGACGGACGAGGTGCTTCGCTCGCTCTGCACGTACGAGGTTGTAAACGACGGCACAAGAGATCTTAAGGAGCAGATATTTGCGGTGCTTTCGGAGCTTGGACTTGCAAAATAAGAAAAGGCTTAGTCTTGTAATATGCATTATCATAGCGTGCGTGCTTCTTACACTATGCTCTTATGTTCAAAAAAACTGTGAAAAAATTCTGTATCCGCGGCGTTTCGGCGAATATGTCGAGAAATATTCAAGAGAATATAGCGTAGACGAATATATAATTTATTCAGTGATAAAGGTAGAAAGCAATTTTGATGAAAATGCCGTTTCAAGCGTTGGAGCCAGTGGGCTTATGCAGCTTATGCCTCAAACGTACGAGTGGCTTTGCTTCAAAAACGGAGAAGAAAAAAAGAATATTTTCGATCCCGAGGAAAATATTAAATACGGAGTGTTATATCTATCAATGCTTTATAGCAGATATAACGATTGGGAAAAAGCGCTGTGCGCTTACAATGCCGGAATGGGCAACGTTGATAAATGGTTGCAATCGGATAGCTTTGAGATAGAGTTCGAGGAAACCGAAAATTATATTTATAAATTAAGAGTAGCGCAGGAAAAATATTTAAAGCTGTACTACGATGGAGGGATATGATGGATAAAGAAAAAAGCAAGGAAGAGCTTCTTAAGGAAAAGCTTTTCTATAAGAAGGAAAATGCCTTTGATATAGAGGATAAGAATTATAAGCCCGCAGTTTCAAGCTACTGCGAGGGATATAAAAAATTTATAGATTCCGCCAAAACAGAGAGAGAGGCTGTTTCTTACGCCATAAGTATGGTAAAGGAAGCCGGATTTAAGGAATATTCACTCGGTGATAAGATCGAGGCGGGAAAAAATTATTATTTCAATAACAGAGATAAAAGTATTTATATTTTCAGAGCAGGAACAGAGCCTATCGAGAAGGGGATAAGAATTTGCGCAGCTCATATTGATTCTCCAAGACTTGATATGAAGCAGCATCCGCTTTATGAAAGCGAGGGAATGGCTTATCTTAAAACGCATTATTATGGCGGGATAAGAAAGTATCAGTGGGCTACGATTCCGTTGGCACTTCACGGAGTCGTTACGAAAATAAACGGCGAAAGCGTTAATATAACGATAGGCGAGGATGAGAATGATCCTGTATTCTGCATAACAGATCTTTTACCTCATCTTGCAAAGGATCAGGCAACGAAGCCTCTTGAAAGCGCGTTTTCGGGAGAGGGACTCAATCTTCTTATAGGCTCAGAGCCGTACGGAAAGTGCGACGAGGCTATAAAGCTCAATATGCTCAGTATTCTTAATGAAAAATACGGCATCGTAGAAGGCGATTTTATGAGCGCGGAGCTTACAGCTGTTCCGGCGGGAAAATCAAAGGATCTCGGACTTGACAGAAGCTTTATTGCAGGCTACGGACACGATGACAGGGTTTGTGCATATCCTGCTATAACCTCTATTATAGAAAGTAAGGATAGTGAGCATACGATAATGTGTATTCTTGCCGATAAAGAGGAGATAGGCTCTGAGGGAGTAAGCGGAATGAAATGCCGTCTTATCTCGGATATTATAGATGAAATAAGCAGAAATCTCGGCGGTAACGCAAGTATAGTAAGAGCAAATTCAATGTGTCTTTCTGCTGATGTTAGCGCAGGCTATGATCCTATGTATTCCGAGGTTTTTGAAAAGCGTAACAGCGCGCTTATGAATTGCGGAGTTGTTATGGCTAAGTATACGGGTGCTCGCGGAAAAAGCTCGACTAACGATGCAAGCGCGGAATATGTTGCTTCTATCCGTAAAATGTTTGAGCGTGACGGAGTGGTTTGGCAAACTGCGGAGCTTGGTAAGGTTGACGCGGGCGGAGGCGGAACTGTCGCTATGTATATTGCAAATCAGAATATATCGACAGTTGATCTTGGTGTTCCTGTGCTTTCTATGCACGCTCCAATGGAAGTGATAGCGAAAAACGACTTGTATCAGGCGCATAAATCGTTTTGCTCATTTTGTAAATAATTATTGAAAAGAGGATAAATAAAATGAAAGACATCTTTGAACAGCTTTACGGTTACGGACTTGTTCCTGTAATCAAAATCACAAAAACAGAAAATGCAGTTCCCCTCGCAAAAGCACTTGCCGAGGGTGGACTTAACTGCGCCGAGATTACCTTTAGAACAGCGTGTGCGAAGGACGCTATAAAAGAGGTAACAAAAGCGCTTCCTGATATGCTCGTAGGCGCGGGAACAGTACTTACTCCCGAGCAAGCAGACGAGGCAGTTGAGGCAGGAGCTAAATTTATCGTAAGCCCCGGTCTTAACCCCAGAGTAGTAAAGCACTGTCTTGATAAGGGTATTCCCGTTCTTCCCGGATGTGCAACACCGAGCGAGGTAGAGCAAGCGCTTGAGCTCGGACTTAAGGCAGTAAAATTCTTCCCTGCTGAGGCAGCAGGCGGACTTAATATGATAAAGTCAATGAGCGCACCTTACGGAAGTCTTAAATTTATGCCTACAGGCGGAATAAACGAAGAAAATATGCTTCAATATCTTGCATTTGATAAGATCATTGCTTGCGGCGGAAGCTTTATGGTGAAGGATTCACTTATCGAAGCAGGTAAGTTTGACGAGATCAAGGCGCTTACAAGAAGCGCGGTTATGAAGATGCTTGGCTTTAAGCTTGTACATATCGGAATAAACTGCGAGAATAAAGAGGAGGCAACAAAGGGAGCAAAGCTTATAGAGGCTATGTTTGGTATGGAATGTAAGGAGGGTGCTAAATCAACATTCTGCGGAAGCGATTTTGAATTTATGCATACAAAATT
This sequence comes from Clostridia bacterium, assembly GCA_017623355.1. Classification (GTDB taxonomy): domain Bacteria; phylum Bacillota; class Clostridia; order Oscillospirales; family CAG-272; genus RGIG2000. The sequence continues at coordinate 32,486 of JAGAPG010000011.1, forward strand.
CTATGGCAAAAACGGACATATTGCCATAGCTACAAATTTCCCTGATCGTGCCAAGGCTTATCTTGAGAGCCAAGGTGTTGAATTTAATATGGAGAGTGCCGGATACGACGAAAAGGGCAAGCTTAGATTTATATACTTAAAGGATGAGGTTTGCGGCTTTGCAATTCACCTCGTGAAAAAGAAATAATATATGTTAAATAAATTAAATCAAGCAGAGGAAAGATTTTTACAGATAGAGCAAAGACTTCAGGATCCTGAAACGGTATCAAAGCAGGATGAATTTACAAAGCTTATGAAGGAATATAAAAATCTTTCCCCAATCATTGAAAAATACCGCGAATATAAGAAAACCCTTGACGATATGGAAGGGGCAAAGCTTCTTATGGACGAGGGCGGAGAGCTTTACGATATGGCTGTTGAGGAATATAGGAGCTGTAAGGAAAGGATCGACGCTATTGAAAACGAGCTTAAATTTCTTCTTATTCCCAAAGACCCCAACGATGATAAAAACGTGGTTGTTGAGATCAGAGGCGGAGCAGGCGGAGATGAGGCAGCGCTTTTTTCGTACGTTCTTTACAGAATGTATAATATGTACGCGGCAACCGCAGGCTTCAAAACAGAGCTTATAAGCTGTAACGAAACTGAACTTGGCGGATTTAAGGAGGTTACCTTTATGATCTCCGGAGAGGGAGCGTATTCGCGCTTTAAATTTGAAAGCGGAGTTCACAGAGTGCAAAGAGTTCCCGAAACCGAAACGCAAGGCAGAATACACACCTCAACAGCAACCGTGGCAGTTCTTCCCGAGGCTGAGGAGGTAGAGGTCGATATATTACCGACTGACGTAGTAATAGAGACCTGTAAAAGCAGCGGTGCAGGCGGACAGCACGTAAACAAAACAGAATCCGCAATTCGTCTTATTCATAAGCCTACGGGTATCGTAGTAGAGTGTCAGGATGAGCGCAGTCAGTTTAAAAACAAGGATAAGGCTTTTAAAATTTTAAGAACTAAGCTTTATGATATGAAACAGCAGGAGATGAATTCAAAAATAGCATCTGAGCGTAAAAGTCAGGTAGGTACGGGCGACAGAAGCGAGAGAATAAGAACTTATAATTATCCTCAGGGCAGAGTTACCGATCACAGAATAGGACTTACGATATATTCCCTGGAGGCTTTTTTGAATGGAGATATTGCCGAGATGCTCGATAAGCTTGCAACGGCTGACGCTGCTGAAAAATTAAAGGGCGGTAACGAATGAAAACGGAACTTCTAAGGGTTGATGAACGATCCGATGAGATACTTCAAAGGGCTGCTGAGCTTATAAAAAGCGGAGCCTTGGTCGGCTTTCCAACGGAAACAGTATATGGACTTGGAGCAAATGCCTTTGACGCAATGGCTTGTCTTGAAATATTCAAGGCAAAGGGCAGGCCTGCTGACAATCCGCTCATAGTACATATATCAAAGCCCGAGGATGCCGAAAGAATATCATATACAAATGAGTTGTATTATAAGCTCGCAAAAAGATTTATGCCCGGTGCTCTTACAGTAATAATGCCAAAGAAAGATATTATACCGAGTGAGGTTACTGCAGGGCTTGATTCTGTTGCGGTAAGATGTCCTGTAAATAAAATAGCTAACAGGCTGATAGATTTCAGCGGTGTTCCTATAGCAGCTCCATCAGCTAACCGATCGGGAAAGCCGTCACCTACGAGCGCAAAGCACGTTTTTGACGATATGAACGGAATAATTCCCATGATACTTGACGGCGGTGATTGCGATGTTGGTGTTGAATCTACCGTTATAAAAATAAGCGAGGATTCTATAATATTACTTCGTCCGGGTGCAATAACCTTTGAAATGCTAAAGGAGGTTTGTGATAATGTAAGCATATCCTCGGCAGTGACAGAGGAGCTGAAGGAGGGTGAAAAGCCTCTTTCTCCCGGAATGAAATACAAGCACTATGCTCCTAACGCACAGCTTTATCTCGTTGATGACGAATATGTTGATTTTGTTTCGTTTGTAAATGAAATGTCAGCTAAGGAAAACTGCGCTGTGATGTGTTACGACGAGGAGCTCGCGAATATAAAAACAGACAAGCTTTTGCCTGTCGGTAAAAAGAATGATATAAAAAAACAAACCAAAAGACTTTTTATGCTCTTACGAAAAGCAGACGATATGAAAGTAACGGCAATCTACGCTCACCTTCCGCAAAAAAGCGGAGAATCACTTGCTATGTATAATAGAATGATCAGAGCGTGCGCTCACAGAGTAATAGGAGGGACAAATGGCAAGATCTAAGAAAATAGAAGAAAAGGAAAGGTATATCGAATCAGAGCCGATATATCAACCGATTACGGAAACGATAGAAACTAACTATATGCCCTATGTTGTCAGCGTAATGGTATCGCGTGCAATTCCCGAAATAGACGGCTTCAAGCCTTCTCACAGAAAGCTTCTTTATACTATGTATAAAATGGGGCTTATGACCGGTCATAGAACAAAGAGCGCGAACATCGTCGGAGAAACGATGAAGCTTAATCCTCACGGAGATATGTCCATATATGAAACTATGGTGCGTCTTACGCGAGGAAATGAAGCGCTTTTGCATCCGTTTGTTGACTCCAAGGGAAGCTTTGGTAAGCAATACAGCAGAGATATGGCGTTTGCCGCGTCAAGATATACAGAGGCGAAGCTTGATCCCTTCTGCGCAGAGATATTCAGCGGAATAGATAAAAACGCAGTTGATATGATGGATAACTACGATAATACCACGAAGGAGCCGAGACTTTTGCCGACTACGTTCCCGAACGTTTTGGTATCCGCAAATCTTGGTATTGCCGTAGGTCTTGCATCTTCGATCTGCTCGTTTAATCTCGGTGAGATATGTGATGCCACGATCGCTATACTTAAAAATCCGCGCACAGGCACGGATAAGATATTGGATATCGTAAAAGCCCCTGATTTTCCCGGTGGAGGATACGTTATATATGAGCCTGATCAGATAAGAAAGGTTTATGAAACCGGCAAGGGCTCGATAAAGCTAAGAGCAAAATATGAGTACGATCCCAATGAGAATTGTATTGAAATACTTGAAATACCCTATTCCACTTCAATAGAAGCGATACTTAAGGATATTTCAGATATGTTCAAGGAAGGAAAGCTTAAGGAGATTACTGATTTCCGTGATGAAATTGACCTAAAGGGCTTTAAGCTCACAATAGATCTTAAAAAGGGAGCAGACCCTGATGCCCTTATGCAAAAGCTTTATAAGTTTACGCCTCTTGAGGATAGCTTTGCCTGCAACTTCAATGTGCTGATAGACGGCGCTCCCAAGCAAATGGGAATAAAGGAGATACTTACCGAATGGATAAAATTCCGTATAGGCTGTCTTACAAGAGAATTTACTTTTGATCTCAACAAGAAAAAGGACAAGCTTCATCTTCTTTTGGGACTCAGTAAGATACTTCTTGATATTGATAAGGCTGTTAAGATAGTTAAGGAAACCGAAAGGGACGAGGACGTAGTTCCAAATCTTATGGCAGGCTTTGGAGTAGATAAGATACAGGCAGAATATATTGCCGATATCAAGCTCCGTCATCTTAACAGAGAATATATTATGAATCGTCTTGCCGAGATCGAGGGCTTGCAGAATGATATAAATGAGATAAACGCGATTCTTGAGGATGAGATAAAGATGAAGGCGTATATCATAAAGCAGCTCAACGATATCAAGAAAAAATACGCAAAGCAAAGAAGAACTCAAATAATGCAGGCTACGGATATCAAGGAATTTGATAAGGAAAGCTTGATAGAGGATTATGCCGTAAATGTATTCTTTACAAATGACGGATATCTAAAGAAGATAACGCAACAGTCGTTAAGAGGAAATTCGGAGCATAAAATAAAGGACGGGGACTTCATTTTCAGCGAGGAAGAGGCACGAAATAAGGATGAGATCATATTCTTCACAAATAAGGCACAGCTTTATTTTGCACATCTTTCAGACTTCGAGCTTTCAAAGGCGTCGGAGCTTGGCACATATGTTGCTAAAAAGCTAAAATTCGACGATGACGAAAAACCTGTATTTATGAAGATAAATCCGTCGTATGATGAAAAACAAAATGTCATTTTCGTATTTGAAAACGGAAAAGCGGTAAGAGTGCCGATGAGCGCCTATACGACACAGGGCTCGCGTAAAAAGCTTAAGAAGGCGTTTTCAGACGCATCTCCTATAGTTTCTGTAATATACGAAAAGAACGACGATTATATTCTTATGGTGAATTCGGATTCAAAGGCGATACTCATAAGACCGTCGCTTATTCCAATCAAAACCACAAGAAGCTCTATTGGCACAACAGTATTTGCGATGAATCTAAAGAAAAATCAAAAAATAGTAGAGGTTCTTGAAAAATACGAGGACAAATATCCCGAGGCACTTTCCCGTTACAGAAAGATAAAGATCCCTGCAACAGGAGTTCTTATAAGCGATAAGGATATAACAACAAAACAAATAAAAATAGATTATTAAAGAGGAAAAAACAATGTCTAAAACAGAAAAGAAAACAGTAAAAAAAGAAGAAAATGTAGCTAAAAAGGTTGCTAAGCCTCAGGGTACTCAAGAGAAAAAAAGAAAAATGACAACAAGAGTGCTTGCAATAGCCCTTGCAGTCCTTATGCTCGCGTCGTTCACTGTTATTGCGGTGCTTGGAATAATGGATATTGTAGGAGCCGGTGCTCATCACGGACACGTTCATTAATTTGACGAAGGAAAAACAGGCGATACAAATCGCCTGTTTTTCGTTTGATTTAGAAAAAATTTAATAAAAAAACGTCAAAACAAAAATAAAATAAAAAAATTTAAAAA
>JAGAPG010000012.1 GCA_017623355.1 Clostridia bacterium
CAACGAGGAGATCGGTTCGGAGGGTGGCGATAGCAGAGAGCAGGTCAGGCGCTACGTTAGACTCACTTACCTTAGCAAGGACCTCTTGCATATGGTTGATGATGGGCGTATTGCTTTCCGTCCGGCTGTGGAGCTTTCTTATATTGATGATTCTCTTTCGCAAAACATACTTTATTATTGCTATGATGATGCACGCACAGTCGAGGATATATCGAAGCTTTGCGGAGTGCCGGCATATTATATTGAGGAACGCATTGATAATCTTTTGAAAAGAGAGGCAATTATAGAATCAGTTAAAGGAAAATATCAAACCAATTTTGTCATCTTTTCTGATAAATACGGAATTTATTGTGAAGAAAACGCAGAAAAAGTGTTGCTTCCTATCGTTGATGAAATAATAGAGGCGTTAAAGAAAATTTCAAAGGAAGCGATGTCGATAAGTTTTTATAAGGCAGATAGAAGTGAGCAGGATCTGTTTTATCTTTTTGGAGCTATGGCATTTTCATATGCATCGAAAAAATATTGTAAGCTTCCTTATCCGTGGTTCAAGAAAAGATATGACGGAAACGAGTGGAGCTATCTCGGTAATATGGAAACTGGTAAGCATAAACGCATCACGATGGGAATACAACAGTGTGCTAATCTCGGAAGCAGAGGAGGATATAGTCATACATCATACAACCTTATTCCGGGAATTAAATTCAGACAGATGATGTATGATAATTATATAAATGCTTGCGAGGATATTTTATATACGGGAAGCTGCGATGATGTTGATTCCGTGGCAAACGCAGTAAATGACGGATATATAGTTAGAAAAGAAGACGGAAGCTTTTTTGTAACATCACCCTCATTCACGCTTGAGCAAAATCATCAATTTGAAAATATAGTTGAAAAGTATCTATCTCCAATTATGCCTGCATACTCGAATGCGATAGAAAGCTTTGTAGCGGGCTATAAAAAGCTTTTTCCCAAGCATTTGAATGATGATGCAGATAGACTTTGTCAAAATATATTTATGGGGATGTATTCAGAGATTATAAAGCACGCTCAAAAAACGGAGAAGATAACAGCGCCTTCAAGCAACTGCTACTGTGATGTTATGGTTCAGTTCAAATAAAAATCGAAGAAAAAAGCACAGATGAAAATCTGTGCTTTTTGCATAATCTAATGCGAAATTTGCCGTACATTAATAAAAACTCTTGGAAAATAATATGATTTATGATATTATTTAATAAAAAAATGAAAAAACAAAAAAAAATCGCCAACCTTTTTTAATTGCTTTGCACTATATATTCAAACGGCGCCGGAGAAAATAAAATATGGAAAAAGAAAAAGTTGATAGGATCATTACCGATTACCTTCAGAAGATATATGGTTTTTCTGTAAAAAAATCACACTCGTATGATGAGGCAGAGGAAATTTGTTCTCAGATAGTAGAGCAGATGTACATATCACTGCTCAGAGCAGATGAAATAATAAATATCGAAGGATATATATGGCGGATAAGCGAGCATACATATGCAAAATATGTTTCTAATAAAAAGAAGCACGAGGGCATCTCGCTTGACGGAATACAGATTCCCTATTACGATAAATATTCATTTGAGAATAATAGCGAGGAAATATACCGTTTGCGCGAGGAAGTGGCTTTCTTATCACAAAAGCGACGTCAGATAGTATATGATTTTTATTACAAAAATAAATCTATAGAATTAATCTCCAAGCAGCTTGAAATTCCTGAGGGAACGGTGAAATGGCACTTAAACAAAGCAAGAAATGATTTAAAGGAGGGCTTTTCAATGGAAAGAAAAATAGGAGAATTGGGTCTTAACCCAATAAAAGCAATATCATACGGACATAGCGGAAATCCGGGTAATAACGAAGGTCCGGAAACGTATATCGGTGATAAAATTAATCTTAATATCGTGTATAGCGTATATTGGGAGCCAAAAACCTTACAGCAAATTGCCGAGGAGCTTGGTCTCACCCCTGTTTATATAGAGGATAAGGTAAGCTATTTGGAAGCAAACGGATTTTTAGTAAAAACAACGGGTAACAAATACACAACATATGTTAATTTTACACCTACCAAGTATTCAAAAGAAACTAACGAAAATCATAGGAAAGCGCAACTTAAAATAGCAGAGGCGCTTGTTAAAAAATATGTACCGCTTATAAGAAAAGCAGTTGAGGATATTAAGGATGTTTATATTCCAAGCGGAAACAGAGAATTGCTTGAGGCGGCAGCTATATTTTACGCGATATCAAATAAATGCTCGATATCATCGGGAAAGGATCTTTCAAAATACGATATAAAAACGACCGCAGGTGGAGACTTTATAGCTACAATAGAGCTCGAAAGCAAGGCTATTGATCCGGATTTCACGCCTACTCTTGATCTACCATCATATTATGCGTGCGGAAGTATGACAAGAACATCGAAAAAATACCCTATCTATTCATGGTCTATAGATACAAGATATGATAGCCGCAAGGGCGCGTGGAAGAATAATATCTATACCGACTATGAATATGTATATGAATTTATAAAGGGTATGATAAGCGACACTTCTGCCAACAGCGAAAAGTTTGCGCGCCTTAAAGAAAGAGAATTTGTAACAGATAATAAAGTAAACCTTATGGTTCTAAAGGGTGACGCACACGAGTTTTTTGACAAGATTCCTTCGCTTGATGAAGATATTAAAAACGAGCTTGTTAAGGGTGCGCTTGAATATGCTACTATTGAAGCAAAATATTATCCAACTCAAATGCAGGATCTTGTAATAGCGTGGACTTTAGGTGGATTTATAGGGACTACAGTTGCTTTAATGGTAATGGACATTCTTTATAGCGACGGCACTTTTAAGCCTCTTACGGAAAAAGAAAAAATAACTGCAAACAACATCTTGTTTAGCGACACTCTCCCCAACGAATAAATAAAAAAGCCTTCTGCTGAGCTTCAGCGGAAGGCTTTCCTTTTTTATATTAATTAAAATGATTTTGATGGGGGAGTGTCGATTATTCAGCTAAACTGAAATTATCCTTGTCAACTCCGCAAAGGGGGCAAACAAAATCGTCACCGAGATCCTCGAATTTGGTTCCGGGGGCAATTCCGTTTTCGGGATCACCCTTAGCCTCATCGTATTCCCAACCGCAAACCTCACAAACGTATTTTTTCATAATAAAATCTCCTTTTCTTCTTATAATTACAGCACCAATGAAGGAGCAGTGTAAACTCTTCCTGCAAGCTCTTGATTAAGCATATAAAGACTTCTCGGATCAGCACCAAAAAGCTCCATTTTTGAAATGAGGTCGTTGGCGTTTGTTTCCTCCTCGCCTTGCTCCTTTACGAACCAATCGAGAAATTGCATAGTGCGAAAATCCTTAACCTCGTACGCCGCACCATAAATATCATTAATGAGAGCTGTAACGTATTTTTCGTGCTCAAGACCTGCCTCAAGTACTTCCATGTGGCTGTTAAATACCTTGTCGGGCTTATCAATAGCCTCAAGAGTTACCGGCATATTTTCGTTTTGCAGGTATGTATAGAAGAGCATTGCGTGATCACGCTCCTCTTGCGCCTGAACCATATACCAATTGGCGAAGCCGTCAAGTCCCTTTGCCTTAAAGTAATTTGAAAAATCAAGGTAAAGGTATGCTGAATAAAATTCCTTATTGATCTGTTGATTTAAAAGGTGATGTACTTTTTCATTCATAAAATTTATCCTCCAAAAATTATTTTATTTCTTCAAAATCAGAAGCTCCGTGCTTGCAAAGCGGGCAAATTATGTCCTCGGGTAATACATCGCCCTCATAAATATAACCGCATACCTTGCACACAAAGCCTTTTTTACCCTCTGTTTCGGGCTTGGGCTTAACATTGTTTTGATAATAGGTGTAGCTCATGGTCTCCTTGTCGGAAAGAACCCTTGCTTCTGTTACCGAGCAAATAAACATACCGTGAGTATCAAGATCAATATATTGCTCAACCTTAAGCGACATAAAGGAATTTATATATCTGGGAAGAACAATAAGACCGTTATCGGAGCGCATAGGCTCACAATCTGCAAATTTATCTGTATTTCTTCCGCTCTTGAAGCCAAATGCCTCAAATACCTTAAAAGGAGCATCAGTGCTTAAGCAGTTTATATTCATAACACCGGTTTGCTTTATGATATGATGAGAATAATTCTCTTTGTTTATAGTAACAGCAAGCCTGTTGGGAGTATTAGTTACCTGAGTAACGGTATTTACTATAAGACCGTTGTCCTTTTTTCCGTCGTTTGATGTGATAACATAAAGACCGTAGCCGATATTGAAAAGGGCGGAAAGATCGTTTTTGTTGGCGGTAGAATCCTGTCTTGCGAGGTATTCCTTGCAAAGCTCGTTTACCAAGGAATCAAGCTGCTTTGCGCTATCATCGTTAAGAGCAGAAAGAATTTTCACAGTGGTGTCGGTGAAGGAGATGTTTTTGCAATTTTCAAGCATACCCTTCATTACCTTGGCAGCCAAAGGAGCCCAGCTTCCGTTTTCGATAAGAGCAACTGTGCGGTTGCTAAAGCTTCTTTCAACAAGATGATCAATGAATTCACGCATAAATGGGAATATTTCCGCGTTGTATGTTGTAGTTGCCAGAACAAGCTTGCTGTAACGGAAAGCATCCGAAACCGCCTCTGCCATATCACATCTTGCAAGATCATGAATAATAACCTTGGGGCATCCGTTCGAGCTTAATTTTTCAGCAAGCTGGATAACTGCCTTTTTCGTGTTTCCGTAAACCGATGTGTATGCTATTACAACGCCTTCTTCTTCAGGCTGATAGCTTGACCATGTGTTGTAAAGATTTATATAGTATCCAAGATTTTCTTTAAGAACAGGTCCATGCAATGGGCAAATCATTTGTATATCAAGCGAAGAAGCCTTCTTCAAAAGATTTTGAACCTGAGCACCGTACTTTCCAACTATACCGATGTAATAGCGTCTTGCTTCGTCAGCCCAAGGCTCGCTTACATCAAGTGCACCGAACTTTCCAAATCCGTCAGCGGAGAAAAGCACCTTATCCGTACTATCGTAAGTAACTATAACCTCCGGCCAGTGAACCATAGGTGCAGCAACAAAATTCAAGATATGCTTTCCGAGAGAAAGTGAATCTCCCTCTCCTACAACCACCTGTTTTTCGGCAAAATCAGTTCCAAAGAAATTCTTCATCATTGTAAAAGCCTTTGATGAGGAAACGATTTTTGCTTCCGGATAAGCCCTTAAGAAGCTGACAATATTCGCAGAATGATCAGGCTCCATATGCTGAACCACCAGATAATCGGGCTTTCTTGAACCTAAAGTGTTTTGAATATTGTCAAGCCATTCGTGTGTGAAGGCCACATCAACAGTGTCCATAATAGCGATCTTTTCATCAATTATCGCATAAGAATTATATGAAATTCCGTTAGGAACAGAATACTGTCCTTCAAACAGATCGATCTTGTGATCGTTAACGCCGATATATTTTATATCGTTTGTGATAATCATAATAAAGTACCTCTGATTTATATTTTAATTAAAAGCATTTTCCGTTTTTGCAATCCTCAGCTCCACCCGAGCGATAGCAAAGCTCGTTTGGACATTGATCGTTTGCAAAAAAGTCAACAATATTTTTAACCGTTGTTTCGGCTATATTTGAAAGAGCTTCCTCTGTAAGAAATGCTTGATGCGATGTTACTATTACATTAGGCATGGAAATGAGTCTTGCAAGAGTATCGTCCTCCATAATATGACCTGAATTGTCCTCGAAGAAAAGATCGGATTCTTCTTCGTAAACATCAAGACACGCAGCCCCGACCTTACGGGATTTAATACCTGACAGAAGAGCATCGGCATCTACAAGCGCACCTCTTGATGTGTTAAGAATAACTACTCCGCGCTTGCATTTGTCAAGAGCGTCCTTGTCAATTATATGATGCGTTTCCTCGGTGAGAGGGCAGTGTAGAGATATTATGTCGCTCTTTGAGAGTAGCTCGTCTATCTCCACGTATTTTATTGTGTCGCCGTTATCAAGATCTTTTGCGGGAAATTTGTCGTATGCAAGTACGCGCATTCCAAATCCGCGGCAAATGTCAATAAAAACGCGCCCTATACGTCCCGTGCCTATAACACCTACCGTTTTGCCATAAAGATCAAAGCCGGTGAGTCCCGAAAGACTGAAGTTGAAATCTCTTGAACGTATATATGCCTTGTGTATTCTGCGTATTGATGTCAAAAGAAGCGCCATTGTATGCTCGGCTACCGCATAAGGCGAATAAGCCGGAACTCTTAGAACGTGAAGCTTTCCGTATGCATGCTTCATGTCAACGTTATTAAATCCGGCGCAACGCAACGCAAGAACCCGTATTCCCATTTCGCATAAGCGATCGATAACCGTTGCATTTACAGTATCATTAACGAAAGCGCAAACTCCGTCAAATCCGTGAGCAAGCTCGGCGGTATCCTCGTTAAGCTTGGTTTCAAAAAACTTAAACGTAATTCCATATTGATTTCCGAATTTTTCAAAAGAAGGAATATCATAGGATTTTGTATCAAAAAACGCGATCTTCATATTCATATCAAGACCTCCTTGACTTTCTTAAATAATTATAGTATAATTTAAATATAAAATCTGTTGAATTTTCAACAAAATGGAGAGAAAATGAAAAAATATTCAAGAATTTTAAAAAAATGTCCTCTTTTTGATGGCATCGAAGAGGATGATCTTTTCAGAATGCTCAATTGTCTTGGTGCTACAGTGAAATCCTTTGATAAAAAATATGCGATTTTCGCAGAAGGAGATCCGGCAAAATATATAGGAATAGTATTGTCAGGTTCTGTTCAAATAATTCAAAATGATTATTACGGAAACAGAAGTATTCTGAGCAGTATAGAAAGTGCGCAGGTATTTGCCGAGGCATTCGCTTGTGCTGGACTTTCCACAATTCCGGTAACAGTTATAGCAAATGAGCCCTGCGAGATCATGCTTATAGATTGTAATCACATACTTCAGGTCTGCTCAAATAATTGTAAATTTCATAATAAGCTGATATTTAATTTGATGAAGGATATTGCAGTGAAAACGATAATATTTCATCAAAAAATAGATGTGATTTCAAAGCGCTCAACGAGAGAAAAGCTGGTAACATATCTGTTTCAGCAATCTAAAAAAGCCCAAAGTGATAGCTTTGATATACCGTTTAACAGACAGGAGCTGGCTGATTATTTAGAGGTTGACAGGAGCGGACTGTCGGTTGAAATAAGTAAACTGAAAAAAGAAGGAATAATTAATAACCAAAAAAGGCATTTTGTACTGTTATGATTGTATTTTCATCTGAAATTCAGAATATATTCATTGATGAAAAGGCGTATTGGATGTATAATATTCATTAATAGAAATCATTCTATAAATGATAAAGCGAATGGAGGAGCTTATGTATTTACAGGATTATATAGTTTTTTTGGCTGCAATACTTGTGTGTATGATAATTTCGGGTATAGCCAGCGGAAGGGTTAGATCAATGTTTGCGAAGCACAATAATAATATTTGTTATTCCAGATTGACAGGTCGCGATACAGTTCTTAGACTGATGAATGCAAACGGTGTGAAAAATATTTCTGTCGGATCAGTAAGAGGTTTTTTGACGGATCATTATCATCCAACCAAAGCAGTAGTGAATCTTTCCGAAAGCACATATTCCAATAATTCAGTAGCTGCAGTTGCTGTTGCGGCTCACGAAATGGGACACGTTATGCAAAAGCAAAAGGGATATGCATTTTATAAGCTTCGTACAGCTCTTGTTCCTGTAGTTAATTTTGGGACAGGATTAGCAATGCCGCTTGTGTTAGTAGGGCTTTTGCTTGATCTTGCCGTTACATCGGCGGATTCAAATATAGGCTTTTATATAGCTATGGTAGGCGTAATTTTGTATGGAGGCGCCTTGCTTTTTGCTCTCGTTACGTTACCTGTAGAGCTTAATGCCAGTCGTAGAGCCAAAAAGATGCTTTTGGCAGAGGGAATAATTTCGGACGAAGAGCTACCGGCGGTTAGCGAGGTATTATCTGCTGCCGCGATGACGTATTTGGCATCCTTGCTTACCTCACTTGTTTATTTTATGAGATTTTTACTCCGCGTTTTAACACTCTTTGGAAGAAGAAATAACAGATGACAGTAAAAAATGATTCATCGCCTTATAACGCAAAAATAGAAAAGAAAAATAGCATTTCATTAAGAACTTTTTTGGAATATCATATATTGTAATAAAGACAAAATTAAAAATTTGTACGAGTTTATTGTTTTAGTTATAAAACAAAATGCCGATGAGGTTTATCAATTCCTCATCGGCGTTGTTTATATACCATAAGATCCTGTTAAAGGATCTTTAAAGATCCCAATCTCAGGCGTAGCGAATGTGAACACAACAAAAAGAAGGGCGATCACCAAGAGTGCCGCAATCACCAATTTAGGCGATCTACAATGTAGCTTCTTGACATTAAAGAGCCTTGTCTCGTACAAAAATGCTATAGCAGCAGAAATGAAGAAAATCACAATATTTAGCCAATCAGGCGACTTCCCAACTACGCCGTTATAAGTATAAAAGAGAATAGGAATCAATACAAGACCAAGAAGAATTCCGCGTAGCTTAACGCACCAAAAATCCGTACGGTCTTTAAAGAATAAGCTCTGCACGATGGCAAAGATGAGCATCGGCCAAAAGAGTAGCTTCATATGTTCCCAAGTCGATTCGTTTACGCCCGAAAACGGAGCGATCCATACCGCCTCACCGAGCCATCCGTATAGAAAATGCAAAATCGTACCGCCGAGCGAGGTCACGGCAAAGCCCATAAGCTGCCAAAGTCCGATCTGTCGTTTCATAAAATCACCCACCCAAAAATATTCTTATAGAAAATATATTCGGGAGCTGAGAAGTATATACCAAGCACCGACATTTTTAAAATCTTGAGTAATATAAAATATAGAAAAACTCTTTGCTGTTAATTGAATTTTGTTGAAAGAAAAAATTTTGTGGTATAATTTAGCTGTAAATGATCGAAGAAAAAGCAAAGAAAAAAGAATGAACAGGCTTTTATATATTAGACAAAAATCAATATTTCAATAAAAACACAATGTTTGAAAATGAATTGCAAAATTCGCCGAAAAATACAGAAAAATCCTTTTATACAGTGGTCTTTGCGAATAATTGCCCAAAAATCAGCAAAATAAAAATGTAATATTATTCCTGCAGAGAGGGGGAACGGTTTTGGAAATACAGTATTGTGTTATTAAAGAAAGCTACGAAAAAGCAGAAATAAAAGCGGTATCATATGGTATTTGTGCATATAGAATAGAAGACGAAACACTTGTGGTTTTAGAGTCTGTACACAACATAACAAACGATTATTGCAAAATATGTGATTTGTGCGACAAATGCAATGAAGAGCATCTTGAAATATGTCATTTGAAGGACGTAAGCGAGGATTTTATTCTTGCTTGATGAAAAAGGGTTAAAGGTATTGACTTGTGAATATTTGTGTGTTAGAATTTAATAAAAAACTGGAGAGAAAATATGTTTGAAATAGGATTATCAACACCCGGATATGTAAATGAAGAGCTTTTTAAGCAATATAGAGAATCAAAAATCAAGTATATGGAAATATCTCCTTCATCTGACAAATATAAGGATCTTGATTTTGTAAAATTAAAGGAATGGTCTGAAAAATACGGGGTGAAGCTTTGGTCTTTTCATTTGCCGTTTCTACCGTTTGATAAAATAGATATTTCAAAAGAATCGTTGGCTGAGCAAAGTGTAGAATATTTATGCTCATTTATAAAAAAAGGAGCAGAGATCGGCGTTGATAAATTCATTATTCACGCAAGCGGAGAGCCGATTGACGATTGCGAAAGAGCAGAAAGAATGGAATGTGCAAAGCGCAGTCTTGCGTTCCTTGCAGATTATTCTGCTCGATATGGAGCTGTTATTGCTATTGAGGATCTCCCTCGTACATGCTTAGGCAGAAATTCAGATGAAATTAAGGAGCTTTTAAGCGCACACAAATCTTTAAGAGTTTGTCTTGATACAAATCATTTGCTCACAGGAGAAGAATTGGCTCATTTTGTTGAAGCACTTGGGGACAAAATAATTACAACACACATATCAGATTATGATTTCGTAAACGAAAGACATTGGCTGCCCGGAGAGGGAAAAATAGATTGGAATGAGCTTATAAGCATTCTTGAGAATATAAATTATAAGGGTATATGGCTTTATGAGATCGATTTCGGATGTCCTAAAACAATAATTCGTCCAAGAGATCTTACGTGTGAGGATTTCGTGTTAAATGCAGATGAGCTTTTCAATAATAAGCCTTTAACAGTAATATCTACTCCGAAGAAGGGGCTTGGATATTGGGATTAAAATAATATTTTATACAAAAAAGCAGGAATTTTTTTTAAAATTCCTGCTTTTTCAACTTTTTATTTTATGTCCTTTTTCTTGAAAACGGTTATTCCTAAGAAAACGAAGAGAGAAGTGCCTATAATAGGAGTAAGAACGATGTACATAATATCCTTAAATTCATAAGAGCTTCCTGTTCCAATAAGCGAAGAGGTAAATATATTTATATTGTGCAAGAACTCTAAAATTATATTTTTTTCCTCTGCAATAAGAGATGCAACCATAACAATAGAGCCTATTATGGTGAAAATAAAGTTTATAGCTATATACATAACGATTGCAAGCCCTACGTTTTTCATAAATACCGACAAAAAAGATATAAGTGCGGCAATAAAGATATAGACAAGCATTTCAAAAAGAATAGATAACATAAGATATCCGAAATCACCCGCTGTAAATTGCCCCGCTTGATAATCAAAAAAGATAAGTGAGATAAAAAGTGTGAGCAGAGCGTGTGCTAAGACTGTAGCGCATAAAACGGTAGCGCTGGATATGAACATTGATAAAAATATTGAAACTCTTGATTTGCCTATAATTATTTTGTTTCTTATAGTTCCAAAGCTAAAATCCTTGCAAATTATGATAGACAAAAGAACAGGAACGATAAGACCGAAATTGCTGCCGGGTAAAAAAGCTTCAAAGAAAATGCTTTTAGCCGATGTAACAGCTCCCAAGAGCTCTTCAGCATCTATAGCGGAAAAAAGAACCTTGTAAAGCAACGGAGTAACAAGAGCGAAAGCTCCGCCAATTATACAAACAATCATAAATAGCTTATCCTTGAAAATTCTCTTAAAATCTGTTTTCAATAGATTAGTCATGGCGAGCACCTCCTGCAACAGAAAGATAGAAGTCCTCAATATTTGCATCATTACAATTTACGGAAAGTATATTTATTCCGGATTTGATAATAGCAGCAAACAAAATATTAAGGTCGGTATCTCCGTAAATTTTTGCGCCGTTGGGCAATAAAGAAATATCCTTGAATTTTACGAATTCGGGTAATATTTGCGATAGCTTGAAAGGATTATCAA
The DNA here is from genome assembly GCA_017623355.1 of Clostridia bacterium. Classification (GTDB taxonomy): domain Bacteria; phylum Bacillota; class Clostridia; order Oscillospirales; family CAG-272; genus RGIG2000. The sequence continues at coordinate 11,507 of JAGAPG010000012.1, forward strand.
CCTCTATAAGCGTAGAGCGCCTAAATTCATGACGAAGCTCGTCGGCGGTTATCTCGCGAACTATCCTTCCCTTAGAGATGATTCCGTATTTGGTAGCTACAAGAGCGAGCTCTGTAAGAATATGAGATGATATTAAGAAAGTGATGCTTTTTGTTTTATTTAACTTTAATATAAGCTCTCTTATTTCTACGATTCCCGCAGGATCAAGACCGTTCATGGGCTCGTCTAATATAAGAAATTCAGGATCGCCAAGCAGAGCCATCGCAATTCCAAGACGCTGCCTCATTCCAAGAGAGAAATTTCCCACCTTTTTCGGATTGCTATAAAGATCTATAAGACCAACCTCAAAAAGAGCTTCCTTGATTTTATTATCGTCATTTATTCCTATTATTGCGCTTTGCATCTTTAAATTGTCGTAAGCGGACATATTTTGATATATAGATGGCGTTTCTACGATAGCACCAACCTTGCGTCGAGCTTTTAAAATGTCGGGCGATTTATTCGGTATACCAAAAAGCTCATAGCTTCCCGAGGTTGCGGAAATAAGACCTGTAATAAGACGGATAATGGTTGTTTTTCCTGATCCGTTTTCGCCAACAAAGCCGTAAATATCACCTTTTTGAATATTCATACAAGCTTTATCAAGAGCATAATGATTTTTGTATCGTTTGCTAAGACCGAATGTTCTTAATATATATTCCATATAACATCCTCCTTTATATAGTATTATAATAACATAGTTATGCCGAAAAATCAATATTTATATATAAAAACAATAGGTATGATTCGTTGACAAACGGACAGATATATGTTAAAATAACATAACACATTTCAAACAATAAAAAAGAGGTATAGATATGAAAATAAAAACGGTTTTGTTTGATCTTGACGGTACACTCTTGCCAATGGATCAAGACGTATTTATAAAAACATACTTTGGACTTCTTGCAGATAAGATGATAAATTACGGATACGATTCTGAATTTTTTATAAAGAGTATGTGAAAATGTATTCACGATATGATAAAAAATGACGGAAGCAAAACAAACGAGCAGATATTTTGGGGTAGCTTTTTCGGAATATATAAGGAAAAGGCACAAGTTGCGGTTGATGAATTGGAAAAATTCTATAGAAATACTTTTATAGAGGCTAAGGTTGCTTGCGGATATAATAAAATGGCAAAAAATATAATAGAAATGCTTAAAGAGAAGGGCGTCGGAGCTGTTTTGGCTACCAATCCAGTTTTCCCTAAAATAGCTACATATGCTCGCGCATCTTGGGCAGGATTAGATACTGACGATTTTATGTATATCACTACATATGAGAATTCAAGACACTGTAAGCCTAACATAGAATACTATAAAGATATATTGAATGAGCTTTCTTTAAATCCCGAGGAGTGCCTTATGGTCGGAAATGATGTAAGAGATGATATGATAGCCGAAAGGCTTGGAATGAAGGTCTTTTTGCTTACGGATTGTCTTATAAACAGCGAAAACGCAGATATATCCGTATATCCTCAAGGAAATTTTTCAAAGCTTAAGGAGTATATAGATAAATTATGTTAAGAGAAGATGCTAAGGAAATATATACATACGCTATTAATCAATCTTTGCCAAAGCAAGCGGTATCAAAGGCGCTTGAGAGCTTTGAGCCTGATGGGAAAATATATTTGGTTGCTATAGGAAAAGCATCGTGGCAGATGGCAAAATATGCGTACGATATATTAAAGGAGAGGATTACTAAGGGAATAGTGATAACTAAATACGGTCATTCCCTTGGGGATATTTCAAATTTTGATATATATGAGGCAGCACATCCCGTTCCCGATGAAAATACACTCCGTGCAACAAATGCAGTGTTGAATTTAACAAATGAGCTTGACGAGAGGGATACGGTTTTGTTTTTGGTATCCGGCGGAGGCTCGGCATTGTTTGAAAGCGTAGATTGCTCGCTTGATCAGCTCCAAGGCATAACCTCTGAACTTTTAGCAAGCGGAGCTTCTATTGATGAGATAAATGTTATAAGAAAGCATCTTTCAAACGTAAAGGGCGGACGCTTTGCAGAGCACTGTATGCCTGCTCGCGTATATACCGTTTTGCTTTCAGATGTTTTGGGTGACAGACTTGATACGATAGCGTCAGGACCGTCTGTGCCTGATGCTTCAACGGTTGACGATGTTAAAAATATACTTGAAAAATACGGAATTTCCATAGAAACTGAGATGCGTAAGCTTTTAAGCAGAGAAACACCTAAAAGAATCAATAATTCTACCTATTATATCGGGGGGAGTGTCAGGGAACTTTGTAAATATGCTATGGAAAAGGCTCGCGCTTTAGGTTATAAGACAGAGCTTTTAACGGATAATATGTCGTGTGAGGCAAGCAAGGCGGGATGCTATCTTGCAGATATTGCAAAAAAGAATAAGGATACAAATATTCCTCTTGCATTTGTAGCCGGTGGCGAAACGGTTGTAAAATTAAAAGGAAATGGCAAAGGCGGCAGAAATCAGGAGATAGCTCTTTCGGCCGCAATAGAATTGCAAGGGATTGATAACGTTGCGATTTTTTCAGTAGGCTCTGATGGAACAGACGGACCGACAGACGCGGCAGGAGGATATGCTGACGGAAATACTGTTAAAGCTCTTACTCAGAAATCGGTAGATGCACACGAGATGCTTCTAAATAATGATTCATATAATGCGTTGATGGAATGCGACGGATTAATATTTACGGGACCGACAGGAACGAATGTAAATGATGTTTCAGTGATTTTGATAAGACCTGCAAATATTTGAAATAACGGAGAAGTTTTCGCTTCTCCTTTTTCAAAATATGACAAAAAACGAAAAAAATTTTAATAGATATAATATTTACTATTGATAAATTCGTGTGTGTGTGTTATAATGTGTATAAATATTGTTCATTTTTTGTTAAGAACTATGAAGCCAATTATTATTACAGCGAGGATTGATTTATGCAAGTATTTGGAATAGGTAACTGTAAAACGATAGATCAGTTTGTCGATATGCAAATGTCTGCATTGAGAGGCAGAGATCAAACATTTGAGTCTGTATATGAGATCATGTTCTCAATGCGCGATAATATAATGTTTGAAACCACTGACGGAAATAAAATTTTCAAGACTACTTACGGAGAGGTTTATGATAGGATATCCGTAATATCTTCACTTATAAAAAATAGATTTTCTTATTGTGATCACGGTACCGTTATAGGCATCTATATGGATAATTCAATCGAGTGGATAGAAATATTCTGGTCCTTATTGAAAGCAGGCTTTGTGCCGCTTATTATAAATAAGCGATTGGATATAGAAAGACTTGAGACATTACTGAAATCAAATTCTGTAAAGGCGGTAATTACCGATTCAAGAGAATTTTCTGTTGAAACCGTACACTTTGAAGAAATTATAAACAGCTCTTGCGAAAGAATAGAGAGTAATTGGGAGGATGAAATAATTCTAATGTCCTCAGGTTCGTCAGACGACGTGAAGCTTTGCTATTACAACGGCGCTACCATATGCGAGCAAATTTATAATTCTGCGGATATAGTAAGAAAAAGCGATCTTATAAAAGCGCATTATGAGGGTTATATAAAGCAGCTTACATTCTTGCCGTTTTATCACGTTTTCGGACTTGTAGCTTGCTATATGTGGTTCGCGTTTTTCGGAAGAACATTTGTGCTTCTTAAAAACATTTCCGGCGAAACTATACTTAATACGGTTAGAAAGCATAAGGTAACTCACATTTTTGCAGTTCCTATGCTTTGGGAAAAAATAAGAAAAAGCGCAACGAAAATAATGGAGCAAAGAAGACCGCAGCTTGTAGATAAATTCAAAAAAGGCTTGAAAATATCAAATGCGCTTCAAAGCAAATTTTCATCCGTCGGCAGAGCATTTGCTAAAAAAGCATTTAAGGAAGTAAGAGATAATCTTTTCGGTGATAGCGTTCAGTTCCTTATAACAGGAGGCGGAGCAGTAACTACAAAGACCTTACAATTCTTTAACGGTATCGGATATCGCTTGGCAAATGGCTACGGTATGACGGAAATAGGTATAGCATCAGTGGAGCTTGGTAATTCCTCAAAGGTGCTTAACAGCGGATCTGTAGGACGGGCTTTTGGATCTGTTCAATATAGAATAAACGACAAAGGGCTTTTAGAGGTTCGTTCTAAATCAATAGCCAAAAAAATTGTTACAAGGGGAGAAACGGTTTTATATACCGGAAACGATTGGTTTGAAACGGGCGACAGCGCGAAAATACAAAACGGACGTCTTTATATTATGGGCAGGAGCGACGATCTTATAGTAAGCTCAGCTGGAGAAAATATTTCGCCAAGCACAATAGAGGATAGAATATCGATTCCTGATACGAGTGTTTGTATGCTTGGACTCGAAAGGAAAGGAAAAATAAAGGCAACGCTAATAATTGGCGTAAGCAAATATTTTTCAAAGCAGAAGATCGCATCTATCAAGGAAGAGCTGTTTAATATAATAAAGCAAAACGGATATACCTCACTTATAGATGATGTTTGTTTTACTTATGATCCGATAATGACAGAAAACGAATTTAAGCTCAATCGCAACAATATAAGAAAAAGAATTGTTTCGGGAGACCTTAAATTGATATACCCCGAGCATTTTGAAAATGAGGAGCACGAGGAAAATATAAACGAGGAATTAAGAGAAAAGATCATTAATATGTTTTCGGATGTTTTGGAAAAGGAGATATTACCAAGCCAATGCTCGCAAAACTTCTTTTTTGAGCTTGGTGGATCATCGCTTGCATATTTTCAGCTTATTGAAAATATAAAAGCGGAATTTAACGTTCCATTCCCTATTGTAGAGGAACAGTCAATAGCAACAGTAAATGATTTCTGCATATATTTGCAGGATAGAATTTAAACATAATTTTGGAGAGATGTGAATTATGTCAAAAGTAAAAAGCTTAGATAAAAAATGGAAAGAGGTCGTTTTTGCCGCATCGGGCTTTGGACCTAATCTTATGATGATACTTATGGGTGCATACTTTACAGATGCGATAAATCCGGCAGGATTGAATCTTGCAGACAATCCGTATCACGCAATATCAACTATTTGTTATATTCTTCCCGCGATATTTCCGATACTTTGGGCAATATCAAAGGCTTTCGACGGAATTATAGATATTCCGTTCGCAAAATTGACGGACAGTCTTAATACCAAATGGGGCAGACGTCGCCCCCCAATACTCATATGCTTTATTCCTATGGTGATAAGCTATATTCTTTGCTGGATACCGTTTGGAAGCTATGTGGTATTTAAAGCAGATCCTGCAGGACATAGCGCGCAATTGTTTAATACGATCTGGATAGTGGTATTTGCTCTTATATTCTTTAGTACATATACAATGTGCTTGATCGCGTTTTACGGTAGCTTGTCTACTGTATGTGACGGAGAAAAGCAACGACTTCGCGTTTCAAGCTATAAGGCCACGTTTGATACGATTACGTATGCAATAGTATACGCGCTCGTCCCCCTTATATTTGCTCTTACTAAGCAGCACGTAGATAAAATAGCGATATTCGGCTCTGTTTTGATGCTTACTATGCTTATCCCTCTATTTATGATAAAAGAGGGTGAAAAATACGGATATCCCGAAAAGGACGGCTTATCAGAGGAGCACGTTTCGATAATTCAAAGTATAAAAACCACATTTGGAAACAAGGTGTTTTCCTCTTGGCTTGTAGTAAACTGTACCGCATTCTTCGGTCTTCAGATGTTCTTGGTTTCCATGAACGCGCTTTTAAGCGGAAGCATGGAATTTAACAATCTTGAAATAGCACTTGTTGAAACCTGTGCATTTGCTCCGGTTCCTATGATGCTGTATTTGTTTAACAAGGTAAAGCAAAGAAAGGGTGTTAGATTTACATATCAAACCTGTCTTATTGCGTTTGCAATAGCTATTCTTTCATTTGATATTGCAAGCGTATATGTAAGCGGTGGAAACAAGCCGTTCCAAATGACAGTTTCAATAGTCGGGGCTCTTATCGGAAGCTGGGAAATAGGCGCATTCTTTATGATGCCTCTTATGGTTCCCGCTCAGGTATCAAGCGTAGAGGAAAAGCTTACAAAAAGAAATAATTCAGCAATGTATTTTGCAGCTCAAGCCGTTACAACTTCTGTAATCGGCGCAATTGCATCGTCACTTGTTTATGAAAACATAAAAATGCTTTTTATAAGCAAGGAAGCAGGCGGTATCGTTTGGGCAGACGGTACAACTGAAAACGGAGTATTTATTGGAATTAAAGAGGAGGCGGCGCTTCTTCTTAACTCAAACATAGATAATGTTTATAATTTTGGTACACTTTTAGTACCTATAATCGTTTCCGTAATGTGCCTTTTTGGATTTATTATGGCGTTCAGAATGCCAAAGGATTTCACTCCGGAGCTTGTTGCCAAGGAGCTTAAAAGACAAAATCCCAACCTTGATATATCCGCAGCAGTAACAGAGGAAGCAGATATTGCAAAGGAAAAGGACGTAACCTTCGTAAACGTAGCATATTGGATTCTTTCAGGCTCTATTTTCGGATTTATCTGGAGCGCCTTCCAGCTTAGATCATTCAAAAATAAGAACACTCTTATTGCTAACAGCACGCCGCTTACATGGATGCTTTCAGCAATAATACCGTTCTTCTCGATATTCACATTCAAAAAGCTTTATGGCAATTTGAAGAAACAAGCGGAAGAAAAGAATGTGAAAATAACAGATGTAAGAGTTCTTATGGTTCTTTCTGTTATCTTCCCGATACTTCCTGTAAACGTAATATCTTTAGCGTTGCTTCAAAGAGATATGAACAAGGTAGACGCATAATAATGGGTAGAATTTTTTCAGGGTTCGTAAAGCTTACAGCTTATCCCGCGGAGCTTGTATGCTTTCGTACAAAGATACATTATGAGGATAAAAAAGAGCAGGGACGAAAAATAAAGGGCGCGGCAATTCTGATATGCAATCATACTGCGGTTTGGGATTTTGCTCAGCTTATGCAGATTTTTTTTGGAAGACATATTCGTTGCCTTACAGCAGATCTTATGTTTAAAAAGAATAAGGCTATGAATTTTTTGATGACACACCTTGATATGATAAAAATAAGCCGTGAGAGCAAGAACTTTTCCTTTATTGAAGAATCCTTAGATGTGCTTAATGAGGGCGGAGTTATAGAGATTTATCCCGAATCAAGAATATTAAAACCCGGTGAGCAATTTCCATTGGAATTCAAACCAAGCGCGGCGTATATAGCTCTTTTGTCAAGAGCTCCCGTTATTCCTGTTTATACAGACGGAAATTATTTTGGCAAAGGCAGAGCGAATGTTATTATTGGCAAAAAGATAGACGTAAATACGCTTATTGATGAAGATGCCGATGTTTCGGAAAATATCAAGCGAATAAACGATCATATGAGAAATAGGATAGTGGAACTGAAAAATGAGCTCGAAAAACGAAAAGAAGAAAAACAAAGGAAAAAAATATAGGACTTTTTCGATAAAGCGTTTATTTTATGACTTTGTGAAATGGACCGGCGTTATACCTATGGCAATATTTTTTAGAATGAAAATATTCAGAATAGGTAAAAAAGAAAAATTCAAGGGTGCTATTATGATGTCGAATCACATCGGTATGCTTGATCCTATAGTAATTCAATTTGTATATCCGTTTCGCAGGCTTTGGTGTCTTGCGATGAAGGAGCTTTTCAGAAGCCCTCTTTTGACAGCGTTTTTAAAGGGCGTAAACTGTATTCCTGTAGACAGACAGAACGTTACCATAGATATGTATCACAGTGTAGCGGATGTTTTAAGCTCCGGAAAGATAGTCGCTATGTTCCCCGAGGGACAGATAAATTTCGATAAAGAAGCGGAGATAAAAAATTTCAAGGGAGGAGCAGCGCTTTTTGCTATCTTGAATAAAGTGCCTGTAATTCCTGTATATATTGTAAAAAAGACAAAAAAACTTGAAAGACAAAAAATTATTGTTGGTGAGCTTATACATCTTGAAAATGTATGTGGACGGACACCTACTCTTGCTGATCTTGAAGTGATAAGCGAGCATCTTCATCAAAAGGAGAAAGAGCTTGAGCAATATTATTTAAAAAATATAAAAAGGGAGAAAACGAATGCAAATCAAGGCTAATTTGTTAGAGGAACGCTTTACCTCAAAGGAAACAGCTCAAAAAATGAAGAAATTTTCCTGCATATCGGAAATGGCTGATCATATTTTTGAAGAGTATAAAGAAAAAATAGCACTTGTAGACAATGGTATAGAGTATACATATTCTGACATCGAAAAAAAGGTTGGAGCAATAAGAAATGCGCTTAATGAAAATGGAATAAAGGAAGGGGATAAGGTCGGAATTTTTTATCCCAACTCTGCGGATTTTGTAATTGCTGCTATGGCTGTCACCTCTTACGGAGCAGTTGTTGTTGCTTTACCGTATCATCTTGATGAAAAAACTCTTTACGGATGTACATTGAAATTCCAAATTTCTGCTTTGATATACGACAGTATGTCAGAGGAAAAGGTAGAACTTGCGTATAAGCTTAACTCGAATCTTAAAAAAATACTTTCCGATAAGATAGCCGATGGATTCGCTCCTTCCAATAAGGTATCACCCGATGCTCCATGCGCAATAGTATTTACAGCAGGAACAACGGGACAAAGTAAGGGCGCGCTTCTTTCTCATAAGGCTATTTTGGCAGGAACGATGAACGGATGTATGGGATTCAGAGACTACGACGTTTTCGGTCAAAGATATTTTCTCGTGCTTCCTCTTACTCATATTTTCGGATACGTTCGTAATATGATGACAGCACTTTATACGGGTAGCTCTATGTATATTTGCCGAGATACCAAAAATATGTTCAGAGAGATCCCTACATATAATCCTACAATTATGATAATGGTTCCCGCACTTGCAGAAATGGCTCTTGGACTAACCAAAATGCTTGGCACAAAAATACTTGGAAACTCGCTTAAGCATATAGTAGCAGGCGCAGCAGTGGTAGCTCCGCGTCTTGCAAAGGAATACAATAAGCTTGGTGTAACGCTTCTTGCAGGCTACGGTCTTACCGAATCCGCAAATCTCGTTACAGGGAACCCGGACACCTTAGAAAATCCTACATCTGTAGGCTTCCTTTATCCAAATCAGGAAATAAAGGTTGTAGACGGTGAGCTTTGGCTTAAGGGTGATAATGTATTCACTGAATATTATAACGATCCCGAGGAGACCGCAAAGTCGTTCGAGGACGGGTACTTTAAGACAGGAGATCTTGTAAAATTCGATGATAACGGATATATGTATATCGTGGGAAGAATAAAGGATATAATAGTTCTTTCAAGCGGAGAAAACGTAGCTCCCGAGGAGCTTGAATCAAAATTCCGCGAGATCGATTGCGTTCGTGATTGTCTTATTTATAAAGGAACGAACGAAAGCGGAAACGAGGCTCTTATATTTGAAATGACACCTCGTATGGACGTTATAAAGGAGCTTGGCATCGAGGATGTCGGAGCATACTGTACTCAAAAGGTAACTGAGGTAAATAATACGCTTTTGAATTATCAAAAGGTATCTAAGATAATAATAAGAACAGAAGATTTTGAAAGAACTCCAAGTATGAAAATAAAGAGGCCAAAGAACATATTATGACAAGAGAAATGATAATCGAAAAGCTCCGGAATATATTCAAAATGGTTAATGGAAACGATAATATTGAGGTTGATGAAGCAACAGATCTTCGCACAGGACTCGGACTTAATTCAATAGGTATGCTTTATATGATAATAGCTATTGAGGAGAATTTCGGAGTGCGCTTTGAAAATGTATCTATGGGCGATTTCAATACCGTTTCCGATGTGATTAATTATATAGAGGAGCAGAAGAAATAAATGAAGTGGGTTTTGAAGGAGATAAAACCTGCCGATATGGTTCGTGTTCCGTCGGGAAGCTTTTATCATTACGGTATTTGCGTAGACGAGGATTCTATTGTTCAGTTTGGAGAGAGTGTTGTAAATCCGCTTGTCGATCCAAACACAGTAGAGGTGAATAAAACCGACATAAATGACTTTTTAAGAGGTCGCTTTGCAGAGGTTGCCGAATACGATAAAAAAGAGCTCAAAAGGAAAAATCCTGACGAAAAAATAATTGAATATGCAAATAAAAGTATAGGGAAAAAAGGCTATCATATCCTCTATAATAACTGCGAGCATTTTGCAAATGAATGCGTGTTTAATGTTCACTCCTGCTCGCAAACTGATGATTTTAGAGAAAGCTTATCAAAAAAATTTCCTATGGTTGATGTCTATATTGCGAGTGTTGACAGATTTAAAAGCAACAAGATCTTGCCTAAATACGCAAAGACAGAGTTGAAGGCTGTAAAAAACGAGTCCTTGGCAGAGCAAAAAAGAGCCGTTTACGGACTTTTACAGTATGCTGTGAAAAATTCCTTTGGTAAGGATGTTAATATTAAATCAATGTCAAAGGATGAAAGAGGAAAGCCGCATATGCAGGATTATAGCTTTTCTGTTTCGCATACAAGGGAGCTTGTTTGTGTTGCGGTTTCAAAATCGAATATAGGCGCAGACCTTGAGGAAATAAAGGAGCATAGCGCAACGTCACCGCTTAAAACGCATATTCTTTCGGAAAGCGAAAAAGACAAAGAATATACAAAAGAAGAGCTTTTAGAGCTTTGGACCAAAAAAGAGTCTATATACAAGTTTGATGACGGTATAAAAAGCTATATTCCAAAGGAAATAGACACAAATCTGTATCAAACCAAATCTGTAAAAATAGATTTTGAGAAAAAGCAATATAGCCTTTCTGTAACTGCAGTATCTGTAATGAATGTGAATATTTTAACATTAGATGGAAGAAAAGCGACTTAAGTCGCTTTTTCTTTTTTAAATAATTCATTCTCCAAATGCTTACGATTATGGCGCGAATTTATATATTTGTTTATGCAATTTGCACAAAAATGTCGGGGGGGGGCAGTGTTTTTGTGCAAAATCACTTGACAAAGTAGAAATATAATATTATAATATCTGTAACACTACTATACAACTATATAAAAATTATAAAAGGAGAATTTATGAGAAAAAAATTATTCTTATTTGTCGCTATGGCAGCAATGCTTATGTGTCTTTTTGCTATCACGTCAAGCGCGGCAGAGCCGAGCTATAAGGATGGCGAGTGGATATATGCCAGCGACGGAACAACAAAGCTCGCAATAAGAGATACAGACGGCAACCCGCTTATTTGGTATATGAATGGCGACGAGCTCAAATGGGTAAGAGCAGACCAAACAGACATAACTCAGCCTGTTTATGTTAAATATAAAATAGAGGCAGGCGGAAGCGGCTTTAGCGGAGTTTCACCTCAAAAAACACTTAAAGACATCGATATTTACGATAACAGTACTCAAATTGAATGCGCCGGTATCAATTCGGCTTTAGTTCTTATTAATTTGGAAAAGCTTGATATTGATGCTTTAAACGGTTGGTTGTGGGGCAACAAACACGGTTGTTGTCTATTGATGAGAGGAATAGTACTTCCTTCTTCTCTTAAATATATAGGTCAAGAAGGCTTTACTAACACGAGGCTCGTTCAAATTTGGAATCTTGAAAACACGCAGCTTGAGTATATAAATAATTCTAGCTTTGCGACTACAGTAACACTTACCCAAGAGGCAACTAATGGAGTTTTCAAAAGTCCTCAAACAATGCCCATTTCGGCACAAAATTCATCTATAAAGCAATATTATATGCATCCTATGTGTACATTCAACACATGTCAAAAATGGTATCAGTTATTTAGAAATTGTAAGCAATTAGAGAAGATAATAGTTCCGTCTCATTTTGAAATCGGTTTTGGCGAAGAGGCGTTTTACGAAACTCCCAAACAGTATATTTTGTTTATTACAGGAACAGAGGAACAGGCAACAAATTTGAGAGATAATACTCAATCATATCGTAATGGTAATTTTACATCAGCTAAAGTAATTTCCTATGAAATATATTTGGCTGATCAAACAACATATGATAATGCTACAAATCAAGTGTATATTGTTTATGGATATAACTTCTGCGATGCCTTTTATGAGGGAGCACACGATCTTAGTAACGACGACGGACTTTGCTCGACGGAAACAAAATGTGCAAGAAAAGACTGCGGAATAGTTGCAATAGAGGCGCAAGAGCATAAGCTTAATATAACGATGTCATATAACGACGGATACGGAGCAGCAGGCACAAAGGTTTGTGACTGTCCTAATGAAAACTGCACAAAGGAAGACGGAACATTCACCCTTGATCCTATCTTCGTAGCAGAGGGATACTCCATAAGAGAAGACGGCAAGTCACTCCTTGGCGGATATAGAATAAATAGCGACGCTCTTAAGGCGTATAACGAATATACCGGTACGAAGCTCACATACGGTATCGTAATGTCAAACGCAGCAAACGTGGTTATCACAAACGGTAAATATACGGGCGGCAAGGGCTTGATGGTATCCGAAAGCAACGAGAGCTACACTACCGTTAAATACGTAGTAAGCGGCTTTAGCGCGACGAAGGAGCTTACAGACCTTGGTCTTGTAATATCACTTTACGTAGTAGATGGTAACGGAATGAGCTTTATTCAAAACGATACCGCATACGATAGCGCAAATGCTAATGTAGACGGCGCAAATACTGCAATAAATGCTATAACCTTCGGCTACATAGCTCAAAAGACTCTTAACGAGGATGAAGCTATCGGCGAAGACTACAAATCAATTCTTGAAGCAATAATCAAGGTTTCCGAAACTACAGCTTTGCCTGTACAGTCTGATGATGAATAAAAACCAAAAGCAAGCTTGGTAACAAGCTTGCTTTTTGTATAGTGTTATATTAAAAAATAAATAAAAAAATTATAAAATTCTATTGACAAATAATAATTATTATGATATTATTAATTGAATAAAAATAGAGCAAGGGAGGACTACTAATGAAAATTGTTTTTTCCGGGGCTACTGTTTTTCAAAAGGGAATACTTAAGAAGGGTGGAAGCGATTTTGTTGCAGAAACACCCCTTTTTAAAGATTTCTCCTTTAATTCTTCCGAATACTTTATATTTCCCGCGTTCGCTGATATGCATGTGCATTTTCGTGAGCCGGGTTTTTCTTATAAAGAAACAATAAAAAGCGGAAGTATGGCAGCAGCGCACGGCGGATATACGACCGTATGCACTATGCCTAATTTAAATCCTGCCCCCGACAGTATTGAAAATCTTAAAATCCAACTTGATATTATAAATAAAGATGCAAGCATAAGAGTTTTGCCTTTTGGAACGATAACGAAGGGAGAAAAGGGTACTGAGCTTTCTGATATAGAGATGCTTGCACCGTATGTTTGCGGTTTCTCCGATGACGGAGTCGGTGTAAACGATAACGGACTTATGCAAGAGGCTATGCAAAGAGCCAAGGCGGTAGACAAAATAATTTCCGCTCACTGCGAGGATGGAAGCTGTATTAAGGATTCTCCCGAGGCAGAATGGAAGCAGATAGAGCGCGATATAAAATTGGTAGATAAGATAAAATGTAAATATCACGTTTGCCACATTTCAACAAAGGAGAGCGTTGAGCTTATAAGAGATGCTAAGAAAAGCGGAGTTAATATCACCTGTGAAACAGCGCCGCATTATCTTACTCTTTCTCAAAAGAATGTTAAGGACGACGGAAGATTCAGAATGAATCCGCCGCTTAGAGAGGAAAAGGATCGTATAGCTCTAATTGAAGGAATTTGCGACGGTACGGTGGATATGATAGCGACCGACCACGCTCCTCACTCTGCCGAGGAGAAAAGCAGAGGACTGAAAAGCTTAAACGGAATAGTCGGACTTGAAACGGCGTTTCCCGTTTTATATACGAAGCTTGTAAGGGAAGGCGTAATTTCGCTCGAAAAGCTTATAGATCTTATGTCAGTTGCACCTTATGAAAGATTTGGTCTTGAAGTTAACGGCTATACGGTGTATAATTTAAATAAGGAATATACTATTGATTCAAATGAATTTTATTCAAAGGGTCGTTCAACACCGTTTGACAGAGAAAAGGTTTTTGGAAAAACCGTAGCAACGGTATGCGACGGAAAGCTCGTATATATTGATAAAGAGATAATTATGTAACGGAGGATAGATAAATGGCAAAAAGAACGGACATTAAAAGAGTAATGATCATAGGCTCAGGACCTATCGTAATAGGACAGGCAGCTGAATTTGATTATGCAGGAACACAGGCGTGCCTCGCGCTTAAAGAGGAAGGCTATGAGGTAATTCTCGTAAACTCCAACCCTGCAACGATTATGACTGACACAACGATAGCTGATAAGGTTTATATGGAGCCCTTGACGCTTGAATATGTTGCAAAAATAATAAGATATGAGCGTCCCGATGCAATAGTTCCCGGAATTGGTGGACAAACAGGACTTAATATGGCTATGCTTCTTGAAAAGAAGGGTGTTCTTAAGGAAAGCGGAGTTGAGCTTCTCGGAACATCGAGCCGCAGTATTGAAAGAGCAGAGGACAGAGAGCTTTTCAAGGAGCTTTGCGAATCCATTGGAGAGCCTGTTATTCCCTCGGAAATAGCAAATACTCTTGATGAAGCTATCGCGGCTGCTGAAAAGATCGGCTTCCCATTGGTTCTCCGTCCTGCATTTACTCTCGGCGGAACAGGCGGCGGCTTTGCTTATAATATGGACGAGCTTGTAGAGATCGCTCAAGGTGCTCTTACGGCATCTCCCGTTCATCAGGTGCTTGTTGAGCGCAGTGTAAAGGGCTTTAAGGAAATAGAATTTGAGGTTATGCGCGACGGCGAGGATAATGCTATAACAATTTGCGGCATGGAGAATATAGATCCTGTCGGAGTTCATACAGGTGACAGTATAGTTGTTGCTCCTATAATGACTCTTTCCGATCACGACCTTAAAATGCTTAACGATAGCGCAATAAAAATCATAAGAGAGCTTAAGATAGAGGGCGGATGCAACGTTCAGTTTGCCCTTAACCCTGAATCCTCCGAATATTATCTCATCGAGGTAAACCCACGTGTTTCCCGTAGTTCCGCACTCGCTTCTAAGGCAAGCGGATACCCTATAGCAAGAGTAACCGCTAAGATCGCAGTAGGTATGACTCTTGATGAGATAGACGTAGCAGGAACAAAAGCTTCATTTGAGCCCTCTCTTGATTATGTAGTTGCAAAATTCCCGCGTTTCCCATTTGATAAATTTACAACAGTTCCCAACAAGCTTGGAACGCAAATGAAGGCAACAGGCGAATGTATGGGCATTGGCTCAAATCTTGAGGAATGTATCCTTAAGTCAGCAAGATCTCTCGAGATCGGAGTATGCCATATTCATATGAATAAATTTGATAACTACACCGATGGCGAGCTTCTCGAATATATTAAGGAATTCCACGACGATAATATATTCGCTATAGCTGAGCTTTTCAGAAAAGGTCATTCTGTTGAGGAGCTTCACGAAATAACAAAGATAACATCATTCTTCCTTGAATCCTTCAAAAAGATAACCGATATGGAAAAAACGCTTTCCGAAAACGTTAAAAATGCGACCGTTCTAAAGGAAGCAAAAATAATGGGCTTTTCGGATAAATATATAGCAAAGCTTTGGGGATGCGCCGAGCTTGATGTTGTTGCAGTGCGTAAGGAAAACGGTATAATACCTATATTCAAGATGGTAGATACTGCTCACGTAGGTGCATATATTCCTTACTTCTATTCGTCATATAGCGGAGAAAACGCATCAATACACACAGACCGTAAAAAGATAGTAGTTCTCGGTGCAGGTCCTATCCGTATCGGACAAGGCGTAGAGTTTGACTATTCAACAGTACATGCTGTAAATACTATCCGTAATTGCGGATATGAGGCTATCATAATAAATAATAACCCTGAAACAGTATCGACTGACTATACAACCTCGGACAAGCTTTATTTTGAGCCTCTTACAGTTGAGGATGTAATGAGTGTTATTGAATTTGAAAAGCCTGACGGAGTTATAGCATCTCTTGGAGGACAAACAGCAATAAACCTTGCAGCTCCTTTGGCGGCGCGCGGAGTTAAGATCATAGGCACGGACTGTGACGCTATCGAAAGAGCAGAAAACCGTGATGCATTTGAAAAAATACTTGAGGAGCTTAATGTTCCTCAGCCTAAAGGACGTGCAGTTACTAAAATAGAGGATGGAGTTAAGGTTGCAAAGGAAATAGGCTATCCCGTTTTGGTTCGTCCCAGCTTCGTTCTTGGCGGACGTGCAATGCAGCTTGTAGGAAATGAACAGCAGCTTCGTCATTATCTCAGAACCGCAGTTGAGATTGACGAGGATAAGCCGGTTCTTGTAGACCATTATATCCAAGGTAAAGAGGTTGAGGTAGACGCTATTTGTGATGGACGCGACGTATTTGTTGCGGGCATTATGGAGCTTGTAGAAAGAACGGGCGTACACAGCGGAGACAGTATAAGTGTATATCCCGCATTCAGCATTTCCGATAAAGTAAAAGGAAAGATACTTACTTACTCTAAGCAGCTTGGACTTGGCATAGGCATTGTCGGACTCTTTAATATTCAGTTTATAGTAGACGAGCACGATGATGTTTATATAATTGAGGTAAATCCCCGTTCATCAAGAACTGTTCCGTTCCTTTCAAAGGCAACAGGATTTTCACTTGCCGATATAGCAACAGAGGTTATTCTCGGCAAATCATTGAAGGAACTCGGAATATTCGATCTCTATCCGCAGGAGAAGAAGCGTTGGTACTGCAAGGTTCCCGTATTCTCTTACAAAAAGATAAACGGAGTTGACGCGTATCTTTCACCCGAAATGAAATCCACAGGTGAAGCAATAGGATACGACGATTCGCTTAACCGCGCATTCTACAAAGCACTTCAGGCGGCTGATATGACCGTTCAAAATTACGGTACAATTCTTGTTACGATAGCTGATGCTGATAAAGAGGAAGCACTTCCGCTTATTCGCAGATTTTATAATCTCGGTTTTAATATCGAAGCGACCGCAGGTACTGCGAAATTTTTAAAGGAGCACGGAATAAGAACCAGAGCAAAGGCTAAGATCAGTGATGGAAGCAGTGATATTCCCGATGCTATGCGTCAAGGACATATCGCATATGTTATAAATACGAGCGATCTTGGTGCAATGCAGCAGCAAAAGGACGGATATGAGATCCGCCATCTTGCAGTAGAAAACAACATAACAATGTTCACATCGCTTGATACAGTAAGAGTATTGCTCGATGTTTTGGAAGAAATCACAATAACAATTTCAACAATAGATGCTTAATATGAAAAATACAGTATTTGAATTAATAACAAACAAAAAAATAGCGAAGAACACTTACGAAAGTGTTCTTCGCGGAGATGTTTCCGATATAAAATGCGGACAGTTCGTAAATATAAAAATAGACGGCTTTTATCTTCGCCGTCCGATATCCGTATGTAATATCGAGAATGACGAGCTCACGATAATTTATAAGGTAGTGGGCGAGGGCACAAAGGTTATGGCTGAAATGCAAAGCGGAACAAAGCTTGATGTTTTGACAGGTCTCGGTAACGGATACGATCTTTCAAAATCGGGCGCAACTCCGCTTCTTGTAGGCGGTGGCGCGGGAGTTCCGCCTATGTATCTGCTTTGCCGTGAGCTTGTAAAGATGGGCAAAACACCCAGCGTTATATTAGGCTTTGGCTCAAAGGACGAGATATTTTATGAGGAAGAATTTTCAAAGCTTGGAGCTAAGGTTTATGTAACTACCGTTGACGGATCTTACGGAACAAAGGGATTTGTTACCGATGCTTTTGATAAGGTAGATTATACATATTTCTACACTTGCGGTCCCGAGCCTATGCTCAAAGCAGTTTACGATAAAAGCGTAACCGGTGGAGAATTCAGCTTTGAAGAAAGAATGGGCTGCGGATTTGGAGCATGTATGGGCTGTAGCTGCAAAACCAAATACGGAAATAAGCGTATATGTAAGGACGGTCCTGTTCTTGTTAAGGAGGAGATTATATGGTAAACACAAAGATAAACCTTTGCGGTATCGAAATTGATAACCCTATAATTCCCGCCAGCGGAACCTTTGGATTTGGATATGAGTTCGCGGAGATATACGATATAAACAAGCTCGGTACATTTTCTTTTAAAGGAACTACAAAGGATCCTCGCTTCGGAAACCCTACGCCAAGAATAGCGGAGACACCAATGGGTATGCTTAACTCAGTAGGACTTCAAAATCCGGGAGTTGATAAGGTTATCGCAGAGGAACTCCCTAAGCTTGCAAAGGTATTTAATAAGCCCGTTATGGCGAATGTAAGCGGATTTGCAATAGATGATTACGCATACACCTGCGAAAAGCTTGATAAAGAGGATCAGGTAGGATGGATAGAGGTAAATATAAGCTGTCCTAACGTACACGGTGGAGGAATGAGCTTTGGTACTGATGCGAAAAACGCAGCAGCGGTAACCAAGGCAGTAAAGGCAGTAACTACAAAGCCGATAATTATAAAGCTTACACCTAACGTTACAAATATATCAGAAATTGCAAAGGCGGTAGAGAGCGAAGGCGCAGATGGCGTATCACTTATAAACACTCTTTCAGGTATGAGAATATCATTGACTAAAAAGCAACCTATTCTCAAAAATGTTACCGGAGGACTTTCCGGTCCCGCAGTTTTTCCTGTTGCGCTTCGTTGTGTATGGCAGGTTTATGACGCGGTAAAAATACCGATCGTTGGAATGGGCGGTGTTTCGAGTGCCGAGGATGCTATTGAAATGATGCTTGCAGGAGCAACAGCAATAGAGGTAGGCGCGGCAAATCTTGTTGATCCGTATGCTTGCGAGAAGATAATAGATTCCTTTGAGCAAGTAATGGCAAAATATCATATAAACAGTCTTGAAGAAATAATAGGAGGAGCACACTGATGGGAAAAGACGTAATTATCGCTTGCGATTTTGCAAGCAAGGAGCAGGTATTTGATTTTCTTGCAAAATTTAAGGATGAAAAGCCTTTTGTAAAGATAGGAATGGAGCTTTTCAATGCTGAAGGTCCTGAAATCGTTCGTGAAATAAAAAGAAGAGGACACAAAATATTCCTCGATCTTAAGCTTCACGATATTCCTAACACCGTTAAAAAAGCAATGGCAGTGCTTTCTCGTCTTGATGTAGATATGACAAACATTCATGCATCGGGAACAATAGCAATGATGGAAGCAGCTCTTGAGGGGCTTACAAGAGAGGACGGAACTCGTCCGCTTCTTATCGCGGTAACTCAGCTCACATCTACAAGTGAAGAAAGAATGAGAGAGGATCTTCTTATAAACGAGCCTATAGATAAGGTAGTAATGCATTACGCTATGAACGCTAAAAAGGCAGGTCTTGACGGAGTAGTTTGCTCACCTCTTGAGGCTGAGAAGGTTCATAATACCTGTGGACAAGGCTTTATGACAGTAACACCCGGTGTTCGCTTCGCCGACGGAGATAAGGGCGATCAAGCAAGAGTTATGACTCCTGAGGAGGCAAAGAAGATTGGTTCTGATTATATAGTTGTAGGTAGACCTATTACAGCTGCGGCAGATCCTGTCGAGGCATATCGTCGTTGTGTAAGAGAATTTGTTGATTAAGGAGAATAAAAATGGAAAGCTATAAGAGAGAATTTATAGAGTTTTTGCAAAGCGCAGGCGTTTTGAAATTCGGTGATTTCACTGCTAAAAGCGGAAGAAAGATTCCATATTTCATCAACGCAGGAGAAATAAAAACAGGTGAGCACATTTCAAAGCTCGGTGAATTTTATGCAAAAGCATATTTTGAAAAAATAGGAAATAAAAAAACAGTATTGTACGGTCCTGCATATAAGGGTATTCCGATTGCAGTTTCTGCATCTGTAGCTCTTGCTAAGAACGGTCTTGATGTTCCATTCTTCTTTAACAGAAAGGAAGCAAAGGATCACGGTGAGGGCGGAGTATTCGTTGGATATAAGCCGCAAGCAGGTGAAGAGGTTGTTATCGTTGAGGACGTTATTACCGCCGGAACTGCTATTCGCGAAACTATGGAGATTATGAAGAATGTTGAGGGTGTAAAGGTTGCCGCAACGTTCGTAATGGTAGACCGTAAGGAAAAGGGTAAAGGCGAAAAGGGCGCTATGGTAGAGATCGAGGAGGAATTTGGCTTCCCCGTATATTCCGTAGTTGATGTATACGATATTATCGAATACCTTGAGGAAGACAAGGCAAACGAGGAAAACGTAACCAGAATCAAGAAATATCTTGAGGTAAACGGAGCAAAAGCATAAAATAACGCAGAGAAAGGAAGGCTTATATGAGACATCTTATAGGAATTGAAGATTTTTCAAACGAAGAGATCGATAGCCTTATAGCAACTGCCGAGGATATAATAGCAGATCCTAAAAAATACAGCGAGGTATGTCACGGCAAAAAACTGGCAACACTTTTTTACGAACCGTCTACCCGTACCCGTCTTTCATTTGAGGCCGCAATGATGGAGCTTGGCGGAGGGATTTTGGGATTTTCTGAGGCGCAAAGCAGCTCAGCCGCAAAGGGAGAAAGCGTAGCTGATACGGCAAAGGTAATCTCTTGCTTTGCTGATATTATGGTAATGCGTCATTTTAAAGAGGGTGCGCCGATGGTAGCATCTCTTAATTCTACCATTCCTGTAATAAACGCAGGAGACGGAGGACATAATCATCCGACACAAACACTTACAGACCTTCTTACCATAAAGCGTGAAAAGGGCAGACTTGATAACATGACAATAGGTCTTTGCGGAGATCTTAAATTTGGACGCACCGTTCATTCACTTATAAGCGCTATGTCACGCTATACGGGGATAAAATTTATTCTTATATCTCCTGATGAGCTTAAGATACCAAGCTATATAAAGGATGAAGTTCTTGATAAAAAAAGAATCCCTTACAAGGAGACAAACAGTCTTGATGAGGCGATGCCTGAGCTTGATGTTCTTTATATGACAAGAGTTCAAAGAGAAAGATTTTTCAATGAGCAGGATTATATAAGGCTTAAGGACAGTTATATCTTAACTCCCGAAAAGCTTGTAGATGCAAAGGAAAGCCTTTCAATACTTCATCCGCTTCCCAGAGTCAATGAGATATCAGTAGGAGTTGACAAAGATCCAAGAGCTTGCTATTTCAGACAGGTACTTAACGGGAAATATATAAGAATGTCGCTTATAAAATTCTTACTTGAGGAGGCAGCAAAATGACGGTTGACGAAATCAAAACAGGCGTTGTTATCGATCATATAGAGGCTGGAAAGGCAATGGAAATATATCGTTTTCTTGGACTTGATAAGCTTGATTGTCCGATTGCCATTATAAAAAACGCGCTCAGTAAGAGAATGGGACGCAAGGATATAATAAAGATAGATCATAATGAAATGATAAACCTTAGCGTTCTTGGATATATAGCTCCCAATGTTACAGTAAACGTTATCGAAAGCTCTAAGATCGTAAAGAAATTTCATCCGGAGCTTCCCGAGGAGATAGTTGATATAGTGAAATGCAAAAATCCCCGTTGTATAACATCAACAGAGCAAGAGCTTTCTCATATCTTCAAACTGACAGATAAAGAAAATCATATTTACAGATGTATCTATTGCGAAAGTAAAGCTAAAAATTAAAAGAAAAAAAGGACTAAAGATTTTAGTCCTTTTTCGATTGAAATCTTGTAAAAATGCGATTTTTTTAATAAATGTCTTGACAAATCAAATATCATATGTTACTATATTTGTAACATCATAGAGGCGCATCTCGAAAAAAGTAGTATTGTCCGCTAACCTTGGCGAAAAGGTTGGATGATATGAAAGGTTCTGATGCCGAAAGAATGGGTCGCATCCTTTCTTGGACCGCCAAATAAGATTTGTCGGGCTGTCGTTTTTACGGAGTGCTATGTGTTGGAATATGGAATAATTGTTTTTTATATTGCCAATAGTATTTTCAGCATCCGTAAATTCGGATGCTTTTATTTGTTAATTTATTATTCAAGGAGATAAAAATATGAAAAACACTATTTTTACCGGCGCAGCAACCGCCCTTATTACACCATTTGATAAAAACGGAAAGATAGATTATAAAAAATTTGCTGAGCTTGTTGAGTTTCAAATAAACGAGGGAA
Organism: Clostridia bacterium; assembly: GCA_017623355.1. GTDB lineage: Bacteria > Bacillota > Clostridia > Oscillospirales > CAG-272 > RGIG2000. The sequence continues at coordinate 33,760 of JAGAPG010000012.1, forward strand.
TAAATGCTCTTGTAGTTTGCGGAACAACAGGAGAGGCTTCGACTCTTACCGATGACGAGCATAGAGATGCTATCGCATTTGTTGTAAAGCAAGTAAATGGCAGAGTTCCTGTAATCGCAGGAACGGGAAGTAACGATACAGAATATGCGATTTCGCTTACACAGCACGCTTGCGAGGCAGGTGCTGATGCTGTATTGGTAGTTACACCTTATTATAATAAAGCTACTCAAAAGGGTCTTATAAAAATGTATACAGAGATAGCAGATGCTTCAACGAAGCCTGTTATAATTTATAATGTTCCTTCAAGAACAGGCGTTAACATCGAGCCAAAAACATATCTTGCTCTTGCCGACCATCCAAATATTGTAGGAATCAAGGAAGCAAACGGAAATATAAGCAAGATAGCCGAGGCTATGGCGCTTGTAGGAGATAAGCTTGATATTTATAGTGGAAATGATGATCAGATAATTCCTATTCTTGCGCTTGGCGGAAAAGGAGTTATATCCGTTCTTTCCAATCCGCTTCCTGCTAAGACTGTTGAAATATGCGATAAGTTCTTCGCAGGTGATGTGGCTGGTGCTTGTAAGCTTCAGCTTGAGCTTTTGCCTCTTATAAACGCTTTGTTCTGTGAGGTAAATCCTATTCCTGCAAAGGCGGCTATGGCACATATGGGATACACGGAAAACGTTTTGCGTTCACCTCTTTATCCTATTGAGCCTGAGCACGACGAAATTCTTGTAAAATGTATGAAGGAACAAGGAATAAACATATGAAGGCTTTAGTAGTAGGTGCTCTTGGCGTAATGGGTGAGCATATTATAAACAAACTCAAAGCCTCAGATAATGAGCCGTGCGCTCTTGTTGACATAAGATACGCTAACGACGCAAAAAATAACGAGTACCAAAAGATTGCAGATGTTAAAGAAAAATGTGACGTTATAATTGATTTTTCATTTCACGGAGTTGTTTCCGAAGTGCTTGAATATGCGGAAAAAACAAACACTCCCGCAATAATCGCAACAACAGGACATACCGATGAAGAAAAGGAAATGATAAAAAATGCTTCGCAAAATGTCGCTATATTTTATACAGGAAATATGTCTGTCGGTATAGCAACTCTTTGCGATGCCGTAAAAAGAGTTGTTTCTGCGTTTCCCGATGCAGATGTAGAAATTATAGAAACTCATCACACGCGCAAGCTTGATGCTCCGAGCGGCACCGCAAAAATGATTTTTGATGCCGTTAAGGAAATAAGACCCGATGCGGTTGCTAATTATGGTAGAAACGGGCTTTGTAAGCGCGAAAAGAATGAGATAGGTATAAATTCCTTACGTATAGGCAATATAGTTGGAATTCACGAGATAAGAATAGGAACTGATACCGAGCAGATAACCTTGAAGCACGAGGCTTACGATAGAGCGCTATTTGCAGACGGAGCTGTAAAAGCGGCGCAATTTATGGTTGGTAAGGGCGCAGGCCTTTATACAATGAAAGAACTTTTAAAGGACTGAAAAAATGTTACACGAAAATCTCTCTGTAAATGAGAAAAATCATCTTTGTATAGCAGGCAGAGATACTGTAGAGCTTGCTGAAAAATATGCTACTCCTCTTATGGTCATTGACGAGGAAAGAATAAGAAGAAATGCAAGAATATATAAGGACGCTATGAAGGAATTTTTCGGCGAGAAATCGCATCCTTTGTTTGCTTCTAAGGCTCTTTCCTGCAAATATGTATATAGAATAGCTAAGGAAGAAAACATAGGAATTGATCTTGTTTCCTCAGGCGAATTATATACGGCTCTTGCGGCAGGATTTGATGTTTCAAAGGCGTATTTTCACGGAAACAACAAGACCGATCTTGATATAAGCTACGGAATTGAAAGCGGTGTCGGTCATTTTGTTGTAGATAATATGAACGAGCTTGATGTTATCGATAGGATTGCAGGCGAAAAAGGAATAATTCAAGGAATAATAATAAGATTGACTCCGGGAATTGATCCACATACTCACGCGTCTATTTCTACAGGAAAGGTAGACAGTAAATTCGGTATTGCAATTGAAACCGGACAGGCTACCGATGCTGTAAAATACACGCTTTCAAAGAAAAATATTCGCTTGGATGGCTTCCACTGCCATATAGGCTCACAAATATTTGATATAAAACCGTTTTGTGATGCGGCAAGACTTATGATAAAATATGTTGCAGAGCTAAAAAAAGAGCTTGATTTTGATACAGAAATACTCAATCTTGGCGGTGGCTTTGGCGTAAGATATATTGAAAGCCAGCCTGAGCTTGATTATAGAGAATTTATAAGACTAATTTCTCAGTTTATTAAAGAAGAGGTAGAGCGCTCCAATATAAAAATGCCTGTAATTCTTATGGAGCCCGGAAGGAGTATGGTTGCGGATTCGTGTCTTACTCTTTATACGGTGGGTGGAACAAAGGAAATTCCGGGATTTAAAAACTACGTTTCCGTTGACGGAGGAATGCCAGATAATCCAAGATATGCGCTTTATCAATCGGATTATACAGTCTGTTTGGCATCAAGAATGAATGATAAAGCGGATTTTAACTGTACAGTTGCGGGCAGATGCTGTGAAAGCGGAGATCTTTTGCAGGAAAATGTAACGATACCAAAGCCAAAGAGAGGAGAGATACTTTCTGTTTTGGTAACGGGTGCGTATAATTATTCTATGGCTAGCAATTATAATAGAATACCACGTCCGGCTGTTGTTGCTATCAACAAGAACGGAGAAGATTTTTTAGTTATAAAGCGCGAAAGCTTTGAGGATCTTGTTAAAAATGATCTTTGATATAAAATACAAGAAATCGGAATTAATTTTCCGATTTTTTATTTTGAGAAACATTATCAAAAACTCTCAAATCTCTTTGTTTAAAAGGTTTTTAAGGATATATTCAATTAGAATAAATACATTAACATATTTACATATGTTCATTTATGATATAAGAATTGCAAGCAAAAAGGCGGGAAAACCGCCTTTTTGCTTTATTAAATTCTTTCCTTTGTTTCTTTTACGATTTTTGCTACAAACTCTTCAGCAGTCATAGCTTCAGTTTGGGCAGTATCGCGGTAACGGATAGAAACCGTATTTGTTTCAACTTCTTTTTGACCGATGATAACCATATAAGGAACTCTGTCAACGGTTTGAGCCTCTCTTATCATATAACCGATTTTTTCATTTCTGTTATCAAGCTCACATCTGATACCCGCTTCGCGAAGCATATTGTAAACCTTATCAGCCATTTCTGCGCTCTTTTCGGAAACAAGAAGTACCTTAGCCTGAACAGGAGCGAGCCAAACGGGGAATTTACCGGCGAAATGCTCTGTAAGAATACCTATAAATCTTTCGATAGATCCAAAGCATACGCGATGTATCATAATAGGACGCTGTTTTTCATTGTTTTCATCAGTATATTCAAGCTCGAAATTGATAGGCATTTGGAAATCAAGTTGAATAGTACCGCACTGCCATGTTCTTCCGAGAGAATCTTCAAGGTGGAAGTCGATCTTAGGACCGTAGAAGGCACCGTCGCCCTCGTTGATGATGTAATCAAGACCGAGCTTTTCAAGAGCATTCTTAAGTCCGTTAGTTGCAGCCTCCCAATCCTCGTCACTACCCATTGAATCCTCAGGACGAGTAGAAAGCTCTATAAAATACTTGAATCCGAATTTTGTATATACTTCATTTATAAGATGAACAACTCCCATGATCTCGTCTGTGATCTGCTCACGACGCATAAAGATATGAGCATCATCCTGAGTAAAGCAACGAACTCTGAAAAGTCCGTGCAAAGCGCCCTTAAGCTCATGACGGTGAACTATACCAAGCTCGCCAACACGCATAGGAAGCTCGCGGTAGGAGTGGGGACGAGAACGGTATACCATAACTCCGCCGGGACAGTTCATAGGCTTAACACAATATGTTTCGTCATCTATGATGGTGGAGTACATATTGTCCTTGTAGTGATCCCAGTGACCGCTGGTTTCCCAAAGCTTTCTGTTCATGATAAGAGGAGTTTGAACCTCTACGTAATTATCTCTTGTATGAATTTGACGCCAATAATCTATAAGAGCATTTTTAAGAGCCATACCCTTTGGCAAGAAGAATGGGAAACCGGGGCCTTCCTCGCACATCATAAAGAGATTCATTTCTTTACCGATTTTACGGTGATCGCGTCTTTCAGCCTCTTCCATAAGCTTTGTGTAAGCATCAAGCTCCTCTTGAGAAGAGAAGGCAACACCGTTTATACGGGTAAGCATTTTATTGTTTTTATCGTTCTTCCAATAAGCGCCAGATTGCTGAGTAACCTTGAAAGCCTTGAGTGCCTTAGTGTAGCAAAGGTGAGGGCCTACGCACATATCAATGTAATCACCCTGCTGATAGAAGCTTATAATAGCATCCTCAGCAAGATCGCCTATATGCTCAACCTTGTATTTTTCTCCACGGCTCTCCATAAGAGCAATAGATTCCTCGCGGGAAAGAATAAACGGCTTAATAGGCAAGTTTTCCTTAACTATTTTACGCATTTCCTTTTCGATAGCCGCAAGATCCTCGTCTGTAAGCTTACGCTCGCCGAGATCTACATCATAGAAAAATCCCTTTTCTGTAGCAGGGCCGTAAGCAAAAATTGCATCAGGAAAAAGTCTTTTTATAGCTTGTGCCATTATGTGTGCAGCGGAGTGGCGTATAACGTGAAGCTCCTCTTCCTTATCAACGCATTCGCGTACAGTTCCGTCGTTCATTATGATCTTCATAAAAACCTCCTATATTTAAAACGAAAATTTATAAAAATAAAAAGCCTTAACAATGCCGAAAGCAATGCTAAGGGTGCAAAAGCACGGTTCCACCTTAAGTTTAACTCATTATCTTTAACGCAGAAAACGTCGAAAATTGTTACCTTTTCGAAACTCGGGAATGGTATTCACATCTTACCGCACAAGGACTTTCACCAAACGTCCTCTCTCTGAAATGCGACAGAGATGCTACTGTTTCCGTCACAGTTTATGCTGATATTATAGCACTACATATAAAAAAAGTCAAGAAAAAACAAAAAAATATATAAAAAGTCTAATATTATTGACTTTTTAAAATAAAAATGATAAAATTAAAACATAAAAAATATTGTATTAAAAATAAAATGAGGAATTTGAAAAATGTATAAAAAGCATTTTTTTGTAATATTGCTTGCACATCTTGTGACGCCTATTTCGCTTCTTTTGCCGATTTTAAGGGTCGAGGAAACAAGGATAGGCTACGGTGGAAAAATGAGCATAGAAACATCGTATACAAATATTTTCGGATATGCTTCAAATGATGTTTATTTAACTATAGGAATATTTATAATCGTACTTTCTTTTATAACCTTTGCTGCTATAGCTATGGATATTATTGCGATGAATAAAAAGGAATATACACTCATATATGCCAAGCTATCATTCTTTTTAACACTTTCAATAGCTATGATGGGCGCGATGTCTGTTGGCGTGGGATCATATCTTTTTTCAGCTATATGCGTGTTATCATTTGTTATAAGCTCTGTGCTTCTTATAAGAGTAATAAAACGCGTTATGTAAAAAACAATCAAAATAAAAAACAGGAATTTCTGAAAATTCCTGTTTTTGTTTTTTAGTATTTAGATTTCCCAGCTTCCGAGCCAGTGAGAGAAGAAGGACCAAAGACCATCCATCTTTTTCTCAAGAGCATCCTGCTTGTGTAGCTTGTATTGAATTCTTCCGTCATTGAATTTTCCTGAATATTCCTTCGTTGCGGAATAATTTCCGGAATTGAATTCATCAAGAGCTTCCTTTGCAAGAGCCTTTGCATCTTCTATGTTTGATATAAGATCGGCAAAGGCGTTTTCATCAACGCTTTTTACGGTAGTAATTATATCGTCGAAATATTTATCACCCTTGTCGTAAGCATAAGCAAATTGAGCAGTATAATTTTCACTGTGCAAGAAATTCATAACATCACCTGCATGAATGTAATCCTTGCCGCTGTCCCAGTCTACGGAATAAGTAGCCCACATACAAAGGAAGTTAACATAATCATACATAGCATAAATATCCGATATAACATCGGTAGACGCAAGAGCTTGCCATAGCCTGAGGCTTTCATCCATATCGGAAGTATCAAGAATCTCGTATGTAGCGTCAGCTATTCTGAAGGAGTATTTGTAGCCGTAATAATCGTTGTAATTTCCTATTTGAAGAGTACCGGTAACCTTTATAGCTCTGTCTGTAAATTCAAATTCATCACCTTTTTTTGCGTAAACAGCAATGGTGTTTGAAAGCTCGTTATCCGAATTTGGAATACAGAACGGACAGCTTTGATACGGCATATTCATAAGATACATAAAAGAGCCGTCAACAGGGGATAGAGTAGACATATATCCTATGATAGAAACCTGAGAATTATTAAGCTCGGATAAGTTTGATATATTTGTGGTTTGAGCAAAGCTCAAAAGCTGAGATGGTCCGTCATCTTTGCACGAAACAATAGAGGGAAGAAGCAGAAATAAGCATAGAATAATTGCAGATAGCTTTTTTATCATTCCTCAATACCGTCCTTTCTTGACATAGAGAATGTACATATAACAGTTGGGATTATGCTAATAACAAAGACAGCCGCCATTATAACCCATTCAAAGGAGAAGATAGCACCTGCGTTAAGTACTATTCCCATGCTTGAAACATATTCCTTCATAGCAATAAGGCATATGCGCGATACACCAAAGGCTAAGACCGTTGATATAAAACCAACGATAGCATTTTGAATGATGTAAAGAAGATTTATTTTTTTCATACCGACTCCGATAAGTCGCATAAGAGCAATTTCTTTTTTTGAATCGTACATATTCAAAAGAGTAATTATAGAAATGATAAATATGTTCATTAAGAGAATGATAACGCAGAGAATAAGAACTATATGAGAGCTCATATCAACATTGTCAAGAATGTCGCGCATTACCTCGCTTGTGCTTATAGCGGAAAGGCTAATTTCCTCTCCGTCCTCATTTACATAATCAGCGTTTTGATACTTGCTTTGGACAGAAGTAAATTTACCCATGTTGGAGAGGTTTACCAAAACTGCGCAGATTTCTCCGTGCTCGTGATCATGCTCGTGCTCGGAATGATCATCTTCCGAATGTGAATGAGTTTTCCAAACTGTTTCAACAGGCGTGAATATCACATTATCGTAATTTGTATTTGTTTTATCAAGTATCCCTACAACATTTAGCGCAGCAGAATCGCCGTGAGAATGACCGCCCTCACCTATCCCGTGTGATGTAACGAGCTTGTCACCTACCTTAAGACCGTATTTTTCAGCGACACCATAACCTACAACAGCTTCGAATGCAACACTGCTTTCGAACATTCTTCCGTCGGAAACGGTTTTATCATTTAAAAATTCATTAGATGTGCCGACTATCTTTGCGGAATTATATGAATCTCCCATAGTAAATGGAATAGCAACAGCAACATCGGGATCGTTTTTTATATCCTCATACACCTCATATGGAATGGTTCCAACGGGCTTATCTGTGAAGAACATGGTATTCATAGCAAGCTGAGTTGAGCTTCCGGAAGGGCCTATTATCATAGTGTATTTTGCAGTGGTAGTCTTTAACCCGTCATCTACCTGCTGAGAAATATTATAAGCCAAAATAGCAACGGAGGCGGAGATAACAATCGAAAGAACGATAAGGATTATCTTAACCTTCTTGATCATCATATTTTTAAGAGCAAACTTAAACATCTCTGCGACCTCCCGTAACCTCATTCATATCGATCGTATGATCGAAATATTTAGAAAGACGTTCATCATGAGTAACGGCGATAAGCGTTTTTCCCTTTGAAATTTGTACAAGCTCTTTTATTACAGCCTCTCCGATAGCAAAATTTAAATTTCCGGTGGGCTCGTCCGCAAGGATAATATCAGGCTTTTTTACAATAGCTCTTGCAATAGCAACTCTTTGCTTTTCACCGCCGGAAAGATGCTTTACTTTTTTGTTTTTCTTATCAAGAATACTGAGTTTATCTAAAATTTCATCCATTGATGAGGTGTCAACACCCTCAAGCTTTAAAATATTTATATTATCAGCCACTGTCATTTCCGGAATCAACTTGAAATCCTGGAATATGTATCCTATTTTTTTGATTCTGAAAAGATCCTTTTCCTTTTGAGATTTACGGATAATATCCTCGCCGTTTATTTCAATACTTCCGCTTTCGGGAGAGAGAATACCCGCTATCATATTTAAAAGAGTTGATTTTCCGCATCCGGATGCGCCCAAAAGCATATAAGCTTTGCCGTCCTCGAATGTTATGTCATTGTAATCAATGGCAGTTTCGTTTTTGAAATGCTTCGATACATTTTTTACATTTATCATAATAAAACCTCCTAATTAAAATCCCATTAACATAAGCAAAAATCCAAAAAGTGATGATATACCGTATAAAATAACGATAATTCGTATATTTTCCTTTAAGCATTTGTTGGTTTTAAAAAGTACTGCGAGTCCAATACCTGCTCCTGAGCAGAGGCCTGCTATTGCAGAACCGAACGATAAAGAGCCGGCAACATAAAGCTCGGTTATAGCCACGGAAATAGCGCAATTCGGGATCAATCCAACCAATGCGGTAATAAACGGTTGAGCATAGCTTCCGCTTAATAATATGTTGTTTAAAGTATCATTTGGCACAAGTATCATAACAGCTTCAAGAATTAAGTTGATTATCAAAATAAAAACAGCTATTTTTACTGTGTGCTTGATAGCAGGCTTCAAAATTCCGCTTTCTTCCTCACAACCGCAATCCTCGCACATTTCTATGGGAGTTTTTTTTATTTTTAGTATCTTGTAGCTGAAGTCAATCGCAAGCCCTGCAAGGATGGCGATAATAAGCTTACAGAGGATGAATTTCCATATGGACGAGTGCATTTCGGGAGAACCGAGCAAAATAGGAATAGCCTCATCGGAGGTCGCCAAGAATACTGCCAAAAGAGTACCCTCCGTTATCATTCCTGCCGTATAAAGATTTGACGCGGTAGCAGAAAATCCGCATTGAGGTATACACCCAAGCGGCGCCCCGATAAGAGGACCTAAGCGTCCGTATTTTTTAAGTGAGCCTTCCATTTTTGATGATGCTTTATGCTCGATAAACTCCATAAGCAGATATGCAATGAATAAAAAAGGTATTGCTATTAGTGTATCCTTGAGAGCATGCAATAAGGCATGGAGTATATCGTGCCACGGATTTGTAAGATGTATGTAGAGAAGACTGTTCATTATATATCCTTTCAAAAGTATAATCATTCTCAAATTCAATCTCAAATTGAGAATCGTTCTCAAATTACATCTAAATTATATACTTCAAAAAGAAGATTGTCAATAGTTTTTATGTAAATAAAAAACGAATTTTGAAAAAGTATTGAAAAAAACAATCAAATGTGCTAACATATGTGGTATAAAAGATTTTACAGAGTAAATATATGTGCGTTAAGTGTCAAAAGGACGGGGAGTTGCCTTTTGAACGAAGACCTCGGTTGCGGTACATATATTGCATCCCGCTGGACTCATCTCCAAAATGGTTGCTTAAAATCTGTATATCATTTTAGGAGGTGTTTTTTTATGAAAAAAATTTCAGAAACTTCAATCAAAAACGATATTTATGCTTTCGGAAATCTTAAGATTTTGATTTCTGCGGCGCTTATGGTGGCATTAAGCATAATCTGCGGCAAATTTTTAGCTATAAGAGGCGGAAATATCCTTAGATTCAGCTTTGAAAATATGCCAATACTTTTTACTTCGATAGCCTTTGGACCTCTTATGGGAGCTGCATGCGCTGTCTGCGCAGATCTTATCGGATGTCTTATGGTTGGATATGAGATAAACCCTATCGTGACCTTGGGAGCTGCTGCAATAGGATTTTTTGGAGGCTTGATTTATAGGCTTTGTTTTAGATTGCCCGAGGTTGTAAAAATAATAATTTCAGTGTCTGTAGCGCATATTATCGGCTCTGTTGTTATAAAAACGTTCGGTCTTGCTAAGTTTTATAGCATTCCGTTTGCAGAGCTTATGCTATGGAGACTCTTGAATTATATAATAATAGGATTATTGGAAATATTGATACTTTGGTATCTATTCAAAAATAAAGCAGTTATGAATCAGATAAAAAATATCAAATTATCAAATAAGATCAGAAGGGCGACGCCGATGAACTATAATGATGCACTTGAATATATACACAAAATAAATTGGTGCTTCTGCAAGCCCGGGCTTGAAAGAATAACCGAGCTTTGTGAGAAGCTTGGAAATCCTCAGGATAAGCTCAAATTTATTCATGTCGCCGGTACGAACGGAAAGGGCTCGTTTTGTGCAATGCTTTCATCAGTATTAAAGGCGAACGGATATAAGGTTGGTATGTATACGTCTCCGTATGTAAGGGTGTTCAATGAAAGAATGGCTATAAACGGAGAAATGATACAGGATGATGAGCTTGCAAAAATAACGGAGTATGTAAAGCCGTTTGCAGATGAAATGTCGGATAAGCCAACAGAATTTGAACTCATAACAGCAATCGCGTTTGAATATTTTGCAAGAAATAATTGTGAATACGTCGTTCTTGAATGCGGTCTTGGCGGACGTCTTGATTCTACGAATGTAATAAAGACTCCTGTTTTAAGCGTTATTACGGGTATATCTATCGATCACGTCTCGATATTGGGGGATACTGTTGAAAAAATAGCTTTTGAAAAAGCAGGAATTATAAAGCCCGGAATACCGTGCCTTTGGTGTGGAGAGAATGAGCTTGCATATCGGGTTATAGAAAGAAGAGCAAAAGAGCTTAATGCTCCTCTTGTTACTGTATCTCACCGCGATACCAATATTAATAGAATGGATATAAACGGAACAGAATTCGATTATAAGCACTACAAGAATGTAAAAATAAATCTTTTGGGAGAGTATCAGCCGTTTAATGCTACTAACGTGCTTTCTGCTATTGACATTTTGATAGAGCAGGGAATATCATTGAATAAAGAGCATATATTTGAGGGATTTTCTTCAGTAGAATGGCATGCCAGATTTGAAATTCTTTCTAAATCACCGCTTGTAATCGCTGATGGTGGGCATAATATAGAGGGAGTAAGGGCTGCTGTAAACAGTGTGAAAAGATATTTTCCTCAGGAAAAGATCAATGTTGTCAGCGGAGTTATGGCTGACAAGGATTATGATATGATCGCTGATATAATAGGAGAAATAGCGCATGAGGTTTATTGCTTAACACCCAACAATCCGCGCGCCTTATCTGCAGAGGAATATTCAAGGGTATATCTTGAAAAAGGAATACAGTCATCTCATTATTCTGATGTCAGAGACGCGCTTTCTGCGGCAATAGAAAATGCTAAGATAAATGGGCGTAAGGTCATTTGCTTGGGCTCGCTTTATATGTACTCTGAGGTTTGTGAATTTTTTGAAAAATGAGTGAAGAAAAGCCGAAAAATCATATAAAAATATTTTAATGTTGACAAAATAGCATAAATTTGGTACAATAGAATTGTATATGACAAATTTCGTGTTTTTACGAAAAACACCTTCTATTATAAAAATGTGAAAAGAGAACTTTAAATGAACATGTCAAAATCACCCAAGTTTGAAAGCGTAAAGACCTTTTTTTCTCACATGAAAAGAGAATTTATAAAAAATAAGAATATAGTTGGTCAGCTTGTAAAACGTAATGTAAAGGTTCAGTACCGCAATTCGGCTATAGGAATTGTGTGGACCGTTCTTAATCCGTTGCTTAATATGCTTGTTATGTATCTTGTATTCGGTACTATATTTGGATATAGCAGTGATAAAACATACGTTTTATATCTTCTTTGCGGAAACATAATATTCAATACTATGAGAGGTGCAACAACGCAATCAATGACCTCTTTGGTCAATAACAGAGGACTTTTGACTAAAAATAAAATAGCCTTTCAGGTATTTCCGCTTTCATGTAATATAAGCGCGATAGTTAACTTTGCGTTTTCATATGTAGCGCTTCTTATTGTTATGATGGTCGTTGATACATCAAGCCCGTTTATGCATGTTTTCAGCGCACACATGCTCAAGGCAATATTGATGATGCCGGCGTTTTTCCTCTTTATATACGGTGTTTCACTCGTTCTTGCAGCCGCATATGTCTATTTTAGAGATATACTTCATTTTTATAATATATTCCTCACTCTTTGGATGTATATGACACCTATATTTTATAAGGTAAATACGATTTCCGGCTCTTTTGGAAAATTCTTTGTCTTTATTTTGAAATGTAATCCTATGGTTCATTTTGTTGAATATTTCAGACAGGTTACCTATAGAACTGTTGCCGAGACCTCTATTACAGAAACGAGCGATGAGGCAATAAAGCAGATTATGGCTATTCAGGATAGCGTGATAATAGATACCAATCTTGCCACATTATATATTTTGGGAATCGCGTTTTTCGCAGTGGGATTACTTATATTCTCAGTATCGAAACGAAACTTTATGTACAAGATTTAAGTATCAAAAGAGGTTTATATGAAGAAAAATAAAATGGATGAATTGGAGTTAAGCCAATCCGCTATAGATATAAATGAAGAATTACCTGTGATCGAATTCAATGATGTTGAGATGGAATTCTATATGGGCTCTGAAAAGATTGACGGTCTAAAGGAATTTTTCATAAAATTCATAAAGGGAAAAATAGACAGAACAAAGAAAAAAGTACTTGACGGCATCTCTTTTAGTGTGAAAAAAGGCGAATCTATTGCAATAATAGGTCATAACGGAGCAGGAAAAAGTACTACTCTTAAAATAATAACCGGTATTTTAAAGCCTACCAAGGGAAGCGTAAAGGTGCGTGGAAACGTAGCTCCTCTTCTAAATCTTGGTGCAGGATTTGATTACGAGGCAACAGCTAAAGAAAATATATATCTTAACGGTGCTATTTTAGGGCATTCTAAAAAAGAGCTTGAGAAGAAATATAACGACATTGTTGAGTTTTCAGAGCTTCATGATTATATGAATGTTCCGCTTAAAAACTTTTCTTCAGGAATGGTAGCAAGGCTTGGATTTGCAATAGCAATAGATGTTGAGCCTGATATATTGCTTATAGACGAGGTTTTGTCTGTAGGTGATGAAAATTTCCGTCAAAAATGCTCGGCTAAGATAAAAGAGCTAAAGGAAAAGGGAGCAACATTTGTTGTTGTATCTCATTCAATCGGTCAGATAAAGCAGCTTTGTCAAAGAGCTATATGGATAGAAAATTCAAAGCTTGTTGCCGATGGACCAGTTGATGAGGTTTGCGCTAAATACGAAGAATATTGCAAAAACAATAAGCACTGACGAAACGTTAGTGCTTTTTGCAAAATGGGAGGGTTGCGTATGAATAATGATAGAATATCAACGAGATATATCGGAGCATTTACCGATTTTATCATTAACATTTTCGTCGTGCTTTTTTCATATAAAATATCTTATATAAGCGATTTTTTTAAATTAACAGAAACCTCTGTTATAATCGGCGCGCTTCTTGTATTTGTAGCAAGCTTTGTTTATTTCCTTTTTGATGTGTATTCGATAAAGCCTTATGAAAAGCTCATATCCTTGCTTGTGAAAATATTTATAGCACAGCTTTTCGTAATTACGATTTCTATGGTGGCAGTAGCTTTGTTTGCTGCAAATGTAGCATCAAATTATATTTTTGCAATTGCAATTTGCGGTATATCTTATGCTTGTATTGCCGTTAAAAAGATAATAGTAACTAAAATATTGCACCGCATACGTATGAATAAGAAAAATCAAAAGAATATTCTTATCGTAGGAAACAGTAACGGTGCGCTTGAATATGTAAATCAAATAAATGACAACAAGCATTACGGATATAAAATAATCGGATGCGTTTGCGATTCTGAAAATCCTAAGCTTAATAAGCTCGGAGGCATGGATGAGCTTGATATGATAATTAAGGTGTATAAGCCCCAGGAGATCGTTTTAGCATTGCACGCGCACGAGGATAAAAAAACTCTCGATATTCTTTCAATCTGTGATCAAAACGGTATAAGAACATCTATAGTTCCTGTAGAATACAAGTATTTTAAATCTAAAAGTCAAATAGATATGGTGGGGAATATTCCTGTAATCAATACACGCGCTATACCGCTTGATAATATGGCAAACGCCGCATTAAAGCGTATAATGGACATAATAATATCTTTGATGGTAATAATTCTTACATTCCCGATTATGATAATAGCATTTATCGGTGTGAAGCTTTCATCAAAGGGTCCCGCTATATTTAAACAGAAACGAGTAGGAAAAAACAATAAGGAATTTACTATGTACAAATTCCGATCAATGAAGGTAAACGATCAAGAATCTACAGGCTGGACGACATCTGACGACCCGAGAAAAACTAAATTCGGCACATTTATGAGAAAAACGGGAATAGATGAGCTACCTCAATTTTTTAATGTTTTATTTGGGTCTATGTCCATTGTAGGACCGCGTCCTGAGCTTCCTGTACACGTTGAAAAATACAAAAAAGAAATTCCTCTTTATATGGTAAAGCATCAGGTAAAGCCCGGGATAACAGGGCTTGCTCAGATATATGGCTACAGAGGAGATACCTCTATCGAAAAGAGAATAGATCTTGATATAAAATATATCGAGGAATGGACTCTTTTTAATGATATAAAAATTTTAATAGCAACTCCGTTTAAAATGTTTAATCGAAACGAAAAATATATAAAATAAATTTATGAAGATACTTATTGTGGCATCTAATATGGTGCATATAAAAAACTTTCATATGCCTTATGTGGACTCTCTGCGTCAAATGGGGCACAGTGTGTATATTATGGCATCCGGAGAGGGAGCGGATTTTAATATTCCTTTTAAGAAAAGATCTCTTTCTATAAAAAATCTCTCTTTAGTTCCTAAAATAAAAAAGATATTAAAGAAAGAACGCTTTGATGCTGTTCTTCTTCATACCACTCTTGCTGCGTTTTGGGTAAGGATGGCGATAAGAAAGCTAAAAGACCGTCCTTATGTTATAAATACTGTTCACGGATATCTGTTCAATGAGCACACCTCAGCTCTCAAATCCAAAGCATATATTTTATGCGAAAAGCTTGTTAGACGTGTAACTGATAATGTTGTTGTTATGAATAGCGAGGATGCCAAAATAGCATCAGAGCATAAATTGTGTATAGGCAGAGTTTTAGAGATAAACGGTATGGGTGTTGATTTTTCTCGCATATCGATTAATGAAAAGCAATCCTACGGCTTTACGGAATATAAAAATCTCGTTTTTGTCGGAGAGATCAGCAAAAGAAAAAATCAAATATTTTTGGTACGCGCATTAAGAAGACTTCCGGGATATTTTCTTACTCTTGTCGGAGACGGAGAAGAAAAGGATGCTATTATCAATGAAGCTAAAAAAATCGGTGTTTTAGAACGATTAAAAATAACCGGTTTCACTAAAAATGTAAGTAAATATTTATCAGAGGCTGATATATATGTGTCTGCATCGCAAATAGAAGGTCTGCCGTTTAATGTAATGGAGGCTATGTATGCAAGGCTTCCTATTGTAGCAAGCGATGTAAAGGGAAACAGAGATCTTTTGAAAGATGGACTGCTTTACAGGTATAATAACGAGGACGAATATGTAGATAAAGTAAGATCTATATCCGCATCACGCGTGGATTATGATATGGAAAAATATTCACTTGAAAGTGTTGTTCCTAAAAATATCGAAATGTATCTATCTTTAATAGGAAAAAAATCGGAGAAGTGATTCTCCGATTTTTTATATAATATCTGCATAGATATATTCTCCATCGTGTGATATAGGCATTACTGTTTTAAATTCGCCACTCATTTTCCTGTCGCTAAGGATCTTGATTTCTATAAAATTAGGAGAATGACCGCAAGCGTATTTTCCGTCAAATGTTTCAAAAAGCACCTCGATGCTTTTTTTAGAGGAAACTATATTATCAAAAATAGCTTTTCTTGCGTTTTTTTCAATGGCTTCAAGACGTAACAAACGGTCTTTTTTTAGACATTCATCAACTTGGTTTGGCATAGTAGCTGCCTCAGTTCCTTTCCTTTTGGAATATGGAAAAATGTGAAGATGTAAAAATTGCTGTCTTGTAAAGAAATCCAGTGTTTCTTTAAAATCATCCTCTGTTTCACCGGGAAAGCCTGTTATAACATCTGCGGAAAGCATAAGATCGGGTATGCATTGTCTTAGATATGAAAGGTTTTTTTCAGCAATATCAATATTATATTTTCTCCGCATAAGATTCAATATTCTTGTACATCCGGTTTGCATAGAAATGTGAAAGTGCGGCATTACCTTATCAAGGGACATTATCTTGTCTGTAAAATCCTTTGTTAGAGAAGCTGGGTCTAAAGATCCCAAGCGAATTCTTTTAAGACCGTCTATCTTGTTAATCTCACATAAAAGATCAGCAAGAGAATATCCGTTTTTAAAGTCTTTACCGTATGCAGCCGTTTCAATTCCCGTAAGAACTACCTCGCGGCACCCCTCTGAAACGATATTTTTAACTTCATTTATTATATTTTCTTTGGAGTTTGAGCGAACATTTCCACGAGCATATGGGATTATGCAATATGCACACTTAGATTCACATCCGTCCTCGATTTTTATAAACGCGCGAGTTCTTGTGAGCGGAGCTCCGACTGTCATCGTATCAAATAGGGAGTGTTGGATATCCGGTACAAAAAGCTCCTTTTTCTTTTTAGATCCTAAAAGTGAAATGGCTTTTTTGGCAATAATGGATTTTGCGTTGTTTCCGCAGACGAAATCAACGCCGTTAATAGCAAGAGCTTCCTCGGGATTTATTTGAGAATAGCATCCGGTGACAATAATAACAGCTTGAGGGTTTTTAGAGACACATCTGCGGATGAATTGCTTAGATTTACGATCGCTTTCTGCGGTAACGGAGCAGGTGTTTATTATGTAAATGTCACATTTCTCTGAAGATGGCTTGATTTGAACGCCTGATTTTGAAAGCTCTTGCATAATAGCATCACTTTCATATTGGTTTACGCGGCATCCCAAAGTTATTATAGCAGCAGAAATCGCGTTATCCATGAATTTACCCCTTTTATAATAATTTTTATAATTCTAACATATTTTTTTGTTTCTGTAAACTCAAAATTAGAAATTTTTTAAATGCTATTGAAAAAATCCTCTAAAACAATTATAATATTTATATAAAGAATCTTAAATGTTTTTTGAATGGGGGTAGCTTTTGTGAGAGAATTTATTATTAATTCCAATGATTCAGGGCAACGGCTTGATAAATTCGTGCAAAAGACGGTAAAGGGAATACCGATTTCTCTCATGTATAAGGCTATACGCTTGAAAAAAATAAAGGTCAATCGCAAAAGAGCAGAGCAGAAGCAAATGCTGAACACAGGCGATACTGTGCAGATGTTTTTGAACGAAGAGCTTTTTGAATCTGCGGTGACTGATAACGAGCTTTATTCTGTAAAGCCTAACCTAAATATAATATATGAGGACCAAAATATTATAATTTGTGACAAAGCTCCCGGTATATTGGTGCATAGCGGCGACGGTGACGGTAAAGTAAGCGGAATGGGCAGTGCCGATGACAGAAATACATTGATATATCACATTCAGGCGTATTTGGCTCAAAGGGGTGAATATGATCCGGGCAAGGAAAATTCATTTGCCCCCGCCCTGTGTAATAGAATTGATAGAAATACCGGTGGAATTGTAATTGGTGCCAAAACTGCTCAGGCACTTAGGGATATCAATGAACGCATAAGGGAAAACAGGATATCGAAATATTATATGTGTGCCGTAAACGGCAAATTGCCGAAGAAAAAAGATACTCTGCGGGACTTTTTGATAAAAGATTCTAAAAATAATACGGTAAGAGTGTTGAAAAAACGAATAAATGGCGCTAAAGAAATAATAACTGAATATGAGCTTTTGGAATATTCGGCAAGTAAAAATATTTCGTTAGTTGAAGTAAGGCTTGTCACCGGCAGAACCCATCAGATAAGAGCGCATATGTCATCAATAGGAAATCCTCTTTTGGGTGACGGAAAATATGGAAATATTTCCGATAATAAGAAAATGGGATATAAGCATCAAGCCCTGTATTCGTATAAACTTATATTTGAAGACTTTGATGATAGCTTGAGTTATTTGAACGGCAAGGAAATCAAAGCGGACGTGTCGAATATTTACTTTCTGAGGGAATTCGAAGTAAATCAAAAAAAATGCACATAAACTGTCAAAAATATTTTTAAAAGTGTTGACAAGTGCGTAAAATTGATATATAATTATTGTATAAGTGATAAATTATTTTTCATAGCAAAGGAGATATCATGAGCAAAAATATTGACAACAAACCACGCGCATCTCTTACCGCTTCCGCAAAAAAGAGAAGCTCGGCTGGAAAAATCGTAGTTGTAGTACTTCTTGCATTGGTTGCGATAGCTTCACTTTTGATGCTTATTGTTAAATTCCAAGCAGACGGATTGTATGACACTATTTCAAAAGGAATTGAATTTGATCCCGACAAGGTTGCTATAATAGAGAACACGGAAAAAGTAACATCTGCTCTTTCCAAGGATAAATATTATACCCAAGCAGATACTAACGAGGCTTATAAATCTGATATAGCGATAGTAAAGGATAACTATATCGCCAACAGCACAAAGGCTTCTGAAAAGGAAAATATCTTTACATATGTATTGTACGGATTGGATGCCAATGAGGGCGGTCAAGCAGACATTATTACACTTATAAGTGTAAATAAAAAGGAAAATCAAATCCACTACGTATCTATAGCTCCCAATGCGCTTGTTTACATTCCCGATGTGGCAAACGGAGGCGTAGTTGGACCGCTTTATCATGCATATGATTTTGGTGGCGGTAACCTTCTTGTAAAGACAATTTCTCAAAACTTTGGCATTTACATTCACGGATATGCAGAATTGAATTTGAAGGGTGCAGAAAACATTATTTCAGAGCTTGGTCCTGTGAAGATAAGTATGTCTGCCAAAGAGGTTGCAGAGTTTAACAAGGCAGTAGAGTCATACGACAACAGATATGATATAGAGGTTAACCCCATTGATTCTGCAACAGCAGGTGAATATGAGCTTGATGTTCAACAGGTTATGGCTTACATTCGCGGAGTTAATTCCGACAGACAAACCGCTGTATTTACGATAATGAAGGCAGCTGCTAAGAAAGCAATGAATGAGGGCTATGGCGAGTTCAAGGCTTTTGTTGAAAATATTCTTGGAGATGGAGTAACAGTTGCTATGGATAGAGACGATTATGATACTCTCGTTCAATCCGCTATGTTCTCTATGAGAAAGTATCTTGAAAATGATATTGAAACATATATTTTCGGAGCTGAAACAAGAGAAAGCAAATCACTTGGTAACGTTTCATACTCAATGTATGATTATGAAGATGCTATCAATTCTCTTACAAAAGAAATCTATTAATAATAAAAACGGCAGTATATCTGCCGTTTTCTTATGAAAGGATTGTCACCTTGATTCAAAGAAAAGGTGACAATAATAATATGAATATCAAAGATAAGGTTTTAGAAATACTGTATACAAATATGGGTAAGAGCATTTCCGGTGAGGAAATCGCTGAAAAATTGAAAATAAGCAGAAATAGTGTTTGGAAAGCAGTGAATACTCTAAGAAGCGAAGGAATAGAAATATCATCTCAAACTAATAAAGGATATATGTTATCGTTTGAAAATGATGTTTTTTCCTCAGCTGCAATAAAAAAATATTTATATAGAGAGCATAATATAATTCTTATAGATGAGGTCATTTCCTCAAACACGGTTGCAAAGCAATATGCTTCCGAAAATGCAAAAGAGGGAACTGTAGTAATCGCAAAAAGACAGACATCCGGCAGAGGAAGAATGGGAAGAACGTTTATTTCTAATGAAGAAAACGGACTTTATATGAGTATAATCTTGCGCCCGAACATATCTGTGCAGGAAAGTGTTTATATTACAGTTATGGGTGCGCTTGCTGTAACTAAGGCTATTGAAGAAACATCGAATAAAAAATGCGGAATAAAGTGGGTAAACGATATATTTATCGAAGAAAAAAAGGTCTGCGGTATTTTGACCGAGGCGTCGGTGAATTTTGAAAATGCTTCGTTAGAATATGCTGTTTTGGGGATTGGAGTTAATGTCGTACCACCCAAGGATGGATTTTCCGATGAAATTAAGGATATTGCCGGATCGATATTTTTTGATGCTCCAAAGGGATATAAGGCTCGCCTTTGCGCTCAAATAATAAATAATTTTTTTGATCTCTATTACAATGGTGATAAGAAAGAATATATATCCTTATATCGGTCAAAATCAACTATTATAAATAAAAACATAGATGTTTATCGCGGTAATGAAATATTTTCGGGTAAATGTATAGATATAGATGAGGATGCAAATCTTGTAGTTGACATAGGAAACGGAGTTTTGAAATTTAATTCCGGAGAAGCGCGAGTGCGAAAAAATGAACCGTAAATCCTTTAATATAAAAAACGTAGCTATTATCGGAATGCTTGTGGCGATAATATCTGTTGCTTCACAAATATCGATTCCTATGCCATCAATGGTTCCACTCACTGTTCAGATACTTCCTATTGCTATTGCGGGATATTTGTTGGGAGCTAAATACGCAACGCTCACTGTAGTTGTATATATGTGTTTAGGTGCGTTGGGAGCCCCTGTATTTGCTTCGTTTAAAGGCGGAATATATGTTCTTTTTGGATACACCGGAGGATTTATATGGGGATTTATTATTATTGCAATAATCTGCGGTATTTTTAACGAGAAATCTATTCTGGCTTTGCCGCTTGGAATGATAGCGGTTATCCTGTCTCATATAATCGGAATTATTCAGTATATGATTATCGCAAAGGTTGATTTTATCAGAAGTTTTTTATTAGTGTCATTACCTTATTTGATAAAGGATTTGCTACTTGTACCTATCGCATATTATATATCTCAAAAAATAAAAAAACAAA
>JAGAPG010000013.1 GCA_017623355.1 Clostridia bacterium
CACTCTTCACTCTTCACTCTTCACTTTTCTCTCTTGCCCTTCGCCGAATGATATCACCGGGCAAGAGCAATATCAAGGTGCTCCTCATCTGTCGATATAAGAACTATATCGTTTTCGCGGTATATTATCATTTTTTTATTATCAACCATAAGATCCTCAAATAAAATCTCCAATCTTTTGGCATATTCCTCGCTCTTGCAATCGTACGCCGCAACAAGCCATCCTTCGTCCTGCGCGGATATCATACAGTCAAACTCTATTCTCTCATCGTAATTCCACTCAAAATCATTGGCAAGATCATCAAGCCCCTCGTTCTTAATATCATACCTCAGCCCCGCGGCTTTAAATCTCCTTTCAATATCGGATACAACGAATGCATCAGCTTCATCATCACAGTCGTTATTCGCGCACGATACAAACGAAATCAGCATCAAAAAAGCCAACAAAAGCGATATAAATCTTTTCATAAAACAGTCATCCTTTCCAAAAAAGAGGGTATCCTGTGTAAATTATACCATTCAATCGTTGATTTGTAAAGCACTTGTAAAAAAGAAAAGGGATCGGAATAAAAATACCGATCCTTATCTTTTATTGTTTATATGTGCTTAGTGCTGCTCGAGCCATTCGTTAGCCTTAGCTTTGCTTATTCTCTTAATTGCTTCTGTGGGATAAAGAGAATCCTCGCCGCCGTTTTCATAAACGAAATAAAGTCCCTCGGGGGTTACGTAAAGAGTTTCCTCATAGCCGTTCTTGTCGCCAAACTCGCCAAAGGTAACTTTTTTTACAATCTCAGCGGTTTCTGTATCATAAACCTTACCTGCGATAACCTTTTTCATCTTCTGCACCTCTCTTTTTATTAATATGCAATATATTAACACATAATATTTGATTTGTCAACAATAATTTTATGTCTTTTTTCGCTATTTTTTGCAAAAGCAGAATTAATAAAGCGGATCTGCGCCGATCGCCTTCATAATTTCCTTAGCGATTATCATGCTTCCAACCCAGCTCGGATGAACTCTGTCCCAGGAGATATACGCAGGATAGCGGTATTTCAAATGCTCGTCAAACGCCTTTTGAACGTCTATGTACGTTGCGCCGTATTTTTCAGCCACTTCCTTGGCGATCTGAGCATATTCAACCATTCTTTTCTTCATAGGATCGCTGTCGTTTGACTCCATATAATAAGGGCTTATAACAAAAAGACCCTTAACGTTTTTAACAGTTCTTTCGCATACGGCTTCAAGATTTTTTCTGTACGATTCGGGAAGAAAGCTTTCTCCGCACATAGCAGGCTCGTCAAACTGACGCCAAACGTCATTTGCTCCTATCATAAAGAATACCCAATCAGGTGAGCATTTTTCAACGTTGATCTCCCAATCTCTCAACATATCGGTGCTTGTTGCTCCGCTGCAGCCAACGTTAGTTACGTGAATAAATCTTTCGGGATACAAAACGCTGAGCATACTGTCAACGTTACGAACATATCCGTTTCCGACGCCTTCCCAAAGTCCCTCGCCGTACGGACGCTTTCTGCCCGAATCCGTTACGGAATCGCCTGCAAAAACTACTCTGTCTCCGTTTTCAAAAATCATTTTTAATTCTCCTTCTTACTGTTTGAATTTTTATTTAAGGGCTTTTTCTTTTTTACGGAAAAGCCGAATTTACCTATCCTCGAGCCAAGCTCGTAATATTCTCCGTGAGCAAACGCGCACAAATGAGCGCGATTTATGCAAAGCTTTTCGCCCTCCATAAGTCTTTCATCGACACTCACCCCCACAATATCGCAAAGAAACATATCGTGTGAGCCGAGCTCGACGATATCCGTCACCCTACATTCGATATTTATGGGACACTCCTCAATGATCGGAGCGTCAATATGTGTCGCTTTTTTGGGTGTAAGAGCGCATTTTTTAAACTTATCAACCCTTCTGCCCGTATACATTCCGCAAAAATCCGCGCTTTTGGCAAGCTCTCTCGGGGTCAGATTTATAACAAACTCGCGTTTTTCAGTCAAAATGCCGTGGGAGTGTCTGCTCTTGCGAACAGAAATATACGTTTTGGGCGGTACTGTGTTTGTAATTCCGCACCAAGCCACCGTAATTATGTTCGGCTTATCCATATCTCCGAGCGACACCATAACGACAGGAAGCGGTGCGATAAGAGCACCTGATTTTAACTCTCTTTTCTTTTTATCCATTATAATCACACATAGCCTTCTCGTAATTTCCGTCAAGCATAAGAGTAAGCGCGTCGGGGCAGCGGGATGCGGTATCAAAAAATACCCTTTCACTCTCCTTCGGTATTCTGCCGAGCACCCAATCTATTATATCGTAATCGGGATGCGGCTTTTGCCCTACTCCAAGCTTTATGCGGGGGAAGGTGTCTGTTTTTAAGTATTCAATAATGCTTTTAAGACCGTTGTGTCCGCCTGCGCTTCCCTTTTTTCGGATACGCATTCTGCCGATATCAAGAGTGATATCGTCGGAAATCACTATTACGTTCTCCGGCGCGATCTTATAAAAGCTTGCCGCCTCGGAAACCGCCTCGCCCGAATTGTTCATAAAGGTCTGAGGCTTCATAATAAGCACTCTGTGACCGCCTACCGTTGCCTCACAGGTAAGAGCCTTGAATTTTAGGCGCGTGCATTTAACACCGAGCCTCTCGCAAAGCATATCCACTGCCAAAAAGCCCGCGTTGTGTCTTGTAAAGGTATATTTTTCTCCGGGGTTGCCAAGTCCGACGATAATATGCGAAATCGCCACACTCCCCCCGTCGTTTTTCTCTATTTTCTTAAACAAATCAAAAATCGACATTTCTTTTTCCCGTATTCTGTTTCAAATATTAGTGCTTTTTGCGGCGGCGCGCCCAGCCATCGTGATTACTTTGATAATCGCGCGCGATAGCAAGCGCTCCCGCAGGAACATCGTCCGTTATCGTAGAGCCTGCCGCAATATACGCGCCCAATCCGACGTTTACGGGCGAAACGAGAGTCACACCCGCGCCGATAAACGCATCGTCGTATATTTTACTGTGAGTATTCTTTCTTCCGTCGTAGGTAGCCACAGTAAAGCCCGAGCCGACAATCACTCTTGCGCCGACCTCGCAATCTGCAAGAAGCGAATGCTCTCTAACCGTTGCCATAGGGCCGACAGTTGAATTTCTCACCTCTGAGTACGAATACACCTCTGTGTCCGAAAGGATATGCGCTCCGTCACAAACGTGGCAGAACGGACCTATTTTTACGTCCTTTTCAATAACCGAATGATATATCTGAGAAGAATCTATTATCGTATCGTCGCCGATAAACGAGCCCACGACTACGCTCGAAGGGCCGATAATACACCCGCTTCCTATCCTTGAATCAGCGCATATCTGCGAGCTTGGCAAAAGCCTTGCTCCCGCAAGAATCTTGCTTTCAGGCGAAATGATTATCGAATCGCGAATATCGATATTCACGCCAAAATCCACAAGATAATCAAAAAACTCCTGCCTGTATTTTTCGCAAAGGCGAAGATACTGCGCCTTCGTCGTCGGAACAACGCTGCCCTCGCCGAACGCCTTATGCTCGCACGCGGCGCCGCAGTTGCCGATTACCGATATAAAATCGTACGGCGAGGATATAGTGGCATCGGAAAGCATAGCGCCCGTTCCTACAGTCATAAGAAGCGAGAGCATAGAGCCAACCGTTGCATATCCAAGCTCGGCAGACATAACGTAGGAAATCGCCCTTTCAACGTCCTCTCCGTCGCAAAGAAACGACAAGGGGTGGGCAAAAATGATAATATCCTCAATATCGGCGTCGATCTCGCTCGATATATTCGGAATATCGTACGTCGCGCATTTTACGAGCTCAATATCTCTTATAGAAAGATGCTCTATGGCGTTTTGAATTTTTCTGTAAACATGCTCGTAAAGGGGTGAAAAATAAAGCGTTGTGTTGCTTACGCACATATATTCGGTTTTAATATCCTCACATACCGCAACGAAAAGTTTTTTCATCTGTCCTCCAATAATTTCAATCTTAAGGCATAAATTTGTTAATTTAGTATACCACAAAATTCCGCCTCTTGCAAGAGCAAATAATATAAACTACTTTACAAAATATAAAATTTGTAGTATAATATAAAAAATAAGTGTCCCAATAAAGCGCAAACGGACACCTTTAACCGAAAATCACTCTTATTTTGGAGGTTAGATATGAAAAAGAACAAAAAGGAAAAGAAACCGCGTTACAGAGGCGTTGCGGAATTTCTTTGCGCGATAGTTGCTCTTGCCTGCTTTGGCGGAATATGGATGTTTGATACGCATTACAATCCCGACAAGATGACAAATCTTATAGTCATCTCGTTTTTGGCGCTCGCATTTATCGCAATATCCGCGTTTATAATCCTTGTTTTCAAATCTCACGGAGAAAAAAGGGCGGTAAGAAAGCCGTCAGGACCCGTTCTTGGCTCTATTATGTACGATATGGTCAATAATTCAAACGAGCCCGCGCTCATTCACGACGAAAACAAGAAAATAATCTGGTATAATAAATACGCTCTCAATCTTTCGTCCTCTCCCCTTCTCGGCGCAAAGCTCAGTACTATTATTCCCGCGCCCGTGCCCGAGGAAACGGACAAGCGCAATTTTTCAACGACGATAGGCGACTTGACGTATACCGTAGAGGCAACCAAGATAATTTCCGGCTCAAAGATGTATAAGCTTCTTATGTTCAAGAATATAACAGAGCTTGTAAACCTCAAGCAATTCGTAAAGGACGAGGATCTTGTCGTATGCTACGTTATAGTTGATAACCTTGAGGAGCTTCTCCAATTCGAGCAGGAAAGATACCGTGAGGCGGCGGCAGCTATCGAAACTCTCGTTCGCGATTGGTGCAGCAGCGTAAACGGAATACTCAAGGAATACGAAAAGGATAAATATCTTTTCTTCTTCAAGGCGATAAATCTTGAAAAATTCATCGAAACGAAATTTGAAATACTCGATAAGGTAAGAGATATCCGCGTAGGAAGCGGAAATATCCCCGTTACGGTATCCATCGGTGTTTCCAAGGTTAAGGGCAACCTTGCCGAAAAGGAGCGCGCGGCTCACGTTGCGCTCGACCTTGCTCTCCAGCGCGGAGGCGACCAGGCTGTCGTTAAATATGACGAGGGCTTTGAATTCTACGGCGGAAGAACGAATACCGTTCATAAAAGAACCAAGGTGCGCGCAAGAGTTGCGGCAAACAAGCTCGCAGGTCTTATGGCATCCGCATCAAACGTTATCATTATGGCTCACAGATTTCCCGATTACGACGCATTCGGCGCATCGGTCGGTCTTGCGCGCCTCGCTATGTTCTGCGGAGTTAAGGTAAATATCGTTACCGACGCCAAAAACCCGAATATCAAAAAGACGATCAAATTCTTTGAAAAGGACGACAAATACAGAGGCGTTTTCGTTGACGCGGCAAGAGGCCTTGATCTTATAAAGAGCGAAACTCTGCTCGTTATCGCGGACGTAAACAACCCCGATATGTTTGAGTCGATCGACATTTACAACAATATATATAACACAGTCATAATCGACCACCACAGAAAAACATCCGAATTTGCGAAAAAGCCGCTTATCGAATATATCGATCCGGGCTCATCAAGCGCATCCGAGCTCGTTTCCGAAATGCTTGAGCAGGCGTTTCCGCCCTCTACGCTTCAGCATCACGAAGCAGCTATGCTTCTTGCAGGTATTCTTCTTGATACCAAGCAGTTTACGAAGGGCGCGGGAACTAAAACGTTTGCCGCGGCGATGTTCCTTCGCGATAACGGCGCTTCATACGAGGATATTCAGGATCTTTTCAAAACGAATATAGAGGATTACAAGCAGGAGGCTACGTTCGGTCAGCAGATAGATATATACAGACACTGTATGGCTATCGCGGTAAGCTCGGATGCAGGCTCTGACAGAACGCTCGCGGCAAGAGTTGCCGATAATCTGCTCGGAGTTGAGGAGGTTGCAGCGTCGTTTGCGCTTATGCAGATCGGCGATACCGTTCATATCTCTGCTCGCTCGAACGGAACGGTAAACGTTCAGCTCATTCTCGAAAAATTAAAGGGCGGCGGAAGATTTGATGCCGCAGGCGCTCAGGTTAAGAGCTCCAACATAAAGCAGGTGCTTCTCAGACTTAAGGAAGCAATAGACGAATATTTAGACCCGGAGGATTAAAAAATGAAGGTAGTATTATTACAGGACGTAAAGGGACAAGGCAAAAAGGACGATATAATAAACGTTTCCGACGGCTACGCAAGAAACTTTCTTTTTCCGAGAAAGCTTGCGGCGGTTTGCGACCAGAAGGCTATAAACGATATAAAAAGCAGACAGTCCTCGGCTCAGCACAGAGTCGATGTTGAAAGAGCAAACGCAAAAGAGCTTGCAGATAAGCTCGAAAAAACCACAGTAAAGCTCACGGCGGATGCAGGAAACGACGGCCGCTTCTACGGTGCTGTAACATCTAAGGATATAGCGGCGGCTCTCAAGGAGCAGGCAGGAATTGAAATTGACAAAAGAAAGATCGAGCTTGACTCGCCTATAAAGGCGTTCGGCACATATAAGATCACCGTAAAGCTCTATCAGGATATATCGGGCAAGCTCAACGTAAGCGTAACAGAGAAATAAGATGGACATTCTTCAAAAGAAGCTTCCCTTCTCCGTCGAGGCAGAGCAAAGCGTGCTCGGCTCGGCTCTTATAAACCCGAACTGCTTTGACGAGATCGCGGAGATATTATCTATCGAGGACTTTTACCTCGACGATCATAAGAGCATCTTTCAGATAATGCTCAATTTCAGTCTTAACAGTAAGACAATCGACCTCGTAACTCTTATTAACGAGCTCGTAAATAAGGGCGTCTATGCCGACGAGGCAGAGGCGCGCTCATACATAAGAATAATCGCGGATATAGTTCCCAGCTCGGCAAACGCCAAGGATTACGCAAGGATAGTTCGCGACAAAAGCATTTTAAGAAAGCTCATTTCAGCCTCTGACGATATTCAGAAGGCGGCGTACACCGAGGGCGAAAACGTAAGCGCCGTCGTTGACTACGCGGAAAAAAAGATATACGATATCGCAGGAGATAACGAAAGACACGATTTCGTCCACATCCGCGAGGTGCTTTTAAAGACCTACGAGCACCTGAAGGAGCTAAAGGACAATCAGGGCGCAGAGGATACGGTCGGCGCAAAAACGGGCTTTTCCACGCTTGACCAATACGTTGTCGGTCTTGGCAAGGGCGAGCTTATCGTTGTCGGCGCGCGTCCGGGTGTCGGTAAAACCTCGTTTGTGCTCAATCTTGCTACGAATATAGCAAAAAAGACGAAAAAGGGCGTTTGCATCTTCTCTCTTGAAATGTCAAACGAGGAGCTCGTTCGCAGAGTCGTTTCCTCGGAGGCTCTTGTGGAATCCGAAAAGCTTTTAAAGGGAACTCTCGATACAGACGATTGGGAAAAGCTCGCTATGGCTTCAAGCGTTCTTTCCGATTGCGATATATATATTGACGATACTTCCGTTACCTCGGTTACGGCTATGAAATCAAAGCTCCGCCGTATCAAAAATCTCGGACTTGTCGTTGTCGATTACCTTCAGCTTATGTCATCCGAATCCTTAAAGGGCGACCAAAGCAGAGTAAACGTAATAAGCGAAATAACTCGCTCGCTCAAGGTAATGGCAAAGGAGCTCGGTGTTCCCGTTATAATCTGCTCACAGCTCAGCCGTACCTCGGAAAAGGAAAAGGAAAAGCGCCGTCCGATGCTCTCCGACCTTCGCGAATCGGGCTCTATCGAGCA
The DNA here is from genome assembly GCA_017623355.1 of Clostridia bacterium. GTDB lineage: Bacteria > Bacillota > Clostridia > Oscillospirales > CAG-272 > RGIG2000. Next base: position 7,816 of record JAGAPG010000013.1, read on the forward strand.
GGATGCGGATATGGTAATCTTCCTCTCGCGCGATTACTACGGCGAGGATCCTGAAAAGGCTAACCTCGTTGACGTGGTTATAGCGAAGAACCGTAAGGGACAAACGGGCACGGTGCAGATGAGCTGGCTCGGTCAGTATACGAAGTTCTCAACTCTTGAGGAAACCGAATACCCTCAAGGCTCATATTCATTCTGAATTTTCAAAGGCTTGCCGAACGCAAGCCTTTTTAAAGGATATAATCTATGGCAATACATTTATACGAAAAATTCTCTTATGCGAAGCTTTTGCGCTTTGCGCTTCCGTCGGTAATTATGATGATATTTACGTCGGTCTACGGCGTTGTTGACGGGATATTCATATCAAACTTCTGTCAAGATGCAAACGCATTCCCCTCTGTAAATCTGATAATGCCGTTTCTTATGGTGCTCGGCGCCATCGGATTTATGCTCGGCACGGGCGGAAGCGCGATCGTTGCCAAAACCTTTGGAGAGGGCAATCCCAAAAGGGCGCGAGGAGTGTTTACCTTTTTGGTTCTTGTAACGATCGTTTCAGGCGCGCTCCTTGCAATTCTCGGCTTCATTTTCCTTGAGGATGTGGCTGTTCTTTTGGGCGCGGACGAAAAAATGGCTCCTATTTGTGTGGAATACGGAAGGATAATTCTTATCGCTCTGCCCGCATTTATGCTCCAATATCTCTTTCAAAGCTTCTTTGTCGTAGCCGAAAAGCCTCAGCTTGGGCTTGCAATAACAGTCCTTTCGGGATGCACGAATATGCTCCTTGACTTCCTTTTCGTTTACGTATTCAAAATGGAGGTCGCAGGCGCGGCGCTTGCCACCGCGACAAGTCAAGCGGTCGGCGGAATTTTACCGCTTATCTATTTTACCTTGCCGAACAAGAGTATTCTTCGCTTTTCAAAGCCTGTTTTCAGCGGAAAAACGCTGCTTCACACTTGTACAAACGGCTCAAGCGAGCTTATGACGAACGTTTCGATGTCTGTCGTAAATATGCTCTATAACGGAATACTTATGTACAGAATCGGCCCTGACGGAGTCTCCGCCTACGGCTCGATAATGTACACGTCGTTTATCTTCGTCGCTATGTTTATCGGCTTTTCCATCGGCACTGCTCCTATCACAAGCTATCATTACGGGGCGAAAAATTATTCGGAGCTATCTTCTCTCAGAAAAAAGAGTCTTATAATAATCACGTCGGCAAGCGTGGCAATCTTTGCGGTCTCCGAGGCTCTTGCTTATCCGCTTGCCGTTCTTTTCGGAGGACGCACGCCTGAGCTTTTGGCTCTTACCTACAACGCGTTTGCGATTTACTCCGTATCGTATCTTATTTCGGGCTACAATATTTACGCCTCGTCTTATTTTACTGCTCTTGGAAACGGGGGAGTGTCCGCTTTTATATCATTTATGCGTACCCTTCTGCTTCAGGTAGTGTGCGTTCTTTTATTGCCCCTCATCCTCGGTGATAACGGCATATGGCTCTCTATCACCGTAGCGGAGACTCTTGCCTTGGCAATAAGCGTATTTTTACTTATAGTAAAACGACCCGAAAAATCAAAAAATCAACCACTTCCCAGGGGAATTTAGGAGGATGCTTATGAAAAAAAGGATTTTTATTTCAGCTCTGTGCATCATTTTATGCCTGATATTCGTATTTTCGTTTTCGGGTTGCGTTTCGTCATCACCCGATGAGGCTGTCAGCATACGCACGATAAAAAAGACCGCCACCGACGGTCTTGTAGACACATATACGATCTATTTCACCGACGGCACGAAAACAACCTTTGAGATAACAAACGGAGCTGACGGCAAGGACGGACAAAACGGCTTGAACGGCGTTGACGGTAAGGACGGTAAGGACGGAGTTGACGGAAAGGATGGCGAGGATCTTGTAGGAATTACACCCGTAAGCATCGTTTCAATCAAGAAAACGTCAACGCAGGGTCTTGTGGATACTTATACTATCTATTATTCCGACGGAAGCGAAAGCACCTTTGAGATAACAAACGGAGCTGACGGTATTGACGGCGCTGACGGCAAGGACGGTGAAAACGGCGAGAACGGGCAAGACGGAAAGGATGGTGCTGACGGAAGAGATATTACAGCTCTTGAGCTTTACGAAACCTACAAGTCTATCTACGGTGACGATCTTACCTACGCTGAATTTCTCTCGCTCTATCTCACCTTTGACGATGAAACAAACAGCGGACATAAGATCATAAACTCCTGCCTTCGCTCAACGGGCAAGGTTTACGCTCAGTTTACCGAATCCGACGGTATTGCCGCATATGCAGGCGCTTGCGTTATATACCGCATTGACGCGGATTACACCTACCTTATAACTAATTATCACGTTATCTACGATAAGGCTGCGATAACTCCGTCAAAGACTGCGGAAAAGGTTTACTGCTACCTTTACGGAAGCGAGGATTATCCCGTTCAGAAAATAGATATAGCAACGGGCAACCCCGTTTACGATTACGGCGATTACGCGATAGAGTGTGAATATATCGGCGGAGCGATCACGTCGGATCTTGCAATAATCAAAGCAAGAACCGAGGACATTCTGGCAATAAACTCAGATGCTCAGGCTATCACCTTTGCTGAAAATTACTATGTGGGCGAAACCGCAATAGCAATAGGAAATCCCAACGATATGGGAATAAGCGTTACAGAGGGCATTGTCAGCATAGATAACGATTTTATCTCCCTTGATATCGACGGAACGTCAAGAAAATACCGTTCCATAAGGATTGACACCGCGCTCTACGGCGGAAATTCGGGAGGCGGACTTTTTAATGCAAGGGGCGAGCTTATCGGTATCGCAAACGCGGGTAACACCACAGAGCAAAACATAAACTTCGCCATTCCGATCGAAATAGTTAAAGCGACCGTTGAAAGCATAATGTACTACCACGAGGACGGTGACAGCTCGACAAACGGCGCTTACAAGATAGCACTCGGAATTACCGTCGTTGCGGCAAATTCCAAGTACGTTTACGATTCGGAGCTTGGCTATGGCTCTGTAAAGGAGGATATTCTTATCGACGATCTTACAACGACGAGTATTGCGTACAAGATCGGACTTGAAGCAGGAGATATAATCACGTCTATGGTGATAAACGGCGAAAAGTTCGAGCTTGACAGATACTTTGACATAGGCGATCTTCTTATAACCCTGACCTCGGGCGAAAAATTCTATTTCTTCTACGTAGATAAGGATACGGGCACTGAGCAAAAAACCTCTGTCTACTCCGTTTCCGACAGAGATCTTTCAAAAATACCCTAATCGGACGACGTCCGCAGGATAATGGCGCCCCCGAATGAAGTACAAAAAATATTAAGGGTGCTTTGCCCCACCAAGCGTCTTACCCATTACTTCGGCAAGGTCACTTTGATTTAATATTTACACACTACGGTAAAAAAATAAAATTCAAAAGAAAAAGCTCACTTATGAAAGTGAGCTTTTTATTATTAATAGTTCTCTGCGTGAAGCTCAAAGAATGACTTCGGATGAACGCAGGTGGGGCAAACCTCGGGTGCTTTCGTTCCAACTACGATATGTCCGCAGTTACGGCACTCCCAAACCTTAACCTCGCTCTTTTCAAATACCTGTGCGGTCTCTACGTTTTTAAGAAGCGCGCGATATCTCTCCTCGTGATGCTTTTCGATCTCCGCAACAAGACGGAATTTCTTTGCAAGAGCTGTGAAGCCCTCCTCCTCGGCGGTTTTTGCAAACTCGGCATACATATCCGTCCATTCGTAATTTTCGCCCTCGGCAGCTGACAAAAGGTTAGCGGCTGTATCGCTTATTCCGTCAAGCTCCTTGAACCACATTTTTGCGTGCTCCTTTTCGTTATCCGCTGTCTTTAAAAAGAGAGCCGCTATCTGCTCATAGCCTTCCTTTTTTGCAACAGATGCAAAATAAGTATACTTGTTTCTTGCTTCGCTCTCTCCTGCAAAAGCAGCCTCAAGATTTTTTTGTGTTTTTGTTCCGTCGTATTTACTCATTTTAAAATCCTCCTAAAACAATTTATATTTATTATTTTTATCTATATAGTAATGACTGAGCGCCCTTATCTCATCCTCGCTGACAAAAACGTTTTTATCGTACACTCCCACCGTCCTAAAGCCGTTTTCGTACGCGGTCTTGAGCGCGTAATACGCATCCTCAAAAACGTACGTTTCGTCCTTCGGCGTGCCAAGATACTCAAGCGCAATCTCGTATATGCGCGGAGATGATTTTCCTACTCCGACCTCGCTTGTCGTAAATATTCTTGAAAAGTATTTTTCGATACCGAGTCTTTTTAAAATAGCCTCTACCTGCTCTCTGTCCGTCGCAGTTGCAAGGCACATCTTTACTCCTCTTTCGTAAAGCTCCTCAAGCATTTCCCTTGCTCCGTCCTTTACGTTAACGACGGTATCGTATTTTTCACCCATTATCTCGTAAATACCGCATCTTACGTCGTCAAATGACTTATCAAAGCCAAATTTCTCGTTTATGCCGATTGCCCAGCTTTTCATTCCCTTTTCAAGAAATTCTCTGTTTGTGTCGCTTTCCGCATAAATTCCGTTTTTTTTAAGATATTCCTCAGCGACCGTTGCCCAATAATCCATAGAGTCAAGCAACGTTCCGTCCATATCGAATATCGCGCCCTTTATTTCCATTCTCTTCACCTCTTTATAATTCTACATCATAAATCGGTAAAAGTCAATCATAATTTATCCTTATTATACGCTTTTTTTTGATCTTTAATCATCCAAAAATCATATGACCTTTTTTGAATAGCTTCTCTGTACAAGCCTTTAAAAATTACTAATGTAAATTCGAGCAGAAAGCTTGTCGGTCATTACGGTAAACCAAGCGCTTTCAAATCGCTTTTTCATATCCGTTCCCGTAAACATAATCATTTCCTTAGGAACAGTTAGCTGAATTTTTTGGTTTCTCTTGCATCAATATCAACTCTTTCAAAAGCCATCCTAAGAGTACGCCACTTTACCAAAATCAGTTTTTTTAAAACGATATATTGACATTATTTTTATAATGTATTAAAATAAGGATAGTAATTTAAGGAGATTTAATTATGTACAACGAAAAAATTACAGATTTATTCACCGTTTACGGTGATTTTGAAAGAGCCGTTGGCTTTGCCGCAAAAAACGGAGATACGATTACCTATAAAAACACTGAAATTGAGTTAAAGAGTGTAATCAGCAAACACTCCTCGGGAGTTTTTGAAAGACACGATACTATTAAGAATATATCAAACAGGGATATTGAAATCATCACCCTTCTTTCTAAGTTCACCTTAAACGGCGGTGAATATCAGGTCTACACACAGACAAGCAAGCACATAAAGGAGGGCATCGGCGGATGGCAGCCTCTTATAAGCGGCGTTTTCGGAATGAGTGACGAAATTCGTACTAATCAAGACGTAAATCCCTTCGTTGCGATTTTCAATGAGCAAAACAGCAGGGGTATCGCTTTTCATATAATGTCTGATTCTTGCTTTGAATATAGGGTTAGCCGTCACGGTGAGTTTTTAGACCATAAGGTCGTGACTGTTGAATTGGGTATAAAAAGCCAAGATTTCAGATACGTCCTTCGTCCTAATGAGGAATTACAGCTTCCTGCCATTCTTTATTATACCTTCAAATCTAAGCTTGATATGGATGCTTACAAGCTACACAGATATTGGAACGAAAAGAAGCCTCATTCCCTGCCTATCGTTTATAACACTTGGATGAGCCACTTTGATTATATCGCATTTGATAATCTTGTGTGTCAGCTCGACAGGGCTCAAGCTCTTGGCTGTGAATACTTTACGGTTGACGCCGGTTGGTTTGGCAAAACTCAGCTTTGGTGGGACGTTGTCGGAGATTGGCAGGAATCAAACGAAAGCGCTATGGAAGGCAGGCTTTCGGAATTTGCTGACAGAGTGCGCGAAAAGGGGCTTAAATTCGGTCTTTGGTTTGAAATCGAAAGAGCCAATCCAAGCTGTGAAAACGTTAAGACTCATCCTGAATACTATTTAACCGAGGGAGAGCACTGCTTTGTAGACTTTGCAAATAAAGAGGCGTGTGACTTTATTTACGGTGTTTTGAAGGCAAATATTGATAAGTACGGCGTTGAATTTATCAAGTTTGACCTAAACGCGCCCCTATATTACGACAAAACAAGATGTAGCTTTATCAAATATTTCGAGGGATACAATTATTTTCTTTCAAGAATCAAGGCTGATTATCCCGAATTGCACTTGGAATGCTGTGCAAGCGGAGGTGGCAGAATGTCGCTTTCCAACGCTCCGCATTTCGATTCGTTTTGGATGAGTGATAGCCACGGCATTTATACTCAGCTTGAGATTTTCAAAAACGCGCTTGTGCGTATGCCCGTATCAATGCTTGAAAGATGGGCAACGATTCGCTCAGTCGAGGGCTTTACGCCCACTTACCCCGTGGGCGACACGCAGGAAAAGATACTTTTAAGCTCAACATCTAATTGGCAAAGGGCAGAGGAAGCAAGCCTTGATTTTATTAAAAACGCTCTTGTTGGCGGACCTATCGGATTTAGCTGTGATTTGACGCAGGTTTCCGATGCTACAATTAAGGAGCTGACTGAATTTATCGACACATATAAGGGCGAAAGAGAATTTTGGGCAAATAGCGAATGTCATATTCTTTGCAATACTCCTACTCTTACCGTGCTTCAATTTAACGATAAGAGCTATAATGAAATCAGAGTTTATTCCTACACGGAGCATCCCTTGCAGGAATACGCAACGGTTTATCCTTTCATAGAGGGAAACGGCTCTTATACTCTTGTTAAGGCAGGATGTGAAAATAAGACGGTAAGCACCGATGAATTAAACGAAAACGGCATTTCTGTGCTTGCTAACTATTTACACATTTCAGATAGCTTTACTCTTAAAAAAATGTAATTTCTCAAATATAAAAAGCAGAATTCCACTTAGGGAAATTCTGCTTTTTGTTTTTTACTCATGCTTGTATAAATCAAAGCACCTTTAGACTAAATCCCTTTGCGCAAATATCGCCCTGCTCGGAAAAAATGCCAAGGAATGTTCCTGTAAATGACCTGCCGTTTACCTCTGTTGCAAGCAAGGAAACTGCGCCCTTTTCCAATTCTATAAGCTCTCCGTTGCTTTCGTAAAGGAACAAGTACCAGTCCTCGTTTGCTATAATTTTAAGCTTAGCTGAGCCATTATAGTCAATAGGCTGGCTTTTTGTAATAACCTCAATATCTGCCACCCTTTTGCGTAGGCACACCTTATATTCGCCCCTATCCCTTGTTATAAAAATATCATAGTGATAGTCGCTGCTATAAAACGCGCTCAAGCCAGATGCCTGCCCCTCTTTAATCTCACCCTCCAGCTCCACTGTCGCCTCGATATCAAATTCGGGCTGGCGCACTGCTATCATTGTAGGATGTCCTAACGGCGTGGAAAGAGTGTCCTTACCGCCCTTTAAAATTATGCGCCCCTTTTCCAAAAGATAATTTTCTCTTCTTGGGTTACGGACAAAGCTCCAATTCAAATCAAGGGTGTTTTTGTCAAAGCTATCAAAAAAGTCGTGGCTGACAGGCAAAGGTGTAGGCCCCGGGAGAGGTCCTTCCATTTCAAAATCAATAGTGCCACTGTTGCCAACAACAGGCCAGCCGTCCTTGTCCCAGATAACAGGCGCTAAAAAGCTTTCCCTGCCTATATGGTGTAGTTGCATGTTTTTAATAGGTCTTATTGCAAGGCATACAAGCCACCAGCTTCCATTTTGGTCCTCTACTAAGTCTGCGTGTCCTGTCGCTTGAATAGGGCCTGGAGTGTCACGGTGAGTAAGAATTGGATTATGTGGGCATTTTTCATATGGGCCATAAATATTCTTTGAGCGCTGTATGGTTTCCATATGTCCGTATTCGGTGCCACCCTCTGCAAGCATCAAATAATAGTAGCCGTTTTTCTTATATATGTGTGGCGCTTCTGGATATCTACCGCCACAGCCATAGGAAATTAGCTTAGTTTGTGTTTGCTTCTTGCCTGTAAATGGGTCAACCTGACAAAGGTGAATAGACACCCTTTCATTTTCGTCAAGCCCGTTTGAAACAAAGTAGCAAGTCCCGTCATCATCCCAAAACAGTGAAGGGTCAATGCCACCCTGATCAACATAGCCGGGCTCGCTCCACTCCCCGTAAATATCCTTGGTATGCACAATAAAGTTTCCACCGTTTGAAACATTGGTAGTAGTCATAAAAAACTCACCGTCGTGATATCTAATAGTCGGCGCATAAATGCCATCAGACGCGTTGGTCCCCTCTAACGGAAGCTGAGAGTCCTTGGTAAGACAATAATTAATTAGCTCCCAGTTTACAAGATTCTTGCTGTGATAAATTGGAACACCCGGGAAAAACTCAAACGTAGATGTAACAAGATAAAAGTCCTCACCTACGCGACAAATACTCGGGTCTGGATTAAACCCTGGAATAATCGGATTTTTATATTTCATATTAAGCACCACCTTTTGTTATATTATATCATAAAAGCAAACGCACAAGCGTTTGAAAGCGGTCTGTGACCGCGAGAGCGAGAAGCGCTCCTTTTAGTCATCAATGAACCACAGGTGTCGACGCTTTAGCGACGGTAACACCGTAGGTTTATTATATCATAAAAGCAAACGCACAAGCGTTTGAAAGCGGTCTGTGACCGCGAGAGCGAGAAGCGCTCCTTTTAGTCATCAATGAACCACAGGTGTCGACGCTTTAGCGGCGGTAACACCGTAGGTTTATTATATCATATCACAAAGCCCATTTCAATCAGTTGTTTTTCATAAATTTGCAATGGAGCAAAAAAGGGCAGAGAAGCCTGCCCTTATTTCAATTTCTTTTTTCATACGAGCTTATTATATACTTAGCAAAAAGATGTCCAAGCTTTAATTCACTCATAGAATCATAGTGTGCAAGATCGGGCTCGCCCTCTGGCTCAAGATTTGTTGTTAAGTGCTCATCTATAGTTGAAAAATACAAATTAAGCTCGGATTCGCTCGCAAATCGAGCCTTCGCTTCGTTTACAGCCTCATACCTTGGAAAAATAGTGCCCTCTTGTATTCCTGCATCAATAAAGTATATTTTTCCATCGTCTGCGTATCTATCAAGGTCCTCTCTTAAAAAGGAAACAAATCGCTTTTGATTGTCGTAATATTCATCTGCGACCTTTCCTGTTGCATCACTTTCACCCTGCATCCAGCATATTGCACCTATTTTTGCATCATAATTGCTTTCTATAAGCGCATCCATATATGTCCTTGTAAACTTCATACACGCCTTGTAAATATCGCCGCGCTCACCATCATCAAGCCACTGGGTCTTTAGACAGCTTCCAGAATAGGTGTATTTCAAAATCACAACCGTCTCATCGGGATATTCGCTCGACAGCTTTTCAGCAATGCCAAGCTCCGGACCAAAATATTCACTCTTGTGTCCAAAGCCCACGCTTGTTTTTACAAATTCGCCATCCGAGGAATTTAGCTGATTGTCAACGCTATAATTGATTAGAGCATTAGCAAAGCCCTGCTCGTATATGCTATATTGCTCCTCACCGACATTTTTCTCAAGGTAGCTGTTTAACGCACAGCCTGTTGCGTTACTCTGCCCAAGCAATAAAATCACCTTAACACGCTCGCCCTCACCGTCGCCCAAGCCCGTTGGCTTTTTAAAATCGGTATTTAATTCAAGGCGCGCGCCGTCATCACCCTTGTCAGCGCACCCACACACTGCCGCTGAGGAAACCGTCATTAAAATAATTAAAATTATAGATAAAAGCCTTTTCATTTTGCCTCCAAAATCTGACTAATATATCCAATTGATTTCATCAAAGCCGAAATGCGTTTCACCGCTTGAAGGAGTTCCACGCCATTGGGAATGCTTCGCGTTTTTATCCCAATAGTCAACGTCTCCAAAAACAGGACCGATGCTTGAAAATTGCACTATTTTTAGCTCTATTTCCTTATCCCAAAGCTCTTTTTCAACACCAAAAATATACGGTGTGGTTATTTTCTCACTCGATAGGCTGTTTTCAAGATAAAGTACTGTATACAGCTTGGTCCCTAAAAGCTCAATTCCTGTAACCCCTTGCGGCACTCTTACCCTTGCCAAAAATTCTATCTTGCCAAAATCAGCAATTTTTTCGCCTACATTGTATGCTTTTTTGCGCTTAGTAAGGTTCACACCACAAGTTTCTCCATTTATGATACTAGCTGAAAAATTGCCAATTACCATAGCACTTGGCATATATTTTAGGTCGTTTTGACATTCAATTATGGTTTTTTCTGCCGTAATGCTTTGCTCTTTTGTAATGCTATAATGCTCACAAATGCCTTTTGGCAACGGGTTATAATCAGTGTCAAGCAAAGGCGATACTCCGTCTATTTTTATATCTGTGCCCTTTCTTACCGCAAAGCGCACATTAAGCTCACCCTCGGCACAAGCAAAGGCAACCTTAGAGTCATTCAAGCACATAAGTCGTATGATATTTGGATTACAATAATTAACCATAAAGGAAGATTTAATTGCTTCCTTTTTTGTCGGCAAATTAGTTTTATTTAATAGGACATCGTGCTCGTATAGATAAACAATCTCGCCATCTATTATATAGCTTCCCTCGGGCGCATATAGATTGAGTATAACAGAGGTGCCGTCGTCAAATCGCCTTCTGAATATTCCCTTAACACACCCACCGTCAATACCGGTTATTGCTTTTTTATCAAACCTCGAAATAACATCGCCTATGCTTACTGCGTTGCCGTTTAAAATAAACTGGGGCGTGTCATCAAGCTCAATAATTGGCGCATCTGTCGGTGCTTCATTTAAGATGTATTTCCACTGTATTCCTCGATATGCAAGCTCATTTAAAAGTGAGAAAAGAACAGTCAAATCAAAGTCCCTTGATGCATTTTTTAAGCTAATCTCGGTAGGAAATCTTATATATAGATCCGGGGAGTAGTCCTTTTTTGCAAGCTCACAGGCTGTTTTTGCTTCCTCTGATAAAAGACGCATACCGCCAAAATCGGGCTGAGCCACCGCAAAATCGCTAAAGTAATCACAAACGTGCATATTTCCCGAAATATCCATATGTGAAATCGCCAAAAAATAATGGTCGATTTTGTGGCACGCAGCTAAAAAAAGCATACACCTTTTCTTTGCATAGGACATATCGCAAGGGCCAAGTGCGAAAAGCTCCGCCATCGCACCCTTTCCTTTCCCTGCGTATTCTATTCCACCCAAAAGAGCCATTAATGTTCTGTCCTCAAGGCAAGTGGCAATCTCGTCAATACCGGGCAAGGGGAAGGCGGAAAGATTTTTCAAAAAATCGCCGTTATATTTAACAGAATAAAAGGGCTCATTATCACACATCAAATGCCCTGTCATTAAAATGCCGTGTGAATTACACCAGCTTGAAAGCTTATCTATATAAGCTTCCTTAAATTTGGCAGAGGCAAGCTTCATTGCGTTTTTACAAAAATCCTCACTGTGCAAGAGTAAATCGTGGGAAAAATCCTTATCATATGATGCCTTATAGTCGTCTTCTATTCCGTCATAATATGGCAAGCGTCCATTCTGTGAGCAATAGCCTATTGAAGGCTCATCGGTAAAAATTCCTTTTATTACAGTGCCAAAATAATTGCCAAACCGCTTATAATATTCCTCGTGAGTCAGAGAAATAAAGTAGTCAACTGCTTTGGGATTCATTAAATCCGGAAAAAACTTTTCGCCAAAAATATCAGAATTGTGCTTTGATTTACAGCTTATTTTTCCAATATCATCGCCCTCTGTTTTTATCGATTTTAAGCGAAAATTCTCATTTTCAGTGACCTTTCCGCACGCATCTCCCGATGGCCAGTTAAAATCATCGTAAAGCCAAAGGTCCATATCAAGCGCCTTGGCACTCTTTATAAAATTTTCAACGGCAGAAAACCACTCCTCGCTCAAATATTCAATCAAACAGCCCGAGCGAGGGTAAATCATTACCCCGTCAATTCCGTTTTGCTTCATATCGTTCAAATAGTTAAATATATCCTCGCCAGTCGGGTTGCCAACCAAGGCAGACATAGTGATTAGTGGGTTTTTCATAGCGATTTTTCCTTTCGGTAGTCTTTAATGAAATTATACCATAGCTTATATAGATTTTCAACGAATTCCCCTTTTTACTTATTCGCTGATATAAATGCGTGTTGAAAGCCTATCAACACTTACCGTGAACCAACCGTTCTCAAATCGTTTTTTCATATCCAGTCCTGTAAGCATAAGCATTTCCTTTGGAATGGTCAGTTGAATTTTTTTGGTTTGTCCTGCCTCAATATCAACTCTTTCAAATGCTACAAGCTTTTTTACAGGCTGAGGAATAGATGCGATTTCGTCACGAATATAGGCAAGCACAGGCTCGGTAGCAAAAAACGTGCCTGAATTTTCTATTTCAACGGCTATTTGCAATTTATCGCTTTCATATTTTACATCTAAGGAACGATAAATCAGCCTTGAATATCCAATTCCAAATCCAAAAGGAAATTCAGGATTAGTGTCACAAAATACATAATCACAGCCAGGGGCTTCTTGCGTTCCCGGCTTGTGATAATATCCGTAATCGCTTGGTAGATTATCGTAGCAAAGAGGCAACTGTCCCGTATGCTTTGGGAAGGTTACAGGTGTTTTTGCAGAAAAATTGACATCACCGAAAAGCAAGGAAGCAAGTGCCACCGAGCCCTCCTCTCCGGGATACCAGGCGCTAACTAAAGCATTACAATTGTTAGCAACATCAAAAAGCGTTTCGGGTCTTCCGTCAACCATAACAACAACCACATCCTTGCCGGTATCTATCATTTTTCTAACAAGGTCAAGCTGTGGTCCACCGGGAGTTAGGTCGTGCATATCTCTGCCCTCACCACAGGTCAGAATTGATTCCTCCTCACTTCCCCAGCCGACACCATAGCCTTTCATGCTTTTTCCACCAATAAAACAAACAACCGTGTCTGCCCATTTTGCAAGATTTTCTGCCTCCTCAAAGCCTGATGTGTCCGTACCATAAACATCACACCCCTTGGCTGAGAGGACAGCTCCACCTGATATTTCAGCGCGTTTCTTAATCGCTTCAAAGGGAGTTTTTACATCAAATTTAGGCAATGCGTAATCGCCCAATTGAACAGAAAAGGCGTTAGGACCGACAATCGCGATTTTTGAGCCCTTTTTAAGAGGGAGAGCGCCATTATTTTTAAGAAGAACTATAGATTTTTCGGCAGCCTCCCTTGCAAGTGCCTTATGCTCTTGTGAGCGAACTGTTTTCTTTATATCATCAATATTTGGCTTTGGCATATCAAAAAGTCCAAGCTTTTGCTTTAGCTTTAGGACGCGAAGAACTATTTTGTCAATCTCACAGATGCTGATTTCGCCATTTTCAATTAGATTTTTAAGATTATCTCCATACGCCCAAGCATCGGGAGCTTCAATATCAATACCACAGGAAATAGCTTGCTTTGCTGCTTCCCTTTCATCCTGTGCCATACCTTGAAAAAACGAAAGCATTGATATTGCTCCAAAATCGGAAATTACTACTCCGTCAAAGCCAAGCTTTTCTCTTAAAATATCATTCATTAAGAATTGGTTTGCGTGGCAAGGAACTCCGTTTAATGCAGAGTAGGCAGGCATAACAGAGTATGCACCTGCATCTAATGCTTTTTTGAATGGCGGCAGGTATTTATCCCACAGCTCCTGCTCTGTTACGGTTGTTGATGAAAGGTTTACTCCTGATTTTGGCGAGCCGTGAGCAGCAAAGTGCTTGAGTGTAGCAGCGTATTTTTTGTCATCTCCAAGA
>JAGAPG010000014.1 GCA_017623355.1 Clostridia bacterium
ACATTTTGCGGTATACGCTATAAACTGTTTTTACACGTCCGCCAATAGAAAAATCTATATCGGTTTGCGCCAATTTTTCTGTAACATATTTTTTTAAGTTATCAATAAAATCAACATTCTTTCCGTATTTTTCTTCAATATGCTTTTTTATTTCCTCGTATCCGATGGGGTCTAAATATTGCAAAGAAAGATTTTCAAGCTCTTGCTTAACTCTCTGCATACCCAAACGATGTGCCAATGGTGCATAAATGTGCATCGTTTCAAGCGCAGTAGTCCTTCGTTTTTCATCCTTTTTAACATACAGAGTACGCATATTATGCATTCTATCACAAAGCTTGATAAATATAACTCGTATGTCCTTGGACATAGCAAGAAGCATTTTTCTTATGTTTTCAATATGCGTTTCTTCCTTGTCCTCGATATTTATAGACTTAATCTTAGTTACACCGTCTACAAGTAAAGCAACATCTCCCCCGAAAAGCTCTGTTATTTTATTAAGATCTGTTTTGTCCGGACAGTCTTCAACCGTATCATGTAAAAAAGCTGCACAAATGGAATCCGTATCAAGACCGAGTCCGGCAACGCTCTCGGCAACAGCAATAGGATGTGAAATATACGGCTCTCCGCTAAGTCTTACCTGTCCTATATGCATATCATCAGCATATAAAAATGCCTTTTTTATTTTATTAACGTCGTATTTTTTGCCATTGGTCGAAATTATTTCAATCAGATTTTTTATCGGATCAAATCTTGCTTCTTCCACCTTGCTCACCTCGCGATTATCTTGAAGGATATAAATTCTTTAATTTTTTTAGAATGTTTGATTTCTCTAAATTAGTCTTATCCTTAGTATAATTAAATTTAAATTTAAAATTGTATGTATCTATTTCGTCTATTGAAACGATATTGAGCTCCCTAAAAATTTTTATTATCATTTTAAGCTTAATATATCCCAAATTTTCAATATCATATTTATGATGTATCGCGCAAAGAAGTCTTATATATGAATATTCATTTTTACCCTCACGCGCTTCTTTTAAAAGGAAATTATAAACAAGAGCAAAATCAGATCTTTGAGGTACTAATTCCTCAAAAGGCACGGTTATTTTGCCCTCTTTTATGCTCTTAAGACAATTTTCTCCGTCTTCCTGTAATTTGAATAAATTATCACTTAATCGAATATCTTTCACATTGAATTGAATGTTTTTTACATTCATAAAATCATTGATTTCCAAATTAAATGCTACATCAACCTCATCGTTTATATGATATTCAAATTCTTCAATTGAAACGCAAAATCTCATAGCCGTATAAGTTTTTCCGTTTTTTGAAAGAATCAGCTTTAAATGTCTGTTCATTCCTACAGGTACAATATCCTCGATTATCATTTGAGAAACCGCAAACGTAGGAACAGGATTAGAAACTCCGTAAGGCTCTAACATCCCGATATCGGATGCAAGTGATATTGATATTTGGTCTGTATCCAAATAACAATCTATATCAAGTGCGCTTGTAGGAGTAGTCCCATTAAAGCAATGAGAGGCATATTCGTTCATTTTTTCCTTTAATGCAGGTAGGTTTTTCTTTTTAACCGTAAGTCCCGCCGCGAGCTCATGCCCACCAAAGCGTTCAAGAAGATCTGAGCAATAAAGAAGCGCATCAACAAGATTCATACCGTGAACACTTCTTCCCGATCCTTTGCCAATAGCTTCATCATCATCTGGTTCTTCATTTCCCTCAAATGATATTAATATTGCAGGTAAACAATATCTTTCTGAAATTCTTGAAGCAACAATTCCTATAACTCCGTGGTGCCACTCATTATTATCAAGAATTATAACACCGTCAGGCTGATAACCGTTTTCCTCGATGTATGCATACGCCTCATCAGCTATTCTGTTTTCTTCAAGCTGCCTATCCTTATTAATATCGCAAAGCTTAGCAGCATACTCCTCGGCTCTTACAGCATCCTTTGACAAAAAAAGCTCAACAGCCATAGAAGCATCACTAATTCTTCCTGCAGCATTTATTCGGGGAGCTACAGTGAAACCGATAAATCCGGAAGATATCTTTTTCTTGGATTTGCTGCGTGACTTTGCATCATTACTTCTGCAAAGATTGATAAGAGCAGAAAGCCCTATCTTATCGGTTTTTTCAATAAGATTAAGCCCCAACGATATTATAAGTCTGTTTTCATCCTTTACCGGCATTACATCAGCAATTGTACCAATAGCTGTAAGATCGGCATATTCATATGATATTCTCTTAACACATTCCATCAAAGAATCGTCTGTTCTGAGCTTTTCAAGAGCACAAAGCAATTTAAAAACGACTCCAACTCCGGCAAGATGCTGAAACGGATATGTCGAATCGTGTCTCTTGGGATTTATAACTGCAACTGCGGAAGGGAGTTCAATTTGGCATTCGTGATGATCGGTTATAACAACATCAATACCGAACCCTCTTGCGATTTCCACTTCTTTATTGGCAGTAACACCCGTATCTACGGTAATAATAAGATCTGTGCCTTCATTATGCAATTTATTTATTGCCATTTCGGACACACCGTATCCCTCACCCTTTCGGCTTGGTATATAATATCTTACACTTGCACCCATTTTTTCAAGGTACATATACAAAATGCTTACAGATGTAACTCCGTCAACATCATAATCACCGTATATACAAATATTTTCTTTATTTTTTACTGCATCCAATATTCGTTTAGCGCCCTTTTCCATATCATTTAGCAAAAACGGATCGTGCAATATTTCAGTTGATTTTTCCAAGAAAGATCTGGCGGCTTCTATAGTTGTATATCCTCGATTTACAATAAGAGTAGCCAAGACCTCGCCTATTCCGAGAGCCTTCATAAGCTCCATAGCAATAGCAGAGGTGCTTTCAGCCTTTACATTCCATACTTTTCTATCTTTTATCACAATAAAATCCTTTTATTTATTCAATATTGCAAGAGCAACATTAATACCGTCAACCGCGGCACTCATAATTCCTCCTGCGTATCCAGCTCCTTCTCCACACGGATACACGTCAAAATGAGAAAAAGCTGTATAATTTTCATTTCTTAATATACGAAGCGGAGCTGATGTTCTCGTTTCTACACCTGTAATTACAGTAGCAGGATCATCAAAGCCCCTGATCTTCTTTCCAAATTCATTAAATCCAAGCTTAAGATAATCACATACAAACTTCGGAAGCACAGTATTCATATTACAAACCGTAACATCACCATTCATATATGTTGGAAATACCTTTGTAGGATAATTTTTAGCTTTATCATTATAAAAATCCCCCATTGTTTGGATGGGCGCTTTATAATTGCTACCTGCTTTTATAAAAGCATTTCTTTCGAGCATACGCTGAAAATCAATAGCTTTTTTGGGATCATTTCCATAATCATCTCTATCAACTTGAACAACTATAGCAGAATTAGCATTTATTCCGTCACGCGCGAATTTGCTCATGCCGTTAACAACAACTCCGCCATCTTCGCTTGCAGCAGCCATAACTTCACCACCGGGACACATACAAAAGGAATACACTCCCTTGCCATCCTTTCGATGAGAAATATTATATTCAGCTGCGCCCAAGCGTTTATCGGAAGCATATTTTCCAAACATAGCCTCATTGATATCTTGCTGTAAATGCTCGACTCTAACGCCTACAGAAAAAGGCTTAGGTTCGATAGCAAATCCTTGGCTTAACAAATATGCATAAGTGTCTCTTGCACTGTGACCGATAGCTAAAACTATACTCGAATATTCAAAATCCCCATTATTAGTAATAGCCTTGCCGTTATAAAAAGAAAGAAGCTGTGTGTTATAATATATTTTTCCGCCCAGACGTCTTATTTCAGAATCAATATTTTTAACGATATTACAAAGATTATCAGTGCCTATATGAGGCTTAGCTTTATATAATATGTCCTCCGGAGCACCATAATCAAAGAATGTTTTTAAAACAAAATCGCATTTTGGATCATTTATTCTTGTTGTAAGCTTTCCATCAGAAAAAGTACCTGCTCCTCCTGCTCCAAATTGAACATTGGAGTTTATATCCAACATCTTTGATGTATAAAACTTTTCAACATCACTGATTCTCGAATCAACATCCGCGCCTCTTTCTATAACTATAGGATTAAGACCGGCTCTGGCAAGCGCTAAAGCGCAAAACATTCCGGCAGGACCAAATCCAACCACAAGCGGAGATTTTTTAGGTTTTTTTAAGGCTTTAAAAGAAATTTCTTCTTCTCTTACAGCCTTCATATTATGATTTTTTAAAACTTCATCAATGTTTCCTTTATATAAGCATTCCGCTTCAACGCATACGGTACATACAAACTTTATTTCATCCTTTTTTCTTGCATCTATAGACCTTTTGTGTATACGGCAAGAATAAACATATGAAAAGGCGCGTGTTTTTCTGATCCGCGCCTTAGCAAGCTCAAATATTTCCTCATCAGCAGAATTAATGGAAACCTTAATTTGCTCAACTAATATTTTCATACTTTGCATTTACAACAGTAATAGTTATTGACTGTTTATCATCACTGATTTCTATTTCATCTTGAATTGCAACATCAAGAATAGATTTACCATCAATAGAAAAATCGACTCTACAATTTTCATAATCATAATATACTGTAATATTTGATCTTTTTGCATCGGCTATAAAGCTCTTAGTTCCAATAACCTTAATGGTTACGTCTTTATCTACTGAAACGCCGTTTTCCACATATTCTACATCATTAAAAATATATTCAACATTTTCTGTACTTGTATTCATAACATGAAGCCAAACTACTATAGCTAAAAAAAGACATACAATAATAGCGAATATTTTGCTTGCCGTACTGTGTTTCACAGTAGGTGTGCTGTCTTCTATATTTAAAAACTCCGTAGTATCGGTATCAATAGTCTTAGAATATCTATCCATAACTATCTCCTTATATATCCTTATGTAAATTCACCTTAGCTCCGCGTTTGTTTTTAGAAGCTTTCGTATTTTGAACTAAATATTCCTCAAGCTTCTTTTTCATAGTAGCTCTTGTGAAGTTTCTGTAAATATGGCCTTCATGAGCTATAGAAACTATACCGGTCTCTTCAGAAACTACGATTGCTATGCAATCGCTGTTTTCGCTAACACCGATAGCGGCGCGGTGTCTCGTTCCCAAGTCCTTGATTATATCAGGATTTACCGAAAGAGGAAGCAAGCATCCTGCAGCGTAAATTCTATTATCTCTTATAACAACCGCTCCATCGTGTAACGGTGCTTTGTTAAAAAATATGTTTCTAAGCAAAAAAGTACTTATTTGTGCATTAATAATAGTTCCTGTAAGAATAAGATCTCCAAGCTTAGTATTTCTTTCAAAAACTATTATTGCTCCTGTCTTAGTCTTTGCAAGATCAAATACAGCATCAGACAAAGTGTCGATAACTGAAAGAGTTTGGGTTGAATTTTTATTTCCCTCGCCTATTCTTCTTATTCCCTTTACAGAATTATCTCCCATTTTTTCAAGAGCCGAACGAATTTCAGGCTGAAATATTATTACAAGCAATACTATTCCTACCTCGAAGAAATTTGAAAGAACAAAATTCATAGCGTTAAGCTTAAAAATATTGCAAATAACGAGAATTACTACAAAAAACGCAATTCCCAAAACCAATTTACCGGCTCTTCTTTCCTTAACAAAAAGAAAAACACAAAACATTACGATAGCTAATGCTAAAATATCTATTACATCCCTAACTCCCATCATTGTAAAAAACGAAAGATAGTGAGAAACTTTATCTAAAAACCACATAAAACCTCCGTAAATCGCCATTTATGTGAACTTATACGTTAATTTATATTTAAGTATAACATATTTTTTTGATCTTGCCAAGTGTTTTTATAATATTTTTAAAATATACGGACGTATTTTTTATAATATTTATAATAACTAATAAAAAATCGAGCGTTATCCGCTCGATTTTTTTAATTATCTTGATTGAGAATTATTCTTCTTGTTTTCGTAATTCTGAGAATTCTGCTTATTCTCGAAAGAATCATTTTTCTTATTCTGATTGCTTGAGGTGCTATAATTTTGTTGCTTGCTTTGATTATTTTGATTGTTCTGATTATTTTGATTGTTTTGGTAGTTTTGGTTATTATTAAACATAATTTTCTCCTTTCAAAACGATAAAATCGTTTGATAGTATTATGTCCAATAAAAATCAAAAAATACATTCATATTAATTTAGCTCCGCCAAAATCATACACTCCCCCCGTCGTAATAGAAAAAGTTTTCATATTAAGGGATGTGATTTTTTCATCTATAATTTCATAATCCTGAAGGAAATTAACATCTCCAAAAAAATACACATTTTTATCTATAACAACGCTTGCTCCGCCTATAAATCCACAATTATATCCTGGTAGCGATATTCCGCCTCCCGATATCAAAAGTGCCTTTTTCCCTACATTTTCTATAGCTTTTTTCAACGAAACATCAGCAGTTATAGCGTTATCATCATTTAACACAAGAGTTGCACAAGATGCATATCCTTGGTTTACATTAATAAATGAATATCCGTTTTTCTCCGCATATTTTAAAATTTCAGGAGCAACATGAGTTTTTTTGCCAAAAAGAGTTTTTCCCATTTTTAAAACATTTAAGGATATATCATTTGGATATTCTCTTTTACATTCCTTTTTTACTCTAACTATATCGTACCCTTCTTTTTTTATTTTATCAAAAAGCGATTCATTGTTTAGATAATATTTATTATAACAAAAAACGGTTTTATCAATAACAAAAAACAGCATATCCGGATGCATATTTACAGGAGCATCCAAATCTTCAAACGGAGCTACTGAAATGGTAGGAATTTGAGTAGCCTTTTCAAATATATCACTTATGTTTTTACTTAAAATTATTTTCATTGTTATTAAATGAAAAAAAGACCGCATTAAACGATCTTTTAATTTCAAATTTTTCAGATTGCACGAGTAACCTTACCGGAACGAAGGCAACGAGAGCAAACATCAACAGTTTTGTTAGAACCGTTCACTACAGCCTTTACTCTTCTGATATTGGGTTTCCATGTTCTGTTTGTCTTACGGTTGGAGTGAGATACATTGTGTCCGAATGTAACACCTTTTCCGCATATAGCACATTTAGCCATTTTTACACCTCCATTTAAGTAGAAAAAGTAACCTACCAAAATTCACGATTAGTATTATATCACAGTATTTTTTTAATTGCAATAGTAATTTTTAATTTTTTTAATTATTTTTATTTATTTTTGCTAAAATTCTCTCAAGAGATATACCGTACTTATCTGCGATATCGCGAGCGTAGCTTTTTCCGTCGGGTTTTTCGCGACTTATAACGAAGCTTCTCTGCCCGTTATCAATTCCTGCAACGAGAGTATCTATCATTGATCCGCCATCAGCAACGCACTTTTTGTTTATTCCATCTATCATAGACGAAAGCTCGTGCAGGTGAGTGGAAAAAATTCCTCTGCAACCTACCATTGAAAATCCACACAGAACCTCAGATGCAATATAAGCCCCTTCAAACGATCCTGTAGATGATAACGATTCGTCAAGCAAAACCAAACTGTTTGACGTTACAACATCAAATATTTCATCAAGTCTTGCACATTCCTCGCCAAGCCTTCCTTTATCGATCGTATCCTCAGATCCTGTCGGAAAATGCGTAAATATAGCATCTACCGGGCTTATTTTCGCTGATTTTGCGGGCACAGGCAAGCCTAATTGAGCAAGAGCAAATGTAAGTCCTACAGCACACGTGATTACCGATTTCCCGCCTCTATTTGGACCGGAAAGAACATAAAATGTTCCCTCTTTATCAAAAATAAAATTGTTTTCAACCATTTTTTCATTAAGCTTAGATGCCACCACGGGATTATATATTCCTTGAACATCGAAGATTTTTTCATCCATAGGATATATTTCCGGATATGTCAGATTGTTTCCGGAAGCTGTAAGAGTCTCAACAAGCTCAGTTCCTTTAACTATAAACTCAATTTCAGGCATCAATTTGATTAAAAAGTCTGCGTTTTCAAGTATATATGTTTGGACAACCTTTCTCCACGATTTCATAGAAGATTTGAAAACATGATTTAGAGCATTATTGAACGCATATGAAAGCGCTATTTGTTGGTTCTCCGACTGATTTTTCTTAAAAGGAACCAACGATGCAATACAAGTATATTCATCATTTTTAAAATCAAGACGCAATATCTTATTAAGAAGCTCTCCTGACTTGAATTTCTCATTATTCACGCTAAGAACACCCGCAGTATCTGGACGAAGCTGAGAATCCAAATTTACACCTATAGTAACACTCTTTACTTCTCTTACCCTCGAGGTCAATTCCTTAAGCTTATTGTTAAGATCCTTATAATAATCGCTTTCGGTAAGCTCGTTTATTCTTTCAGCAAGCGTTTGAAAAGCCTCACTCTTGAATCCATTTTTTATAGAACGAAGTCCATTATGGAGCATTTCAATAGCCGAAATATAAAGTTCAATCTCTGTTATACTGTAAAGATATCCGTCTCCGGAATCGGAATCGGATGAAATTCGTCTGATTTCAGTAATATCAGACAAGATTGGCTGAACCTCAAGTAATATATTTCCAAGCTCAGGATTATCAATCATATCCTCAAATACCTTTTGGCGATATTCTATTACTTCCTTATCATATGTAAAATAATCACACAAACGGCTGTTTCTAAGATCTATAACAGTGTTTAACTCAATTTGATCAAGAACCTCTGAGGATATGTTAGGTAATATATCCTCTTGATCTTCTAATTTTGGAATTTTATTTTCAGGATATATTAAACTAATATTTATT
Organism: Clostridia bacterium; assembly: GCA_017623355.1. Classification (GTDB taxonomy): domain Bacteria; phylum Bacillota; class Clostridia; order Oscillospirales; family CAG-272; genus RGIG2000. Next base: position 8,885 of record JAGAPG010000014.1, read on the forward strand.
TTTTCCATAAAACAACCTCTTTTATCGTTCATATACATAATATGATATCATATTTTGATAATTTTGAAAAGACCTTTTAAAAAAATATTCCAATTTCAATTGTTTCATCACTGCAAATCCACTATTTCGCCGTCATCAAATCCATCTATTTGCATATTTTCTTCTTTGGATATTTGAAATTTAGCAGATTTTTTAGCGTTTTGCTTATCTCCGAAATATTTTTCACTAATCAATTTTTTAAATCCGTTCCATATTGTCTTTTTATCTTCCGTATCGGATTTTAAAATATTCAATATGAATTTAAATTTATCCGATGTTATATCACTCAATGCAGTAACATTAGAATTGGTCATTACTTTATGCAAGGTTTCTATAATATCCACTACCTCATCCTTACTCATTTTAGAAACCCATTTTTTCAATAATATATGAAACTCGTCGCTTTGCGCTGTAAATTCAGGAGCGTATACAAAATCAGACGCCATAACAGACCAAGAAAAAGCATCGTGCTGCATAATTCCTTTATTTACGCTGTTTACAATTTCATAACGGCCAACTATATCGAATATTCTTCCTATAATAGAGCTTTCCGGCAAAATATTAATAATTTTATCAATTGTATTCGTATCGCTATGAGAAATAAAATTATCCTTGAATCCGGGACCGTCAAAATTATATATTTTCACCGTTCTCTTTTTTACGGAGCTTGATGCGTTTATAGATGAATACACAGCCAAATTTCCGCCCTTTGAATGTCCGCCGACTATTATAGGACCCTTGATTTTTTTATGCATTTTTTCGAGATAATCAAGAGCCTCCTTTTGAGCAGGAATTGGCGTATATATCGCCATATTAAAATCTTCCTTCCAACCAACTATGGAATCGTCAGTGCCTCTGTATGCTACATACGTCGTTCCATCATCAATCGTAAAGCAAACAGCCGAAAACTGCTTTTCCTGCGAAAGATCCACATCGTTTACATATCCCCACATCTTAACATCCGCAAAACGGTTAGTTCTGCCGGCATGCTTAAAAAGACCTATTATTTGATCAGGTATGATAGCACCTACAGAAATACCGTCTTTATGTATATTAAAAAATTTATGTACTGCATCTACCAACATTATATATTTTCCGTCATCTAATGACGGAACTACGCCTTCAAGCGGTAAATATGCAAGCTCAGAAAAAATAAGACAGTCTATGTCATTGATCCCGATCTGTGAAAATGTGATATCCGATCTCCATTTCATATAATCAATAATATTTGACACAATATCACCTCTTTATAACATTTTAGCATAAATGCAAAGAAAATACAACTCTATATAGATAAAAATGGGTTTAGCAAACAAACCCATTTTTATTTTATTCATATAAAATTTTTTTGTTATATGCTTTTAGCCTGAGCTCTAATTGCACGAAGTCTTTTCATAACGTCATTTTCTCCGCGTCCGAAATAGTCGTGAAGTATATCGTATTCTTTGTATAGCTTATCATAAATTTCTACATTTTCCTTAATTGGATGATATACAACATCGGAAACCTTGCCCATAACCTTAGCTGCCTCGGCTACAGAATCATAGCCTCCAGCCGCCTTGCCTGCGCATGCAGCTCCAAATATAGCACTTCCAAGAGCCGGAGCTTGCTTTGATGCGCTTATCTTTATATCCATTCCGATCACATCAGCATATATCTGCATAGTAAAAGGGTCTTTTTGAGATATTCCACCGGCAGCATAAAATTCATCAACTGCTACACCGTTTTTGCGGAATGTTTCTATTATCTTTCTCGTACCAAATGCTGTTGCCTCGATAAGAGCTCTAAACATCTCCTCGGGCTTGGTAAGAAGGCTCATACCAACAAAAATTCCGGAAAGATCAACATCAACAAGAACGCTTCTGTTACCGTTCCACCAATCAAGCGCCAAAATTCCACTTTCTCCAACCTTCAACGCCTGCGCCTTTTCGACCATAAGCTTCATAACAGAAATTCCACGTTTATCTGCTTCTTGCTTATATTCGTAAGGAACATAATTATCAACAAACCAAGCGAAATGATCTCCAACACAACTTTGACCGGCTTCAAATCCAAAATATCCAGGCAAGATACCGTCAGCCACAACTCCACACATACCCGGAACCACCTTCTCTTCAGTTCCCATAAGCATATGGCAAGTAGAAGTGCCCATTATAGCAAGCATTTTATTTGGAGCATCAATTCCAAGAGCAGGTACAGTAACATGCGCGTCAACATTAGCAACAGCAACAGCTGTTCCTACCTTAAGTCCAGTAAGTTTAGCTGCTTCCTCTGTAATCTCTCCTGCCTTAGCACCGAGAGGAGTTATTGGACAATTCAACTTTTCCTCTACAACATTTTCAAGTCTGGGATCAAGAGCCTTAAAGAATTCCTTTGAAGGATATCCGCAAGCCTTATTATACATAGCCTTATAACCGGCTGTACAAGAGTTTCTTGTTTGTTTACCGCAAAGCTGCCAAATAACCCAGTCAGCAGCCTCAATAAAGAAATCGGCAGCATCGTAAACCTCAGGAGCCTCCTCGAGGGTTTGCCAAATCTTCGGGAAAGCCCATTCGCTCGATATTTTACCACCGTAATTATCAATCCACTTCTCGCCCATATTTTTTGCAATCTCATTAAGCTTATTGGCATGCTTTTGAGCAGCATGATGCTTCCAAAGCTTTATGTATGCGTGTTTATTATTAATAAATTTTTCGTCAAAGCAAAGAGGAGTGCCATCCTTATAAACAGGAAGTAAGGTGCACGCGGTAAAATCGATACCTATACCTATAACATCTTCGTTTGATACTCCAGAATCCTTAAGAACGTTTGGAATCGTATAACCCAAAACCTCAAGATAATCCTTTGGATGCTCCAAAGCCCAGTCGGGTGGAAGCTTGGTAACTCCATCGGGTAAAAATTCATCCATAACTGCGTGCTTATATTCAAGAGTAGATGTAGCTATTTCTTCTCCGTTTGAAACATCTACTAAAACGGCTCTTCCGGAAAGAGTACCGAAATCTACGCCGATAGCATATTTTTTTGACATAACTGCCTCCATTTGTTTTTTATTTAAATTTACATAAATATTATACAGTTTTTTTCTGTTAAAGTCAACCCTAAAAGCATTATGCTCGATAAAATGTTTTATTTTTTGTTTTTATCTGTTATTTTTGTCTTATAATTAGATTATAAATGTTTTCAAAAGTAAAAATAGCCAAATTTAATCACTTTTTTTATAAAATAATAATAAAAATAAACAAATATCAATTGACATAATAATATTTTTATGATAGAATATAGGATTGTAAGGGGGGAGTTATTTGGCTTTCAAAAAGAACTTTAAAAGACTCGAAAAAAAGTTTATTCTTACAGAAGAACAATATCTTGCTGTAAAAAACGCTTTTGATCTTGTCTTTGTCCCTGATGAATATGGTGAAACTACAATATGTAATCTATATTATGATACGGAAGACTATCTTTTGATACGTCGTTCTATATCAAAACCGATTTATAAAGAAAAGCTACGCTTACGTACCTACGGAATACCGACAAATGATTCTGTTTCTTTTATAGAATTAAAAAAGAAATATGAGGGCACAGTATATAAACGAAGGACAGAGATGAAATATTCTGATTCTATTAATTTTTTATCTAATAAATTAGAAATAGAAAATCCTTCTCAGATCATAAAAGAATTAAAATTCTGCACAGAAAGATATAAAGGAATCTCTCCTAAATTTTATATTTCTTATGACAGATCAGCTTTCTTTCATAAGGATAACGGCGATTTTCGCGTAACCTTTGATAAAAATCTTACTTGGCGTACGTACGATCTTGATTTAACTAAAGGCGTTTACGGACACAGTTTACTCCCTTGTGGACATGTTTTAATGGAGATCAAGGTTCCCGGCAATCTTCCGCTTTGGATCGTAAGACTTTTTTCTGATTTAAAAATAAAAAGTACATCCTTCTCTAAGGTTGGAACCGCTTATACACATATGATAAAACAGATTGGAGATATATAATATGAAATTAGAAATATATCAAAGCATATTCGAAGCCAGTCGAATTGCTGAGGTTGCTGAAGAAGGTTCAGGTCTTTCAAATACCACGATGTTCTTTATTTGCCTCTTGTCCTCACTTTTGGTTGGATTTTTAATTGCCTTCTGCTACACATTTAGAAATGAATTTTCAAGAAACCTTGTTATTGCAATAGCTCTTTTGCCCGCGATAGTATGTGTTCTTATAATGCTCATCACAGGATCTAACGATGTTGTTGGAACAGGATTTGCCGTTGGTGGAATTTTTGCTTTAACAAGATTCCGTTCTGCTCAAGGCTCTGCTAAAGATATAACTCATATCTTTTTGGCAATGGCTGTGGGATTAACTCTCGGTCTTGGATACATTTACATTGCATTTATTCTTGCTGCATTGGTTGAAGGTGTTAACTTTATTTTCACTATCACAAAATTCGGTGAAGCAAGCTCAAAAAAGCGCACTCTTAAGGTTACAATTCCTGAAGACCTCGATTATTCCGATATTTTTGATGACATTTTCGAAAAATATACTACCGAGCACGAGCTTACTAAAGTAAAGCTTAAAAATCTCGGCACAATGTTCAATCTTACATATTCGATAATGTTAAAGGATTCTAAAAAAGAAAAGGAATTCCTTGATGAAATAAGAGTCAGAAACGGAAATCTTGATATTATCTGCTCAAAGGTACAAACAACTCGCGAAGAATTATAAAAATAAGGCTCGATAACGAGCCTTATTTTTTCACTCTATTATTATAAGCTTGTGAAGCTGCATCTTAGGAATATCAAAAGACAGAATTCCATTTTCACAAACAAACGGGATATTTTCGCCATCAGGCTCGCTTTTTACGGATTTGATATTTTGATCAAGCTTTATCTTAACCTTAACATTGCTAAGCACAGGAAAATCCTCAAGCAAGCATACATTGCCTCTGTTAACGGGTGGAGCATATAAAAGGTGCAATGCATAAAATCCCTTTTCTTCGCTCTTTCTGAATCTTACTCTGCCGCAGGAAGGAAGATTTTCTATTTCTATCTGCTTTGAATATATTTTTTCAAAGCCCTTCTTAATATATCTTTCAAGCGCATAGCTTCCCGATTTATTATAAGCCTCGAAAACCGGATGAGCAAAATACAATACATTTCCTTTTTTAACGAGGGCAGGATATTCCTCACTTTGGAGCTTGAATGGAGTGTTTTTATGACCGCAAAAATGCTCATAAGTACGATTAAAATAGGGGGCATGTACCTTAGCAAGCACCTCTCCTTCACTTTCTGTGACATAAGCGCTTGAATATGAAAGGAACGGAGTTTTAATTTCATCTATCTCGCAAGAAATAAAGTCCTCATCAGAACCCGAATGCTTGATCATTTTTATTCCGAGTTCATCAAAAATACTCTCAGCACTGGTGATTATTTTTCCGCCATTTGCTGTAAATTCACAAAGACGCTTTTTATCATCATCACTAAATTTAACTCTGTCAGGCAATACTACACAGCTATATTTAGAAATATCATCTCCAACTTCAACGATATCGTATTCAAGCTGCATTATTTGAAGTATCTTTGAACAACCGATATCTGAATCAGAGTGGCTCATCCAAAGAGCGATATCGGTATAGGCTTTTGTATTTTCCGAATATTTCTCAATTTTATCTGCATAATCAAAAGCATAACCCATAACAGAATATGTACTTTCGTCAAGCTTTCCGCACGGATGAAGCTGGTCACCCACAGACATAGATGCGCCAATACTTATCATATCAGCACATTCATATTTAAGGGCATCTTTATTTTTAAATCCGCCAAATTCGCCCCATGAATGATGGAACTTTCCTGTCATTCCCCAAAATATTTTCCCGTATTTTTCAAAATATTTAGCGCGTATCGGCATAAGATCATATCCGCCCCAAGCGGTAGGAAGATCCTCTAACTCATAGTGAGTTTGATAAGGATGATACTCAGGTCTGTTCATATCAGCTCCGCCGTTATAAAAAACCGGAGCATCTTTTTTATATTCATGAACAATACCAGTAAGATCCTTCATAAGCTCAATACGCTTTATGCGGAAATATTTTCTCGCATCATCAAAATTTTCAGGATCAAGACCCATGTCCTTCATTCCCGCTTTGCAGCTATCGCAAACACAAGCGTCTTTTATGAAGCAAATATCATAAAAAACTCCGTCACTTACATCGAATTGCTCGCAAACCTCTCTTGTGATGTCTTCAAGATATTTTTTATATCCACCAACAGGGCAAAGCGTTGTCCATGTGCATCCCCGCAAAGGAACGTCGGTATAAGGCGGTTTAGATCCAAAATATACAGGCTGTTTTGTAAAGAAATCTATATGATGCCATTCGGGATGCTGATCAGCATCAAGCTTGCTCCATCCCATTGTTATATATATAGGAGCTTTCGCACCTGCTGCATGGATAGCATCGATCTCCTCTTGCAAAAGATTGAATTTCAAATTAGGATGTACTGTTCCCAATTTTGTCGGATAATACGAATATCCGTGATGACATTTTGCAAAAACAGTCATAAGGTCCACTTTTGCGTCCTTTACTGTTTTGGTGAATTCTTCTTTATTAAAATCAACGCCGATATTTTCGATATCAGGGCTTGTATGAAAATCAAGATGTACGCACTTCATAATAATTCCTCCGAAAAATTTACTTTAAATTAATTTTAACATATAATTTCTCCTTTTTCAATATTCATTTAAAAAACTATTTTTATTTTCTTTTATAATATAGAAACAGGCGAAAAGCAAAACAAATATGGGCCAAATTCAAAATTCGCCTGTTTTTTACTGTTTATCAGTTACCGGTTCTCTATCTATTGCAATATTTTAAATTTACATTTCTTCAAAAACAAGTTTCCCGTTTTCTAATGCGGTTGCAGCCTTGAAGGTCATAGTTCCGGCGTAACCGCTTATTACCTTAAAGCCTGTAAATACAAGTCTATCGCCCCATTTCGCGCATTTTGGTACTCCCGCGCAAGGAATGAGTGAATCATCTATTGATTCAAAATTATCAAACGGCTCACTTGACACAAGATATCTTGCCCTTCCGCGAAGGCTGAAAACAAGATAATATTTTCCGTTATACTCAAAATAATCAGGACATTCAGGCTGGTCTGAATTCGGTGCAACATAAATAGGCGTATTGCACTCATCCCACTTTTCCATATCTACGGATATATAATGAGCAAGACAACCTTTATTTTCTTTAAGCAGGCTTGTTGTCAAAAACATATGAAAGAGTCCGTCAGCGCCACGTATCACCTTAGGATCTCTGGCGCTAGCTGCGTGATATTTATCAGAAATGACAAAACCAAATTTTTCATCCTTTTCAAAATGATATCCATCATCGGATATGCTTCTGCTAATAAGCGCAGGCATACCTCTTGCACGTCTTATCGTGTAATATAAATATTCCTTGCCATTATTTGATATCCAAGAGCCTGTACATATTGATCCCTCGCTCTTATCTGTTATCGGAACCGCCATAGGATGAATATACCAAGTTTTAAAATTCTTAGTTGATATATGCTCCCATTGATGAGCACCCATTCCCCATTTACTCCTGTGATGATGTCTATCCTTAAGATATAAAATGTGATATTCGTCACCTCTTCTGTAAGGCATACAATCGCCAACGAATACTCCATTTCCCGGACACCACCCCTCCGCATTTTCAAAGCTCGATATAACGCTTGGGCTAACCAAATCTTCCTTAAAACACTCTGTAACCCGTAAACTCGCATCAGCAATAAATTCGTCTTCTACACTAAATAATATGCCTCCCGCAGGCCATTCCTCGTCCTTTATTTCTCCGTTTACATATAACTCTATTCTGTGATCAAGTAATATAGCCTCTACAACATCCCCTTCTTTGATCTCACTGCTTAAATCGAGGGGGCGTCTATCATAATCGTACTGTACAGATATAGTTAAAATATCGTCGAATGCCTGTATTTCAAGTGTTTTTCTTCCTTGCTTATGCGAAACAGCATAAAAAGGAAGCTTTTTTAATTCAAACGCGATTTTAATGCCTTTCATTGCAAAAATTCTCCTGTATAATTTATATAATCAAAAAATCCGTTATTATATTTTATTTTTTTGGTTACAAAGGCAGAGAAAAGAGCAGCCCCCATTGCCGCTTCTTCTTTAACAGTGTTAAAGGAAACAGGCGCACTAAAGCATTCCGACATCAGCATTTTCAAAACATCATTTTTTTCTATCGCGCCGCCCGAAGCCACTATGTGTATTCTTTTTTCGGGAAATGTTTCGTATAACTCATATAACTCATTGCATATTCCTTTAAGCACTCCAATCAACAAGGCAGATGGCGTGAAGTTTTGTCTATCAATCATTTTAATAGAGCCTCTGCAATTAGGATCACTTCTTTTTCCGCAAAAGAAAGCATCAACGCAAAGTCCTGCTTCTTTGCTCTCATATGCTTCCTTTGCAAGCTTATTTAACACCTTATATTGCGAAGTCTCCTGCATTCCGGCACTTACAGTGTAGCTTCTAAAAAACGCTTCTAGCATTGAATATGCAAATCCGCCGCAAAGCGCCGAGCCACAGATAAGATATTTGCCTTCAATTAATGGCCGTAGCTCTATATCTCCATTTAATTCAATATAATCACTCGCGACCGATATTTGTGATCCAGTTCCAACATTTATAAGCATACTTTGCGCATTTTCACGAATAGATCCCAAAAAGCTGGCTTGATTATCTCCAATTGCTACGGAAACGGGTATTCCTTTACATTTTCCTATAATAATGCTATCTGCGGTTACCAAAGGCAAAAATCCCTCGTCAATTCCGAGAAGTAATAGCCTGTCTATCATAAAGCCACCTTTTTTAATATCAAAAAGCCCAAAGCTTGATGCTATCGATGTATGAGTTAGAGCTTTTTTGATCCCACATATTTTCATACTGAAAAAATCCATTATACTGCAAAAACTCACAGCCTCGCTCGGCACTTCTCCATTTAGCATATTGTAATAATGCGTTGCTATACCGTAGCCTGTTGAAATATTTTCTTTAGTTATTTCTAAGATCATTTGGCAAACGCTTTTTCCAACATCAAGAATTTTATCCGCGCGTTTATCCTGCCAATTTATAAGATTGGAAACCGCATTACCGCCAGCATCTGTATAAACTATACCGTGCATCTGTCCGGATATACCAATGCTGACTATTCCTTGGTATGAGCCAAGAATATGATAAAGAAGCTTTTCCGACTTTTCCATAATCACAGAAACACTTTGTTCGGAACGAAAATCGGAATAAACATAAGAATTATGAGGAACAGAAAAAGCTTCAAGCTGTTCCTTATTATCAATATCGTATACAACCGCGCTAACAGTTGTCGTGCCGATATCTATTCCTACGGAAAGCGCTCCATGAGATTTAATTTTTACTTTTTCGTTCTCGGTAAAATGCTTTGTGTTTTCTAAGTTTTTCAGAGATGTCATATTCGAGATACTTTCACAAACGCGATACTTTTCCGAATTTTTTCCGCTTTCCTTTAATATTTCGGACTTGCGCTTATCTATAAGCTCATCTATGCTCATAACGCCGAATAAATATAGCTTTATATCGGAAAGCGAAATGCCAACACTTCTAAAAAGCTTTATATTTTTTAATTTTTCAACATCTTCTTTAGAGAAATTACGGTAACCGTTTACGTCTCTCGATATACGAATAAGTCCTTTGCTCTCGTATAAGCGAATAGCTTTTTGAGTAAGACCCGTTATTCTTTCAACATCATTTATCTTCATAGCACCACCTCCATATAAATATTATAAACTATACCCTTGGGTCAATGTCAAGAGTTTTTCATATCAAGAGTTAAATAAAGAAAAGCCATATAGATTTTGTTCTATACGGCTAAAAATTTATTCATTCTTAAATTGTCAATACTTTTTTTAAATTTTTAATATTGTCCTCTCTTAATATCCTATTTAATTTATCGTATGTATATTTTATTTTTATTTTTCCGTTTTCGTGGATCGCGGTAATATTGCCCAATCCATCATATTTATAATTATAGCATATTCTCACACCGTTATCAAGTCTTGCCAAGAGCTTTTTATCCATTCTAATTTATCTTGATTTTTTTATCAATAAATGTTACAATAAAGCAAAGGAGTGATACAATGGATATTGCTATTATAAGTGGCGCCTCGGGCGGAATAGGCAAGGAATTTGCCTTGTTGCTCGATTCGGAGATGCTTGATGAAATATGGCTGATATGCGGCAAAAAAAGCCCCGATTTCAACTTGAAAGTCAGGACCCGTGTTTTTAATTTTGATTTAACACAAACTTCTTCATTTAATGAAATAAAAAAAGAATTTTCAAATGACATAACAATTAAATATCTTATCTGCTCTGCAGGTGTCGGATACAACGGAGATTTTGTAAATATTTCCGAGGAAAATATATCTAAAATGATCTCCTTAAACTGTGATGCTCTCGCCATTCTAACGAAAATATGTATTCCTTATATGAAACCCGGAAGCAAAATTATCGAAATCGCATCAGGCGCAGGCTTTCTTCCTCAGCCAAGCTTTGCAACATATGCCGCCACAAAGGCTTTTGTTATAAGCCTTTCGAAAGCTTTAAACAGCGAGCTTAAGCATTTAGGAATTTCCGTCACTGCCGTTTGTCCCGGTCCTGTTGATACGTGTTTTTTCTCGTCTCTTGACGGTGTTAAGGAATATAAGAAAAAGTATTTAATCTCTCCAAAAAGAGTAGCTTACTTAGGTCTTAAGGCTTCTAAAAAAGGAAAACGCATATGCTCTACTTCTTTTTCCATAAAAATGGTGCACTTAGCAGCTAAAATATTGCCGACATCCTTAATTTTTAAATTTTATAAATAAAACGAGGCAGAAGCCTCGTTTTTCATAAATACGTTCTTAAATCTTGAGTCAGTGTTTCCTCAACACTTATAAGTCTTTGTGCTATACTTTTGGCTCTTTGGTCTGCCTTCGGATATCTGTTTAAATATTTACTCAACGATTTAACGCCCATATTACAACCGTCTGTCATTACATCTGCAATAGTGTTATCTGTTCTGTCAACAAGCATTTTCCCGCTTGTTTTCATACTTGACATAGCTCTTGCAACGGGATGAGGATCTTTAGTCGATGCTTTATATTTAAGCAATAATCTATGCGTTTCATCACCGAGTGTTGCATGCTCGTCCTTGCAAGCATTCAAACTTTTCTTTAAATTTCTGTCACTTACATATGGAAGCACTTTATCTATTGAGTTTACTCCCATTTTTATTCCGGAATTACATTCCTTTAATAAATTCACTGTATCATTTTGCATATTATCACCTCTTGATCCTATTATTTTCATTATCGTAAAATAATATGCAAAAAACCGCCGAAAAATCGGCGGTTTTTTATTTTAATACAATGTTTTTGCGTATACACCGTTTTCGTGAAGCTTTTTAAATTCTTCCTTAACGCTGTATTTATCCTCTCCGTATGTAACTCCAAACCATTTATCGTTGGTTTCAAGAACCTTAACAGATGCTCTTCCCTTTTTAAGAAGATCTCCTATTACAGATGGAAGTAAATATTCACCCTTCAAGGTGTTGAGGTTTGGATCTTTAAGGAATTCAATAAAACCCCCTTCCAAAACGTCAATAAAGCTTGCGCTAAGCCCCCACATATTCATAGAAACGTATGTATTGGGATCAATTTCCTTAATACTTCCGTCATCTTGCTGAACGCCCGCACCCTTAGCGGTTTTTACAATATTACTGGTTTCAACGATATCGGAAAGATAGTTATTGTCATCAACCTGACAAACTCCGCGAGTTACTCCACCGTTATCGCTAAGTGTATTTTTAGCAATAAATCCAGCCATACAGAAATTAAATTCTTTATCGTTTTTCTGCTCGTTCACAAGAAAATCATGAACCTTCTTGTAACCTTCTTTTCCGTAATAATCGTCAGCATTGATAACCATAAAGGGCTCATTTACAATACCCTTACAAGCGAGTATTGCTTGACCTGTTCCCCAAGGCTTTTTTCTTTCTGCCGGATTTGTAAATCCCGCAGGAAGATCTTCGATATTCTGATATGCGTATGCGACCTCGCATATGTCAGATATCTTATTTCCAACTACTTCTTTAAAATAATCTTCCATTTCTTTTCTTATAATAAATACGACCTTATTAAAGCCTGCTTCGAGCGCATCATGAATGGAATATTCCATAATAACCTCACCGTTAGGTCCTAAGGGCTCAAGCTGTTTAATTCCTCCACCAAAACGCGATCCTATACCTGCCGCCATTATTACGAGTGATGTCTTGTTCATATAAATGTTTCTCCTAACTTATAATGCTTATTTGTACATAGGTCCATATGCTGCACAAGCACGGTAATCCTGTCCCTCTTTATCCATACCAAATGCATTCCATGCAGCAGGACGGAAAATCTTATCTTCGGGTACGTTGTGCATACATACGGGAATTCTCAAAATAGAACAGAGTGTTATAAGATCCGCACCGATATGTCCATAGCTTATAGCACCGTGATTGGCGCCCCAATTGTTCATTACATCGTAAGCTGTTTTAAATGCACCTTCACCTGTTGTGCGAGGAGCAAACCATGTACAAGGCCATGTATAGTCTGTTCTCTTCCAAAGCTTATCGGAAACATCCTCTGGAAGTCCAACAGTCCAGCCTTCTGCAATTTGAAGAACAGGTCCAAGACCCTTTACAAGATTCAAACGAATCATTGTTGCGGGCATTTGATCCTTAGTTTCGAATCTTGAAGAATATCCACCGCCACGGAAATAACCGAGATCGGCATAGTTCCAAGTAGTATTTTTCATAATATTATCTTGATCTTCAGCAGTTACATTGTACCATTCCTTCATAACCGCATTACCATTTTCGTCTTTAGCTGCACCGTTTGCATCAAGACAACAAGCACCGGAATTTATAAGATGGATAAATCCGTTAGATTCCTTTGCAACACCTTCCACATCGTAACCTGTAGCGCTCTTAACAGCTTCGGGACTCCAATATGTTCTTACATCAGCAAACATTTGAGGTCTGTTTGTAAGAAGCTTCATAAATAACATACCAAGACCGTTTAAAACATCGTTTTCCGTTGCCAAAACGTATGGCTCTCTTGCTCCATTCCAGTCAAAGGAGGAGTTGAGCAACGCCTCAGGAAAATCACAGTTAGGATAGAAGTCTGTCCATTGTCTTTGTCCTTGGAAGCCTGCAGCTATTGCATTATGTCCAACCTTTTCTTCCTCGCAGCCTTCAGGAAGATTGCTGTTTCCGTTCATAAGATCCTTGATGATACACATCATCTTTACAACGAATTCCCAATCGGAATCCTTTGCTTCTCTTGATTTTTGAAGTTCCTCGGGATTCTTGTCAAAGCCCTCAATACATTTAGCCTTAGTCCAAGCAAGAGCCTTTTCGTATTCTGCCTTATCGTAAATACCTTCTGTCATTCGTCTGATGATTTCTACCTCGTCAACAGACTCAACTCTCATGCCAAGATATTCCTCTATAAATGCAGGATCAATTATAGAACCGCCAATACCCATACAAATAGAGCCTATCTGCAAGTATGATTTACCTCTCATTGAAGCTGCGGCAACTGCTGCACGTCCAAATCTTAAAAGCTTTTCTTTAACATCATCCGGAATAGATGTATCATCAGCCTCTTGAACATCGTGTCCGTAAATACCGAATGCAGGAAGTCCCTTTTGTGCATGTGTGGCAAGAACAGATGCAAGATATACAGCTCCAGGTCTTTCCGTTCCGTTAAATCCCCAAACGCCCTTAATCGTCATAGGATCCATATCCATAGTTTCTGCGCCATAGCACCAGCAAGGAGTTACCGTAAGAGTGATATCAACGCCTTCTTTTTTAAATTTCGCAGCACAAGCGGCAGCCTCCGCTACTCTACCGATAGTTGTATCGGCAATAACTACCTTTACAGGCTCGCCATTTGAATATTTTAGATTTTCCTCAAACAATTTTGCGGCACTTTTAGCCATATTCATAGTTTGAACCTCAAGAGATTCTCTAACCTTAAGAACCCCTCGTCTGCCGTCAATAGTAGGTCTTATACCTATTACGGGATAATCGCCTATAATTCTTTTTTCTGCCATAAATTTACCCTCTTCTTTGTATATTTTAGTTTTTTTCAAAAAATTCAATTACATCTATAAAGCTACTTGGTCCGTGTGGATGATGCCCTATGCCTTTTTTTACCTCAACGACTAAAGGCACATTGGCTTTTTTATAGGCCTTTTCAAGGACTATTCCATTTTCGTCATACGGAACACAAAGATCGCTATCTCCGTATACCATATATACAGGCTTATTGTTTTTTATAAGTATATCAACCTTATCCATCGGATGCTCTCTATATGTAAGAAGATCTTTTTTTGTTAAACCGTATGCCCTTTCAAATTCATCCCACATTCCGTCAGTTACCTCGGGGGCGTTACTAAACTTTGCAGGACAGCTTAAAAAATTCATAACAGGAGCATCAAGATACAATCCTTTTACGACATCCGGATATTTAGCGCAAAGCTTTACTGATATAAGTCCTCCGCAGCTCATACCGATAGTTACAACTTTAGGCTCAAGATCAAGCTCTTGACTTACAAACTTTATAAATTCGTATTGATCATCGAGCTCACTGTCCGTGCCCCAACGGTTCCTGTTCTCCAAAAATAAAAGTGTATATCCGTGTTTTACGAATTCCATTTGAAGCTCAGGAAAAGCTCCAAAATATTCTGTTTTTAAAATTGCCTTACCGTTTTTATTATTATCGTTTGGTAAAATAACTATTGCTTTTTTGCCCTTAAACTCAAATTCGATTTGACAGAAGCCGCAATTTTCATATTCATTTATTATTGAAATCATACAAGCTCCATATTATTAATTTATAATCATACAATTATATTTTACTACTAATATTTATTAAAGTCAAGAAAAAAAGCGTGTTTTTAGCACGCTTTTTTGAAATTTTAATTATTTTTTGTTAACATCCTCTCTATTTGAGTAGATGAAAGTAAAAATCCCGCTATAAGTATTGTTATAATAAGCTCCGGAAGCAAATACGAGCCGTTATAAAGAAACGAATACGTAAAAGCTCCCCAAAATCCGTCATCCCATTGTCCCCATATCGTCATTCCGGTAATAAAATGGCATAAAAACCGTATAAATATTAAAAGAGAAAAAGTTATAAGAGTTTTTATTAAATTTACTTTTTCTCCTTTTTTTACGTGAACAATGGCCGAAAATCCTAAAGCAGTAAACGGTACTATATAATCAAAAAGTACACAAACCAAAACAGCGCCAAACGTTACAGTATACACAAACACATTCCCTTCAACAAGAGCTAATATAAGTTGTATTATCGAATAAGTAAATGAAGCGCCTATTCCCCATTTATAACCGAATTTTATACCTATAAACAAAATCGGTAGCATGCTTGCCAAGGTTACTGAGCCGCCCATAGGCATTTTATAAACAGGCAAAAAGCTTAAAATGGTTGCTAACGCTATAAAAATAGCGCTTTGACAAAGAGCTAAAACACTTTGTCTTGAAAAAGTTTTTGTTTCCATAAAAGAAACCTCCGTTAAATATAAAATTACCGCACAGAAAAATATCCGTGCGGTAAATATATCCAACTTGAATAGTATCTCCCTCCGACGGCATTATCCGTATCAGGTTAAAGGGTTTGGATTTCTCCATCTCAGCCTTTCAGCACCCCTGAATATTATTTTGTACAACGAAATTATTATACAACAGCTTTAGCTATTTGTCAATATGTTTTTGCAGTTTTTCTTGGAAGTGTAAATATATAAAGTTCCTTTTTCGACTGATACCGTACTTTTTTTAGATACAAATTCATTACTTACGCCTAAAGGTATAGAATTATATAGAGTTGCATTGGAAAGCTCATAATATAAGCCTTTTATATTTACGCCTATGCTCTTTTCGCTCGCGGAAAATATAGATATTCTTCCATTTGCCGAGCTTGAAAAATCTATTTTTGAACTATTAATAGCAAAAAGAACATTTTCTCCGTCGATATATTCTACCCGTATTCCCTTTTCTGTATATCCGCGCAAATGTGCAATATTTGCAATCGTATGATCAAGCGCACCGCCAATAGCGCCATAAATAATAATATGCTTGTAACCTTTTTCTATCGCATATTTTATCGCCGCTTCGCAATCGGTTTCATCCTTAACTGTTGGCAACTTTAATATATTTTCACACAAAACCTCTCCCTTATAAGAGTCGAAATCTCCGATAACCACATCGGGCTCTATTTGACACCTTTTTAAATTCAGATATCCTCTGTCTGCACCTATTACAAGATCCTTTTCATCTCTTATAAAATCAAGCTCCGCATCAAGGGCACATGCTATATAACATATATTCATAAATATTCTTCCTAATATCTAATATAATGTATTATTTTATCACACATTTGCTTTAATGTCAATTTAATTAACAATATTGAAATAGCAAAAAAATAATGCTAAAATATTTTTATGAGATTTTTTTGAAAAATTTCCAACCTTTTTTCTCATAAGTGACACTATTGTATGACGGCGCCGAAAAAATAGCGAAAGGAGGTATTGTATGAATAGTATAAAAGCTCAAGGCGATGAGGTCTTGGTTAGTTTAACACTCAAAGGAAATGAAAACGCTTTTTCCGAGCTCATATCGAGATATACGAATATGTTATATTCTGTTGTTTGTAATATGATCTCTGATCATTTTTACGCTGAGGATATAGTTCAGGAAACTTTTATTGACGGATTTTTTCAATTATCAAGATTAAAAGAACCCTCAAAGTTCGCCTCATGGCTTTACGGTATCGCTAAGCATAAGGCGTTGCGTTATATAACAAAGTCAAAACCAACGCAATGCATAGACGATCTTGCGGAAATATTATATTCAGATAACGCCTCTCCCGAAAATCAATTATTAAACAAGGAAAATCAACGACAAATAAATAGTGCTATCAATTCTCTTTCCGAAAAGAACAAAACTGTTTTTATTATGCATTATTTACAAAACAAAAGTGTTTCGCAAATAGCAACTCGTCTTTGCTTATCGGAAGGAACTGTAAAAAGTAGGCTTTACGAGGCTCGCAATAAGCTAAAAGGAGAATTACAAGGTATGAATAAATTCACAAAACCATCTATTGATCTTGAAAAAACGATTAAGGAAAAGATAAACAAACTAAAAAATTACTATTTTGATAACGGTAAAAATGCTGATGGATATGACTCTCTTTTAAAAGAAACTGAATCATATTTTGCCACGATTGATGATATTTCTGCAAAGAATCTTGCTATGTCATCTCTTTATATGGAAAAATACTATTATAAAAAAGCAACCAGACAGGAAACCTTCAAATATGCAGAGGAAGCAAAGGACGGAGTTGCTCTCAGCAATCTTTATATCGAAGATATTCTTGATCACAATGATGCTGCAAGAGCTCTTGAGTTCATAGATAAGGTAGCTATGCCAAAAATAAAATCTCTTTCGAGCGACGAAGGAATGGGCAATCTCTACCTTTGGAGAGGCTGGGCTAATTCTACATATCATAATTACGAAGAAGCTATGTCAGATTTCAATACCGCAATAAAGCTTTTGCCGTTAGAAAATCTTTATCGCGATGTTGCGATAGCTGCAATAAAAACTTACGAAAATCTTAAAGAAAATGCCGACCTCGAAAGCGTTTCATTAAACGCTACAGCAGAAAGCTACCGAAAGGTTGGTAATAAATTATTATTTAAAAACCAACCCGGTTTTTCATGCGGCAGCTGCGTAATGTATGAAAAACAGGAGCTTGGATGGATAAACTATTTTGCTTCTCGCTTCAAGGATATGTTCTATGATACAGATCTCGAAATAGGCAAAACCTATACAGATTACGAAAAAACCTTCACTCTTATCGGATATAACGATACTGTTACGACAAAAGCAGGTGTTTTTGATAATTGTATGCACATAAACTACTATGACCCCACAAACTGCGAAGCTGATGTATGGTATAAAAATGGAGTTGGACTTGTAAAGATATCTTTTGTAAAGAAAAATTTCAACACAGAAGAATACGAGCTTTCTCATTATGTTATCAAGGGCGGAAGCGGATATTTTCCCTTTGCTGTAGGAAACGTTTGGAGATATGAAAATCCTGATCTACCTGAATACTTATATCAATATTTTGAAAATGAAATGACTTGGACTGATGGAATTGAAGGCCATATTGCTATGGCTCACACTCTTGCGTTCAAGAAAAATTATATGAACGAATATGATGTTGACAGCGAGGTCTATATATCTAAGTGCTGCATAGCTTGTGATTCTTGGAAGATAGACGAGGCAATTTCAAGCCTTCAAAAAGCAATTTCCGCAAACACGTCTCTTAATGCTTCTCTTGCCGCTCTTCACGGTATTAAGTATCTTAGAAGATTGCAAAATCGTCTCGATAAAAAATACCGCCTCTGCCCTGCCGCTTATAATACAAGCTATCTTACCAAATCAGATAATAAAATCACATACGACGAGAAAATATATACATTCGGTCCTTACCGTTGGGGCTCAAGATTTGAGGAAAATCGCATATTCGGTGTAAAGCCTTTAAGATATCTTGATAGAATCACAAACTGCATTTGGAATGATAAATGGGTAGACGGATATTCTGAAACACTTAAAAATCAAGACGGTGAAGAATATTCTATTTCAGTTGAGAAATGTGAAGCAATAAAAACTAATGCCGGCACATTTGAGGATTGTATAAAGGTTACTCTCGTTATGGAAGAGCCCGGACAAAACGGAAACTATTACTTTAATGATTATATGTATGTTCATTGTGGTAAAAAGGTATATTATTTTGCAAAGGGTGTAGGAATTGTAAAATTTGATTTCACCTGGGGAGATGCTTTGAGCTCATCATCAGAGCTTTCATCCTATACAAATCTTGTTGGCAGCGATTCCTATATGCCGCTTGATTTAGGCTGCGAATGGGAATACGACGAGATGAATCTTACTAATGAAGGATATATTGCAAAGCGCACTATTCAAATACTTAGCGGAATAAACGGAAGATTTTTTGCAAATGATATGCAAGAATTTATATATCTTGGCACAGATGAAGAATACGAAAGCTTCAAAAGAAATCTATATTCTAAAAAATAAGCTAAAGACTGTTGCAATATTTGCAACAGTCTTTTCTATATGCCATTGACAATTCTTTTTCATTTTAGTATAATTGAAATATATTATTTGTTATTTTTAAGGAGTATCTATATGAAAAAGAAAATTGTTTTATTGGGAGATTCTATTCGTTTATGGGGCTATGGTACGCGCGTTCCTACTCTTTTAGGTGAAGATTATGAGGTATATCAGCCAGAAGATAACTGTCGCTTTGTAAAATACACATTAAGAGGACTTTTTGATTGGCAGGACATAATAAAAGATGCTGATATTATACACTGGAATAACGGACTTTGGGATTGCACTGAAATTTTTGATGACGGTCTTTTTACATCGGAAGAAGAATACATCGATAATATGCTCAGAGTTGCAAAACTGCTCCAAAAAATAACTCCGAATGTTATTTTTGCCACGACCACTCCTGTTTGGGATGAGTTTGAATGGACTCATAATGACAAAATTAAGAGATTTAATGAAATAATCGTCCCAAAATTACAAGAGATAGGAATTAAAATTAACGACCTTCACTCTGCTGTAAGTAAGGACATACATAAATATATAAAGGAGTGCGATAAAATCCATCTTTCAGATGAAGGAATAGAGCTATGCTCGGAAATGGTAGTTAAAGCGATAAAGGAATTTGAATAATAAAAACGCTCCGATTACGCGAATCGTCATAAGGAAGCTTGCGCAACGTTTCATAGGGGCGACCATCGAGCCTTTGGATGTAAGCGTCCATCTTTAATGTGCTTTTGTAATACAAAGGCTAAATCGGCGTTATACAGAAAAAAGTTGAAATTACAGAACGAATATTACGGAGATTTTGACTATGGCAGAAGTGATTAAGGTTTTCAAAGAAAATATTCCTACAATGAGATTTATCGGAAAAAAGTACGATAACTTCGGGCATTGGGGAGAATGGTGGAAGAATGGTTGGTTTGACCTTCTTGAACAGACTATGGGGGGTACAGATAAAATCCTTTCCATTTGGGAAAATGGCGGTGGTTATATTGGGGTTGAAAGACGAGTCGAATGCGAATCTTTTGAATACTACATAGGTATGCTAACTCCTGAAAACACACCTGTTCCGGACGGATTTGTACATATCGATTTCAAAAATTTGAGTCTGGGAACTTGTTGGATATATGGAAAAGAGAACGAAGTTCACGACACAAGCATCTGCAAACAGAAACTCGCAGAAAACGGCATGGAGATATGGCAGGATGAACATGGTGCAGTGTGGTCATTTGAAAACTGTTTGTGTCCTCGTTATACTACACCTGATGATAGCGGAAATATCATTCTTGATTACTGTTATTTTGTAATTAAGTAAGATGTGTTTATATAATTTAATTGTAAAATTCTAATTTATTGAACTGTATAAAATAAAACCCCGACAGACCGAAAAATCTGTCGGGGTTTTAACATTTGTATGAGAAGAAGCCCTTGGAGCGTTTTTTGTTAAACTATCTTACTTATTAACGTTACCTAATCATTTTTCTCTGCTTTAGCTTTGTCTACAAAAAACGATGCGACAAAAAGCCCAACCATTACAAGAGCATACAATACATAAAACGCTCTCCAAATTTCGGACCCTATTTTCAATTCTCCTATATAAAACACCCTTCCTAATTCCGGATGACTTAATGCAACTACCAAAAAAATGCAAGCAACAAACAGCATAACAATGCTTACAATTCTAAAAACTGTTTTTTTCATAGAAGTATCTCCTTATATTATATCTATTTTATATGCCGGAACTCTTTTTATGAGAAAATTCTTAATTTGAAAAATCACTAATAAAGGCATTATTTGATTCTTTAAAATGAATAAAAAAAAGTCGCATCTTAAAGATACGACTTTTTGGTGGACCAACAGGGACTCGAACCCCGGACCGACCGGTTATGAGCCGGTAGCTCTAACCAACTGAGCTATTGGTCCTTAGCGTGACTTACATCACGCATTATATTTTACACATTTCTTTCGCGTTTGTCAATACCTTTTTTCAAAATATTTTAAAATTAATTATTTTATTTTGACAAGCTTCTCTTTTTTGTTGTTGATTGCGATATTATTCATACGTTTTTTTACTTTTCGATAGCATATAATAAGATTTATAACAAGAGCTATATCTGTTATTATCCATGTTATCGGATGAACAAGATACAATACTGCAAGAGTGTGATACTTTTCAAACACTGTGTATACCCAAACTATTCTTACGCCGCAAGCACCTACCAATGATATTATTGACGGTGGCAA
Source organism: Clostridia bacterium (assembly GCA_017623355.1). GTDB lineage: Bacteria > Bacillota > Clostridia > Oscillospirales > CAG-272 > RGIG2000. The sequence continues at coordinate 30,465 of JAGAPG010000014.1, forward strand.
GCTATATCCCAATCCTCTTATTGCTCCGGGCAAAAGAGACATTATTCCTGCAAGGAAATATATCGGAAATGTCATTTTAAGACGCTCATATCCGTAAGCCATTGCGGCAGGATTATCTTTTATAAATATCTTAAGTATCGGCTCTTGCAGTAAGAATGTTCCTACTCCCAATATTACGCCAAGAACAAGACTCATCATAAATGTTATGGCAAACACCTTTTTTACTCTATCGAGCTTTCCGGCTCCCAAGTTTTGGCTTATAAAGGTCATTGTTGTGCTTTGGAATGACAAAAGTGTTACCCACATAAGTCCTTCAACAGTGGAAACCGCTGTACTTGCTGCTATAGCATCATTTCCAAATGAATTTACTCCTGCCTGCAAAAAAGAATTTGCCAAGCTGAAAACACCGTTTTGAAATCCCGCAGGAAGTCCTATAGCTATCATTTTTCCAAAGATATGCCAAGAAAACGATATTTTCTTAAATCTAAACGAAAACAGTCCCTCTTTTTTCAAAAGATCTATCAATATAAGCAAAGCCGAAAGAATTTGTGAAATTACTGTAGCAACTGCAACACCAACAACTCCAAGATGAAATACAGCCACAAACAAAAGGTTTAAAAGAACATTCACAGCTCCGGATATAACAAGATAAATAAAAGGCTTTTGAGTCTGCCCTGCTGTACGAAATACCGCTGCGCAAAAGTTATACAAAAGAGTAAACGGAACACCTAACATAAGTATTTTTAAATATGTAACTGCTCCATCCAAAACTCCTGCTTCTGTGGGCGTATCCATCAAAACAAGAACAGGCTCAGCTAAAAAAAATCCTATTATTGATACAATTATGCCAAGTATAGGAGCAACTATAACGGCAGTATCAATAGTTTTTTTCACATTTTCATAATTTTTTCTGCCATAATTAAATGATGTTAAAACATCTACACCCGCAGCTATTCCAAGAAACAGCGACAGTAAAACATTATAAATACTGGACGTAGCTCCAACCGCCGGAAGAGCTGACTCTTCCGCGAAATTACTTACAACAACAAGGTCTGCCGAATTATATAAGCTTTGCAGTATGCCCTGCAACATTATAGGGATGGTAAAAAGAACAATCTTTTTAAACAATCCCCCGTTTACCATATCTATATTTTTATTCATAATTCCTCCAAAAAGAAACCATGTAAAATCACACTTTTCGCTATCATTTTAGTACACATTTTTACTATTGTCAATAGACTTTAGAAAATTTATAAAATAAATTTTAATTGATTTTTTTAAAAAACACCTGCCATAGGCAGGTGTAATTTTATGAATAATATTTTATATCATTATAAACTTCGTCGTTGACAGTTATCAAAAACATAATAAACGATATCACAAATAAAATTGAAGTTATTATGTTAAGAGTCATCAATCCTTCCTTAAATGGGCTGAAAAAGACATATATAATAGAAGATATCGAGCAAAGGAATGTTGATATTATAACAAACATCATTTTTCCCTGTATATTATCCGAATACTCTTTGACCTTATCCTCAACGTTTATTTCGGAAAAGATTTTAGCATTTTCTCTTATGTGATTTTCCGATATATTTTTGAACATCAAGATAAGAGAAACTACAAAAACGAACAAAAACAAGCTTTCAAGAACCGTAAAAATTTCAACCTTAAAATACTCTGTTTCAGCTTGAGGTATTGATATAATAGCAAGCAAGCTATGATTTTCAAAAAATCTTTTTGTAAATATAAAGCCCGTTATACTGCTCGCGGTATGTAATAAAGCAGCTACAACAGTAGTTAACGAAAGAAGATTAATTTTTATACGTTTGTTTACAATTAGAAAGGCAAAAGCAATTAATGCAATCAGTGAGAATATAAAATCGGGTAAAATATTTTTTGAATTTATATTAAAATCTATTACAAAAAATGCTCCGACCGCTATCATAAATATAGCAAAAATAAAATTTTTTGAAAGTAACAGTCCCGGACGTTGCTCTGAAATTTGCGACAAGAAAATTCCTCCTATGCTTTTGCCGAGCTCTTTCGTAACCGTTCTTTTTGAAAAAATTATAAATTTCACAAGCCAGATAATTCCTACTATTAAGGATATTATAACTGCCAATCCTATAAACAAATATCTAAAATGCGAAAGCGGTAATGCATTTGATTCAAGACTTTCATTTGATAACAAGCTAAGATCCGGCAAAAACGCCATTAACAACTTAATTATATGAAATGATATTGAAAATCTTTTTATTTTTTCTACGTTCAAATCTCCCTTTTGATTATCAGTCCTTAAAACGATATATGAAAGAGAATCAAGCGTTTTTGTAAGCATGAAAACTCCAAATACGCATTCCAATCCAAAGAACGCAAATGAAAGAACAAGCTGCATAGTTTCATCAGTTGATTGCAACACTACTATACTGCAGAATTTTATAAGAGTTATAATGAACATATATCGGATATTCTTATAAGCATCGTATGCAACGTCATAAATATATGAAGCTCGCAAAAACGCTCTCATAAGCAAGAAATACCCGATAAAGTCAGGCAAAATATCTACCGTGCTTATTATTGGATTGAATAAAAATATCGCAGCTACAATAAAGTATCTTAATTTCATTTTTTAATATCCTTTTCAGAATCGTTTTGATCCTTATTTCTCTTCTCCTTCGGTGTCATAACATTAGTAAGCTTTTCGTCAAGGAATTTCATCGGTTTGGGAAGATTTTTGTTAGTCATGTCAAGATCGTCTTCATAGCAAATTCTTGCAGTACAATTAAAAATAGTTATGATTCCTGATGCTATATACAATATCAACGCACAAAATTCTATAGCAACCGATGCTGTATATAAAGCATCGACCGCGAATTTGGATACTATCATAAAAGCAACCGATACTGCCACCGCTATCATAGTAAATATTGCTTTTGATTGTATTTTAGGAAGATCTACCGATTTTGCTATAACAAATATAGCATACATAAGCACTATAAAAATCATAGATGCCCCAAGTCTTTGAATAAAATTAAGAATTTCAAAATTTATATTCTTTATCGAAAGAAAATTCAAAAACAATACTACTACGGAAAACACAAGATGAAGCAATGTCAATATTGCAGAAGCCATAAAAAATTTGTTTTCGTAAACCAAATTTTTAAGCGAATAAAGTGTTGTTGCTCCGCCTAAAACAAAGGTGAACATAGCTAAAGGGGTGAATCCTACGGAAAGCAATAAAAAGCCTATTAAAAGTATTCCAAAGCCCATATTATTCGCCATCCTTAGGTGCGCCGCAGCATTTTTTGTATTTTTTACCGCTGCCGCAAGGACAAGGATCGTTTCTTCCTATCTTCTCACTTCTTACAGGCTGTGCTGTTCGAACCACTCTTTTGGCATTAGAGCCGAAATTCATAAAGCCCTCCTCGCTCGGCTTAACAACCTGCTCTCTTTCGATAGGCTTAGCTTTAGGTTGTGCAGACAAAAGACCTCTTACAGTATCGTCTCTTATAGCAATTATCATCTCATCAAAAAGATCAGCACCGGCTATCTTATATTCATTAAGCGGATTCCTTTGTGCGTATGCTTGAAGATTAATGCTATCGCGCAGATCATCCATATTTTCAAGATGATCCATCCATTTCTCATCAACATTACGAAGAAGAATTACTCTTTCAACCTCGCGAGCTCCTTCTTCTCCAAAAAGGACCTCCTTCTCCTTCCAAACCTCCATAGCCCTTGAAATAAGCTTATCAAGAACCTGTTCCTTAGTTATATTTTCATCCTTGAAATCATCGGGAGAGCAAAGCAAGCCCATATATTTTTGCTTAAGTCCCTCAAGATCGGGAGTTTCATCCGACATGTAGCCCTCAACAGCATCGGAAATAGTAGATCTTATCATATTTTCGATCTGTTCCTTCATATCCTTGCCGTCAAGAACATCTGCTCTTTGAGAGTATATCGTGTTTCTTTGCTGATTCATTACATCATCATAGGAAAGAACGTGCTTTCTGCTAGAGAAGTTACGTCCCTCAAGACGCTCTTGTGCATGACCTATTTGATTAGAAAGTATTTTTGCATCTATAGGTGTATCCTCGTCAAGTCCAAGTCTTGATACAAGACCAATTATTCTTTCGCTTCCGAAAAGACGCATAAGATCATCTTCAAGAGATAAGAAAAATCTCGATTCACCCGGATCTCCCTGACGTCCCGAACGTCCTCTTAACTGATTGTCTATACGTCTGCTCTCGTGTCTTTCCGTACCGATAATGAAAAGACCGCCGGCTTCTCTTACCTTTTCAGCCTCAGGAGCAATCTGCTGCTTATATTTTTCATAAAGCTCCGCAAATACTGCTCTTGCAGCGAAAATCTCTTCAGAAACAGATTGAGAGCTTCCTGTTGCTAAAGCAATGGTTTCTTCATCGTATCCATTCTTTCTCATTTCGCTCTTAGCAAGAAATTCTGCATTTCCACCAAGCATAATATCAGTACCACGTCCAGCCATATTTGTAGATATGGTTACAGCACCAAATTTACCTGCTTGTGCTACTATTTCAGCCTCTTTATCGTGATATTTAGCATTAAGAACCGTATGAGGTATTCCGTTATGCTTAAGTTTTTTGGAAAGAGCCTCTGATTTTTCAATTGAAACAGTACCGACAAGAACAGGCTGTCCCTTTTCATGACATTCCTTTATTTTTGCTATTATAGCTCTATCCTTGCCTGCGATGGTTTTATAAACAAGATCGTGATGATCTTTTCTTATCATAGGCTTATTTGTAGGTACAACTACAACATCAAGATTGTAGATTTCTCTGAATTCCATCTCCTCGGAAAGAGCTGTACCTGTCATTCCGGAAAGCTTTCTGTACATTCTGAAATAGTTTTGGAATGTAATAGTAGCAATAGTTCTGTTTTCTCTTTGTATCTTTACCTTTTCCTTAGCCTCGATAGCCTGATGTAATCCATCAGAATATCTTCTTCCGGGCATAAGACGTCCTGTAAATGTATCAACGATAACTACCTGACCGTCCTTGATAACATAATCGGTATCTCTATGCATTATGCCGTAAGCCTTTATAGCTATTTGAACATGATGATAAATCTCGGAATTTTCAGGAGCCGTAAGAGTTTCGATGCCAAAGAATTTTTCAGCCTTTTCTACTCCGTGCTTTGTAAGCGTAGCGCTTTTTGATTTCTCATCAACTATATAGTCTTGAGCAATATCTTCGTGCTCTTGCTTCAGATCCAATTCTTTTATAACAAATTTGGAAAATGTACGAACAAGTGCATCTGCTCTGTCATAAAGCTCGTTAGATTTTTTGCCGGCTCCGGAAATTATAAGAGGAGTTCTGGCTTCATCAATAAGAATAGAGTCAACCTCATCGACAATTGCAAACGCGTGTCCTCTTTGACACATATGCTCTTTATAAATAACCATATTGTCACGAAGATAGTCAAATCCAAATTCGTTATTAGTTCCGTATGTTATATCACAGTTGTAAGCGGCTTGCTTTTCTTCTTTGCTTTGTCCGTGAATAACAAGACCTGTTGTCAAGCCTAAAAACTCATGAACTCTGCCCATTTCCTCGCAACCGAGCCTTGCAAGATAATCGTTTACCGTAACAACGTGAACGCCATTACCTGCAAGAGCATTAAGATATGACGGCAAAACCGCAACGAGTGTTTTTCCTTCACCCGTCTTCATTTCGGCTATTCTTCCTTGATGAAGCAAGATTCCGCACATAAGCTGAACTCTGAACGGACGCTTACCTAAAACTCTGAAAGCAGCCTCTCTTACAAGCGCATATGCTTCCGGTAAAATATCATCAAGAGTTTCACCGTTTGCAAGTCTTTGCTTGAATTGATCAGTCATTTCCTTCATTTCGCTATCACTCATTTTCTCAAAACGAGGAGCAAGAGCTTCTATTTTGTCTACTATAGGAATGATTTTTTTAATCTGATGGTCACTGTAAGTACCGAATATTTTTGAAAAAAGTCCCATAATTATTAGGTATCCCTTCAATAAAGATTTTCGCGCGTATGAACGCGCATTAAAACATAGATATATTAATATTAGCACATATGAAAAGAAAATTCCATACTTTTTTCAATATTTTTAAATTTTTTAACCTAAAAACATTGTTTTTTTAGTATTTTAGTATTATAATCATCTCATATTCTATACCAAACGGAGATCATTATGAATAAACTCAATATAGTTCTTTTAGAACCTGAAATTCCTCAAAACACAGGAAATATAGCTCGAACCTGCGCGGCTACGGGTGCAAGCCTACATATGATCAAGCCTTTTGGATTTGAGATCGACAACGCCAAATTAAAACGCGCCGGTATGGATTATTGGTTTCATTTAGATATTCATTATTATGAAAATTTAGATGATTTTTTGAATAAAAATTCAAATATAAATTTTTATTTATTCACAAAAAAAGCCACAAAAAAGCACACTGACATATCTTATCCCGAAAATGTATTTTTATTTTTCGGCAAGGAAAGCTGCGGTCTTCCCGAAAGCCTTTTAAATCAACATAAAGACAAGTGTATACGTATTCCTATGAAGGAAGGATTGAGGTCTTTAAACCAGTCAAATTCAGTAGCAATCGCTGCATATGAATTTTTAAGACAAAAAAATTTCGAGGGACTTTCCGAGGATGGCGGTTGGATCAAATCAAATGAATAATCATTCACAAAAATGAATATTGATTAAAAAATCTGCAAGAAGCTCTTGCAGATTTTTTATATAAATAATGGTCTTAATTGCTTGAACTCCAAAGCCTTCTCCAATGTTTTCGGTAATAATGAAAATTCCGAAACCAATGAATGAGGCTTTTTATTTGGATCATCTTGTTTTAGCGGAACAAAGTAAACGCTCTTTCGCTCAAGCAATATACTGATATTTTGTAAATTCGCAGAAAGCGCATCATTTGAACACAATGCAATTATCAAAGGGCGATCCGATCTCAAATGAGCTTTGGCAGCCATCGTAACCGATGTATCCGTGATCCCTCTCGCTATTTTTGCAAGAGTATTACCTGTACATGGGCTAATAACAAGAGCGTCAAGAGGATTTTTAGGACCTAACGGCTCTGCTTCGACAATAGTGTGAATGATTTTTTTCGATGTCATACTCTCGACGCTTTTTATCAGATCCTCTGCCTTTCCAAAATACGTATCTGTATTATATACATTTTCACTCATTATCGGTAATATATCATATCCGTTTTTTATAAGCGCTTTCATTTCAGCGAGACTTTTTTCATGAGTACAAAAAGAACCGCAAAAAGCATACCCTATCATATTATATCCTTTCGGACGAAAGATATTTGTTTATAAAATCATATATTGCCAATGCCGCACTATAGCTTTTCATTTTTCCGGGAAGCCCAAGAGCCTTCTCTACATTTTTTTCATTTTCAAAGCCTCCCGGCGATGATGCAAGCTCAATAAGAACGGTGTTTTTTGAAAGGTATTCTGTTTGAGCCTCGGAAACTATCTTACAAGGAACTGTATTTACTATAACATCAAAAAACTCATTTTCTATGCACGATATATCTCTTACGGATAAATTTTTTCTCAGCGCTTCCGTTTGGCTATCAAGTCTTCTTGCATAGATATATACATCGGCATTGAGTGATGATAGCATATCAGAAAGAGCTTTACCTATTCTTCCATATCCCAAAACAAGAATTTTTGAATGTAATAATGATTTTTCCAAACGGCAAAGAATTATTTGAAGAGCGCATTCTGCTGTAATATACGCGTTTTTCTCTAAAAAGTCTTCATCATTTGGATATTCTATTATCCTACCCTTGAAAAATTTCGAAATGCTTTCTGCTTGCGGTGAAAAAACAAGAGTACTATTATCGGCATTTAAGAATATATTTTTATATTCATTATCCGAAATAGCACTCTTTATCGGCAAAATCAGAGCATCAGCCTTAATGCTTTCACTGAAAGAAACTATTCTACTTTGATATCCTCTTTCGTTTAACAGTTGATTAAGTATTTCATATCTTTTATCATTGGAAATAATACTGATCTTCAAAATTCATATCCTCATCTGTTTTTTAGAGAATTTCTTCTCAATACAGAATATGATTTTTTTCAAAAAAAGCAATTATTTTTTTATATTTTTCGCGATAAGCATATTTATTTCAAAGCCTTTTTCGCTAAAATTCCTTTCATATTCGGTTTCTATATTAGAATCATTCATTTCCGATGTGTGAAGATCGTATGTCTTGTATTCTAATATAAATTTTGATTTTTCAATTTGCTCCAAAGAAAAATCAAATAAATCCTTATTATCTGTTTTGAAAAAAATTTTTCCGCCATCCACAAGAATGTCCGAATACATCTCTAAGAAAGCTATATATGTAAGGCGCCTTTTCGCATATCCTTTTTTGCTCCACGGATCACAAAAATTTATATAGATAGCATCTACCGAATCCTCGGGAAACTCTTTTAATATTTGTGCAGCATCGCCTATTGCAAATCTTACATTTCCTTTTTCATCTTCGGTAAAATCTACCGCTCCGTCACCGTAATGATAAACTGTGCCGTCATATTTCTTCCATCCGCCATTGAGAGATAGTTCTCCAAGTCCTCTGGAAATAGCATATTTTTCAGTTGCTACAGTACAAACATCCGCTATTTTTTCTATTGCAAGATAATTATAATTCGGCTCTTGCTTGGATTTACCTCTTATAAAATCACCTTTTCCGCATCCTATCTCGATTCTTAAGGGATTTTTGTTACCATATATTCCTTCCACATTTTTGGAAAGATACACAGGATCAGCACAAACAAGTGCTGATAAAAGCTCCAATCTTTCACTTCCGTGACGCTTTTTTTTCATTCTCATATTGATATTTGCTCCGTTTTTTGTTAAAATATAATTTACGAGGTATATATTATCACATTTTTTATAAAAATGCTATACTTTTTTATTAAAGGAGAAAAAATATGAATTATTCATTCAAAACAAAGGGTGTTTGCGCCTCTCTTATAAAATTTGATATTAATGACGGAAAGATTTATAATGTTGAGTTTACGGGAGGATGCAACGGAAATCTTAAGGCAATTTCTAAATTAGTCGAGGGTATGGAATGCAATAAGGTTATTGAGCTTCTTAAAGGAAACACCTGTGGTTGGAAAAACACCTCATGTTCTGACCAACTCACAAAAGCTATTGAGCTTGCACTTAATGAAAGCGGTATGTAAAAATGAAAAAGCTTCTTATAATTGACGGAAACAGTATTTTAAACCGCGCTTATTACGGTATTCGCCCTCTTTCTACAAAAGAGGGCTTCCCTACAAATGCTATTTTCGGTATGATCTCAATTTTAAAAAGACATATGGATGCATTACACCCCGAATATGCGGTAATTGCATTCGATGTAAAAGCAAAAACCTTCAGACACAAAGCTTGTGATTTTTATAAAGCGACCAGAAAGCCAATGCCGGAGGATCTCGCGCTTCAGCTCCCTGTAGCAAAAGAATGTGCAAGGCTTTTGGGATTTAATGTTTTAGAGCTTGAGGGATATGAAGCAGATGATATTTTAGGTACTGTTTCGCGAATAGCAATGAAAAATCAGGATGTCCATTCCTATATTCTCACGGGAGATAAGGACTCCTTACAGCTTTTAAACGATCAATGCTCTGTTATTCTTGTCAAAACCAAGGAAGATACCTTATATACTCCGCAATCCTTTATTTCGGAATACGGAGTAACTCCCACTCAATTTATTGATATGAAAGCAATTATGGGAGATACTTCGGATAATATTCCCGGTATTTCAGGCATTGGAGAAAAGGGTGCACAAAAGCTCGTATCTACCTTTGGATCTCTTGATTCGATATACGAAAATTATCAAAGCTCCACCGATATTTCCGATCTTGTCAAGCACAAAATCGAGGTCGGCAAGGATATGGCATACACATCAAAGTTCTTGGCAACGATTGTATGCGACGCTCCAATAGAAAAAACATTAAACGACTTTGTTTTTCACAAGATATCTGCATCCGAGCTTGGGAAATTTTTATCAAAATATGAATTCACATCCTTGTTTAAAAAATTCGGCATATCCGCTGACGATATTATTGATGACGAAGCAAATGAGCAAGCTTCGTGGGAGCTTTCTCCCATTCCGTCGCCGGATATGATAGACTCTATGAGCAACGAATTGATTGCCATATATCCTTGCGATGATATCATTTATGCTTGCACAGACAAATATTATTTTACGTATTATTTTAACCCTATGGACGACTTTCTGACAAGGAACAAAATAATATGCCACGATTACAAAACTCTTATAAAAAAATACGAGTTAAATTGCGTTTTCGACACTATGCTTGCTGCTTATGTTACATCTCCTTCGGATTCTTCATATGAAATAGATACTTTATCATCAAGATATTTAAAAGTAATATTCAAAGAGGAAGATGCTCCTAAAATCATATATTCTCTTTATAATATTCTTTCTCAAAAGCTGATCGAAACTGATACTGTGAAGATCCTTACCGATATAGAAATTCCTCTTGCCGAGGTCCTTGCTTCTATGGAAACCGAAGGTTTCAGAATTGATACAAGAGGACTTGATTTTTATGCAAAACGAATTGAGGAATTAGCCGAAGAAAGCAAAGAAAGAATATACTCCTTAGCCGGAGAAAAATTTAATATAAATTCTCCCAAGCAGCTTGGAGAAATACTTTTCGGCAAAATGAAGCTTCCTCACGGAAAGAAAACCAAAAACGGTTATTCAACAAGCGCAGAAACTTTAGAAAGCTTGCGCTCAGAATCTCCGATAATAAACGAAATTCTTGAATATAGACAAATAACAAAGCTTCATAGCACATATTGTGAGGGATTATTAAAGGTAGCCGATGAAAACGGACGTATTCATTCTACATTCAATCAAACCGTGACCGTTACAGGACGCCTCTCTTCTACAGAACCCAATCTGCAAAATATTCCTATAAAAACAAGCTTAGGCAGAGAGCTTCGCAAATTTTTCATTACCAAAGGATTGGGCTATGTTCTTATTGATGCCGATTATTCTCAAATAGAGCTAAAGGTTCTTGCTCATCTTTCAAGGGATGCTAATATGATCCACGCCTTTAATAGCGGTGCTGATATTCACGCAATAACTGCATCTCAGGTTTTTAAAGTGCCTATTGAAGAGGTCACACCAATTATGAGAAAAAACGCAAAGGCAGTAAATTTCGGTATAGTTTACGGAATAGGTGATTTTTCCTTGGGAAAGGATATTCATGTATCCACAAAGGAAGCCAGAAGCTATATAAACTCTTACTTTGATTCATATCCCGATATTCATAATTACATTAATTCTCTGGTTGAGCAAGCAACCGAAAAAGGATATGCAAAAACCATGTTTGGAAGAATTCGCTATATTCCGGAGCTTTCTGCAGAAAATCATAATCTGCGCGCGTTTGGAAAACGAGTTGCGATGAATAGCCCCATACAAGGATCTGCGGCTGACATAATAAAGATAGCCATGATAAACGTATACAAGGCTCTTAAAAAAGCCGATATAGATGCGAAATTAATATTGCAGGTGCACGATGAGTTGATTATAGAATCTCATGTTTCCTGTGCCGAACAAGCACAAAAAATTTTAAAAACAGAAATGGAAAACGCAGTTAAGCTTCTTGTTCCACTCACTGCTGATACAGGCATAGGGGATAATTGGCTTGATGCAAAATAATTTAATATGAAACTTTCTATTTTATCTCCGGCAAAAATCAATTTATACCTTGATGTTCTTAACAAGCGCAGCGACGGATATCACAATATTCAATCGATTATGCAAACCGTTTCGTTATATGACGAAATATTTTTGAATGTTTCAGAAAGCACTAAAATTTCAAATGAAATAAGTATCTTTTCCGATAACACAGCTATCACTTGGGATAAAAGCAATTTGGTATATAAAAGCGCCGAAAAATTTTTAGCTTCAGCTAATATAAGCTTCAAAAAAATCGTTTTTGAAGTAAAAAAATCAATTCCTATATGTGCCGGTATGGCAGGCGGAAGTGCAGATGCCGCTGCTGTTTTAAAGCTTTTAAATCACGCTTTTAATTATCCTTTATCAACCAACGAGCTTTTATCATTGGGAGCTACGCTCGGTGCTGATGTGCCGTTTTGTATTTTAGGCGGAACGTATTTATGTGAAGGTATCGGAGAAAGACTTACCAAATTACCTACATTAAAAGATGTATATTTAGTTTGCGTTATGGGAAATGAGCCAAAAATCTCTACAGCGCACGCTTATTCTGAAATTGATAAAAAATATGGCATTGAATGTACAAGCAGTAATGATATTGACAAAATAATCAATGCTATTTCTGCTAAAAACATTTCAAAAATATCTTCTCTGTTATTTAATAAATTTGAAGAGGTATCCTCACCTGAGGTATATAAAATAAAAGCTTTGCTTTTAGAAAACGGCGCTTTAGGTTCTCTTATGAGTGGAAGCGGTCCGTCTGTTTTTGGAATTTTTGAAGACGAAGAGAGTGCGAAAACAGCTTTTTTGAAGATCTGCTCGTGTTTTAATAAAGTTTTTCTATGTAAAACTGTTTAAATTTTTAGTTTTTTGAAAAATTTTGTTGACAAATCGTTTTTTTGGTTTTATAATATAAAAAATGTTTTCAATTTAAATCAGGAGGATTTTAAAGTGGCTGAAAATTTATATGATTACAAATTTGGACGCGAGGGTATTACTTTTGACGACGTTTTGCTCATTCCCTCAAAAAGTGAGATCGTTCCCAAAATGGTAACTCTCGAAACTCATTTGACAAAAAAGATAAAGCTTAATATTCCGCTTATGAGCGCGGCTATGGATACCGTTACAGAATCCGCTCTCGCTATCGCAATTGCACGTGAAGGCGGTGTAGGTGTTATTCATAAAAATATGCCTATCCAAAAGCAGGTTGAAGAGGTTGAGAGAGTAAAAAGGAGCGAAAACGGTGTTATTACCGATCCCTTCTATCTTGCTCCAGACAACACTGTTGCCGAGGCAGACAGACTCATGGCAAAATACCGCATTTCCGGTGTGCCGATCTGCGTTGAAAATAAAAAGCTCGTTGGTATCATTACCAACCGCGATATGAGATTCTTGACAGATCTCAATGTTCCTATCAAGGATCACATGACAAAGGACAACCTCATTACTCTTAAAGAAGGCGCTTCTATTGATGATGCTAAAAAGCTTTTATGTGAATATAAAATAGAAAAATTGCCTATTGTTGATGATGATTTCACTCTTAAAGGACTTATCACAACTAAAGATATTGAAAAAGCCACTAAATATCCCAATACTGCCCGTGATGAAAAAGGCAGACTTCTCTGCGGCGCCGCTATCGGAGTTACCGATAATGTTATTGAGCGCGCAGGTGCTCTTCTTGGAGTTGGTGCAGATTTCTTGGTTCTTGACTCTGCTCACGGTCATTCAAAGAATATAATAGATTGCTTGAAGAAAATTAAGGGCGCATACCCTGATGCTCAAGTTATTGTTGGTAACATCGCAACTGCAGAAGCTGCCCGTGATCTTATCGAAGCCGGCGCTGATGCTATTAAAGTAGGTATAGGCCCCGGTTCTATCTGTACCACACGTATCGTTGCAGGAATCGGTGTTCCTCAAATTACTGCTATTTTTGATGCTTATTCTGTTGCAAAGGAATACGGTATTCCCGTAATTGCTGACGGCGGAATTAAATACAGCGGCGATATAACCAAGGCTATTGCTGCCGGAGCGAATGTTATTATGGTTGGTTCTCTTCTCGCAGGATGCGAAGAAAGCCCTGGAGACAGCGAAATATACCAAGGCAGACAATTCAAGGTTTATCGCGGTATGGGTTCACTCGCTTCAATGGAAAAGGGCTCGAAGGACAGATACTTCCAGGAAGGCAATAAAAAGCTTGTTCCTGAAGGAGTTGAGGGACGCGTTCCCTATAAAGGACCTCTTTCCGATACTGTATATCAGCTTATGGGCGGACTTCGTGCCGGCATGGGATATTGCGGTAGCCAGACAATCGAGGAGCTCAAGGTTAAAGGACAATTTGTAAAAATTTCCGGAGCAGGTCTCAGAGAATCTCATCCTCACGATATAAGCATTACAAAAGAAGCTCCAAACTATAGCACATCAGGTAACTAATATAATTTAAAAATCGGGCAAAATTGCCCGATTTTTTCTTTTTTCAAAAAATTTTCTCATTTTAAAAAATTCTATTGACTTAGCCTTTTAAATAAGTTAAAATAATAATAAGAATAGTATTATTTTGGGAGTATTATTAATGTTTAAAAGATTCAAAAAAAATGAAAAGATGGCATCCCTTGCTTTCTATGCTTTTTTAGTGGGTGTTGCTCTTATATCATTTGTTTTTCTGATATTTAAATTCAATTCAATATTAGGAGCTCTCAATGCTTTTGCAAAAGCAATGTCAGCGTTTATTTACGGATTTGCAATAGCTTATATTTGCAATCCGCTTTATAAGCTTTTACATAAAAGAGTATTTTTCTTTGTGGATAAAGGAAAAGAAAGACGTAAATTAAGAAAAGCTCTCTCTTTATTCTCTACATATATCATATTCTTCTCTGTAATTGCTCTTATACTCGTAGCAATAATTCTTCCTATGGCTAACAACATTGAAAGCTTTGCTAAAAATATTGAAGGTTATATAAATAGCATTTATACGTGGCTTCAATCATTTTTAGCTACTCTTCAAGAAGAATTTCCTTCTCTTGATATAGACGTAAACGAAATAATGAACTCTATAACTAAGTTTCTCACATCTGCCGGTGCATCTGTTACCCAAGGAGAAATTTCTATTGAAAACGGATCTCAGCTTTCAAACATAGTAAATATGCTCCTCAATCTCATTTCTAAAGTTGCAGGAATAGTAATAAATCAAGTTTTCTATGTAATAGTAGGCGTTATTCTTTCAATATATTTTCTTATTCATAAAGAAAACATCAGTGCAAGAATTAAAAAATTCCTATGCGCTATATTAAAAAAGGATAAATACGAAGGATTTATGAATTTCGCAAGATATTCAGATAAAACAGTAGGCAGATATCTTGTAGGCACTGTTTGCGACTCGTTGCTTGTCGGTATAGTTATCGCTTCAATTCTTGCCATTTTCAAATTTCCCATGCCTGCTCTTATCGGCGTTATTGTAGGTTTTACAAATATGATACCGTTCTTTGGACCTTTCATCGGTGGAATTCCTTCTGCTATATTGATAGTTGTAAGTCCTGACGGTGGAATCGGTAAGGCTATTGCCTTTGCTGTTATAATAGTTATCCTTCAACAAATCGACGGAAATATAATTGCTCCGCACATAATAGGCGCTTCAACCGGTTTAACACCTATTGGCGTTATTGCCGCTGTCACAGTGTGCTCTTATTTGTTTGGAATTGTAGGAATGATAATAGGAGTTCCGCTTTGCGCTGTTATAACATATCTTTTCTCTCACGGTGTAAACGGACGTCTTAAAAAGAAAAATCTTCCGAGAGATACTGAGCTTTATAAATCTGCAGATATATTCGCCGATGAAAAGTTTATGCAAGCCACTCTCGTTACAGAAGCGTATAACAAAATAAAAGAAGAAGAAAAGCTCGAAAGCAAAAAAATTGATTCCGAACTTCACAAAATGGCTATTGATGAAATCAAGGATCTTATTATAAACGAAAAAGAACAAATCAATATAGATGTTGATGAGGTTAAAGAAAATCCTTGTTCTAACACCTCAACGATCGATATATCCGAAATATTAAGCAAGGAAAACGAAAAAAAATAAAAATCTAATTTTTAAACCGCCGATTTTTTGGCGGTTTTATTTTTTTGCTTATATTTTCAAAAAAAGAAAGCATAATAATGAAAAAAGGAGGGTTTATGAGTATTATAATAAGATCACTAAAAGCGCGTGAAATTATAGATTCACGTTCAAATCCAACAATAGAAACTACAGTTACCTTGGATAACGGAATAAGTGCAACTGCCTCCGTGCCATCAGGCGCATCAACAGGAACATTTGAAGCCGTCGAGCTCAGAGACAATGAAAAAAGATTCAATGGAAAAGGAGTTTCAAAAGCTATTTCAAATGTAAATAGTATTATAGCACCGCTTATATTAAACAAGCCGTTTTCTTCCCCAAGAGAAATTGACAATATTATGTGCGAATATGATAACACAGAAAACAAAAGTGTTTTAGGCGCAAACGCCACACTTTCTGTTTCTCTTGCTGTTTACAAAGCCTTTGCCAAGCATCATTCTCTTCCTCTCTATAAATATATAGGCGGTGAATTTGCAACTCGAATCCCTGCTCCTATGATGAATATTTTAAACGGCGGAGCTCATGCTTCCAATAATATTGATATACAAGAATTCATGATAGTTCCAATAGGTTTTTCGTCTTTTTCAAAAGCTCTTCAGGCAGGCTGCGAGGTGTACCAATCACTTGGAAAGGTTTTAAAATCAAAGGGATATGCAACATCTGTCGGTGACGAAGGCGGATATGCTCCTAATTTGAGCAGCGAGGAAGAAGCTATTGATATTATTCTTGCTTCAATAAGAGGCGCAGGATACTCTACTGACGAAATCAAAATTGCTCTTGATATTGCCTCAAGCGAATGGTACGAAGAAGGAAAGTATAAATTACCGAAGGCGAAAATCAATTTTTCAGCATCTGAGCTAATAGAAAAATGGGACAAGCTTATCTCTAATTATCCGATAATTTCAATAGAAGATCCTCTTGGTGAGTGCGATTACAGCGGTTGGCAAAAAATCACCGAAAAACTTGGCAAAAAGACATTGCTTGTAGGAGATGATCTTTTCGTAACGAACAAAAAAAGACTTGATTACGGAATAAAAAACGGAATTGCAAATACAATTCTTATAAAGCCTAATCAAATAGGTACTTTGAGTGAAACTCTTGATGTAATAAAGCTTGCCAAGGAAAACGGTTATTTTTCTATTCTTTCTCACCGTTCCGGAGATACAAACGACACATCAATTTCCGATATTTCGGTAGGAGTTATGTCGGAATTCATAAAAACGGGCGCTCCATGCAGAATGGAAAGAGTTGCAAAATATAACAGACTTTTGAAAATAGAAAACGAGCTTTTTGGCATTTAAATATATGTTATTTCATATTTATAAATAAATTTTAAGTTAAGGTGAGAAATTTTTATTTCTTGCCTTGACTTTTTGCCTACTCTTATGCTATACTATTACATATCTCATGTTCGTTAAAGAAAATTTGATATAAATTTAAATATTTCACAAAAAACAAGTTGTGATATAAGGTCATACTAGCTGGGGCGGTAGCGGTGCCCTGTACCTGAAATCCGCTATATGCAGGGGTGAATCCTAATCTGAGGACTGGTTTTGTGTGGTCTTGCGCCATTTGCGGATGCGTTGACGAATGAGTCTTGCGCAATTTCCGGCTGTGAACCGTGTCAGGTGGGGGACCAAGCAGCACTAAGCAGTTTTGGAGATGTGCCGTGAGGGTGCTTGTTCTGAGCATACGCTCTTGGTTTGCGCATGTAAAATCAGCTCGAATTTTAGGTGTATGATCTTATATGACATCTTGTTTTTTGATTTAAGAAGGAGGATTTTATGCATCAAGCTTTATACAGAAAATACAGACCTATTGTATTTGACGACGTTTCCGGTCAGGAGCATATAACCTCTATATTAAAGCACGAAGCTCTTAATAACTCCGTATCACACGCATATTTATTTGCCGGATCACGCGGAACAGGAAAAACTACTTGTGCAAAGATCCTTGCAAAAGTGGTAAACTGTCTTTCTCCGACAAACGGAAACCCGTGTAACGAATGCGCTAACTGTAAGGCAATCGATTCAGGAAATGCAACTGATGTTATTGAAATGGATGCTGCAACAAATACAGGTGTTGATTATATTAGAGATCTACGCGATAACGTAATGTATACACCTGCTATGCTCAAAAAAAGAGTTTATATCATAGACGAGGCTCATATGCTTTCTGATAGCGCTTTTAATGCTCTTTTAAAAACCATCGAAGAGCCCCCAGAGCACGTGTTATATATTTTTGCTACAACCGAGCCTCACAAAATTCCTGCAACTATAATTTCAAGATGCCAAAGATTCGAGTTTAGACGCATATCAATGCAGGAGCTTTCAAAAAGACTTCTCTTTATTGCTCAAAGCGAAGGAATTACTCTTGAAAGCGACGGTGCTACTCTAATTGCTAAAAATGCTCAGGGCGGTATGCGTGATGCTATAAGCCTGATGGAGCTTTGCGCAGGATCGCACAAGCCTATCAATGCCGAGCTTGTAAACGAAATACTTGGCACAAGCTCATATGATAAAATGTGTGACGTTGCAAGATATATTGCAAGCAAAAATTATTCTAAGCTATTTGAAACTATAAATAATATTGTTGTTTCTTCGAAGGATGTTTTGGTATTCTTCTCTGATCTTACATCATTTTACAGAGATATGTTGGTTCAAAAATCCTGCGTCGGAGCTAAATATCTTGATCTTATTCCTCAAGAATACAAGCTTCTTGAAGAGGTCACTTCTCTTTTTGATATGGGAACGTTACTTTATCATTCGCGTCTTTTAGATGATGCATATTTAAATATGATGCGCAATCCCACAAACAAGCGTTTATGCGCCGAAATAACTCTTATGAAAATGTGTGATCCCAAGTTATCAGTCTCTAACGATGCTCTTTTGGCAAGAATATCTGTTCTTGAAGACAAGCTAAGGCTTATTTCTAAGGGTGTTGCGTTATCACCTGATGTTTCGTCTGTAGATACACAAGGTGATATTGATGATAAATCGAGTAAAAAATCCTCATCATTTACAGAAGTGCAAGAAGAAGCTGTCAGCGAATCGGTTCAAAGCGATACGATAAGAAAAGTTGAAAATTGGTCGGATATTATCGTAAAGGTCGGTGAATACGATCAAGCCGTTGAAAGCTTTCTTAAAAATTGTGAGTGTTACTATATTCCAAAGGAAAATAAATATAACATAGTTACATCAAATAAATTGATGGCTACTATGCTTTCATCTGACAGAAATAAAAAATATATTTTAGATTCCATGATCTGTTGTGATGTTGATATTGATTCTCTTTCACAGATCAATATAATTTTAAAAACCGCTAAGGAAGCGGTTTCCGATCTTGATGAATTTATTTAATAAAGGTGGTATATTATGAAAGCAATGGTTCCAAAGGGTCCTAGTATGAATGAAATGCTCAAGCAGGCCCAAAAAATGCAAGAGGATATGCAAGCTAAACAAGAAGAGCTTGAAAACAAAGAATACGATGTTTCGGCAGGTGGCGGTGTCGTTAAAATCAAAATAAACGGCAAACGCGAAATCTTATCTATTGATATTGCACCCGAGATCGTTGATCCCGATGATATTGAGACTCTTTCCGATATTATGGTAGCTGCAGTAAATGAGGCTATAAAAAAGGTTAACTCGGATGCAGACGAAGAAATGAAGAAGGTTACAGGTCCTCTCGGCGGTATGGGCATGGGAATGGGTCTTGGCGGTATGTTTTAATGGAAACATTATTAAAGCCGCTTCAGGATCTTGTGGATAAATTTCGTTCCCTTGAAGGAGTTGGCAAAAAAAGTGCTACAAGAATGGCTTTCTCGGTTTTAAGCATGAACGATGATGATGCGAAGGCCTTTGCCGATGCTATAATCGCTGCTAAAACAAACATTGGCTTATGCTCTGTTTGCCAAAATATTTCTGATTCAGAAATATGCGATATTTGTTCATCTTCATCAAGAGATCGCTCTGTTATCTGTGTTGTTGAAGATCCGCAAAGCGTTATGGCTCTTGAAAAGGTTAAGGAATATAACGGCGTTTATCACGTTTTAAACGGTACTATATCCCCTATGAAGGGTATCGGTCCTGATATGCTCAAAATAAAAGAGCTTTTAAAAAGAGTCGAGGATGAGCATATTTCAGAGATTATTATTGCTACTAATCCAACCGTAGAGGGTGAAGCTACTGCTATGTATATCTCAAGGCTTTTAAAGCCGTTTGATATAAAAGTAACCAGAATTGCTAACGGTTTACCGGTAGGCGCTGATCTCGAATACGCTGATGAAATAACTCTTTTCAGAGCGATCCAAGGCAGGCACGACATTTGATTTGTAAAGGATATAATTAATGAAATATATATTTTTTGATATTGAATGCGCCAATTGCTTTCACGGCAACGGAAAGATCTGCTCTTTTGGATATGTTGTGACGGACGAGCATTTTAACATACTTGCAAAAAAAGATCTGGTTATAAACCCTAAAGCGAGGTTTTATTTGCCCTGTCGCGATAATCAACCGGAAATAGTATTAGCTTACGATGAAAAGGAATTCAAGGCATCTCCCGATTTTACGGCATTCTATCCGGAAATACGGTCACTTCTTACCGATGACGATGCTATTATTTTTGGATTTTCCGTAATGTCTGATGCGAGATACATAAAAAGTGAATGCGAAAGATATGAAAATAAGATCTTGAAGCTCGGATATGAAGATAAATTCTTTGATTATAATTTTATCGATGTTCAACGAATATATACGGATCTTCACCATCTTGAAAATACTCCTTCGCTTATAAAATCTGCTGCAAGCTACGGTGTTACCGAAACTCAGGATGTCCATAAAAGTGATGAAGATGCTTTATTTACTATGAAGGTAATGAAGGGCATCTGCGAGGAAACATCTTTATCGGTTGAGGATGTAATAAAAAAATATCCAAACTGCAAATGCTGGTGTAAAAACGGAGAGCTTGATACGGAATATACTCACTATAAGGAATATTTACGCACCAAAAGACTTTCCGATATGGAACAGATCACAAACAGTGCGCGTTCAAACTGGATGCACGGTCTTGATGCTAACCGTCAAGCATTTTCTAAATATTCTTCAAGAGTTTTTATAGATTACAGAAATATAGATTCTCCCCTTTCGGGAAAAAGAATATGTATAAGTAATTTATATGAAGAATATCACTTCAAGGAAATGATGAATATAGTATCTATTCTTGCTAAAAAAGGAATAAAATACACTTCTAATTCTTCATATTGCGATATTTTTGTTACATATGATTTCAAGGATGAAAACATTCATCCAAGCTGTTATAGAAAAAACAAAGCTTTACGCACTGTGAATTCAGGTGTTAGACAAATTGAATTTATAACATTTGACGAATTTATTGATGCTATTGGAATTGATGAGGCTTCTCTATCAATACTTGACAAAAGCTCTTTAGCTCCGTTACGAAAAATAAAAAAAGCAAGATATAAAGCCTAATTTAAACCCCCGATAAAATCGGGGGTTTGGCTTTTTATCTTGCTTTTATTTAAACTCTGTAAGATCCTCGCAAAGCATCCTTTTGCGAATTATAGAATAAAGCTCTGATATCGGGGATTTTGTTAATATTCCCGTATTTTTCTTTATTGCTTCTATTATAAGCTCCGGATTGAGATTTTTCTCATTACCGGAGCAAACAACAGTATTTATAACTATATTGTTGTTCAGATAATTTACATTTATCGATTTTATGTATTCTCTTATATTTATTTCCTTTTCGTTACCCTTTGACTTTTTTATTATATATAAATCTTTTTGAAATAACGAATTTATTTCTTGCGCTGTCGTCTCCTCTACATAAGGCGAGGAAATTGTTATCTCGTAATCTATATACGAAATTTTTTTGAGCTTTGTATCGGGCACATAAACATCAACCACCTTCATTTCCTCGGGAAAATTAACGCTTAAACGGCGCGATATTTCGTCGCAAGGCATAGGTGTGTTTATTTTTATGTCCATATACTCACATTCACTCTCAACTCCAACTGGAAGCGGAACAGCAAAAACGATCTTAGGCTGAGGATTAAAGCCCTCGGAATACCAAATATCTATTCCTGAACGAACTATTATTCTCTGCATCGTTCTTGCAAGATCAAGATGTGAAATGTACATAAGAGATCCGTACTTTTTAAATTTTATTCTTATCGGAGTTATTTGGTTTTCGGGCACCATGTAATATCACCTCCGAGTTTATTTGCTCCACATCCGGAGCATTTTTCTTTACAGTTTGGTGTGGTTTTGCTTTCATACGCTTTTTTGCTTTCAGATATAAGAAAACTCTTATTTACGCCGATATCTATAATATCCCAAGGCAATATCTCATCATAAGACATTTTTCTTGTAGCATAAAAATCGGGGTCTATGTCACAATCTGCGAAAATCTGCATCCATTTATCATAATCAAAGTATTCATCCCACGCATCAAATCTCACTCCGTTCTTCTGCGCGTATGCTATTGCCTTTGAAAGCTTGCGGTTTCCCTTTGAAAATACAGCCTCAAGTCTTGAAACCTTCGCCTCGTGCCAATTATAATGTATTTTTCTATCAGTTATTTTTTCGGCAAGAAAGCTCTGCTTGTCACGCAAAAGCTCAAGAGGATTTTGTCCTTCCCATTGGAACGGTGTATGTGGCTTCGGAACAAAGCACGAAACACTAACAGTTACGCTTACAGGCTTTTTAGGTCTTACGGGCATTTTATAAAACTCATCAACAACATGCTTAGCTAAAACAGCAATACCCTCTATATCCTCATACGTTTCTGTTGGCAAGCCATTCATAAAATAAAGCTTGACCTGGCTTTTTCCGCCCTCAAAAGCAAGTCTTACCGCATTCAAAAGATCTTCCTCGTAAAGATTCTTATTGATTGCATCACGAAGCCTTTGAGTGCCCGCCTCAGGAGCGAATGTTAAGCCAGATTGACGAATAGAGCTTACTTTATTCATAAGCTCTTTTGTAAAGCTATCGGCTCTTAAAGAAGGCAACGAAAGATTTATTTTATTCGGATTTGTCCATTCAAGAAGCTTATCGGTAGCATCGTGCAAGCACGAATAATCACTGATAGAAAGTGATGTTAATGATATTTCCGTATATCCTGTATTCTTATAAATTTCCTTAGCTTGATTATTCAAAGTTTCGGCATTTTTTTCACGAACAGGGCGGAAGACCATTCCTGCTTGACAAAATCTACAGCCTCTTATACAGCCTCGGAAGGTCTCAAGCATTATTCTATCATGTACTACCTCAATAAACGGCATTATAGGCTTTGTCGGAAAATACGATTTATTAAGATCGGCAACGATTCTTTTCTCTACTTTTTTAGGAACATCCTCATATTTTGGCTTGAAGCTCTTTATAGTTCCATCTGTATTGTATTCAACATCATAAAGCGAAGGAACATAAAAGCCCTTTAAATGAGACGCTTCTCTTAAAAAATTCTTTTTATTATATGTTCCGTTCTTCTTCATTTTTATATAAAGACGTGAAAGCTCAACAAGAGCCTCCTCACCCTCGCCTATACTAAAAATATCAAAGAAATCAGCAACAGGCTCAGGATTATAAGCACAAGGGCCTCCGGCTATCAAAACAGGCATATCATCTGTTCTGTCTGCAGCGTAAATAGGTAGCTTTGCAAGATCTATCATATTTACGGCAGTTGTATAGCAAAGCTCATACTGAAGGGAAAAAGCAACTATATCAAAATCCTTAACGCTATCCTTGCTTTCATGAGCCCACAACGGAATATCGTACTTGCGCATTTGCTCTTCCATATCAGTCCAAGGAGCATAAACTCTCTCGCACCACACATCAGGCTCTTGATTAAGTGCTCCGTAAAGCAATCTAACACCGAGGTTTGACATTCCTATCTCATAAAGATCAGGAAAGCAAAATGCTATTCTGCAATTTATATCCTCTTTATTTTTTATTATTTGTCCGTATTCTCCGCCCGTATATCTTCCCGGCTTTGATACGGATTTTAAAATTGAACTTAAATTTTTATACATTTATTTTAATTTAGAAACGGTCGTCGAGCTTATTGCTGTTAAAATAAGTATGCTTATCAAATAATATCCTACGATATAAATTGGAAGAATCGAGCTTAGCTTCCCGAATGTAAAGAAACCGATAGCTATAGCCCCTATAACAGACAGTATGATTTTGAAAACCGTTGAAACCTTTCTGACCTTTACTATTTTTCTGCACACAGGCAACGCCTTAAGAAGCGCCTTTGAAAGTCCCTTAGATACAATTCCGCTATCGGTTTTGGGCTGTACCTGTGGAATATCCT
Source organism: Clostridia bacterium (assembly GCA_017623355.1). Classification (GTDB taxonomy): domain Bacteria; phylum Bacillota; class Clostridia; order Oscillospirales; family CAG-272; genus RGIG2000. Next base: position 54,678 of record JAGAPG010000014.1, read on the forward strand.
CCTCTGCTCCCAAGCGTATCACCTGCAAGTCTGCTTTCTTAAAATGAGTTTGTCTTTCCAAAAGCTCGTTATTTATATTTGGATCAAATGTTCTTATACCAACATATATTCCTTGCTTATTAAGAGATTTTACTATCCTTGCAAACTCTTCATCTATTTGATACTTGATATACATTTTTGCACAAAGCTTGCTATTACAAGCCATATACATTACGCTAACATCGTCATCGCTTGAATCCTTTTCGTTACCAAGCTCTATTCCCTGCGAGGTAATTCCGTATCTATCAGCAAAAATAATCGTATCGTTATCTACCTTTACGCAAAGATAGTTTCTTCCGGAGCATACAAATTTTGCACGCTTACTCTTTGCAAATGCATCCTTTGTAGCTATTTCAAAAACATCTGCCAAAGGACCGCCGACCGTACTAAATCCACTTGATGCATAGTAAAGCACCTTTTCAAATTTATAATTATTATAAACATTGAAGCTTTGAAGCTTTACATTATAAGGCGGAAATGCGGTGGTATCGTTTGCAGAAACCACGTTTACCTTGGAAAATTCGTAAAGTGCATTTTCACCTATTATAGATACCTCGTCCTCGAAAAGCTTTTTATTACCAAAGAAAAACGGCATACTGTAGCTTATTAAAACGCCTATCGGCGCTATAAGTAAAAATCCTATATACCAAATATGAACCGCATTAAAGAAATTTTTATTTATTATTATTGATATAATCGCAAAAACAAGCGGAACACATATTGCGAGAATATAGTAAGGATACATTATCCTGCCGGTTTTGGCAGATTGATTTGTCCTTTGGAAATATCCCTTTACAAAATCACTTTTTTCAATTCTGATAATATCCCCGTAAACTCCCTTTCCCGTGGTTGTAAATGCCTCCTGCTCATTTTCAGCATCCTCTCCGTTGACCTTAGAAAATACAAACTTAGTATCTTTAGAAGAAACTACGCTAAAGCCGTATTTTTCTCTTACAACATTTATATATGAGAAAAACAGTACCAATACACATACAAATGCAACGGGAAAATTGCAAAGCGGAAGCTTTACCTCATTAGTAAAAGGAATAAATACGAGATTTATTATAGAATACAAAAGTCCTGCTGACGTAACATATACGGCGACAGATTCGGGAATAAGCTCTCTTGTAAATATAGATTTTATTCCGTGATATAATTGCTCATACGAACACGCTATACAAAGAAGTAAAAATCCTATATCCGCAATAAAATGTATATAAGGATGCTCGTTTATGCTAAATATTCCTCGCATCTCGATAGGAAACATAGATAAAGATTCAATCAAAAGAACAAAAATTGCAAAAATAGATGCCATTATCATTTTCGTCTTTATACTTCTTTTTGCATATTTGTACATTCCTATGATTTCTTTTCTTTGCTGACGGTCTGTATATTCGTAATAATCCGAATGAATATCTCCCTGCAGAGTTTCTATTTCCGTTGTAGTTTGATTGGTGGAAATATCGATATTGAGAGTTTTTCCTGTCTTATCGGCAATACCGAAAGCAGACATAAAATGTTGCTCTGTTTGAGATGTATTTGCATACATATCATTAAGATTTTCCTTGAAGCCCTCTTTTTTTTCCTCGTTCTCATTGTACGCCCATTTAGCGACCTCTATTTTTTTGGCTTCCTCTCCTTTAAGCTGTTCTTCTGCCTTTTCAAAAGCCTCGACATCCGGAGATATAAGCTCGACATCATCATCAAGCTCAGGTGTTACTTCATATAATTCTTCGTTTATTGCTATCGTTTGCGGATCTGATACTTTTTTTCTTCTAGAAGAGCTTGAAGAAGCTGATATTATCTCACACGGCTCTATTGTTTCTTGAACAACATTTCCCTTAGCTAAATCCTTATCGTCAAGCTCGGCAGCTTTCTTATCAGGCTCTGCTGTATTCTGAGCTTCGGTAAGATCCATTTTTAATTGATCATATTTTTTATCCATAAAATCCTCCTTCCGTCAAGTTCGTTGCATTCTCGCTGCATGACAAAGTATAACGGATGCAGCGGTTGAAACATTTAAAGAATTAACCTTTCCATACATAGGGATGGAAACAATGAAATCGCTTCGATCCTTTATCAATTTTCCTACACCGTTTCCTTCGGATCCCAATATTATAGCACAAGCACAATTAAAATCAGTTTCATAATAAGGAGTTCCGCCCGCCTCAGATGCGTATATCCAAAGTCCCTTCTTTTTAAGGTCCTCTATAGTCGTTGCTATATTTGCGACCTTGGCAATCGCCATATGCTCTATAGCGCCTGCGGATGATTTATATACTGCCGGAGTTATGCCGACCGCGTGTCTTTTGGGAATTATAATTCCGTGTGCTCCCGCGCATTCAGCGCATCTTATAAGTGCACCGAGATTATGCGGATCTTCAATAGAATCGGCAATAACGATAAGCGGCTTCTCATTCCTTTCGTGCGCTATCTCAAGTATTTCATCTACACTTACATATTCCTTTAATGAAGCCATAGCTATAACGCCTTGATGATTAGCGCCGCCGCTGATGTGATCAAGCTTTGTGCCTTCTACCTCAACAACAGGTATTCTTTTTTCTACCGCTTTGGCAACTATAACAACGATAGAGCCTTCTCTTTCTCCCTTTCGCACATAAATTTTATCTATAGTTCTATCAGATTTCAAAAGCTCGGAAACAGCATTTCTGCCGACAACAACGCCTGAATTTTCAGCTTCATCATTAAATTGCTGCTTTGAAAACTCTCTTTTCTTTAATCCTGCGCTTTTTGAATTTCCTTTGTTTTTGAAATTAAAATTTTCCTTATTTCCCATAATAATAAATTTCCTTTTTATTATTTATAATCATTATATATTTTAACATATAATAAAGATTTTGTACAGAGTTTTTTTGAAAAAATAAAAAAACACACCCCTGATATATATCAGGGGTAGTTTTAAATTCAAATCATAAATTTCTATAACGAAAATATTCTATCTGTGAATATAATTAAGTCCTATAAATTACTGATTCTTCATTTCTGCAAAACATTCGCTGCAATACACGGGTCTGTCGCTACTAGGCTGGAAAGGAACCTTCGCTTCTTTTCCGCATTGAGCGCATGTAGCAGTAAACATTTCTCTTGGAGCCTTAGCAGCATTCTTTCTTGCATCTCTGCACGCTTTGCATCTTTGAGGCTCGTTTTGGAAGCCCTTCTCTGCGTAGAACTCCTGCTCGCCTGCTGTAAATACGAACTCCTCTCCGCAATCTTTGCATTTTAAGGTCTTGTCTTGAAACATTTCATACTCTCCTATTTTAGGTAATTATTTATACAAGCTTTCGCTATGTATCATTATTAAGTGTCTTTTTTAACTTTGCTTTTATACGATATATAGCATTGTTAACAGACTTTTCGCTTTTTCCGATTTTTACTGATATCTCCTTTGCTCTGCTACCGTTAAGATAGTAAGTAAATATCTCTTTTTCATAATCGGACAAGCAATTACGGGCAAGATAGAAAAGCTTTTTTTCAAGTTCATGCTCTAATAAATAATCCTGCGGTGAATTCGAATATGAGTCATCGAGCTCAATACTTTGAGATCTTTTTTTTGATTTCAATGCGCGAATATAAGATATGAGCTTGTTTCTTATACATATCTTGGCGTAAGCGCCAAAGGTTACGTTTTTATCCTTGGAATACGTTTTTACTGCATTGTAAAAAGCCAGCTTTGTTTCCTGAATAAAATCATCGTCGTCTCTTACACTTCCGTAGCACATAGACGAATATTTTTGGGACATACTAATTATCAAAGCGTTATACTTTTCAAGAAGTAATCTAAATGCCTGCTCATCGTTTTTTTGCGCAAGCTTTATAATTTCAAATATTTCATCCATATATGTTGCTCCGTATTATCTTATATTATAGCACAAATATTCATAATGTCAAGAACTTTTTTGCATTTTCTCCGTTTTTAACGATTTTATAAGCATTTTTTTGTGCATTTTCAACAAACATATTGATTTTCAGGGATCATTCAAATATGTAATTCTTTTCTCCGGATACCAAAGCAAGAGTTCCTCTAAATACAATTTCCGGTTTTCTTCTGAAGTTTATAAGCATTCTTTCGCCCTCAATCTTGGAATCTACCTCTATATTTATATCAAGCACGATTCTTCCTCGCTCGGTTATTTCACAATGAACCATATATTTTCCTTCTTCGGTGGATGGCTTCATACTACAGTTAAGAGCTGCTCCTCTTTTTTGAAATGACAAATGTCTTATCGCGCTTCTATAGCTCATTTCCTTGATGCTTGGCAAAATAGCATCATTAAGCTCTGTTGCTATAGTTCTGCCGGTAGCAGATACTTGATATAGAGCATCTCCCGATTCATCCTTTTCCACTTCAATTACGTGACGGGCATCTATAAGCTCCGTAAAGCAATCTCCCGAATCAAAATAACTAACCACGTTTTCCTGATAAAGAATACTGCATATATCGGTAAATTTCACGGGATAACCGATTCTGTCCATGAGGTAAAGGATAAATATTTTTATCTCGTTTTTATCTTTCATTGGAATGTCCATTTTTACCTCCTAAAAATTTGTTCTTATGAATTTATAATATCACAACGACATAAAATAATCAACATTTTTTTAATTTTCCTTACATAGAAAAATCAGGAGATGACAAAAATGGAGTTTATTCGCAGCGATCTTGCTTGTGATTTCACACAAGAAATTCAAAAGCACTGCCACGGTGACGGTTACACTGTATTGGAACTTTCAAAAAAAGGGCTTCCTATCATAGAGGTGGAAATAAAAAACGAGCATACTGAAAGGTTTCTTGGTAAAAAAATAGGTAAATATTCGACCGTCTGCATCGGCACGGAATGGATCTACAATAAAGAAAAAAGCGAAAATATCAAACACGTGGTGGCGGATATTTTTGAAAATATGCTTTTATCAGACTCAAAAAAATTTTCAAAATTTTTAATAGTTGGGCTTGGCAACAGAGCTCTCACATCCGACGCTTTAGGCCCTTTCACAATTGAAAATATAGATATATCCGAGCATAAAAGCGCAAAATACTCTATATATCTATCTGTTCCGGGAATCGAGGCAATTACAGGTATAAAAACTGTTGATCAAATAAAAATTATTTGTGACAAAATAAAAGCAGATTGTGTGATTTTAATAGACGCTTTAGTGGCGAGGAGTGTCGATAGAATGTGTTCTACAATACAAATCTCAAACACAGGCATAGCTCCGGGAAGCGGAATAGCCGGATTCAAAGATGAAATTAGCAAAACGAGCTTGGGAGTGTCTGTTTTTTCTATTGGAATGCCCACCGTAGTATCCTCTTCAACTATGATATCCGATATTTTGAGAAACAAAAAATCATCTGATGATATAATAAAGCATCATCTAAAGGACGAAAAAAGCTATTTTGTAACACTTAGCGAAGCTGATATAATAGTTTCAAAAGCAGCATCATTTATTGCAGAAGCTATAAATTATGTATTAAAAGAATACACAGTTTGACCGAATATTTTTTGATTTTCAAAATCACAATAGTTTTGAAAATATCTCTACTCCGTTATTTTCAGACAAACATTTTGATCGCTCTATTATTTCAAGAGCATACGTGTTTTTTATGTATTTTGAATACTCTGTTAAAAAATAATATTTTATATCCCTTGTATCTTCATCAAAAATGAACAGATAATATTTTTCAGTATCATAATAAATTTTACTTTTCACCTGAGCCATTGAATTTTCTGCAAGTCTTTTACAAGCAACAAGCAAATCGTTTATATTATCAAATGCAAATATGCTCTGGCTCACATTTCCTCTTTGCTTAGGTTGAAAAACGTTTCTTTCTTTATAATTTTTATCCTTTGCTTTACTTACAAATATTTCACAATCACCACAAGATGATGTATAAATTTCTACGCAAATTCTTCCTTTGGCATCAAATCCTACTTCTTTTTTAGCCTTTTCAAGCAATTCTCTTAGCGAATCGGAATTTTCATAATCTATTGTTTCCTTATTCTTTATAAAATCAAATTTTTCCGCTTCCTCTCTTGAAAGAGATATTTTAAGTGAGTTTATACCTAATTTTATTATCTCCACAGTCTCACCTCATAACAATTATATATATATTTATAAAAAACTCGCCAAGAGGTTATAAATTCATAATCTTCACGTTTTATACATTTCTATCTTTTCCCTTACAGTATTATGAAAAATAGTAATTTTTTGTTAAAAATCGAAATATATTTTATTAGAAAATGTATTTAGGAGTTTTTTATGAAAAGGTTTTTATTTTTTACTATTATGCTTGCTGTCTTTTTTTCGTTAAATGTATTTGCAAGTGAAAAAATTTCGCCCGCTATTGATGTTATAGCACAAGAAAACGGTATGGTAAAGGCAGGTATCGTTTATGATGGAGAAATAAACTTTGATGTTAATGATTTTGATGATAATATCGGAGTTAACGTTTCTTCCATTACTATAAGTGCATTACCTAAGGAAAAAGACGGACGTCTTATGCTTGATAACTTATACGTTGTTGAAAATCAGGTTATTTCAAGAGAAGATTTTTCTTCGCTTCGATTTATACCAAAGTCGAGTAAAGAAGGAATTTACACCTTCAAATTTTATCCGAACAGCTCTGCTTATGAAATTGAGTGTGAATTAAAAGTAATACGCGAGGTCAATCTTTCACCAGTTGGCGCAAACGGTGAAAGTATTTCAGCTTGGACAGCTACAAATATTTCCTCATTCGGTTCTCTTTCCGGATATGACCCCGAAGGAGATGAATTGAAATTTGAAATAGTTTCCTTGCCCGAAAAAGGACTTATTGAAATTACAAATGCAAAAACCGGAGATTACAAATATACACCGTACGAAAATAAAAGAGGTTCTGATGCATTTACTTACAGAGTCCGCGATGAATACGGAAATTACTCAGGAGAAACGACTGTTACAATAGATATCGAGCGTCTTGATACAGACATAGTTTTTTCCGACATGAGAAATCATAGATCCCTCAATGCCGCTTATATCGTAACAATGAATGAAATTATGACTGTAGAACAAAATTCCGACGGAAGCTTTATGTTTAATCCCGACAAATGCATTACAAAAGAAGAATTTGTTTTTCTCGTTATGAACACTATGGGTGCTAAGGATGTTCCAACATTAACAAAAACGAGATTTGCGGACGATGAGGATATCTCTCCCGAATACAAGGGATATTTAGAAAGTGCTTTTTCTCTTGGTATCATTTCCGGCGAAAGGCGTAATGACGGAATACATATAAACCCAAAAAGTGAAATAACAACGGCAGAAGCAAGCGTTATAATAAATAACATAATAGGTGCAAATATAGAAAGCTCTATGAGTGTTTTCGCCGACGAAAGCGACATTCCCACCTGGGCAAAAAGCTCTCTCGTTTCATTAAACGAATTAGGAATTATTCCAAAGGTAAACGGGAAGATCAATCCAAATTCTCCACTCACAAGAGCGCAAACAGCGCAAATATTAATGTCTCTTTTAGAATACAGAGGCAAGCTGCCTCATTAAAATAAAAATACCGAGTTTGCTTTAAGCTCGGTATTTTTCATTATGTACTTAATATTATTTTTCAACACAAAAATTTATTGTAAGTGAACTCAATCTTGGAACAAGCTGCGTAAATTTTATTCCTGCTGCCTCAAGCATACGCTTGGATGCTATGGTGCCGTCAGTCATGGCATATTTGTCAGATAAATAAACGACCTCTTTTATTCCTGCTTGAATTATCGCCTTTGCACATTCATTACAGGGAAAAAGCGCAACATAAATCTTTGAGCCGGTAAGATTTTTTCCTCTCGCATTTAAAATAGCGTTCAATTCGGCATGCACAACAAACGGATACTTAGTATCGCAAAATTCGCCCTCTCGCTCCCATGGAAATTCATCATCAGAGCATCCAGCAGGAAAGCCATTATAGCCTGTAGAAAGAATGCGGTTTTCGTTATCAACTATACAAGCTCCGACCTGAGTATTCGGATCTTTTGATCTCGCTGCGGCGAGCAACGCAACTCCCATAAAATATTCATCCCACGAAATATAGTTCTCTCTTTTCATAAATTCTCTCCTTTATATTTATTTCAACGTTTATTTATCAAGCATATCATTTATGTGTTTTTCGTTTGGAGTAACATAAGCAGTCCAATTCACGTGATATATAACAAATCCGGGCTTTGAGCCTGCCGGCTTTTTTATATGCTTTATTTGAGTATAATCCACTGCTATATTATCACCCTCTGCTTTAGAATAATATGCGGCAATTTCAGCAGCCTCGGTAAAATCCTTTTCTGAGGGTTCTTCTCCGTTTGATTGCATAAGAACATGAGAGCCCGGAAGATTTTTTACGTGAAACCACCAATCCGTTTTAGCTGAAAGCTTGGTTGTTATATGATCGTTTTGTTTATTATTTTTACCGCAAAGAACAATATATCCGCCGCTTGTTTTAAATTTCAAAGGCTTTGGCGCTTGCGATTTGGACACACTGTAATTTTTCATTCTTGAAGCATATCCACTATGATAAAGCTCATCTCTTATTTCGTTAAGATCGCTTTCGGTTTCGGCCTTTGTTAAGGAATCAAACACGGTAGAGATATATTCCTTTTCCGCGATTGCAATATCTATCTGCTTTGCTATTTCAATCTTAGCAGTCTTCGCCTTATTATATTTTTTATAATAGCGCTGAGCGTTTTGAGATGGTGTGAGCTTATTGTCAAGCGGTATTTTTATGATAGGACAGCTTTCGTCATAATAATTTACAGCCTCTATAGATGTCATACCTCTTTTCATAAGATATATATTAGACGTTATAAGATCTGCGTAAAGCTTATACAGTTCGCTTTCCTCAGTGTTTTCAAGCTCTTCTCTTTGAATAGCTATTTTTCTTATAATTCTATTTTCCGCATTCGTAAGAAGCTTAAAAATATCAGAGGATTTTTGTCTTATTCTTTCGTTTTTGCTCTTTTTGGCATAAAAATTATCTATAAGCTCGCTAAAAGATTCATAATTTTGATTAGAATAAGCATTACCGTAAAAATCAAGCGAAAAATATGAGTATTCTACCATAATTCCGATACTGTCAACAATAACGGTAGGATTTGCTGTATTATTTTTTATAGAGTTAAAAACAGCGTCAAAAGCATCAAAAAGCTTATTTGTATCCGCTTCCGCAATTATAGAATCTATAGAACCCGTCGCTTTATACGCGATCTGTCTTGCGGTGCTTTGAGCAATACCCATAAAATGCGCCAATATAAATTTGTCGCATCGCATCTCTGAACTCGATTTTTTAAGAATATCAAGAAATTCTTCTTTTGTCGTTTTCAACGGATCAAGCTTATCCTGCTTTGGCGGGAGCTCGTATATCATACCGGTCAAAACGGGTCTTTGAGTGCTTGTGGTAAGATCTACAGATCTCAATGGCGAAATTATCTTTTTTTTCGCATCGATCAATATAAGATTGCTGTATTTGCCCATTATCTCGCAAATTATATATTTCTTAGATTTGAAGCCCATATCGTCATAAGCTTCAAATTCAAGCTCGCATACGCGATCGTATCCGTATTGTGATGCGCCAAGTAGCTTTGCCCCTGAAAGATGCTTTCTTAGAAGCATACAGAACATTGGCGCTTTTATCGGGTTTTCCGTTTGATTCTTGGTAAAGTTCATTCTCGGATAATTCGAGCCTACATTTATAAGAAGTCTAAGGCTTTGCGTTTTTGAACGAAGCAAAAAAACTATTTCATCGTTTGACGGCTGATATATTTTTTCAACCTTGCAAATATCCTTTGATTTTATTTCCTCAATTATCAAATGAAGCATACCTGCATCGTATGCCATATTAATCCTCCCTATAACAAATACAATAATACGTCTCGCTTATCATTTTAAGTCCGCATTTCTCTGCAGTCTTTTGCGAGCCTATATTTTCCTTTGGCGCAGTATACGCTACCGCTTCTTCTCCCTTAGACAAAAGATGCTTTATCATAGCAGTTATATTTGACGCGCCATATCCCTTTTTTCTGTGTTTTTCGTTTGTGAATACATTTATCTCCTTTGCATTCAAAAAAGCATCCGACGCATTTATTTCGCACACAGAAACGATTTGATTATCTATTACGGTAACAAAATATCCGTCCTCGCTATCCTCAAGCTCATATTCGGTAAGATTCTTATATTTACCTAACGAATTTATAAATATCGTAGACGGCAATATCAACTTATCATCATAAGAATCTGCAGTATAAGTATATATGTGCTTGGGAAAATAATCATCGGTAAAATAGTTCCACGATGATATTACAGGAAGAAGGCTTTCTTCTAAAAAGTCTATCGCTTCCTTGCAAAAGGGATCGTGTGAGAAATTTTCTTCAAAGCTTTTAGCGATATCAACCGTTTTTTTAAACGAGCATATCCTAAGCCCGTTTTTGTTTTTTGTTACCTCTATTGGAACAAGTGTTTCTGCTTTCGATTCAAAAAGCTCTGCTTCCAAATTGCGATCTTCAAGCTCTATCACATTATCACGCCCTTTCTTTTTTATTTTACACCATACAGACAATTAAGTCAAATATTTTTTATTTTATTTTTAAAATATTATAGAAATTCATTTAATTTTATGGTATACTGTACTGTGAAGCGGTATGCTTAGCCCAATTTCCGCATAGCCGCACGAAAGGATATTAAATGACTACATATAACGAAATTTGTGAAAAGTTCACTTTACCTATGATCCCACTAAGAGGCATTGTTGCTTTCCCCGGCGTTCCTATAAGCCTTGAATTTGCGCGTCCATTTTCAAAGGCTGCCGTGGAATATGCTCAAAAAGCCGGCTCCTTTGTTTTTCTTACAGCTCAAAAAGATCCTACAAATGAAGAAAAAATAATTTCAAACATTCATAATGTAGGTGTTTGCGCTAAAATTAAGCAAATAATCAAAGGAAACGATGGTACTCTCAAGGCTGTTATGGAGGGCTTTTGCCGTGCAGAAATACAAAAAGTAGAAACCTCTGGTGGATTTTATATTTGCGATGTTATATCTAAAGATGTAATGATTGAAAACTATCCTATCGCAAAGGAAGAGGCACTTTTAAGAAGATTAAGAAGCAGTATTGAAAAGCTTGTAGCGTTTTTCAATTCTCCCGCAAATGATTTTATGTCCAAGTCTTCTCTCATTGGTGATATTGGATTTTTAAGCGATTTTACCGCTGCGAATATTTTGATAAAAAATGATGATAAGCAAGCTATTCTTGAAATATTTGACAAATATAAAAGAGCCGAGGCTCTTATTCAAATATTAGCTCGTGAGGCTTATGTAATGCGTCTTGAAGCACAGATCCGTAAAAAAACGCAGGCAAAAATGGAAGAAAACCAAAAGGAATTCTTCTTAAGAGAGCAAATGAAGATTATACAAAACGAGCTTGGAAACGATTCTCAAAGCGATTCTGAGGAGCTTTTTGATCAAATTGTATCAAAGCATTTTCCTAAAAAGGTCGAGGAAAAGCTTTTGAAAGAGCTTTACAAATTCAACAAGACTCCTTTCGGCACGCCCGAAGCTAATGTTTTGAGAACATATCTTGAAACCTGTATAGAGATTCCCTTCGGTAAGTTTTCCAAGGATTCAACCGATACAAAGACTGTAAGAAAGATACTTGACGCAGATCATTACGGTCTTAAAAAGGTCAAGGAAAGAATCCTTGAATTTATTGCTGTCAAGGAATTAAATCCTGAAATTAAGAATCAAATAATTTGCCTTGTAGGTCCTCCCGGTGTCGGAAAAACATCTCTTTGTGCTTCTATTGCAAGAGCTCTTAAGAGAAAATATGTTCGTGTTTCTCTTGGCGGAATACGCGACGAGGCAGATATACGCGGTCACAGAAAAACGTATGTAGGCGCTATGCCGGGCAGAATCATCAATGCTCTTATTGAGTGTAAAACATCAAATCCCCTTATGGTTCTTGATGAAATTGATAAAATGACCTCAGATTCACGCGGAGATCCTGCTTCTGCTATGCTTGAGGTCCTTGATTCCGAACAAAACAAGGCATTTAGAGATCATTTTGTGGAGATGGATGTTGATCTTTCGAGCTGTATGTTTATTGCGACTGCAAATACTCTTTCCTCTATCCCTGCTCCGCTTATCGACAGAATGGAAATTATAGAGCTTTCTTCTTATACAAGAACAGAAAAACTCAATATAGCGAAGGAGCATCTTATATCAAAGCAATTAAAGCGCCACGGTCTTAGTAAAAAATCTCTTAAGATCAGTGACAGCGCAATATATGATATTATCGATTCCTACACTGCGGAAGCAGGCGTACGTAATCTTGAGCGTGAAATTGCTTCTCTTTGCAGAAAGGCTGCAAAAGATATAATTGAAAAGGGTGTGAAATCTGTTTCTGTCGATTCCGAAAACATATCCTCTTATCTCGGAGCTAAAAAATTCGAGCCGGAAAAAATCGAGGAAGCAAATTCTATCGGCGTTGTAAACGGTATGGCTTACACCTCAATAGGCGGAGATCTTTTAAAAATCGAAGCATCTGTAATGAAGGGAACGGGAAAGCTCCAGCTTACAGGTAGCCTTGGCGATGTTATGAAGGAATCTGCGGAGATCGCTATAAGCTTCGTTCGCGAAAACGCTGAAAGGCTCGGAATAAACCCCGATTTTTATGCTAACAATGATATTCATATACACGTTCCCGAGGGTGCTGTTCCCAAGGATGGACCAAGCGCCGGCGTTACTATGGCAACCGCGCTTATAAGCGTCCTTTCTTCACGTCCGGTAAAACGAGATATTTCAATGACAGGAGAAATAACCCTTAGAGGAAAGGTTTTGCCCATCGGCGGTCTTAAAGAAAAGTCTCTTGCTGCATACTCTGCGGGTGTTACAAGCATCATTATTCCTTACGGCAATATTAAAGATATTGATGAGCTCGATCCCACGGTTAAGGAAAACGTTAAATTTATTCCTTGTAAAACAATATTCGATGTTTTAGATGCATCTCTTTCTTCCGATGAAGAAGTGATTGCGTTTATAAGTCAATACGCTACAAGCAGGTGAAAAATGAAGATCAACACTAATAATGTAACTTTAAAAATAAGCGCGGGAAAGGCATCTCAATTTTTACGCAATCCTGTACCGCAGGTCGCTTTTTCGGGAAGATCAAACGTTGGTAAAAGCTCTCTTATAAATACTCTGCTTAACAGAAAAGCTCTTGCAAGAGTCAGTAGTACTCCCGGAAAGACTATAACCGTAAATTTTTACGATGTAGACTCAAAGCTCTTTTTAGTAGATCTGCCCGGTTACGGATATGCAAAAAGGACTGCTGCCGAACAGGCAGTATGGTCCAATTTGGTTGACGGATATTTTACTAAAAACCCAAACATCGATCTTCTTAAGCTCGTTATTCAATTAGTAGATTCACGCACCGGCTACACAAGAGACGATCTTGATATGATTTCTTATATGAATGAAGCCGATGTTCCCTATATAATCGTTGCTACTAAGGTGGATAAATTAAACAAAACAGAAAGAAAAAATTCAGTTGAAAAACTCATTTCAAACCCTATATTAAGAGATGGAACTACTATTATCCTCTTTTCATCCGAAACAAGAGAGGGTAAGGATGATGTTTGGAATGAAATATTCAGATATTCGGAGAATTAAATGGATATTGCTGATATCTTAAGCTTAATAATTACTGTTCCCGTAATTTTATTAGCTCTTACTTTTCACGAATGTGCTCACGGCTTTGTTGCATATAAGTTAGGAGATCCAACAGCGAAAATAAACGGCAGGCTATCTCTTAACCCGATGCACCATATAGATCTGTTCGGTGCGATTTCTATGCTTCTTTTCCATTTCGGATGGGCAAAGCCTGTGCCCATAAACACAAGATATTTTAAAAATCAAAAGGTCGGTATGGCGCTTTCTGCTCTTGCCGGTCCTGTAACGAATCTTTTACTTGGTTTTATAGGCTGCTTCTTTTATTCTCTCGTTCTTTTTGCTTTCAAGGACGTTTCGGTAAATAGAATTACCTATTGGCTGATTTTTATTATACTTGAGTTTTTCTTTTATTTTGCTTGGTTAAATATTTCTTTGGCAATATTTAATCTAATACCGCTTCCCCCTCTTGACGGTTCAAGAATTTTTATGGTGTTTTTGCCGGAAAGAATATATTTTAAAATTATGCGATATGAAAGAGAGATCGCTGTTTGCTTCTTTGCAATCCTTCTTTTAGATTCGAGATTGCTTGGAGGTTATATTACAAGCGGGCTTTCTTATGTTGTGAATTTTGTTTTCAACGGATTCATGACACTATTCTCTTTTATTTTTTGAGGTATAAATGGAACAAATCGTTTATAAAATTGAGCAATTTGAAGGTCCTTTAGACCTACTTCTTTCTCTTATTTCCAAAAATAAAATGAATATCGAGGATATTCAAATTTCAGTTATATGCGATCAGTATATGGATTATATCAGCAAGATGCAGTCTATGAATATTGAGCTTTCTGCTGAATTTATCGTTATGGCATCTGAGCTTATGTATATAAAAAGTAAAATACTTCTTCCGAGAATAAACGAGGAGGAGGAAGATCCGCGTGAGGCGCTTGCTGCTGCACTTTTGGAATATCAACGAGCAAAGGAAGCCTCTCAAAAGCTTGGCGGAATGTACGCTATATATAACGGACGTATGGTAAAGGACACTGATGAAATTTCTGTTGATCGCTCTTACGTTGCTGATCACGATATAAATCTGCTTTCTGTTGCGCTTACCAGAGTTATGAACAGTATTCAAATAACCGACGAGGAAGCATCCGAAAAAATCAAGCCTCTTATAAGCACGCGTACTGTATCCGTAAATGAAAGAGTTTTCGCCATTCTCAGAATTCTTTTGAAAAATCAAGGGCGAGTTGACGTTATGAAATGCTTTAACGGAGTTACAACCAAGCACGAGCTCGTTGCTACCTTTATGGCGTTATTGGAAATGCTTAAATCGGGTAGAATTTTTATAAAAGAAGAAGAAATAGATTTCTCCGAGACAGGAGTTATTGATCTTCAAAAAAATATTTATATTGAATTATTCTCAGGAAAGATCAGGAACGCAGAGGTAGAAAACAATGGATAATATTCAAAAGGTTGAAACCAAGGATCTTGAAAAGGCAATCGAAGCCATTTTGTTTGCGGCAGGTCATCCTATGACATATTCAAAGCTTGCCGAGGTTCTTGGATATACAGAAAGTCAAATCAAGAAAAAGGTTAAGGCTTATGCAGAAAAATATAACGATAACGATAAAAGAGGAATTATGCTTCTCTGCTTCGAAAGCTCTTGCCAATTATGTACCAAGGAGCAATTCCTACCTTACATAAAAGAGGCGCTTGGTATAAGAAAGGGTGGAAATTTATCTGCTTCATCGCTTGAGGTTTTGGCAATAATCGCATATAACGAACCTGTTACTCGTACATTCATAGATACTGTAAGAAAGGTCGATAGCGCGTATATTGTCGGAAATCTTTGCGAAAAAAACCTTATTGAGGTTTGCGGGCGCTTAGACGTTCCCGGAAGACCCAATCTTTACCGCACTACTCCAACGTTTTTAAGATGCTTTGGAATAGAAACGCTCGAACAGCTTCCATACGTTGATCTTCCCAGACTTAAAAACGAGGGTGAGATCATTCCTATGGATATTGAATTAAATCAAGAAAATGCTGCCGAGGAAAATTCATCGGAAAACGCGGAATAACTTTTATAGGAGATGATTTTATGCCTGTTTGGCTGATAATTATGTTAATAATTATTGCTATCGCTATTTTGGCTATTATCATATTTTTATCTTCGTGCGCAAGCGTTCATATAATTTACGATAATCATATAAAATGCTATACTCAATTCGGCTTTATAAAAATACGGCTATTCAGAAAGCATAAATTTCTGCAGGAACGAATAGACCATTATCACGAAAGTGATCTTCCATCTGAAAAAGTAATCGAAAACAATGAGCTTTTTTATGAGGATATCGTTGACCTTGTCGAAGAATTCAAGGAGCTTTCCGAGCTTTTCACAAAGCATTTAATAGATTGCGTAACGTTTAAAATACTTAAATTCAATGTAGATATCGGCGGGAGGGATGCTGTTGCAGTAACCTTCGCTCACAATTCTGTTGTTCAAAGCGTCGCTTATTTTATAGAATTTTTAGATAATATATCGGAAGTTGACCATTCTACTTTAAAAAATATAATTATAACGCCTAATTATATTTCTCAAAAATCTCATTTTAACGCATCAATAACTATTCGCTTGCCTCTTTTAGAGGCTCTGAAGCGCTTATATTTATATATTTAAAAGGAGGATATTATGGAAGAAGAATCCAAGCAAAGTGAAATAATAAAGACCGCTCTTGAAAATGTTAAAACAATGCTTGATGCCAATACCGTTACAGGAACTCCTATAAATACCGATAGCGGTACTGTTATAATACCTGTTTCAAAGCTTTTTATCGGATTAGCCAGCGGCGGTGTTGACTATTTCGGGAAAAGGAATCCGTCGGCTATAAAAAGCTTTGGCGGCGGCGGTGGAACGGGAGTTACGGTTTCTCCTGTCGGTTTTCTTGTGATTGAGCCCAACGGAAAGGTTGATTTTTTAAATGTAAATCAAGAACCGCAGGATCCTATCGTTCAATTTTTAAATATTGTTGAAAATTCGCCTGAGCTTATTGAAAAAATAAAATCTGTTTTTTCGAGAAAAAAAGAAATTGCGGAATTTGAGGAAAAATAAACAAAAATTTTTGACTTTTATAAGCGCATACTAATTTTGAGGATCTTGCGCCTTTGCGTTAATTTACGGTCCTTACGGTGATGTATGAAAAAAATAATATTTATTATTACCGCTATGAGCTTTCTTGCTTTACTCTCTATAACAAGCCTTGCTATTGATATTTCTGCAAAGCATGCGATGCTTTTAGAGTCTCAAAGCGGTGATATAATATATGAAAAAAACGCTTATTCTCGTGCCCCTATGGCAAGCACAACGAAAATAATGACCGCTATTGTCGTGCTTGAAAATTCCGACATTAATAAAACAGTTATAATTGATGAGCGCAGCGTCGGTATTGAAGGTTCTTCTATCTATCTCAAGGTCGGGGAAAGATTAACTGTGAAAGAGCTTTTATACGCTCTTATGCTCGAAAGTGCCAATGATGCCGCTACTGCTCTTGCCTACTATATAGGCGGAAGCATTGAAAATTTTGCATCTATGATGAACGAAACAGCAATGCATATCGGAGTATCAAGCACTCATTTCACAAATCCTCACGGACTTGATGATGAAGAACATTATACTACAGCTTACGACCTTGCGAAAATCGCGTGCTATGCTATGAAAAACGACACATTTCGCGAAATTGTTTCTACTAAAACAAAAAAAATCCCCCTTGATGAATCCTCGTACAGATTGCTTGTTAATCACAACAAGCTTCTCCGCTATTATGACGGAGCTATAGGTATAAAAACAGGATTCACAAAAAAATGCGGCCGTTGTCTTGTTTCCTGCGCGAATATTGACGGCGTGGAATTAGTATGTGTAACTTTAAATGCTCCAAACGATTGGAGCGACCATAAACACCTGTTAAATTACGGATTTGAAAAATACGAATCTATAAATTTAGCTGACAAAAACGATTATTCTATCTCTTTAAGCTGCGTAAACGGCTCAAAATCAAACGTTCTATGCTCTAACAAGGAAAATCTCAGAGTAACACTTAAAAAGGGCTTAAAAAGCGATATTCGCGCCGTTTTGGAGACAGACAAATTTTTGTTTGCTCCTATAAAGAAAAATGATTGTGTCGGACGCATAGTTTATTATTTGGGCAACAAAGAGATTGCATCGTTGCCTCTATATGCTATGGAAAACGTCAGCGAAATAAAATATAAAAAATCTATTTTTGAAAGAATATTTGGTTAAACAATGGAAAAGATCAGACTTCAAAAGTTTTTTACCGATAATAAAATTATGTCTCGCAGAAACGCGGAAAAGGTAATTGAAGCGGGAAATGTTAAAATAAACGGTGTATTAGCTCGCTTAGGAGATAAAATAGATCCCGAAAACGATACTGTTGAATATAACGGAAAAATAATAAAAAAGTCAACAGAAAAAAAGAGATATATAATGCTAAATAAGCCGCTTGGATACGTATCCACATCCGCCGATGAAAAAGGGAGAAAAACCGTTCTCGATCTCGTTTCTGATGTGGGAGAAAGAATATATCCTGTCGGAAGGCTTGATATGTATTCCGAGGGTCTTCTCATTTTAACAAATGACGGAGAGCTTACCAACCGTCTCACCCATCCAAAATATCATATTCCAAAGACGTATAACGTTATAATAAAGGGCGATATTTCAAGTGAACAGCTTATCTCTTTAAATTCTCCTATGGAGATAGACGGATACAAAATAAAGCCGGCTAAGATTAAGATCATATCAAGAAAAGAGGGTTCTACCAACACTTTATTTACTCTTAACGAGGGCAGAAACAGACAAATTCGTAAAATGTGTGAAAAATATTCTCTTACTATTATGCGTCTTACAAGAATATCTATCGGAAAATTAAAGCTTGGTGATCTTGAAAGAGGAAAATGGAGAGAGCTGACTCCTGCCGAGATCGACTATCTTTATGGAAATTCAGAAAATATTTGAGGTGTGATATGCTTACTGTAAAACCTATTCAATCAAAATTAGAGCAAGAGGAGCTTTGCTCTCTCTGCTCTGCTACATATAATTTTAATTCATTCGCCTACCGTGCCGATGACGAAGGATTTATCGGTATTTGTCAATTTAGATTCGATAAGGGCGTCGGAATAATAGAAGCCCTCAAATACGCCCCGAATATTGAGGACTGGGAAGCTATGATAATAATGCTTCGCACTGCTATGAATTTTATGTTCCGATGTGGAATAGAAGTATCGGTTTTCGAGACAGACAGTGCTTGCGAGGATCTTATTAAAAGATCGGGATACAAAATAAATTCCGATGGCACTTACGAGATTGATATAAAAAAGTTTTACACCTCATCGTGTCATTAAGAAAAACGCATATGTCATCTACGACATATGCGTTTTGTTTTTTATTTG
>JAGAPG010000015.1 GCA_017623355.1 Clostridia bacterium
ACAGCTGAAAACGTTGCAGGAACATATATCTTCGGCGTAAACATTTGGATACCCGATGCAGATGCAGAGGTAACATATCAGGCATACGCAATCGACCTTGACGGAAACGAGATCAAGGCTGATAAAACAGTAACAACAGGTAATATATACACAAAGTAAAGGAGGACGCAAAATGAAAAAATATCAAACCCCTGAATACGAGCTTTGTCTTGTAGATACCACCGATATAATCAATACCAGTACCAGCCTTGAGGTTGATACCGAAAACGGCGGAAATCTTGATGTTGGTAACGGAGAAATTTTCTGGCCGTAATATCTGATAAAAAACAAAAAACACAGGCTGCCACTTAGTGACAGCCTGTCGCAAGTAAAGGAGATAATATGCCTATAAAGAAATTCTTGTTAAAGGTAGGATATAGACTTATATGGCTTTTTGGCGGAAGTATATTTTTATCGCTTATAGCGGTATTTTTAAATAAAACCGAAATAGTGTCTACCGGGAACGGACTTTTTTGGATGCTTTTGATAATGGCAACCATATTTATGGCTTCTTATTTGGCTTTGTTAAGAAGAAATTATGTTTATAATTCTCGCAAGATCAAGTGGTATTTCTATGTAAATATAACCGCATACGCAATCTTTGCGTTGGTAAGTCTTATAGTGTTGTGGCTTCATCCCGGTCCTGTATATGCGTGCCTATTTGCAATAACTAAGCCGGCAGTATACACAAGATACGCGGTAAAAACCTTATATTCTTGTTTAATATTCCATTTTGGTGGAATAGTAGCAAATCTCCTTGCAATAATAAAAGTTCCAAAACAGCTATAAATAATACGCTTCCGAATGCTCGGAAGCGTATATTTTTTATAATATTATACAAACCAAGCCGTTTGCGCCCTCGTTTATTACTCTTGAAAGCGTATCAGATAAACGCTCTCTTGATTCAGGGGAAATATGCTCAAGCTTGGCGTGAAGCCCTTCGTTTACAAGCTCATAAAGAGATTTTCCAAACATATTTGATTGCCAGATCTTTTTAGGATCATCCTCAAACTCCTCAAGCATATATTTGACAACCTCTTGTGATTGCTCGGCAGTTCCGACTATCGGATTAATTTCAGTTTCTATTGAAGCTCTTATAAGATGTATTGACGGAGCAGATGCACGAAGCTTTACACCGTACGCGCCCGATCTTTTTACTATTTCGGGCTCTTCAAGAGTCATGTCGTCTACATCGGGCAAAACTATTCCGTAGCCGTTTTCGTTTACTTCGTCGATAGCAGAGGCGAATTTGTCGAATTCACGCTTAGCTTCGCTAAGAGCCTTGATGGTTACGAAAAGCTCCTCGTCGTCATTTATCGGAATACCGCAGATCTCGCTTATTATGCGATAATATAGCTCGGGCATTAAATCAATTGAAACATCAACGTTTCCGTTACTAAGATCACATAGAATGTCGGGCTTTTTGGAAACGTATTCATTTTCGGCAATACAGAGGGCGCATTTGTCGCATTCATCTGTCTTTTTTATGCCCTCGACAGATTTTTTTACCGTGCTCAAAAGACTTGATCTTAACCAATGATCCTTTTCGAGAGATGAAACGTATTTGGGAAGCTTAAAATTGATTTCATTTATACCGAACTGACCTAAAAGTAGCTTCATAATACCCTCAAAATCCTCACTTGTAAGATCAAGAGCGTTTATAAGAGCCACCGGGGCAGAATACTTTTCTTCTATCGCGACAGCCATATTTTGAGCTCTTTCCGTGTGTGGCTCTGCGGAATTCAAAACGATTATAAAAGGTTTTCGAGATAGTTTAAGCTCGTTTATTGCTTTTTCCTCGGGAAAAATATAAGCTTCGCGTCCAATCTCGCCGACAGTTCCGTCAGAGGTGACAACGATTCCAACAGTGGAATGGTCGTTTATAACCTTTTTAGTACCTATTTCTGCAGCTTTTTCAAATTCCATAGGCTCGTCACTCCAAGGAGTTGCGACCATTCGTTTTTCCTCACCGTCAAGACTTCCTATAGCTCCCTCAACCATATAACCGACGCAGTCAATAAGCTTGACCTTCATTTTTGCATCTCCGATAGCGATGCCTACAGCCTCGTCGGGAACGAATTTCGGCTCTGTAGTCATTATTGTTTTGCCGGAAGCGCTTTGCGGAGTTTCGTCCTTTGCGCGATTTTTATCATGCTCGTTTTCGATTTTTGGAATGACGACATCCTCCATGAATTTTTTGATAAATGTCGATTTGCCGCTTCTTACAGGACCGACAACCCCTATGTAGATCTCGCCGTTCGTTCTTTTTGCAATATCCTCGTATATATTCATATCTGTACGCCCCTTCAGCATTATTCATACTAATATATATTCAAAAAAATCCACGATATTACAAAAAATAAAAAATCAGGCGAAAAGCCTGATTTTCAGAAATACATATATGAGTTTAAATATTCATTTAACACATCGGGATTCATAATAAAGAATATTATTATAGCAACAAGAATTATACCCGAAATAACTATACCGATTATACCGCATATCATTCCGGCTCTTGTCATACCGTTTTCAGGGAAATGCTTTTTATGTATATGACGCATAACTAAAGCCATGACACCAAATGCGATGCCGATAAGAGTAGAAAGACACATCCAAATGCTTGCTATTCCAAATATCATAGAAAGAGTAGATTGAGTTGAGCGGTTTCCGTAAGGAGGATATCCGCCACCGTATGGATTATAATTATTTTGATAACCGTTATTAAAAAGATTATCCATATCTATTCTGTTATTTTCAGACATAATATACCTCTTAAAATAAATCGTTTTAATAATTGTATCACTTTTTCGGTAATAAATCAATAGCTGTTAGATGAATTTCTTGTGAATAAAGAAAAACGCGTCAAAAAATATGAATTTTGCTAAATGCTTGACAATCGCATAATAATATGATACAATAATATAAATTTACAAATATTTTTTGGAGGTATTTTTTCTTTATGGACGACAGTATAGGGTATATAATTGTAATGATTATTTTACTCGCCTTGTCAGCATTTTTTTCCTCGACGGAAACATCTTATTCAACCTTTAACAGAATAAAGGTCAAAAATTTGGCACAAAACGGTAATAAGCGCGCAGCGACTGTAATTAAGCTGGATGAAAAGTATGATAAGCTTTTGAATACTGTTTTGATTGGCAATAACATAGTAAATATCGCGCTTTCATCAATAGCAACACTTTTCTTTGTAAAGCTTCTTGAAGCGACGGATTTTGGAAACGCTCAATCATTGGGAGCAACACTTTCCACCGTTGTAACAACTGTGGCGGTGCTTATTTTTGGAGAGATATCACCAAAGGTAATAGCAAAGAACAATGCCGATAAGGTAGCTCTTGCGTTTTCTCCTGCGGTTAAGGTGCTTCTTATAATTCTTACTCCGCTAAGCTTTATATTCGGTGGATGGAGCAAGCTTATGATAAAGCTTTTCAAATCGAAGGAAACCGATACGTATACAGAAGAAGAGCTTATAACGATAGTTGATGAAGCTGAGGAGGACGGTGCAATAGAAGCAGAGGAGGGAGACCTTATCCGTTCTGCTATCGAATTTGCAGATGTTTCTGCCGGAGATATACTTACACCTCGTGTAGATGTATGTGCGATCTCAAAGGATGAAAGCATAGAAAATATAGCAAAAATATTTATCGAAAATGCATATTCACGTCTTCCCGTATACGGAGAGGATATGGATGATATAATCGGCGTGCTTCACGAAAAGGACTTTTTCGTAGCATACCATAACAATAATAAAACAATTACAAAGCACATAAAAAAGCCTGTGCACGTATCCGAACACATAAAATTGGCAGACCTTTTACAGACCTTGAAATCGAAGAAATCACATATGGCAATAGTCGTAGACGAATTTGGCGGAACGATGGGAATTGTCACAATGGAGGATATAATCGAGGAGCTTATCGGAGATGTATTTGATGAGCACGACGAGATAGTCAAGGACGAATATAAAGAGCTACCCGACGGCAGAATAGCTGTAAAATGCTCGGCAGATCTTGATAATTTCTTTGAAAAATTTGATATAGCAATTGTAGATGAGGAAGATATGCCTCAAACGGTCAACGGCTTCATAATGAAGGAGCTTGAAGCGTTCCCGCAGGTTGGCGACGGATTCAAATTCAGAAATCTTGAGATCGAGATAAGTAAAACAGGCTCAAAGCGTGTGGAAGAGATACTCGTTAAGGTAGTAACCGAGGACGAAGAAAAAGAGGACTAAAGATCGGGCTGTTTTTACAGCCCGTTTTTATAAGGAGAAATATGAACGTATTTGATTTTGACGGAACTATATATGACGGTGATAGCTCAAAGGATTTTTTCTTTTACTGCTTGAAGCATTATAAAAAGACGAGAAAAAGAATATTCCCGACAGTATGGTATGGACTTTTATATGGATTAAGAATAATAAAAAAGATAAAATTTAAGCAAAAGTTTTTCGAGTTTTTTAAGGATATAGAGGATATTGATAAAGCTGTAGAGGATTTTTGGACAGCAAAGGAAAAGAATATAAAGAGCTGGTATCTTGAGCTTAAAGAGCCGACGGATGTGATAATTTCCGCATCACCTGAGTTTTTGCTTGAGCCGATATGTAAAAAGCTTGGTGCAGAATGTCTTATGGCATCGCGAGTGGATAAGCGCACAGGCATTTTCGACGGAGCAAACTGCCACGGGCAAGAGAAGGTAAGACGATTTTTTGAGAGATATCCTGACGGAGAAATAGACGAGTTTTATTCAGATCTTTATTGTGATACACCTCTTGCGCGTCTTGCTAAGAGAGCATACATAGTAAAGGGAGAAAAGCTTAAGGATTGGAAAAAATTCAAATAAAAACAAAAAGCCGTTTGAAACGGCTTTTTTGTTTTGGGAAAGGGTTTGGTTAAAATGACCAAAAAACGGTGTCGAAATTTGTCTATTTTTAACAAAGTTTATTTTGCCCTATTGACAGTAATTACTGTATATGTTAAAATATAAATAGAAATAAAAGTAAAAATGAAAATCTAAGAAAGAGAGGTACGGTCCAATGGGGCATTTTGA
>JAGAPG010000016.1 GCA_017623355.1 Clostridia bacterium
AAAAATTTTTACAACGCGGTGGTCTTTTAGTCATGCCCTTTTTTCAACACTCAAAATTGTTTGAGCTTTTCGGCTTTGTTGTTACGCCTTTTTTATTTGTATTTTTTCAAAAAGCTCTTGACAAACAGTAACAGGTTTATCGGTGAGTTTATTATATCATCTTTTCAAAAGCTTTTCAATATTTTTCGATTTACATTTCACTTGCCTCACCAAAATAAACCTAAATCGAACACTACGGTGTTCGATTTTCGTTTATTTATCAAAGTCGCAGATAGGGGGCCTCAAAGCGAGGTATGAGCTTTGGGGTTCTCGTAGGCTTTGTATGGCATCACCGTTAGATGCTTTTCTGCAACTTGATTCCATACGACACGTTTGTGTCAATTCCATACTGCAACAAGTTGCAAATTTCATACACGCTATGCGTGATTACATACAATGCTACGCATTGATTGGGAAAACCTCTGTGGCAGAATTAAAAGAATGCTTACAAGCTCCTGTATTACAATCGAAAAAAATTAAAGCAAGGCTGAAATTTCAACCTTGCTTTTTCGTTTCATTCAACAGTGCTATTTTATAGAAAATGCATATTCTTGTTGATTAAATTCCGGATTCATGATATAATTGTTCTAAGTGAGAAAACACAGTTAAGGAGTGGTGAAATATTATGAAATTAAAATTTGATGTAGCTGATAAGTATCAGCCCGATCCGTTTATTTTTGAAGACTGTGGCAAGCTTTATTTGTATGTAACAGGCAAAAAAGGAGTGGAAGCATATTCAACTGATGATTTATTTGGTGTTTGGCATTACGAAGGGATTGTTGCCTCAATTGACGGACGGTATAGTTATTGGGCACCGTCTATTACAAAATACAAAGGTTGTTATTACCTTTATTTTTCCTGTTCATCAGATGATGAATGTCAATTTATGCACGCAATGGTTGCAGATTCTCCCCTTGGTCCGTTCACGAATCCAACTTGCTTTTACAAGCGATTTTCGATAGATTCCCATGTGGTAGAAACCGAAAAGGGACTGTTCCTATGGTATTCCGAGGATAACAAGGATTGCGACCGTATAGGTACACGAGTTTTCGTAGATAAGCTGATTGATCCTATGACGCCGGCAAATCAGCCTCGTGAGGTCATTGTACCGACTATGGACGAGGAAATCTTCAAACGAGGTCGCAATGGCGACAAGGATTGGCACACCATAGAGGGGGCTTTCTGGTTTCGCGAAGGAGAGTGGCAATATGTTATGTATAGTGGCGGTTGCTATGACAATGACTCGTACCATATAGGATACGTTGCCGCACACTCACATGAGAGCGATTTGACAAAGGTGCAGTTTGTCAAACACACGAACAACGGTAAATTTGCCCCTGTTATGTACAAAAACGATTTTGAAGAGGGTTCGGGACACCACAGCGTAATTAAATACAAGGGGCAGTATTATGCAATATATCACGCCCGTGACTTAGACTGTCAAAGCCGTAATGAATTTACAGAAGCACGTACGGTAAGAGTGTGCAAATTGCATGTGAATGATGGGGTAATTACGGCGGAACGTTACTCTGACCATATATAATAGATACAAGCCATTAAAAATAAAATATATTTTTCAATTAAGGTTGACTCCCCTTCACCATAGTATTACCAGTCGAACCTTTCGACTGGTTTTACTTTTTATAGGTGAATAGCTTATTTAATTAACTCAAAGATGGCAGTAAAGCTTCTTTGGGTTATTTTAATTACGCCAGTAACAAGGTTCGGACACGGAGAAATGCTATTTGATTTCTCCATTGCACTTTGTGCACAATTCGTAAGAATTGAGTGTTCGGTTCTTATTTTTGTGCCATATAAATAAAGGTCCCGATGAACCTCTGTTAAGGTTTCATCGGGATTTGTGTTTTTAGAGTAACTTTTTCTCAAATCCACACATTACAATTGAACAAAAAATCAAGCAAGGCTGAAATTTCAACCTTGCTTTTCTTATACATATACAAGCACACGCCACAGTGCTATTTCATAGAAGACTTATTTCTTGTTGGTTTGTTTTTTGCATTTTCATTATTATAATGTTTTATCCTCACAAAAATCATTATTGAATACAGCCACCACAAGAAAAGCAATAATGATATGAGAGCTATTAGAATTTTTGTTCCTAATGTGCCTTCGCTTATAATTACAGTAAGTGCTAAAATGACTGAACACAAAATTAAAATTATGAGTTTTGGTGTCATCATTAACAAAAGTTTCTTTCTAATATGCGAATCCAAAAAGTTCACTCTTTGATTTTCAATTATTTTGCTATTAGTTTTGCACAATATGTTCTTGACGCACATTGTTTTGATTAATATAACATTAATGTTTGTTTCGTTTTTTTCAAGAATAATTTCATTTACATCGTTTACATTTATTTTTGTAATCGTAGGTATATTTATTTTTTTGTTGTATAAGTAATAATAACGACTTATACCTTTTTCCCAACCACTTTCAATCTCACTGTTTTTTAAAGAGAAATACTTAAAGCACATCTCATTGAAATTAATCAAAAACTCATCTGGTACAATTTTAGTTTCATTTATAGCAAGCGCAATATTGAATTTATCATTGTAAGCAACTACTACACTTCCTGTATTGTTAATTATTTTCAGCATATTTTCTCCTGCTTCAATTCAAAATGCTTAGCAATTTATTTTCACAATTATTATATCACATATAGTTTTTTTAAACAATACTTGTTTTTGTTTTCAACAATGGGTTGGTAACTTGTTGTTTTTATTGCAAAAACATTGAATTAGCAGGAACATGGTAAAATATATTATGTTTTCCTTGAGAGGTGATAGTCAGCTTTGTTTTTGCAAGCAATCGCAGCTTTGCTCTACCTTTGAAACTAAAGCCTTAAACCTTTCCGTTTCCCTAACAGGATTTAGCCACTCCCACCCCTTTGAGTTTGTCAAAATAGGCTTAATTATTAGCATATTTATTTCCTTAAAGTGCTCGTCAACCGTTATTGAAATCAAATCAAGTGATGGGCAATTGTATTTCAAAACCGTTCCTATAGGTAAATTTCTAATTTTAACATATAAATCTATCCCTTTTTCAAGTGCTTCAAAGCCCTCTTCTATTTTGCCTGAGCCGACAAGCCCTCCTGCTAACCTTACATAGGCAAATGCCCTATCCTCAATCCACGCATCAACCTCTTCTGTAGGGTCTCTCATTATATCAATTATTTTAAGAATAATTTTTTGTCCATCCACACGAGAGCTTGCGTTTTTATATGTTTTTTCATCTCTCTTGCAAAAGTCCCTTAAAAACATTTCATTTAGCGTATCGTATATATTTTGCTGAATTTGCTTGTTATAATTTGCAATCTCACTGCGATAATCAAATCTTGAGGACATAATGCTGGGTAAAGATTCGTAAAAGCTGTCGCTTACATATTTTGTCCAATTTTCAAGTTTGTCCTCGTCCTCCACTCTAATCATTATTCTTATGCAACCAATACGAAAATTTCCTTCTGTTGATTTGTCGTTTTCTATAACGAATTGAGAGAACTTTCTCAAAGCTTCAATGTTTTTCCTTGCACAATCAAAGCCCATTCGATGATATAGGCTGCACAACTTCCATTGGAAAAACACATCCTTTGGAAAGCTTTTAATTGCTTCCTTGAGAGTTTTTTCAAATCTTTTGAAATCTTCGTTGTTATATATATTTTCTTGTTCTTCGATTGTTTTTAAATATTCCTGCCGTTTATATTCTACGGTTGTTTCGTCTGTGCCAAAAAGCACGTCTGTAGTTACATTAAAATAGCTTGCAATCAATGGAATAAGCTCAACATCGGGATAAGCAAGATCGTTTTCCCATCTGCTAACCGATTGATAGGTTACATTCAAAACCTTTGCTAAATCTTCTTGTGTTGCGTTTTTTTCCTTTCTTAATCTTTTGATTACTTGTGAAATAGGCAATCTCATATTTTCACCTCATTATTAAATTCAAAGTGCACCTTGTATCTTTATTGTAATGCAAAAGCACTTATATTTCAATAACTCATCACGCACAGTCGGCTAAATTATCAAGTGAATTTTTCTCTTTATAAAAGAAGGGAAGAGTATTAATGATTTGAAAATTTTCGGGGAATTTTAAGGATCTTTCAATTGTGTTTAACGATTTTTAACCTAATTTATCCCCGTTTTCCACCTGCTTGTCAGGAGTTATCAAAATAACACCCTGCTTGCTATATGTTCCCAATACCAATACCTCTGACATAAAATCAGCGATTTGTCTTGGTGGAAAGTTTACAACTGCCAATACCTGCTTACCAATCAAATCCTCGCATTTATAAGCCTCTGTTATTTGAGCGGAAGATTTTTTGATTCCTATCTCATCGCCGAAATCTATCTTTAGCTGATAAGCAGACTTTTTTGCCTTTTCAAATATTTTTGCCTCGACGATAGTTCCGGCTCTTATATCTAATTTCATAAAGTCGTCAAAGGTTGCCATTATAAAAGTTTCCTTTCATTCGTATATTTTTCTTGAACTTTGCGAAACGGATCTGAAAACTTTGCAGTTCCGCCGCCGTCACTCCAATAGGTTTCCGAAAATTCACCTTTACCGTAAGATGTTACTACGCCTGCTTATTATACGAGAAAATAATATTTCCGTCATTTTATTTTTTATTGATTTTTTTGCATATCAAAACCTTTGCATAATGAGGCTTGAAGGCAGAAAAGTATATTTCGTTTTTGCATATACCCATATTTATATCTTCAAACAGATCTATGATTTCTCTTTTTTCGTTTAAAGGAATCTTTATATCCTTTTCAAGATCATCAAAATTAAAGACATAAATTATTGTCGTTTTATCATTTATTACCGCTCTTCCTACTGTAAAGCTATTGTCGTCAAATTCAGCAGCAACCTTAGTTGGTGGCAAAAGCTTTTTCAAAAGCTCTGTATTTTTTTCGGTAAGCCTTGAAATGTCATCACCTGAGAGTACCATTCCGCCCGACGCCATAGTATATGCGGCGTTAAATATAAATTCATCATTTGATACAGAATCCTCAATATATGCATCTTTACCGTCAGGACCAATCACCTTGACCATTTGGTTTTGTAAAAGAACGGTATCAGGATCGTTTATCCAGAATTTATTGTGCTGCCAGTTTCTATTGAAGCATTCCTTTGCAAGCTGAGTGAATTGATACCAGCTTCTTTGATTGTCGTTTGTAACGCGCATACCGTGGACAGTTCCTATCGCCGGCCACATAGGAGAATTGCCGCCTAAAATAAAGCTTTCCTCACCGGCAGCTTCAATAATAGCATCCATTCCCATTTTATAAGCCTCTATACAGGTTTTACTGTTATCGTATCTTGTTCCGAAGGGCATAGCCTCCCATATGATGGCGTCAAGCTTGAAATATTTGATCTGCCAATCATATCTCATAGTTTTAAATACGGTTTTTATGTAATTTAAAGCGTCGGGATGAGTCATATCAAGAATATACCAAGGAGCGCAACGCCAACCGCCAAAGCTTACGTCAGCAGAGGAAAGCGGAGCTCCGTTATCGTCCTTGACGAACCAATCGGGGTGGTTCTTAAAAAGACTTGAGTCCTTTTCCGCAACAAACGGAGCTACCCATATAGCAGGCTCGAAGCCCTTTTGTTTTATATCAAGACAAACCTTTTTTATTCCGCCGTCGAATTTGTCGGTAAAATCAAACCAATCGCCCCAATACGCCTGATATCCGTCGTCTATTTGTATATATTTTAAATCAAGACCGTTTTTCTGTATTGCGTCGAGATTGTCGTATATATTTTGAGCCGTTATATCAGGGCCATATACCAACCACGAGCACCAGCCTGTGGGTATTTCAGAAAAGTTGCGCTTGGGATGGTTTTTAGATATTGCATCAGCAAAGCTGTTTAAAATAGAATTACGCTCGCCCTGCTCAATATATACTTGTTCGAGCCGTATGGTTTCGCCGGCGTTAATCTTTATGTTTTCTCCGTTCAGTGCGATCTGCAGGATTTTTTCGTTAAAGCGTATCCAACCATTAAAACGAAAGCAGGAAGCAAATCCTATAAGCAGAGGCTCTTGTTCCTTAGGATAAAAAATTATCATATTATAAACTTGATTCATGCCGTCGGGTTTTTTAAATTTATAGTGATCATAATCACTGAATGAGCCGATAAGCTTGAAGTCGTTAATAGCTCCGCCGTACTGAGAAAGCATATTGTAGCCCTCACCGTAAAATTCGGTATCGGGAGAAAAAGGCATATCTGCAGTAAATAAAGTGATGTCTCCCAAGAGCTGAGTCTTGTCAGAGTTGTTAGTTACAGTTATATCGCAAACATTTGAATCCCACTTGTAATCAAGTGTAAGACCGTTATTAAGCGAAGAATTCAGCTTGAATATATTTTTCATTATTTCTCCTTAAATCTTAAGCAAAAAGATGCAAACCGAAACCGTAGAATTAAGCTTGCTTTAAAATATCTAATATTCCCTTTGCACTTTGCATAACGTAATCCGGTTTATCGGGGGAAGCATCAAGAATTTGTTGTGTTGTTTCGCCACTCATAACGAGAACTGTTGTTGCTCCTGCATTTATACCGCTTTTAATATCGGTGTAAATTCTATCTCCGATAACAGCGGTCTGTTCCTTTGTAAAGCCTGTTTTTTCCATAGCAAGAATGGGCATAAGAGGCTCAGGCTTGCCGATAACAACAGGTCTGCGTCCCGAAACATTATATAGCATATCGCATACACTGCCGCAGTCGGGCACGCTGCCAAACTCGGTAGGACATACATAATCGGGATTTGTTGCTATATAAGGAATGTTTTTCTTTGTTAGAAGCAGCTTGGAAACATCGTGAAGCTTTTTGAATGTCAGCTCCGTATCAAAGCCCATAACGATAAGATCCACATCGTCCAAGCATTCAGTCACTGTAAAGCCGTTCTTCTCAAGCTCCTTTTTTAAGGAAAGCGTTCCGCAAACATAAAGTCTTTTTCCGTTAAAATGCTTTTTCAAATAATAAGCAGTTGCTTGAGATGATATCATAAAATCATCGTATGACGTCTTTATACCGAGCTTATCAAATTTTTTGATATAATCGGAAATGCTTCGTGATGAATTATTGCTTATAAACATGTATTTAGCGCCGTTTTTCTTTATTTCATCAAGCAAATCCTTCGTGAAATCAAACAATCTGTCTTCTATGTAAAGAGTTCCGTCAGTATCAAACAAAAAGAGCTTGATGTCTTTTATTTTATTCATTTTTATACCGCCTTGATTGATTTTATTATAAAAGACTAATTTATTATAACATATAAATAAAAAAAATTCAATGCTAAAAAGAGTATGCGTTTTTAGCTGTGTTTTTTATGTTTGTTATATTGAATTTTTAAAGTATGTATGATATTATTTTACTAAAGGGATTTTTAAAATGAAAAGGAGACTGTATGAAAAAAATAAATTTTTCAAAGGGATGGGAATTTTCTCTTAACCATCAGGAATGGATTAAGGTGGATATTCCTCACGATTTTTCCATTTGTCAGGAAAGAAGATCAGATGCAGCCTGTATGGATCATGGAGGATATTTTTTGGGCGGATACGGTGAATATAAAAAATCCTTCGTAGCAAAGCCAAAAAAGAAATACTTCTTTATGAGCGATGGAGCTTTCGGCATTACTGAGGTGTACCTAAATGATAACTTGCTTTTGATAAATAAATACGGATACAACGGATTTTATGTGGATCTTTCCGATTATTTGAGATATGATAAGGAAAACATTCTTTTTATAAAGGTAAATAATAAAAGACAGCCAAATGCTCGATGGTATACAGGCTCGGGTCTTTATAGAGATGTGTATATTTGTGAATGTTCAGGCTCGTATCTTGATCCGTTCGGTCCGTTTGTTTATACCGAGGAAATATTTGAAGGTGATGCAAGAATGGTTGCTGAGGTTCGCTTCTTTTCGGAAAAGAATGGAGAAGGAGAGCTTGAATTTCAAATATTCGAGGACGGGAAACGCAACCCTGTGGCTGAATTTAAAAAATATGTATATGCAGAAAGGGGCGAAAACAAGGTCAGCGCTAAATTTCTTATACGTAACGCTTTGATATGGGACGTTGATACGCCCTCTATGTATAGCGTTAAGGTAACGCTGCGTATAGGTAATTGTATAGACACAGACTCCGCTGCTTTTGGAGTAAGAACTGTATATGTTGACGGAGAAAAGGGACTTTACTTGAACGGAAAAAGCATAAAGCTTCGCGGCGGATGTGTCCATCATGATCACGGACCGATAGGTGCTTGCGTATATGCAGATGCGGAATACCGCCGTATCGCAAAGCTCAAGGATGCGGGCTTCAATGCCGTTCGTTGCTCACACAATCCTCAGTCACCTGCATTTTACGATGCTTGTGACCGCCTTGGAATGCTTGTTATAGACGAACTTTTTGATTATTGGACTGATGGAAAATGCGAGGATGATTCACATATATTTTTTGATGATATTTATAAAAAGCTTATTGATCTTATAGTTCGCAAAAACAGATCTCATCCGTCGATAATAATGTGGAGCACAGGAAACGAGATACCTCAAAAGGCAGGACACGGATACGGATACCGAATAGCAAGAGAAATTGCAGATAGTGTTCGTTCTATCGACACGTCCCGCCCCATAACGCATGCTCTTTGCGGATTTTGGGATAAGAGTGAATATTTTGAAAAGGAAAAAGCCGAGCAAAATTTTGAGGCAGATAAGCTCGATTTTTGGGCTGAAAAAACGAAGATAACGGCTGACACCGCCGACATCATTGGATATAACTATTACGAAAGCCGCGTTGACAGAGATCTTGAACGATTTCCTCAAAGGCTTATAATGATAACCGAGTCATTCCCGTTATGCGCATATTCTACAACAAAGCAAATAATCGACACTCCACGCCTCGTAGGCGATTTTGTTTGGACTGCTTGGGACTATTTTGGAGAAACCGGGCTTGGACACATAGCTTACGGAAAGGAAGAAACTCACGGACGCTTGGAGTATCCGTATCATATGGCTGATTGCGGAGATTTTGATATTTGCGGATACAGACGACCGCAGTCGTATTATCGCGAGATAGCCTGGGGATTCAGAAAGGATCCTTATATAATAGTTAAGCATCCCGACAGAGCACGTCAAAAATACGCAATAAGCGGATGGGGCTTCTATGATGGAAAGCCAAGCTGGAATTGGCTCGAATATGAGGATAAGCCCATAGACGTGTGCGTTTTTGCCGAGTGTGACGAATTGCTTCTTGAGATAAACGGAAAGGAAATCGCAAAACAAAGCCGAAGCGATTGCGGAGTTTATCACTTTGAAACCGAATATCATTCCGGAGAAATAAAAGCAATAGCATTTTTAAACGGAAAAAAAGCGGGAGAATGTGTCCTTAAAACAGAGGACAAGGCGGAAAAAATAATTTTGAAGCCCGAAAAGAACTATCTTGCCAAAAGTACTAAAAAGCCACAGGATAGACTCATATATGTTGATGTCGAGATCGTTGATAAGAACGGAGCTCTTTGTACTGAGGATGACCGCACGGTTTCTTATGATGCAGACGGTGCTGATGTAATAGCTGTTGGCAGCACCAACCTTACAAGCGATGAGCCTTATGCAACATCTGTGCGCAGTGTCAACGGTGGAAGAGCTATTGTAGTTCTTAAAAAGAATAACGAAGCAGATAAGATAACCTTAAAAGCAAAGGCGGACGGCTTGCCGATAGCAGAGCTTGTAATATTACGCAGCGATAATAAGTAGTGGCGGAGATAATCATAGCAGAACGGAGGATAACGCCTTAAAGGTTAGCCAATACGAGGAAAAGGTAAAAAGCATAATGGAGCAATATGCGAGTCTAAAGAAAGAGATCCAAGAAAAAATCGAGGGTGTAAAGGATATGCGTAAGCGCACCGTATTACGACTAAGATTTATTGATAGATTACCATTCCGCGACATAGGCATAGCAATGTCGTATAGAAAATCACAGATATATGATATTTACGACAGAGCGATAAAAAATGTTGCAATTTCTTAAAGTTCGGACTTAATCGGACACAACCGAACGATTTAATATGCTAAAATGTATAATGACAAGTCAAGCGAAAGGAAAAGTCAAGAAAAAATGACATCTTTTGCTTGACAAACATTGTGCAGAGGAGTTAAGACGAACAAAAACAAAATAACCAAGGACACCTAAGTGTGTCCTTTTCTTATGCTGACATAGGTATAAATCGAGAATAGCAAGCCTTGATTTAGTATGTTCAATTCATACTGTCAGCACCACGAGGCGTAAGCCGAAACCTCTTAAATTTCTTTTTCCCTAAAAACTATGCAGCGGAGTTTTCCTTTGGCGAGGTTTATAAGCTGCAAACAATAATACAGGACACGAACGGTGTCCTTTTTTTATGCAATTTGGCAGAAAGGAGAGATATTTGTGCCTAAAAAACTAAACGATATTCAAATAGCTGAGTTGATAATGAAATACACCAATGGCACAAGTATATCAGCTTTAGCCGCAGAGTATAGAATCGGTTGGAGAACTGCTAAGCAATACATCACTGACAACAAAGAAATGGCAGAGAAAACGCAGAGCATAAAAAACGAGAGTATTACGGAGTGGTTAAACGCTCAAAAAGGCACGATAATGGGCATATTAGATCAAATAATAGAGTTGTTGCCTAATCGTTTAAATAACGCCTCTGTAAAGGAGTTAATGGGTGCGTATAAGATACTTACGGAAACGTCAATCGGAAACGCAGAGGGAAAGCAAGGTCAAGGAGCAATCGATAACGAGCAAGACACGGTGGAATTTATCTTTACCGATACGAGTATGAACGAGGAAGAAAAGTAATGAAAAAAATAATCGTTCCTAACAAGTTTAAAGGCTTGTTTTTGCCTAATCATACACCGGATGAAAGAAAGATATTTACTCCCGAATACAAAGCAGAAATCAAGCGCAGATTGTTGCGAGGCGTCTTGGAAAAAATATATAAAAGAAAAAGCTGTTGTAATAAAGCAACAGCCTTTCATATGGGGTTTTCTGAAAGATAAATTTCAAGTATTTCGGCAGCATCGTAAACTAACTCGTGACACGGACGCTTTTTGTAATATTGCTCTGTGCGCTCCTCGGGAGCTCCGCCCGACGATGCGTTTACATTTGCGCCCTTTAAAAGCTCTGCGCAAATAAGACTTCCGTTTTTTACTTGGAATTTTTCACAAAGCTCTCTTGTAAGCTCATACATTTTTGCCTTGTTTTCGACTTTGTCAGCAAAGAGAAGCCCTGATATAGCAACCATTCCGCTTACTGCGCCACAGGTAAGGCGTAATCTTGCAATACCGCCACCGAATGGGAGCATAAGATTTTTAAGCTCCTCGGTATCTATTTTACAAAGATCTGCGAAAGCAAGCGCTACCGCCTGGGAGCAGGTATATCCCTGCATAAAAAGACTCTTTGCAATTTCAGCTCTTGTCATAATAAACTCCTTAAATAATCATTGAAATTCCCTCAAGCACAACAAGGTGCAGAGGATAAAAAATATAGAAGAAATATTTTGTTCTAAGCTTACCGCGCTTGCCTGAATAAAGTAGCAATAACGGTAATGCTAAAAACGAAAAGCATTGTATTTTTGCGCCTAAGCGCGCGGTTATGGTTACGAATATCAAGCAAATTCCCAAAATTAAAACCTTAAACGGAACAGTGTCAAGTATTTTGAATATGTCTGGCGCGTTCTCCTTAGGCGTATGAAAAAGACTTACCGCAACCGGAAGCATACAGCCCCAGAATTTATATTCGATAACTAAAAAGCGGTTAAGAATGATAGCTCCTGCAATCGCTAATGCAAATAAAAAAGCTCCAATACAAATTTTTAAAGCGCTTTTTTCAAAAGCAAAAATAGCATTTTTAAGAAAATCAAGCGCGTAAACGGTCAAAATTGATATTGAGAAGGTTACAAGAATACACATACTTGTGTCGTTGGCAAAAAAGAAGTAGGCTAATTGGCATATAGCAGCCAACGAAAAAACAGAGAGGAAGTATCGTAGCTTGTTTTTCGTATATTTGCAGCCCTCAGATATCATATAAGAAAATATAGGGAGAGCCAAGCGCCCGATAGCCCGCAGAACTATGCTGTCAACGAGCATAACACCGATATGATCGATCAGCATAAAAAACGCAGCCATAAATTTAAGAGCATTTCCGCTGAGTATGCCGTGCTCCGATTTTTCAAGGGTCATATTTATCTCCTTTTGATTTTATCAAATAAAGTATATCATAATAATGAAAAAAACACAAGAAAAAGAAGGAAAAATAAAATTTGATTAAAATTTTTTCTTGAAATTTAATTTAAAAAATGATAAAATATAAGTGCAGTTAAGCTGTCACGGGAGTGCATTATAGCACGGTTTGCTCATTATCATCTCTCTGAGCGAAGGCGCATTTGCGTAAGGAGGTGAGATGATGAAAAGAGTAAAGGCGGCATGTATATATCAAACGCTATGCTTTTTGCAAAAGCCCGAATATGGATTTTCTTCGGAGCAGTCTCTTCTTATGAACAGAGCTGAATATGAAAAATATACTGCTGATATGGATAAGATAGGAACAAGATATCAAATTCTTCATAAAACCGAAAATTCCGACGGTTCTATAACTGTTAAGGTTCGTAAGCATTATAATAAAGATATAGATGTTGGTGAATATTTTGATTAAATCTGAAAACGCAAGCCTATAGGCTTGCGTTTTACTTATAATACTAATAAACTATTGAAAATTCTTTTCTTTTATGATAAAATTATAATATATTGTGTAATCAAAGGGGGAAGGCATCTGTGGAAAAGCTATTGGTGAGCGCTTGCCTGCTCGGTATTCCTTGCAGATACGACGGAAAAAGCAAGCCGGTTCACGATGTAATATCCCTTTCAAAAAAATATAAGTTAATACCCGCTTGCGCTGAGGAGCTTGGTGGTCTATCAACTCCTCGTATTCCTGCTGAAATAGTAGGAGAAAGGGTGATTCGTTATGATGGCGCGGATGTTACGCAGGAATACATTTTGGGTGCTCAAAGGGTACTCGATATTGCAATTGAAAACGGTTGTGAAAAAGCTATTTTAAAATCGAAGAGCCCATCATGCGGCAGAGGATTGGTATATGACGGAAGCTTTACAAGAACCCTGAAAACCGGTGACGGAATATGTGCAAGGCTTCTTGTTGAGAACGGAATTAAAGTTATAAATGAAAAGGAAACGGATAAATTATGAAGATCATAGCAAGTGATTATGATGGAACAGTCAATTATCATGGCATTAGTGATGCCGATAAAGAGGCTATAAAAAAATTCAGAGATGCAGGAAATAAATTCGGTATAGTAACCGGCAGAGATCTTGAAATGGCGCTTTGGGTTTTGAATGATATGAAGGGATATATCGACTACCTTATTTGCTGTACCGGAGCTATTATTCTTGACAGTGACGGTAAAATATTGTATGAAAAAAGACAAAAGATCGATCTTGATCGCTTTAATAAAATCATAGATAAGGCTATGGAACATCATTACGGTAACTTTTCAATAAGCGATCGCCTTATAAGGATATATAGCGACAGACGCGGAATGATACCAAGACAAATAGGCTTGTTAAATGAATTCACTCAGGCAAACCTTTGGTTTCCAAATGAGCAGGAGTGTATAAAATTCTTGGAATATTTAAATTCTGAGCACTCCGATTATCTTATAGGCTTTAGAAACGGCGGTTCTATAGATATTCCGCCAAAAGGAATATCGAAGCCGACGGGTGTTTGGGAATATGCAAAAATGTTTGATAATATAGAAAAAATATATGCAGTAGGAGATAATCTTAACGATATTCCTATGATAAAGGAGTTTTGCGGATTTGCAGTATCAAATGCCAAGGATGAGGTGAAAAACGCGGCTAAGCATCAGTGTGACCGTATTTGCGATATGATAGAAGCAATAATGAAGGGAGAAGCATAAAATGACATCAAGAGATAGATTTATAGATATATTTAAAACGAAGATAAAAAGAGAAGGAGCAGAAAAGCTTCTTGAATATATAATTTCATCCGATTTCTTCACAGCTCCGGCAAGCGCAAGATATCATAGCGCATACGAGGGCGGGCTTTGCGATCATTCTCTTAATGTTTACGATTGCTTGGTAGCATACCTTGACAGAGATGTTGCACGTCAAAAATATAAGCTCAATTACTCCGAAGAAACGATAGCAATCGTTTCATTGCTTCACGATCTTTGTAAAACAAATGTGTATAAGCCGGGCTTCAGAAACGTTAAAAACGAGCAGGGAAAATGGGAGCAAGTCCCCACATTTGAATTTGACGATAAGCTCCCTTACGGACACGGTGAAAAGAGTGTTTATATGATAACTCCGTTTATGAAGCTCACAAGAGAGGAAGCCTTTGCTATACGCTATCATATGGGCTTTTCAAATGTAGACGATCAGAGAAATGTTGGCAAGGCGTTTGAGATGTTTCCGCTTGCGTTTGCGCTTTCTACGGCTGATATGGAAGCTACATATTATCTTGAAAGCGGAATAAAATAAAAAAATTTTTCAAAACTATTGACAAATAAAAATTCAAGTGTTAAAATTATTAAAACCGATGAGAAAGAGTAGTATCCTATCAGGCGATGTCAAAGAGAGATGCAGACGGTGTGATTGCGTTACGGAGCAGATTGGTGAATGGACTTTCGAGGGCAGGGCTGAAATTACAGTAGGTCTTGACGGATGTGCACCGTTACGGGCATAGCATATTGAAATGTATGTGGCAGAGATAAAGAGAAATCTTTAAAATTGGGTGGTACCGCGATATATTCGTCCCAAGTATCTTAGGATACTTGGGCTTTTTTAATTCTTCTGCCGAAAAGGAGAATTTTATGATGTATGAACGATGGCAAAGCTTGATTTGAAGCATTTATAGATTTTTATATTTAAAAGGAGAAAATAAAATGGAAAATAAACAAATACCTTATAAAATATATCTTGATGAAAATGAGATACCGAAATATTGGTACAATCTTCGTGCGTTTATGAAGAATAAGCCCGCACCCTTGCTTAATCCTCAAACACAAGAGCCTGCTACATTAGAGGAGCTTTCCGAGGTTTTCTGCGAGGAGCTTGCAAAGCAAGAGCTTGACGATACAACAAAATATATAGAGATTCCACAGGAAATACGCGATTTCTATAAGATGTACCGTCCTGCTCCCTTGGTTCGTGCATACTGCCTTGAAAAAGCGCTTGGTACACCCGCTAAGATCTATTATAAATTTGAGGGAAATAATACATCAGGCTCACATAAGCTCAATTCCGCAATAGCTCAAGCGTATTACGCAAAGGAGCAAGGACTTAAGGGCGTTACCACAGAGACAGGCGCAGGACAATGGGGAACAGCTCTTTCTATGGCGTGCTCATATTTTGGACTTGACTGTAAGGTTTATATGGTTAAATGCTCCTATGAGCAAAAGCCTCACAGAAGAGAGGTTATGCGCGTATACGGAGCAAACGTAACACCCTCTCCCTCTAATACAACAAAGGTTGGAAGAGAAATACTTGAAAAATTCCCGGGTACAAACGGCTCTCTCGGATGCGCGATTTCCGAGGCTGTTGAGGTAGCAACAAATACTGAGGGCTACCGTTATGCTCTTGGTAGCGTCCTTAATCAAGTGCTTTTGCATCAATCTGTTATAGGCGTTGAGGCTAAGGCTGCGCTTGATAAATACGGCGTAACTCCTGATATCGTTATCGGCTGCGCAGGCGGCGGATCAAACCTTGGCGGACTCATAGCACCGTTTATGGGAGATAAGATAGAGGGTAAGAATAACTGCCAATTTATCGCGGTTGAGCCTTCGTCCTGTCCTACACTTACTCGCGGAAAATATGCGTACGATTACTGCGATACAGGCAAGGTATGTCCTCTTGCAAAGATGTATACTCTCGGCTCAGGCTTTATGCCTTCTCCTTCGCATGCAGGCGGACTTCGTTATCACGGCATGACAACCACTCTTTCGCAGCTTTTTGACGACGGACTTATGGAAGCAAGAAGTGTAGAGCAGACATCAGTATTTGAGGCTGCTGAATATTTCGCAAGAGTAGAAGGAATTTTGCCTGCTCCCGAATCAAGCCACGCTATAAAGGTTGCTATCGATGAGGCTAAAAAGTGTATAGAAACAGGAGAAGAAAAAACTATTCTCTTCGGTCTTACCGGTACGGGATATTTCGATATGATGTCATATGAAAAATTCCACGATGGAAAGATGAGTGACTACATTCCTACAGATGACGAAATAAACTCAAGTCTTGCAAATCTTCCTATAATCAAATAAAAACGGGGACCGTCCTTTAAAAAAGACGGTCCTTTTATAAATTTCTTGACACGCGTAAATTTTTATGATACAATAAAATAAATAAGTATTTTTACGGAGACGGAAAAATGAAAAAATTCATATCTATATTGCTTTCCTGCATTTTCATTATGTGTATGATAGTAATTCCAACATCAGCCGAAAGCTCTGTCAATATCAGTGTTTCAAGTGCAACCGGATTTGCATCTCAAAAGGTGGATGTAAATGTTGTGATAGATAATGCGATATCAGCATCGGCTATACAGATCAAAATAAAATATGATGAAAAATTAGAGCTTGTAAAGGCTCAAGGTAATGCAAGCTTTACAGATGTATATTCAAATTCCGTAAGCGGTAGCGAAAACGGAGAATATTCATATGTTGCATTGGCATCAAACTCGAAGGAATCTCCTAATGTCGATCTTGCTGCAGGCTCGGTTATTGCAACTCTTAGCTTTGTGCTTCCTTCTTACGCCAAGGACGGAGATGAATTTGCAATCAGTGTGGATCTTGAGGAAAGCGAGATAGTTACAACGAAATCAGATCTTTCATCGCAGATTAATACAATAACAGCGGCCAATGGAAAAATAACTTGTGCATCTGCAAATAATTGCGGCGGAGCGCATACGTTTGGTGAAACAGTTACTGTAAGCGAGCAAACATATATTACAT
Organism: Clostridia bacterium; assembly: GCA_017623355.1. Taxonomy (GTDB): domain Bacteria; phylum Bacillota; class Clostridia; order Oscillospirales; family CAG-272; genus RGIG2000. The sequence goes on from JAGAPG010000016.1 coordinate 17,080, forward strand.
ATGGATATTCATACAAGATTTGTACCGCCTGCTCGTACACCGAGATAACAAAGAAAGCTCCTATAAATACTAATATAATTACTCCTGTGGGCACAGCAATAAAATATACCGGAACTCCGAGAGGAATTGGCGCGGCTTTCTTGGTTGATAAGGAAGCGGTTGCGGCAATAGAGGCTCTTGGATATACACTTGAGATCGGTACGGATATAACACAAGGTAAGAATTCCAAAAGAATTATATATTACGGCTTCGGTACGTCAAATGAAAATAAGACTGTATACGAAACAGGCACGATATATGATAAAATCGAAGGAATTGGATCTTACGATGAGGTAAGAATGTGCGCGTATGTAAGGATCATAGATGAAAACGGAAGCTTTTATGAAGAAAAGACATATGCAGATATAAACGGAGATGTAAATATTTCTATTTCTGATGTAGTATCAATAATGACAATATCAAAATATGATGCAGCCAGCAGAGAATATCTCAATGCTGTTCTTAACGGAATAGCTCAATAAATAAAACAACTGACCCTTGCTTTTGCAAGGGTCAGTTTTTAAATTATTCAGCTTTATCTTCTTCCATAGGAGGCATTTTTTCTGTAGTGACGGATGTGTAAGTAGCTGCAATCTCTTTAACGGAGAATATTTCTTCAAACTTATCCTCAACAGCCTTAAATATAGCCTCGTCATAGATGCCGGAATCACCAAGAGTTTCATCAACATACTTAGTGGCTTTTTGTCTTGCTTGTTCCTCGGTAACAGTTTTATCACTGCTCATATTTTGAGATGTGTAAAGCTCGATAAGAGCATTTCTTGCAGTAGTGATTTGCTCATCGTTAGGAACTATACCTTCCTTTTGAGCGAATGCGTAGTAAACAAGCTCGAACTTCATATTATAATCTATATACTGTTGCAAAGTCATACCTTGATATATTTGCAAATAAAGCTCATATGAATAGCCGTAAATCTGCTCATAAGCATAAGCAACGCCGTTTACTTCGTTAACGAAAGCATTGTATTCGTCCTTAGGAAATTCAATAACTGTGGAGCTGTCTACAAGATAAGAGATTATTTCGTTTTTGATATAATCCTCAACGAGATTTTCTTCAAACTCTTTTCTTGTTTCATATCCGAAGTTTTTCTTAACGAATTCATCATCGTAAACGGGAACCTCGTATACGTTAGAAATGGTAGCCTTGAATTTTACCTTTTTACCTGCAACCTCCTCAGAGCCGTAGTCCTCAGGGAATGTAGCGAAAAATTCAACCTCTTTACCGGTTTTTACGCCTGTAAGATTTGTTTCAAAGTCATCAATAGCGGTGTGAGAACCGAGATAAGCACTCATAGTACCCTCATCAAAGGTCTCTTCCTTGCCGTCCTTATCCTTTTTGATCTCGTCCTTGTCATCAAGGAAGTAGCCTGTGTAAGTAACCTTAACTACATCACCGCGACGTGTTTCCATGCCGGAAAACTTATAAGTAACATAAACCTCTGTTCCTCTGTATGCTTCAACAGGGAATGCGTCGTTAAGAGTTATCTTTTTTGTGTATTCAGTACCGAATGCAGCGGTATCAACAAAAAAGTCTTCAATCTGCTGTGCATAGTTTCCGTTACCGAGATTTTCAATAAGGAAATCCTTCTTGGCAAGCTCGGTGATCTCGTCGCCGAACTGGTCCATCATAACTCCGTCCTTTTCGATCCACTTAACCTTTTTGTAAGTGATATCGACGTAGATATTATCACCCTTCTTAGGCTTGTAAAGATTTGTTGCAAGCTTAAGTATCTGATTGTCGATGGTTGCTTGTACATAGTCTTTTTCGTATTCGATCACCTTGGATTTGTAATCGGGCAACGTAACGAATTCACTGAGATCGTCATAATCGTATTTAAGACCGCTTTTACAAGAAACAAGAAGCGGGAGCACGAACAAGATCGCGCAGAGCATACATAAAATTTTCTTTTTCATAAAATCATCCTTATATAAAATTATTTTGTTTTTGCTTTAATGTTTTCTTCACGCGTAATGAGTGAATCGTAAACCTTATAAACTATCATAAATACTATGTACATAGCAATTATATTAGCTATTATTACGCTGAGAGTAAGGCTTAAGAAGTTTGAAAGAATTATTTTTGCATCCGCCTCTGTAGTACGGAAGCCTTCGCCGAGAAGATACCCGAATATTCCGTAATCCGTAAGGATTCCGACAATAAGATTGAAGCCTGCAAGCATAAGGCAAGAGATTATCATTCCCTTTTGCACGGGATTTTTCCAGCTTATTATCTTTTTGGGAGTTGGCTTACTATCCCTTGTACATTTGCAGATTATAGCTATCATAGCGATAGCGGGAGCTATCTGACAAATAAACACTTGACCGATACAGTAGAAAATGTTGAGTATAGCACCCTCGTAAACAACCGCAAAATCGTAAAGAGCAGAGCTGTCGTTGATAAGAGTGATCGGGATCATACAGGCTATGCAATAAATAAATATGGTAGCGCAGAAGATTCCAAATACCTTTAAGGCTTCATTGAACTCATATTTTGAAAATGCATAAATAACAGAGCCGAATCCTACGGAGATTTGGACAAAGTCGAACGCCGTTTCCAAAACACTAAGCACTAAAATTGCGTTATCACCATCAGCAATTCTTGCGCCTAAGATAGCATATAGATACGCAAACAGAATCGCGAGGAGCGTCGTTGCACCCATAGCTAATGCTGAAGTTTTTAAAAATTTTTTAGTCATAATGCACCTACTTAAAAATCATTCTTGTATATTCTATCACAATTTTATAGAAAAATAAAGATATTATTAAAAAAAGTTTTAAAAAACACATAAAATTCATAAAATACTCACAAAAGGAGTTGATAATATGAAATATGAACAGGAATTAACCTATGATGCACTTATGGAAAGACTAATATTTTTAAGCAAGAGCTATGAAATATTAAAGCTTTCATATATAGGAACAACAATACTTTCACGCCCTATACCTATGGTAACGATAGGTGATAGCGATGCAAAGAAGAGTGTGTTGTATGTTTCTACGCACCATGCAACGGAAAATATATGTACCTGTGCCTTAGTGGATTTTATCGAGGAATATGCAAATATGTATTCTCAGGGAAGAAGCGTTTTTGGCATAAATCTGAATGTTCTTTATAAAATGCGGAAAATACATATAATACCTATGCTGAATCCGGATGGAGTAAGCTACCGTCTTGAAGGCGTTGGCGATAGCAATCCTATGAAGGAAAGGGTTGAAAAGGCTAATAACGGGAGCGATTTTTGGTATTGGAGCTCAAATGCAAGAGGAGTAGATCTTAATCATAATTATAATGCTTATTTCTATGAATACAAGGAGCTGGAAAAAGAAAGAGGTATCTGTGAGGGCAGAGGCAAATATAGTGGAGAAACACCTGAGAGTGAGCCTGAAACCTCCGCCGTTTGCAAGTTTATCCGTTATAACATAGACACTCTATGCGGTGTATTGACGCTACATTCGCAGGGAGAAGAAATATACTATAAATCAAACGGAATGACATCTCCGAAGAGTGAGCTTATAGCAAAGGCACTTTCGAGTATGACGGACTATAAGCTTTCCGAGGCAACGGACACTGCATCATACGGAGGTCTTACGGATTGGTTTATAAAAGAATTTAACAAGCCATCCTTCACTCTGGAATGTGGAAGAGGCGAAAATCCTCTTGATATAAAATGTTCTGCGGGAATATACGCGAGAGTAAGAAAGGCGTTATTTAATTTTCCTATATTATTTTAATAAATATAATTTAAATTCATAATATGGCTTGACAAACGACTCGGTATGTGCTATAATTATAATCACTTTATTAAACTAAAGTGCTAAAGCACAGGAGGAAAATTAAAATGAAAAGAATAATATCAATGATCATGGCGGTTGCAATGGTAGCCGTTATGGCATTCGCATTCTCGTCTTGTAAGAATGATCAGACAGATTGGGAAAGAATTGAGGAAGAGGGCAAATTCGTTTGCGGTATCACTCTTTATGAGCCGATGAACTATAAGGATGAAAGCGGTAAGCTCGTAGGCTTTGATACAGAGCTTGCAGAAGCAGTAGCTAAAAAGCTTGGCGTAAAGGTTGAATTTCAGGTTATCGACTGGGGCAACAAGTATGTTGAGCTCAATACAGGTAATATTGACTGCATTTGGAACGGCTTCACATCCAATGCTAAGGACGATGACGGAGTTGAAAGAAGCGAGAAGGTTGATTTCTCATACGCATATCTTGATAATGCTCAATGCGTAGTTGTAAAGAGCGATTCAACTATTAAAACAGCAGCAGATCTTGCAGGAAAAACAGCAACAGCTGAAACAGGAAGCGCAGGCGCTACATATGCAAAGAGTGTAACAACAAAAGAACTTGTAGGAAAAACATCTCAAATGGATACCTTTACAGAAGTAGCAACAGGCGCGGTTCAATTTGCGGTAGTTGACGTTTTGTTGGCTGAAAATATCGTTGGTAAGGGCAACTTTACTAACCTCAAAATAGTAGATACTATTGATATTGATAAAGAGGTATATTCTATCGGCTGTAAGAAGAATAGCGACTTTGACGAAAAGATCAATGAAGCGCTTGTAGAGCTTCTTAACGACGGTACTCTTGAAGCACTTGCAACAAAGTATAATGTACATATCACCGATACTCTTATGGCAAAGAAGACTGCTAAATAATAAAGGAATATATAATGAGCTTTTGGGAAGTCACTCTTGAGCTTTTGAAAGGATTTGAAACAACCTGTTATATTTTTGCGCTAACACTCGTGTTAGCGCTTCCTTTAGGTTTAGTCATATCCTTTGGCTCAATGTCTAAATTTAAGCCGCTTAAAGCGGTTGTAAAAATTTTTGTATGGATAATTCGCGGCGTGCCGCTTATGCTCCAGCTCTTTATAGTTTTCTATCTTCCGGGATTTTTGTTCGGGAAGCCGGTATTTACCCGTTTCACAGCGACTATAATAGCGTTTTCTATTAACTATGCGTGCTATTTTTCAGAAATATTCCGCGCAGGTATAGAGGCGATTCCAAGAGGACAGATCGAGGCGGGACAGGTTCTCGGTATGACAAAGTTTCAAATTTTCACAAGAATAACTCTTATGCAGGTAATAAAGAGAATAGTTCCCCCTATGGGTAATGAGATCATAACACTTGTAAAGGATACAGCTCTTGCCCGCGTTATAACGGTAATAGAGATAATTTGGGTTGCGGAGGAGCTTATGGCGTACGCAATAATATGGCCGCTTTTCTATACTGCGGTATTCTATCTTGCATTCGTTGGCGCTCTTACGTTGATTTTTGGCTGGATCGAGAAAAAACTTTCGTATTATAAGGTGTAATTATGGGATTTTTGAAGGTAAGCGGAATTTATAAAAGCTTTGGAAATACAGAGGTGCTTCGCGGTATAGATTTCTCTCTTGAAAAGGGAGAGGTGCTTTCGATAATCGGTTCTTCGGGAAGCGGAAAAACTACGCTTTTAAGATGCTTAAATTTGCTTGAAAGAGCAAACGGCGGCAGCTTTTCTATAGACGGAGAAGAGGTATTTAACGCAGATGCCGATACATATTCTGAAAAGGAAATAAGACAAAAGCGATTGAAGATGGGACTCGTTTTTCAGCAGTTTAATCTTTTTCCGCAGTATAACGTTATTGATAATCTTACGCTTGCTCCCAAGCTTCGCTTAAAGGAGCGAAAGGATCTTAATAAGGAAGAAAGAAAGCTTGAGCTTGAAAATATCGAAAAAGAGGCTCTTGAGATTCTTGAAACAGTAGGGCTTTCGGAAAAAGCAAAATCTTATCCTTGCGAAATATCGGGAGGTCAGCAGCAAAGAGTGGCAATAGCGCGCGCTCTTATGCTTAAGCCGGATATATTGTGCTTTGACGAGCCAACCTCAGCCCTTGACCCTGAGCTTACAGGAGAGGTGCTTAAGGTTATAAGATCGCTTAAGTCAAACGACCGTACTATGATAATAGTTACTCACGAAATGGAATTTGCAAAAAACGTTTCTGATAAAGTCATCTTTATGGCTGATGGGGTTATTGAGGAAATAGGCGATCCAAATGAGTTGTTTGAAAATCCAAAGAGCGAAAAGCTTCTTGCTTTTTTAAATAAAGCAAAAGAAAATTTTTAAAAAATGAGTTAAACTTGTTGAAATAATTTATAAGTATGATAAAATAGTTAGTGGGGTATTATCCCACTAACTTTTTTTATAAAACAGGAGAACAAAATGGAGCTTAAGGGGAAGAAAATAAACTTTTTAGGTGATAGCATAACAGAGGGACACGGCACGAGCGATTGGTCAACAAAGCCATATCATCAGCTTTTAAAGCAAAGCTGCGGTCTTGCAGAGGCAAGAAACTACGGCATTGGCGGAACCAAGATTGCAAGATTGCCTGTAGTTACCGATCATCCGTTTGATCAGGATTTCAACCTTCGTGCGCCTATGATGGATAAGGATGCAGATGCAGTTGTGGTTTTCGGCGGAACAAACGATTTCGGTCACGGTACTATTCCGCTTGGTAAAATAGGCGATAGGGACGTGCATACGTTTTACGGCGGACTTCACACTCTTTGCAAGTACCTTATTGAAAACTATACGGATAAGCCGATAGTATTTATGACACCTTTACATAGACTCAATGAGGATCTTGATCACAAAAACCGTATTGAAGCAGGAAATAAAAATGCAACTCCGCTTATAGAATTTGTAAAAGCTATAAGAGAAGTGTGTGAGTTTTATTCGATTCCCGTTCTTGATATGTATAAAGAAGGCGGAATGTACGCAAGACTTTGGTGCTGGTGCGAAAAATATATGCCCGACGGACTTCATCCAAGCGATGCCGGCCACGAGATAATTGCCCATAAGCTTCAAAAATTCCTTGAAAATCTTTAAAAGCAAAAAGGACTGTTAAACAGTCCTTTTGGTTTATTTAAAATAAGATATTGCGGCTCCGATAACTGTGGAAAATTGAGCATCATCTGGAATAACCATATTCACGTCAAAATGCTTGTTGAACATTTCTGCAACGTCCTTTGCTTGTGACATGGAGGTTAAATTTCCTGTAAGAACGATATCCTTTATTCCGTACTGTCTTGCAGCAAAGACAGCCATCATACCAACAGTTTCAAAAACCATATTTATAAGACCGAGCGCAATATCGTTTTTTGTTGCTATATCACTGACTCTGCCGAAGTTTGCTGCTGTAAGCTCTCCGCTAAGCCCCGCATTTTTCTTAGAAAGATCTCCGACCTTCAAATCGACATTGGAAATGTTTCCGCTTTTTGCAATATCGTCGATGTGAGTTATAGTGTCGAGTCCGAGTATTTTTTTTGAAAGACCCATAAGAGTACCGCCGCCAACGCCTGTACCGCCAAGGTAAACAGGCTCTTTGCCTTTAACAGCGTGGACAAGAGCAGTACCTGTACCCATGCTTACTATAATAGCATCGTCAAATTTTGATAAATAAAGACCGCCAAGACCGATAGAACGAAATTCCGGTGTAGCCTCGCAATCGAGATTGTATATTGGCTGTGTAATAGAGGAAGAACCAACTCCCGTTATCATAACCTTTTCTATATCATCAAGTCCAAGACCGTTTGATGCGGTGAATTTTCCAAAAGCGCCGTATATAGATGTAATTGGATCATTTGCGGTAACGCAGATAGGCGCGATCAGCTTTTGTTTTTCACCAAAGCCAACGATCTTTGTGGTGCTTCCACCGACATCGATGCCTATTACAACTCCCATAATATACCCCCTCAAAAATAAGTTTTATATATTTTATCATAAAATCATGAAAAAATCAATAGTAAAGCAAAAACGCACAGAAAAACTCAATAATATCTGCAAGGACAAAGCATAGAAGCCTATGCTAAACTGTAATTACAGAAAGGGGATGTTTAAATGGAAAAAACATTAATCGAAAAAGCCATTAAATTCATTCAAGGTGGCTCAAAGGAAAATTTGTCATTACAGGAAATCGCGGACAAAGCAGGATTTTCATTAACTTATTTTGATGCGTTGTTCAAAAAGCATACAGGATATAGTCCTGTGGAGTATTCTCGTGTGTATAAGTTGACACGAAGTGCGTTGGAGCTTAGAAAAACAGACAAGAAAATCATTGATATAGCTTTGGATTTCGGTTATGAAAGCCCAGAGGCGTTTGCTCGAGCCTTCAAAAAGTTTTACAGCCTTAGCCCAAGCGAATATCGTGAAAAGTATTCAAATGATGCTATCACTTGGAAAGACTTATCATCAAGAGTAGCAATCAATCGCTTTGCTAATGCAAATCCAAGTCTAAAAAGAGTAAATAAAGAGGTAGCTCTCGACTTTATATTTACTAACAACCCTGTGTTATTTGCTGAGGATGCAGTAAATATAACAGTAGGGGATTGCGAAATTTTCACACTTGGTGAAAGCGAAGACCTTGAGCATTTTCTGTGCGTGTCAGATTATAACAACGAAAGAATAGTTATTGACTTAATCTGCGTCAGCGAAAGGGATGCTATTGCATATCTTAAGCTTCTTGCAAAAACTGAAAATTATAGTTTTACAATGCGTAAAAATACCTATGAGGAATGGGACAGCTTTAACGCAGAGGTTGCAAAGCTCGGTCTTGTTTGTAGATATGGTTATGATATGGTTTATACAGACGAGCAAATTACAGTTCCAAGCTATAATGGTATAACTGTAAGAGAATTAGTTAAAGAAGATATGCCATATATTCAAAGCTTTAAATCAAGAGGTGGATGTGGCGAAAACCATTTAAGAGGCTTGCAAATTGCATTTGAAGGCAAGGGCAATATTGGTGAAAAAGCATATGGTGCATTTGTAAATAATGAGATTGTATGCCTTGCAACTCCTGTACTTGATACTATAAGAGAGTTAAGCAAATACGATATCGGTGCTATCTTTTCTCTTACAAATGATAATAAAGTTATAGAAGCAACATGGAAATATGTAATAGATGATTGCATTAAAAACGGAGCTATTATCGGCAATGCAAACGCAAAGGAAGACACCTCCATCCTCGGCGTAGCATATAGCGAAAAAATGGGCCTTTCAAAAGTCGCAGAGGTTCGCAGATATAGCAAATAATCAAAAGCGAGGGTCATTGACACTCGCTTTCACAATAAGAATTATGTACTGTAATTATTCTTCGATTCTGGGCATCCAAGGACATTGAAGTTCAGGAATTCTGTAAACGGGGTTAGCCCATCTTACAGTGTTTGTGATTATCTTTTGAACGTTTGCGTCGTAGAATGTCGGGAAGGTTTCGTGACCGGGTTGGAAGTAAAATACCTTTCCGTTTTCTCTGTGGTAGCAGCATCCCGAACGGAACACCTCTCCGCCATTGTACCAGCCTATGAGAAGAAGCTTGTCAGGATCGGGAATACCGAAGGGCTCCATATATGTTTCTTCAGCAGGGAGCTCAAAATATCTGCCCTCAATGCCTGCCATTATCGGATGGTTGTGATCAATTATCCAAAGTCTTTCCTTGTCGTTGCTTTCTCTCCAACCGAGATTGCAGGTTGTACCCATCAAAAGCTTGAACGGCTTTGAATGGTGAGCAGAGTGAAGGAAGATCATACCCATTCCGCGAAGAACAGCTTCCTTAACCTTTATAGCGATCTCATCAGGAACATCCCCGTGTCTTACGTGACCCCACCAAATCATAACGTCTGTGTTTTCAAGAAGCTCGTCTGTGATACCGCAGTTTTCATCATCAAGAGTAATAGTTTTAACAGTAATATCATCGTTTTTTCCAAGGAAATCAGCAATAGCCTTGTGAATACCCTCGGGATAAACCTTTTTTACATTTTCATCAACCTTTTCGTGATGAAATTCGTTCCATACAGTAACTCTTATCATAATAAATAACCCTTTCGTGTTAAAATATTTTATACTAACTTGAGTATATCATAAATAGATCAATAATTCAAGCAATAATGAAAAAAATATTGACATCTTATCTATTAAATGATACCATAGATATATATAGCTAAAGCGAGGTTTAGTAATGGTACACTTAGGGAACGATTGGGACGAAATACTTGGTACTGAATTTGAAAAAGACTATTATAAAAGCATAAGAGAAGTATTGAAAAGAGAATACTTCACAAAAACCGTATTTCCGCCTATGCACGATATATTCAACGCCTTAAAATACACTCCGTATAGCAAAACGAGGGTTGTTATTTTGGGTCAGGATCCCTATCACGAGGTAGGTCAGGCACACGGACTTTCCTTTTCGGTGAAGAAGGGAATAAAGATACCGCCGTCGCTCGTTAATATTTATAAGGAACTAAGCTCCGATATAGGAATGAGTATACCAAATCACGGAGAGCTTACATCTTGGGCAAAGCAGGGAGTGCTTTTGCTTAACGCAACTCTTACCGTAAGAGAGGGACAGGCAAACAGCCATAGCACAATAGGTTGGGCAATCTTTACCGATGAGGTAATAAAAAAGCTTGATGAAAACGACAATCCTATCGTTTTTATACTTTGGGGAGCAAATGCCCGAAGCAAGAAAAAATACATAACGAATAAAAACCACCTCGTGCTCGAAAGCGCTCACCCGTCGCCTCTTTCAGCACATAACGGATTTTTTGGATCAAAGCCATTTTCAAAAGCAAACGATTTTCTTTCAAAACACGGAGCAACACCGATAAATTGGAATAGCGTAAACGAATAAAAAGGAACAGATTTTAAATCTGTTCCTTTTTAATTTACCAAATCACTTCGCTTTGTTGAGGAATATATTGACTATTCATACATATATTATTGATTTCTCCACCTATAGCGCTTTTAGGTATCAAGACAAAATCTAAATACTCATACATAGCAGTGTTACCAAAAACTGCGCCGGAATAATCGAGAGTGATATAAAATATTCCGTTATCGTAGTATGCGTCCTTATAGCCTATAATATATCCGCCGGAGATTCCTTCTATTCGATCATAGACAAAAACGTAAAAATCATTAAACGTTTCGCCTGTGATATCGGCATACTGTTCGCCGTCAAACTCCTTCAACCAATCTTCATACGATGTGAAGAACTTTGTATACTCTCTTTCGTCGTCATTCGGATTATAATAATAATCAATCTCAACAGTGTGCGAATCCAAGTATTCTACGTTTTCGTATACTATTTTTATGGAGTCGATCTTAGAATCGCCAAGCTCTCTTGGCAAGTGTAACATAGATAGCAGCCTGTAGTCTGTGCTTCCCTTTGAAGACGGCTTTGTGCTTGCAACTACAGATAACTCGCTTCCGTTTAACTCAAAGCTGTGAAATCCTATTATGCTTTTGTCAAAGCTTTCGTAATTTTGATATATTGCTATCAAATAATCGCCTTCGTTGAAGGGATGGTGATAAGACCAATACTTTTTTGACGGAAAAGCTGTCTTCATTTCCTCGGAATTCTTGAGTATCTTGAACTGTATTCCATAATCGTCAGAAAATAAAGCATTTAATTCCTCATCATCGCATCCAAAGTTGATCCGGGCTTCAATGTAATCTGAAAAGGCAGAGTTTTTGATCCTTCTTCTGCTTGAATAGCGGTCAATGTGTCCTATGCTGAAATCTGTGATCTCTCCAAGCTCACCCTTATATTCTTCCTCTGACATTTTGAACTTGTAGAATCTTGGCATAACGATCTCGTTGCCCTTGCCGTTTATAAAGTTCTTTGTAAGAATTATCGAAAGTCCGTTTTCTTTTGAGGTTGCGCTCACGGAGAAGAATTCCAAATTTTCAAACTCTCTGTGGTCATAAAATATTATCAAAACCTCACCGTCAGAAATAGGAGTAGTTTCCTCGCAGTAATTAATTTGCAATCTACCCGCCTCTGCTATCATACTGTAATCAAAAGCCCATACCTTATCCTCAGTCCAAGGCACGTCTTTTGCTATAAATTCCTCGCTGATATAAAACCGATTTGTTGATTTATAGTCAGTAATATTTAATTTGAAAGAATCGTTTACAGGTACAGTTATTTCTTCCTTTGGAATGGCAAGAGCCTTTATCGCTGATGACTCCGATCTCTCGTACACACTATTATGTTTTGTTGCTTTTAACGCGTGATCAGCGGCAAGCTCTATGCTCGTCGGTGTCACTTTTATATCTCTGTAGCCTACGCAATTATAATCGCTAAAAATAAGGAGCGAATACTCATCAAAGAAGGCTGCATCAAGCCGTTCAACCGAATACTTCATAATTTTGTCGTATTCCTCTGAGTTATCTATAAGGAGAGGATATTTATATTCCCAAGGTAAAAAATCTCTTTCGGAATAATAAAGCTCGGCGTAATACGGTTTGTTACTTACGGGCGTAGGATCTATCGGTTCAGGCTCTGTTGTTGATGTTTGCTCGGGTGGATTGGGCACAACATCGGGAATAACAGTTGACGATTCATCCGGCAAATCGGAGGATTCCGATGTGTTATCGTCAGTTGATTCAATAATTGATATCTCCTCGGAGGACTCATTCTCGGTTATCTCGGGTGAGGTATCACAAGAAACGAAAATTCCAAGCAGCATCGAAATTAAAATAAATAATGATGTTAATTTTTTCATAGTAAAACCTCCTTCTTCAATTTCATTCTATCACGAAAATGTTGCAAAAGTCAATGTGAAATGGAATATTTCTCCTAAAATTCACCAAATATTCACATTACGCATTTTATATCAAAATCATAATGTACAAAAACAGCGACATCGCATCGTTGACTCATTTTAATTGACGTGATAAAATGAGATTACAAAACAGAGAGAAGGGGAGCAAAAATGAAAGTAAAGTATGTAGGCTGTAAAAACAGTATATTTAAAATAGGCAAGATATATGAGGTGCTTACGATAGAAGACGGTTGGTACAGAATAATGAATGAAAACAAAGAAGAAATACTCCTTCCGCCCTCTTACTTTGAAATAGTAGACGGAGAAGAAAAAAACGTCGTGCTCATAATAGCCGACGCTTTGTATGCATGAAACGGTTTCTTTCAAGAAAATTATATATTGTCATTGTGAAAGAAGATACAGCCTATGGCTGATGATATCACGACAAGTCGTGATGATATACCATCGCTTTCGCGATGGATAAAAAAGAAAACCGACCAAAAGTCGGTTTTCTTTTTGGGGTGGGTAATGAGATTCGAACCCACGGCCTTCAGAGCCACAATCTGACGCTCTAACCAGCTGAGCTATACCCACCAAAGAACGCTCTTCCTAAGAAGAGTTATATAGCTTCATCACAAAGGATGAAGCCCCAATTTCGCTTTCGCGAAATGGCGTACCTGGAGGGATTCGAACCCCCGACCTACTGCTTAGAAGGCAGTTGCTCTATCCGGCTGAGCTACAGGTACATAGCAAAAAAATGGAGCGAGTGATGGGAATCGAACCCACGCGACCAGCTTGGAAGGCTGGAATTCTACCATTGAACTACACTCGCAAATATATGTTTTATGTTGTTTTTGCTCTAATATAATAACACACGAAAAACTCTTTGTCAATACTATTTTTGAAAAAAAATTTTATTTTTTTGAAAATTCATAAAAAGAGCAAACGGCACGAAACAAAAAGACCGAATTTCGTGCCGTTTTTGGTTTGTACAAAGGATCTTATGGGCAAGATAAGATCAGTGAACAGTTACAGCATATGAACCCATTTGAGCAAATCTTAATTCAAAAAGATCTTTATCGACGGAGAAAATTCCGCCTGCGGGATCAGAAAGAGTAACAGTATTCTTTGTATTGTCGTATCCGATAAGAACCATACAAGCCATATTCGACTTATAATAAAGGCTTTCACCGTCAACGACCCAAATGCGCGATACCGAGGGGGTAATTTCGAAATCGTCGCATGCCCAAACGATAACAGGATTTTTACAGTTCAGCTGATAATAAAGCTCGTTTACATCACAGCCGCTTATATCGTAAGCCTTTGATGTGCCTCCGTTAGCTTTAATATATTTTTCTGCTGAATTTTTTATAACCGGCGCAAGACATCCGTACGAATTATAAGTATCGCGAGGATTTCCCACGTTTGCTTTAAAAAAGTTCGTAAAGCCTACAGGACCCTTGTCAAGATAGAGATCGCAAAGCTCCTCGGCATCTACGTCATATTTAAGATAATTTAAAACAATCGCAAGAGAGGTTATTTCATCTCCGCTTGGCAATGAGGGATATTGAGAAATATGCTTTACGTCAAGAAGCACTGAGTTGCTAAGATTCGAATATTTATTGCTTATTGTTGCGTGAGCATTAAGCGTCAGAGAATTAAGATTCACCCCGTTTGATTCGCTTATGGGAATGGAAAATTCACATTCTACATTGAAATTTATGTCGTCAGTGCCCTCAAACGCCTTTGTGTAAGTACAAATCGGAAGATAATCGGGAGTCGCGCTTGTTGTGGTAAATTCAATACTATCGCCGTTTATCGTGAGCACTCCCTTATGTTCCTTTAGCTTTACGCTTTCGGAATCAAAATACAGCTCGGCACTAAAGTAAGTAACGCTTTCTCCTTCGTATCTGAGCGCATTCCATTCAAGTCTTAAATTTGAACTGGAAAGATGCTCGCCGACAAGGGTTCCTTTTTGATCTAAAATAATCTTTTTTTCTTTATCGGTAGAGCTTTCACTTTGAGAGGTATCTTCATTTTCATAGCTTGTTTCTGAGCTTTGATCATCAGCATCGTCCGACTTTTTTGAGCCGTTTGTCGCGCTTACGTAGAAAACTGTAGCGCATACGGCGCAAATAATAATAAGAATAATTGTTGATATGTGCTTTTTCATAAAATGTCCTTCCTTTTTGTTTTTTTGCTGCTTGATTACAATATTATTTTAACCCTAAATTTTCCCATTTCAAGAGTAATATCACGACATAAAATATGTTCTGTCGACAAAACGACATAAATCCTTAGTTTATTATGTCAAAGCTGAAACGAAAATGTAAAATATCGCGATTACTTGTTTTCGGGCAAAGAATATGTTATAATAAAAATATGTAGCATTAAAATTATATAGAGGTAAATATGGATATAAAGGAAAGAATATCACATCTTCGCGTTCTTATAAAATATCATTCAAAAAGATATTATGAAAATGACGCGCCGGAAATATCTGATTTTGAATATGATAAGCTTTTTGAGGAGCTTAAATCTCTTGAAGCAGAAAACCCCGAATACTTTGATCCGACATCCCCCACGCAAAGAGTGGGTGGCGCGGCTCTTGATAAATTTGAAAAGGTTAAACACGAGGTCAGAATGGGAAGCCTTACTGATGTTTTTGACTTTGATTCCTTGCGTTCGTTCATAAGACACGTAAAGGAAGAGGTTGGCGAGGATACCGAATTTTCGGTAGAGCCCAAAATCGACGGTCTTAGTGTTTCTCTTAAATATGAAAACGGAATTCTTACAGTCGGCGCAACTCGTGGCGACGGGAACGTCGGTGAGGATGTAAGCGCCAATATAAAAACTATCCGTTCCATTCCCTTGGAGCTCACTGAAAATGTAGATATAACCGTAAGAGGAGAGGTATATATGCCTCACAGCTCTTTTGATAAACTTAACAAACAAAAGGAAGCTAATGGCGAAACACTTTGGGCAAATCCCAGAAATGCCGCGGCAGGCTCGCTTCGTTGTCTTGATTCAAAGGAAACAGCAAAGCGTGGGCTTGATATTTTTGTCTTTAACTATCAGACCGGCTCTCTTGGAGAGGGAAAAATAGAAACTCATAAGGATACTATAGAAAAAATACAAAAGCTCGGCTTTAAGCCTATTCCTATGCTTGCTGTAACGTCATCTGAGGATGAAATAATAGATGCTGTAAAAAAATTAGGCGAGGATAGAGGTTCTCTATCATACGATATAGACGGAGCTGTTATAAAGGTCAATTCTCTTGAAAAGAGAAGAGAAATGGGCGAGGGTACAAGCACGCCAAAATGGGCAGTTGCATATAAATATCCGCCGGAGCAGAAGAAAACAAAGCTTCTTGACATTGTTGTTCAGGTCGGAAGAACAGGAGTTTTGACTCCTAACGCAGTTCTCGAGCCCGTTAAGCTTGCCGGAACTACGGTATCAAAGGCAACACTTCATAATATAGATATAATAAGAGAAAAGGATATAAGAATAGGAGATATTGTTGTAGTTCAAAAGGCGGGAGATATAATTCCTGAGGTCGTGGAAAGCGTAAAGGCCGAAAGAAAAACACAGCTTGAACTCTATAAAATGCCCGAATGCTGTCCGTCCTGCGGCGGAGAGCTTACCTATGACGATGCGGAAAGCTTTATTGATGACGGAGAGGATTTTACACTTGGTGCGTTAAGATGCACAAATCCTGCGTGTCCTGCGCAGCTTGTGAGAAATATCGAGCATTTCGCGTCTAAAAAGGCTATGAATATAGATGGAGTTGGCGGGAAAATCATTGAAATGTTACTTGAAAACGCTCTTATATCAGATCCTGCTGATCTCTATTATATAACAAAGGAGCAAATTGCTTCTCTTGAAAGAATGGGGGAAAAGAGCGCATCTAATTTTGTTTCTTCTGTAGAGACATCGAAAAATGCAGGGCTTGGCAGACTTATATATGCTCTCGGTATAAGACATATAGGAGAGGTTGCATCAAACGATCTTGCGTCTAAATTCGGATCTGTAGAAGCGCTTTATTCGGCTACGGTAGAGGATATTACAGAAATAAATGATTTTGGTGAAATAATGGCAAGGAGTGTTGTTGATTTCTTTAAAAAAGACACGACAAGAGCTATTATTGATAAGCTTAAAGCCGCAGGAGTGGTTATGGAGGAGTCGAAAAAAGAACTTTCGAGCGAATTTGAAGGACTCACCTTCGTTCTTACAGGAACTCTTGAAAATATGACAAGAGATGAGGCAGCAGAGCTTATAAAAGCACGCGGCGGAAAGGTCAGCTCATCTGTTTCAAAAAATACAAGCTATGTGGTAGCGGGAGAGGCGGCAGGCTCAAAGCTTACGAAGGCTCAAGCACTTGGCGTTAATATAATAGGAAAAGAAGAGCTTTTAAAAATGTGTGGCATATAATGAAAAAAACGGTCAAACTTTCAAAAAATGCGAAAGAGATACTTTTGTCTCTTGAAAACGCGGGATATGAGGCTTATGTCGTTGGAGGATATGTTCGCGATGCTATCTTGGGAAAAGAAAGTAATGATTATGATATAACAACAAATGCATTACCTTCAGAGGTTAAGAATGTTTTTTTTGATAAAAGGGTAATAGAAACGGGAATAAAGCACGGTACTGTTACAGTCTTAATGAACGGAGAAGCATTTGAGATAACGACTTACCGTTTTGACGGAGAATATACGGATGCGCGTCACCCTGACAGTGTTTCCTTTTCAAGCTCCTTAACCGAGGATCTTAAAAGAAGGGATTTCACAATTAACGCTATTGTTTGTAATTCGTCGGGGGAAGTGTTTGATTTTTTCGATGGTATAGGCGATATTGAAAGAAAACTCATACGCGCTATAGGCGAGGCAAAAAAGCGTTTTTCGGAGGATGCGTTGCGTATTCTGCGCGCTATCAGATTTTCCGCAACGTTGGGATTTGATATAGAAGAAAAAACAAAAGATGCTATGATTTATACAAAATGCGGACTTGCAAAAATATCAAAGGAACGCATAGCTAATGAAATAAATCGTGCCCTGTGTGCGAAAAACATAAAAAACGTGCTTCTTCGGAATGTTGAAATATTTGCCGAGATTTTTCCGGAGATCAAAAAAATGTATAAATTCGATCAACACACAAAGTATCATATTTATGATCTTTTGGAGCATACTGCATATGTGATTTCAAACACTCCCTCCGTCGTTTATTTGCGCTTGGCTGCTCTTTTACACGATATGGGTAAGGTGTATACTATATCTATAGACGATGATGGCATTGGGCATTTTCCCGGCCACGTTGAAAAAAGTGTTGGCATCGCTGAAAAATATCTTAACGAATATAAATATGACAATTTTACAAAGGATCGCGTTTTAAAGCTGGTGAAACATCACGATCTGCGCTTTAAAACCGACAGAGTGTCGATAAAACGTTATTTAAATGAATTTGGTGTGGATTTCTTTTTTGATCTTGTCTCTCTTCAAATAGCCGATAAAAAATCGCAAAACCCCACTCTTGAAACCTCGAAAACATATGTTGAGGCTGAGAAAATCGCAAAAGATATAATTTTAAAGGGTGAATGCTTTTCTCTCGATGCTCTCGATATAAAGGGCACGGATCTTGTGAGTGTGGGATTCTGCGGTTCTGAAATAGGTACGATTCTTAGAGCATTGCTTGATTATGTTATTTCGGGGAATGTTGAAAATCAAAAAGCGTTGTTGCTTAAAGCTGCTTTGAGAATGAAACAGTAAAATTTACAAAATGCTAACAATTTTTTGATTTTTTTAAAACATTTTTGTATTAGTATTTACATAGAAAAATAATTTTGTAAAAATGTTGACTTTACAACAAATCTGTGATACAATGTCATAATAAAAAGTCTGCTTAAAGAAAAACAGGAGATTAAATATGGAATATTTATATTGTGCCGTTATCGGCTACTTCTTCGGTTGCTTGAGCCCTGCTTATATAGTATCAAGACTTAAAAATATAGATCTTAGAGAAAAGGGAACCGGAAATCTCGGTGCGACCAATACTGCGATGAGTCTTGGAAAGAAATTCGGCATTATCGTTATGATCATCGATATATTGAAAGCGTTTGCGGCAGTAAAGCTTTGCTTGTTTATTTTTGAGATCAAGCTCGCAGGAGTTGTTGCAGGCACTTGCGCTATGATGGGACATATGTTTCCTTTTTATCTCAAATTCAAGGGTGGAAAGGGACTTGCTTGCTTCGGCGGCTTTGTTCTTGCTCTTAATCCCTTGCAATTTCTTTTCTTGCTTATTATAGGATTGCTTCTTTCGTTTGTCTTTAATTATGGATTTATGATACCCTTTTCGGCATCATTGATATTCCCTGTGCTTACCGGTATCAATTATCAGAGCGTTCTCGCCTTTCTTATAACGGCGGCTTGCTGTGTGGTGGTTTTGTGCAAGCATGCCGACAACATTAAAAGGATAAAAGAGGGAACAGAGGTGAAATTTAGAGGTGTGGTTTTGTCCCATCTGTTTCCACGAAAAAAATAAATTTTGAGAAAATATTAAAGGGATTTTCGCTTAACCGTAAAAATTCCTTTTTTATTTTAAAAAAATCTCAAAAAACTCTAAAAAACACTTGAAATATATTATTAAAAAGTGTATTATTATAATGATAGTAAAATAACGGAGGTCGAAAATATGGCATTTGAACTCGATAATGATTTTGAATCCGGTGTTGATATAAGAGTCGTAGGAGTTGGCGGCGGTGGAAATAACGCTGTTAATAGAATGATTTCTTCAAATATTAAGGGTGTGAATTTTATTGCTGTTAATACAGATAGGGCGGCACTTCTTAAATCCGGCGCCAACACACAGATATGTATAGGCGAAAAGGTAACAAGAGGTAATGGCGCAGGCGCAAATCCCGAAATGGGATTTAAAGCTGCTGAGGAAAGCGCAGAGGAGATAAAAGCTGCGATACAGGGCGCAGATATGATATTTGTTGCGACAGGTATGGGCGGCGGCACGGGAACGGGCGCAGCTCCGGTGGTTGCAAAAATAGCAAAGGAGCTTGGAATACTTACTGTTGGTATAGTGACTAAGCCGTTTAATTTTGAGGGTAGCCGCAGAATGACTCAGGCAGATGCGGGGATTACCGAGCTTGCTAAAAACGTTGATTCCTTGGTCGTTATACCTAACGAAAGACTTAAAGAGGTTTCAGAGGAAAAGCTTACGCTTATGAACGCATTTAAGATTGCTGACGATGTTTTAAGACGCGGAGTGCAGGGAATTTCCGATCTTATAAACGTTGTTGGATTTATAAATCTTGACTTTGCCGATGTAACATCTGTAATGAAGGATGCCGGCCTTGCTCATATGGGCGTCGGTGAGGCGAGCGGACCTAATAAGGCTGTGGATGCTGCTAAGGCAGCTATTGCAAGCCCGCTTCTTGAAACATCAATAAACGGAGCACACGGAATACTTCTTAACATAACAGTTTCTCAAAATGTGGAGCTTGATGAGGTGGATAAGGCTGCTACTATGGTAAAGGAATCTGCTGCTGCGGATGCAAATATCATTTGGGGCGCTAACTTCGATCCTACTCTTGACGATACTGTGAAGGTGACAATAATAGCTACGGGATTTGATAAGCTTCCCAACAAAAATATAAAGATAGATGTTGAATCTGTTGATGAAACTAAAATAAAGCCGGTCAAGCCTATTGAAGAGGATGATTATGCTGATATAATCCAAATGATCAATAAAAATCGCGAAAAGGTAGAATCGGACGATTTTGATAAAAAGTATTAATAATAAATAATGTAGGAAAATCACGGTTGATAAGACTGTGATTTTCATTTTTGATAAAAAGTTTGTTAAAAATGAATAAAAAATAGCACAAAAAAAGACTTTAAAAAACAATCTTTTTGTGCAAAATGTAGAAAATTCCAACAAAAAATACTTTGTCTTGACTTTGTAAAATTTAAATGTTATAATGTTGTCGTGCGTAGACTCATTAAAAAGGTATATTTGCGCCTTTTTTGAGGAAAGCATAAAAAATGATACCTCGTGCCGCTGGGCACTGATGTATAAACATTTAATTTCAAAAGAAGGAGGAACAAGATGCCAACCTTTAACCAGCTCGTAAGACAAGGCAGAACAGACAAGACATACAAGTCTAAGACACCGGTTCTTCAAACAGGCTTCAACACCTTGAAGAATAAAGTAGTTGATCAAAGCGCACCTCAAAAGAGAGGCGTATGTACAAAGGTTACAACAACTACACCGAAAAAGCCTAACTCAGCTCTTCGTAAGATAGCAAGAGTAAAACTTACAAACGGTATGGAAGTAACAACTTACATCCCCGGTATCGGTCACAATCTCCAAGAGCACAGCGTTGTTCTTATTCGTGGAGGAAGAGTACGTGACTTGCCTGGTGTACGTTATCACATTATTCGTGGTACACTTGATGCACAGGGTGTTGCTAACCGTAACCAAAGCCGTTCTAAATACGGCGCAAAGCGCGCAAAGAAAAAATAATTTCTTAGCGTAAAGGTAAAAAAGTTAAATTTATCGTAGTTCCGAAACTTGTTTAACTGAAATAAATGTTTATTATATCAGTGACACTTGTGCGGACACAACGGGAGATTTTCTTTCGAGTACCAATGATATCATATTTTTAATGAAGGAGGGAAGTAAAGTGCCGAGAAGAGGTCAAATTTCCAAAAGAGACGTTTTGCCGGATCCGCTTTATAATTCAAAGCTCGTAACAAAGCTCATCAACAACATCATGCTTGATGGTAAAAAGGGTGTAGCTCAAAAGATCGTTTACGATGCATTCAAGATGGTTGAAGAAAAGACAGGACAAAACGGACTTGAAGCTTTTACGGAGGCTCTTGAAAATGTAATGCCTGTATTGGAGGTTAAGGCTCGCCGTATAGGCGGTTCTAACTACCAGGTTCCTATGGAAGTAAGAGCAGAGAGAAGACAAACACTTGGACTTCGTTGGATCACATTGTTCTCAAGAAAACGTGGCGAGAAGACGATGGCTGAAAGACTTGCAGGCGAAATACTCGATGCAAAGAACAGCATGGGTGGAGCTTACAAGAAGAAAGAAGAAACACACAGAATGGCAGAAGCAAACAAAGCATTTGCACATTACAGATATTAATCACTGTCCCATTTTTGAGGAAAGGAAAAAACACAGATGCCAAGAGAATATTCACTTGAAAATACCCGTAACATCGGTATCATGGCTCATATCGACGCCGGTAAGACAACAACTACCGAGCGTATCCTTTATTATACAGGAAAGAACCATAAGATAGGAGAGACACACGATGGTGCTGCCACAATGGATTGGATGGCACAAGAGCAGGAAAGAGGTATCACAATTACTTCTGCTGCAACAATTGTGTTTTGGAAATACAAAGAAAAGCAATACAAGATTAATATCATTGACACTCCGGGCCACGTTGATTTCACTGTTGAGGTTGAGCGTTCTTTGAG
>JAGAPG010000017.1 GCA_017623355.1 Clostridia bacterium
AACCGAAGGGAGATATATTCGTTCCTGCGGAAGAAACATTTTGCGATATACTTATAATTCCTAAGGAGTTATTCCCGACTAATATAGGTGAATTCTCAAATATTCAGATAAAATAAAAATAAGGCGGGAATTTCCCGCCTTAAAGGAAAATCAAAGAGGTGATATTATGAAAAAACTACTTATATTAATTTTTATATTAACGACATTTCTGTTTTTGACCTCTTGTGATAATAATGAGTCGACAGATGAAAGCTCAAGTGAAACATCTAAGGCGGAAGAAACAACGACAGTTGAGGATACGACTACTGTTGATGAAACAAGTACTGAGATAGTTGAGGAAACTACCACAATCGAAGACACATCTACTGTTGATAAAGAAACAAGTGATGAAAGCTCGATTGTTGATCTCGCTGAAAAGGTTTATTGTAATATGGTTTTTTTGAAGCATCATGTACCTCATGAACTTTATCATGATATGAAAATAATTTATTCAGATTACAATGACTTTGTAACTGACACAGGAGCAACGGTGGATAAGAATGTTTTCGACGGAAATTATATCTATATTATAAAATTATCGTGTCACGCTACAACTATAAATGCTTGCTATAACTTTGAATACAGTAATGAAGGAGCAAAGGTTACAGTAGAGCATATAGATACTGCTGCCGATATTCCTATGGCAGTATTTAATTATTTTATAGGCATAGTAGTTCCTAAAGATTTATTTCCTGAAGATATTGAAAATATTTCGACTGCAATAGATATAACACTTGAATGTGTAGAAATAATTAGAATAAATCCTTATGCAAGACCTATAACTACTGAATATTATAATGAGTTGATGGATGGTCCTGGAGTTCCGGAGGTGCTTGAAAAAAGCAAAGTAATATATACTACATTTGAAGATGTTTACGAGGCTTCAAATAAAGGATTGGATATAGCGCAATATTATATTGAGGAAATATTTGATGAGTATTATTTAGTAAAGCTTTCATATAAAAGCGGTCATAGATACGGATGGGCATTCAAGGGCTTTAGTGATTTTGTTTATTATAACGGAAAAATCACTGTAACAGCGAATTATAAAGAGACTGATTCCCCGCGTATTTTGCAAGAAGGAGAGCATCTGGTTGCAATTCCAAAGGAGCTTTTTCCTTCGGATCTCACTGATTTTGAACCTGAGGTGGTTGTAGAAAACAACTTTATATATGAACAAGAATAAAAAAAGCGGGAAATTTCCGCTTTAAAGGAAAATCAAAGAGGTGATTTTTATGAAAAAACTACTTATATTAATTTTTATATTAACGACATTTCTGTTTTTGACCTCTTGTGACAAGGATACTCCGACTGATGAAAGCTCAAGTGAAACATCTAAGACAGAAGAAACTACGACAGTTGAAGATACGACTACTGTTGACGAAACAAGTACTGAGATAGTTGAGGAAACTACCACAATCGAAGAAACAAGCAAGGAAAGCTCTGTAGAGGAACCTTTTGATAGGCGTGAATATTATCAAGCACTAAACACAAAAGATTATAACTGTTTTAATATGACAGAACTTGTTTATGATACATTGCCTTGTGTATATACAAGCTATCAGCAAATGATAACTAATTTGGGAACAGAGGTGTCGCTTGATGATACCGCAACAGAAGAAATTTTTGAAAAGAATTATGTACTTGCATCATTGTTAACTGTTGCAACGGGTGCGCAAAATGTGATAGGATATTATGATTTCATTTATGATGAAGCAAATAATAAGTTCATAATATTTGCAGATGTGAAAGATCATAGCGGTGAAGGCTTTTTCAACCAATCATCTCACGACTTTTGTCACATTCTTGTTATTCCAAAGGAATTGTTTCCTGAAAATGTTGATTTAAACACAATTGAAATCGTTGTTAATAAGATAATAATTAAATAAGGCGGGAATTTTTCCCGCCTTAAAGAAAAATCAAAGAGGTGATTTTTATGAAAAAACTACTTATATTAATTTTTATATTAACGACATTTCTATTTTTGACCTCTTGTGACAAGGATACTCCGACTGATGAAAGCTCAAGCGAAACATCTAAGATAGAAGAAACGTCGACACAAGAAAATATCGATGATTTGAATGAAGAAAAGCTAGGATACACTTTTTATCAAGTGAAATGTGAGCTTTTTTATGATAATTTTTTACCAAAAATCATTGGCACTCATGAAGAGTTTTTGAATTTTATACAAGAATATGTGTACGATGAAAATTCTTTAAATGAAATAAAATCAAACATTGTTGCTGAAACATTTAATGATTATTTCGTAATGGTGATGCGTCCTGATGCAACAAGGCTTGCAGAAAATATACATGAGCGAACTTATAAAGGCTTTTCTGCTTTAAATGATACAGTTAATATATATATAGATAGTTCTTATGATGTTTCTATAACAAGTTCAGATCAAAGACCGCCAAAGGCAGATTTTGTTCTTGTGCCTCGAAAATGGTATTCTGATGATCTTCAATCAAAAACATTTTATATATATAGAAATGATTATTATATCCCGACGGATGAAGCAGGATTTTCTTGCATTCGTGTAAATATGACTAAGGACGAAGATCTTTATTTTGGTTTAAATAGTGAAGAAAATACAGAAACTTCAAACCAACCCCCTATAAATGAAACAAAGGAAGATACTAATATAATTAAATATTATACCCATTATCAAGCTGCATTTAAGGAGCATCTTTTAACGGATGATCCGCCGGTAATAATAAATAATTATAACGAGCTATCGGAATTTGTAGAAAGAGAATGCTTAGAAAATTCTCAAAATGAAGTTCTATCCAACATTACCGAAAAAACGTTTGAAGAATATTTTGTTTTGGTAATGAATGATTTGACAATTTCGCCTCGCCATGTAGAGGACTTATTGGAGCGAACATATAAAAATTTCACAGTTACAGAAGATACAGTCAATTTCTATATAAGCAGTTATTATCCTACTTGCCTAATTGAAGCTTATGTGGGAATTCCTTCAAGAGATTTTGTACTCATTCCAAGATCACTTTACAGTAATGATCTTCAAGAAAAAACATTTAAAATTTATATAGAAAATTATTGTGAAGCTGATGATAGAGCAATTGTCATTTATCTTGAAACAAATAAAGACGGTTCACAAATGACGATCATACAGGGCGGAGATTGTGGAAGGTAAAAAAGGCGGGAATTTCCCGCCTTTTCATATGGTTCGTTTATTTTCTAATTTATACAGTACCTTATAGATAGGAATAACCAAGAAAGACATAACGATATTTCCGCACATATGTACTACATCCCACGGAAAGCCAACGATAAACCACGAGATCATTTTGTTAAGATCAGCGCCCAAAAATGCAATACATTGGAATGGGGCATAGAGAACTCCGAATGTGATTCCGTGTAAAGCAGAAAACACGGTACATAAAATTCCTTTTGTCCTGATAGATGCATTTTTTGGAATTATCATAAACAACGCCCAAGCAAATGCCCATATATAAGTATATGGCACCCACCATAGCGCAAATCCCGAATACGCGCCTTGAATAAAAACAAAAACATATACAGGAATAATAGCGCGCACCCTATAAACGAGTGTTAGCACTGCTATAAACATAGTAATAGCATGAAAATTCGGCAAAAACTCCATTATCTGCTTAGAAACAAACATAAGTGCGCCGAACATCGCGAATACCGTCAGATCAACAATCTTTGATTTTTTCATTAGTCCTCAATTAAGGTTACTTTTTTCATTCTCATATCGATAATAGGTCTGTCAGAATAGTCGGTCTTAACACCTGCTATCTCGTCAACAGTTTCCATTCCTGCGGTTACCTTGCCGAAAGCGGCGTAGTTCCCATCAAGGAATTTACCGTCTGCGTGCATAATGAAAAATTGCGATGAAGCAGAGTTAGGATTTTGGCTTCTTGCCATTGAAACAACACCGCGCACATGAGATATATCGTTCTTAATTCCGTTAGCAGCAAATTCGCCCTTGATCTTTTCGGAGCTTCCACCACAGCCTGTTCCTGTAGGATCTCCGCCCTGTATCATAAAGCCTGCTATAACTCTGTGGAATATAAGACCGTCGTAAAAGCCCTCTGAAACGAGCTTCTTAAAATTCTTTACAGTGATAGGCGCTTTGTCCTCATAAAGCTCTATTTCTATGATTCCGCCGTTTTCCATTTCGATTTTAACCATTTTAAAACACCTCTTTTTTATTATTTCATATACATTTTAGCAGAATATCCTCTAAAAGTCAAATATAATATGTTTAATAAAATTAAAATTTGCGAAATATATTTTAAAAGAGGTGATTTTTATGGAAAAATATAAAAAAACTGTCTATATAGGGCTAAGTATTCTAATTTATATTGCGTTTGCGTATTTCTTTTTAAAATATGCGCTGGGCATTATTTTTCCGTTTATATTTTCTCTCGGAGTTGTTGTGCTTACAAGACCGACTGTAAATAAAATATGTACAAAAACGAAAATGCCAAAGCCGATAGTAAGCATTTGCGTGACTGTTTTTCTTCTTTTGATTTTCTTTGGAATTATCTCTCTTTGTCTTAGCGTAATATTTTCTCAGATAGGAAGCCTTACGTCAAAAATAATAGAGTATCTTTCATCAAGTGACAATTATATATCAAAGCTGCTTGAATTTTTGGATGGCTTAAAGCATAAGCTTCCGTTTTTGAATTCATCCTCAGATTCTTCAGGAGTTTATTCGATAGCTACAGAGATGGCAATAAGCTCACTGAAAAATCTTAGCGATAAGCTAACAAACGCAGTAGCGGCATTTATCGGGGCATTACCCGAGATAATAATAACTGTGATCGTTATAATTTTAGCTCTTTTTTATTTTTCAAAGGATTACGAAAAAATAACCGCTTATATTAAGAAAAAGCTTCCTCAAAAAATATCTGTAAAGCTGCCAAGGATAAAAAAAGATATTTCTTACGTGCTTACAAGCTATCTTCGCTCGTATCTTGTTTTGTTTTTGCTTACGTTTACGGAGCTTTTTGTCGGTCTTATTATATTAAAGATAGAAAATGCTTTTTTAATATCCGTTATAATTGCAATAGTAGATATTCTTCCGATACTCGGAACCGGAATAGTTCTTATCCCGTGGAGTATAATACTTTTTGTAACAGGAAATACATCTCTTGGCTTTGGAATATTGGTTTTATATGCTATAATATATTTCGTGCGCCAAATTGCAGAGCCCAAAATAGTCAGCGCTCATATGAATGTTCATCCGATAGTGGCAATAATTTCTATGTATGCCGGACTGAAAATAGCAGGGTTTGGCGGTATGATAATAGCTCCGTTGTTGGTTTTTTTAACAAAAACAGTTTATAGTAGCTTTAAAAATGAAAAAAATATTGAAAATGAAGCCAAGATGTGATATTATATCATTATCAATTAATATAAATAGTATATTTAGGAGTATATAATATGTTTGGCGATAAAAAGGTAGTGTTTTCTGGCGTTCAACCGTCAGGAAATCTTACGATAGGAAATTATCTTGGAGCTATCCGTAATTTCAGCGCGTTTTCCGATGAGTATCACTGTTATTACTGTGTAGTTGATATGCACGCAATAACTGTAAGACAAAATCCTGCGGAATTAAGACGCAGAACTTACGAAACTCTCGCTCTTTATATTGCGTGCGGTCTTGATCCTCAAAAAAACACGCTTTTTGTGCAGAGTCACGTTCCTCAGCACGCAGAGCTTGGATGGATACTTGATTGCTATACAATGTTCGGTGAGCTTTCGAGAATGACTCAATTCAAGGATAAAAGTGCAAAAAATGCAGATAATATAAACGCAGGACTTTTCACATATCCTACGCTTATGGCTTCGGATATATTGCTTTATCAAACAGAGCTTGTTCCTGTCGGTGTGGATCAAAAGCAGCATCTTGAGCTCGCAAGAGATATCGCTAACCGCTTCAATCAGATCTACGGAGAAACATTTGTAGTTCCTGATGGATTTATTTCTAAGGACGGAGCAAAGATAATGTCGCTTCAGGATCCTACAAAGAAAATGAGTAAATCCGATCCTAACGAAAATGCAGTCGTAAGAATACTCGATTCAAAGGATGATATTATAAGAAAGTTTAAAAGAGCCGTTACGGATTCCGATAACAAGATCGTAAGAGCAGAGGGCAAGGAGGGAATAACAAACCTTCTTAACATCTACACCTGCTTTACAAATAAAACAGCCGAGGAGGCTGAACGAGAATTCGCAGGAATGGGTTATGGAGATTTCAAGCTTGCAGTCGGTGAGGCTTGCGCTGATGCTTTGGCGCCTGTAAGAGAGGAATTTGCAAAGCTTATGGCAGACAAGGCATATCTTGAAAGCGTTATGGCACAGGGAGCGCAGGATGCCTATAAAAATGCCCGTCGTACAATGTCAAAGGTAAGACGTAAGATCGGCTTTACTGAGCTTAAATTTTAAATCAAACGGAGCTTTTGCTCCGTTTTTTAAAAGAAGCCTTGATTTATATATTTTGAAGTGATAAAATATAAACAAATCGAGAAAGGAGTATAATTATGATAATTGGCGGATTTCAAAAAATGACTATGCTCGACTATCCGGGTAAGGTTGCCTGTACGGTTTTTACCTATGGCTGCAATCTCCGCTGTCCGTTTTGTCATAACGCTTCCTTGGTTATTGATGAGGCACAGCTTTTTTCTGAAGAGGAAATTCTTTCGTATATAGAGAAAAGAAAAAAAATACTTGACGGAGTTTGTATCAGTGGCGGAGAGCCTCTTATGCAAAAGGATATATTCGATTTTATGAGAAAAATAAAATCTATGGGGCTTTTGGTTAAGCTTGATACAAATGGCTCGTATCCTGAAAAGCTAAAAGAGGCTATTGAGCTTGGGCTTGTCGATTATGTTGCGATGGACATTAAAAATTCAAAGGAAAAATACGCAATTACAACAGGCAAAAAAAGCATTGATATATCAGCTTTTGAAAAAAGTGTAGAGCTACTGCTATGTGGCAGAGTGGAGTATGAATTTCGGACCACGGTAGTAAAGCAACATCATGAGCTTGAGGATATAAAATCGATAGGAAAATGGATAAAGGGCGCTGAAAAATATTTTTTACAAGATTTTGTAGACTCGGGAAATCTTATAGAAAATGGGCTTTGCGGACACGAAAAAAATACGTTGGAAGCCTTTAAACAAGCGGTTTTTGACGATGTTAAGCATGTATCGATAAGAGGAACGTAAACACAATATCTTGTGCACGAAAATAAAAAAAGCACAATATATTGTGTTTTTTCTATTGACAAATGCTTATTAATATGATAGAATGTATCTGCGACTCGACAAAAGAAAATTTGTCACTCAAAAAATATGAAAAAAATTAAAGGAGAGTAAAAAAATGTATCAGGTTGTTAAACGTGACGGCAAAATAGTTGATTTTAATATTAAGAAGATCAGCGATGCCATTTTGCAAGCCTTTGATGCTTGCCAAAAGCAATTTAATCAGGATGTTATTGATTTCCTTGCACTCAAGGTTACAGCAGAATTTGAGCCGAAGATAGAGGATGGAAAAATCTCGGTTGAAAATATTCAGGACAGCGTAGAGTCTGTTCTTATTAAAGCGGGATATGACGACGTAGCTAAGGCTTATATTATTTACCGTAGACAGAGAGAGAAGATCCGTAACCTTAATGCAACAATGGTAGACTATAAGGATATCGTTGATAATTACCTTAAAATAAATGACTGGCGTGTAAAAGAAAATTCAACCGTTACTTATTCGGTAGGAGGACTTATACTTTCAAACTCCGGAGCTATAACGGCTAACTATTGGCTTTCTGAGGTTTACGATGATGAGATAGCTAATGCTCACCGTAATGCAGATATCCATATTCATGATCTTTCTATGCTTACAGGCTACTGTGCGGGATGGTCACTTAAGCAGCTTATTCAAGAGGGTCTTGGCGGAGTAACGGGAAAGATCACATCTTCACCGGCAAGCCATCTTTCTACTCTTTGCAACCAAATGGTAAACTTCCTTGGAATTATGCAGAATGAATGGGCAGGCGCTCAAGCGTTTTCGTCATTTGACACTTATCTTGCTCCCTTTGTAAAAATAGATAACCTTTCATATAAAGAAGTAAAGCAGTGCATCCAATCCTTCGTTTACGGTGTTAATACACCTTCTCGTTGGGGTACACAAGCACCTTTCTCGAATATCACTCTTGACTGGGTAGTTCCTCACGATCTTGCAGAGCTTAACTGTATAATCGGCGGAAAAGAGGTGGACTTCAAGTACAAGGATTGCGAAAAGGAAATGGCGATGGTAAACAAGGCCTTCATCGAAATAATGATAGAGGGTGATGCTAACGGCAGAGGATTCCAATATCCTATTCCTACGTACTCGATTACAAGAGATTTTGACTGGAGCGAAACGGAAAACAACAAGCTCTTGTTTGAAATGACTGCAAAATACGGTACACCTTATTTCTCAAACTATATAAACAGTGATATGGAGCCAAGTGACGTTCGTTCAATGTGTTGCCGTTTGCGTCTTGATCTTCGTGAGCTTCGTAAGAAATCCGGCGGATACTTCGGAAGCGGAGAAAGCACAGGATCTGTTGGCGTTGTTACTATCAATATGCCCAGAATTGCATATCTTGCAAAGGACGAAAAGGATTTCTATGACCGTCTTGACAGACTTATGGATATTTCCGCGCGTTCACTTAAGGTTAAGAGAACCGTTATCACAAGACTTCTTGAAAACGGACTTTATCCTTATACTAAGAGATATCTTGGCACCTTCAATAACCACTTCTCAACAATCGGTCTTGTGGGTATGAATGAGGCTTGCCTTAATGCTAATTGGATCAAGCAGGATCTTACAAACAAAAAGGCTCAGAAGTTCACTCAGGATGTTCTCAATCATATGAGAGAAAAGCTCTCGGATTACCAAGAAAAATACGGAGATCTTTATAATCTTGAGGCAACACCTGCTGAATCGACATCATACCGTCTTGCAAAGCATGACATTAAGAGATATCCTAATATCATAACCGCATCTGATAAAACGGGTGGCACACCTTATTATACAAACTCATCACATCTTCCTGTAGGATATACAGACGATATCTTCACAGCTCTTGATATTCAAGATGAGCTTCAGACACTTTATACGTCCGGAACAGTATTCCATGCATTCCTCGGCGAAAAGCTTCCTGATTGGAAGGCAGCTGCAAATCTCGTTAGAAAAATAGCTGAAAATTACCGTTTGCCTTATTATACAATGTCGCCGACATATTCCGTATGTAAGAATCACGGATATATAGCAGGTGAGGCTTATACTTGTCCTGATTGCGGCGAAAAGACAGAGGTTTATAGCCGTATTACAGGATATTACCGTCCCGTACAAAACTGGAACGATGGTAAGTCTCAGGAATATAAGGACCGTTTGGTATATAATATCGAAACCTCAAAGCTTAAAAAGGATATAAAGACTGAGGTGACCGAGGAAGAGGAATGTGCTTGCTGTCAAGTAAGTGATGATGTAACATATCTCTTTACAACTGCTACCTGTCCAAACTGTAAAATAGCTTGCGCTTTGCTTGACAAGGAGGGCGTGAAGTATGATAAGCTCCTTGCAAATGAAAATCCTGAGCTTGTAAAGGAATTCGGTATTAAGCAAGCTCCCACTCTCGTTGTTATTAAGAACGGAAACGTTCAGAAATGCGTAGGAGTATCCGATATTAAGAAATATCTTGGAAAATAATAATATGTACGATATAATTGTAATCGGAGCAGGTCCTGCGGGACTTACAGCAGCGCTTTATGCGTGTAGAGCAAATAAAAGCGTTTTAGTACTCGAAAAAGCGGCTTTCGGCGGACAGATCACCTATTCGCCGAAGGTCGAAAATATACCCGGCTTTGCTTCTCTTACGGGAAATGAATTTGCTGAAAAGCTTGTTGAGCAGGTGCTGCTTCAGGGTGCTGATGTAGAGCCGTGCGAGGTTATCGGTATTAAGGATGGCGAAATAAAAACCGTTCTTACCGATAGCGGAGAATATGATTCTAAGGCAGTTATAATTGCTACGGGAGCAAAGCATCGCTTGCCCGGAATAGAAAATGAAGAAAAATATATAGGAAACGGCATATCATTTTGCGCGGTATGTGACGGAGCTTTTTACGAGGGCAAGACTGTCGCGGTGCTTGGGGGCGGAAATAGCGCGCTTCAAGAGGCAATACTGCTTTCGGAGCTTTGTAAAAAGGTATATATAATTCAAAATCTTGAAATGCTTACAGGCGAAAAGAAGCTTCAAGAGCAGATAGCCAAAAAAGGCAACATAGAGGTTATAACAAGCGCACTTATAAGCGAGCTTAAGGGCGAGGATGAGCTTAGCGCTATAGTTGTAAATGCTGAGGGTAAAGAAAACGAGATCGTTGTAGACGGACTTTTCATAGCTATAGGCTTGATACCGCAAAACGAAGCATTTTCCGACCTTGTAAATCTTGATAAATTCGGATATGCTGATTCCGATGAGGATTGCCTTACAAAAACGAACGGCATTTATGTAGCAGGAGATTGCCGTAAAAAGAGAATAAGACAGGTTGCCACTGCTTGTGCTGACGGCGCAATAGCAGCCCTTGCAGCTTGTGACTATATCGACTCTTTCAAATAAGAAAAAAGGTCATTGATTTCACAATGACCTTTTATTATTTAATTCATGAGGATAAGTGTCAATAAAACCGTTAATTCCAAAGTGTATCGGGATCAAATCCGAACACTTGAACAACGTCAAAATATTGAGAATGAACAATATTTTTCGGAGAAACAACCATTCCGCCGTTAGAGTCAATATCGTATCCAAATTGCATAAATGCGTACCAAATTATATGGGCGCATTGAGTTTGCGGGATTTCCGTATTATATTTTCTTGTAAGAACTCCAACCGTCGGATCATAGGGGATGCCGATAAGATTTTCCTTAGCGTAATTAACTATCTTATCAACGGTATCTTTATCAATGTTTGGTCTTAAAACTATGTAATCGGGGCGATTTCTAAGATAACCGGCAAAATTCGTAGTGCTGTTTTTCCCAATACCGACAGCCTCTAAAACACGACCCTTTTCAGCATCAATAACAAACGCACAATGTCCTACATCCCAGCAAGAAAATACAGTGGATGAGGAGATAATAATATCTCCGTTTTGAAGTTCAACCATTTCTCCGCTTGGAGAATCGTCATCAATACGCATATAGTCGCAAAACGGCGCGAAATAATCGTGCTCTATTCCGTACGAAGTAAAATATGCTTTTTGAAATTTCAAAACGGCGTCAACACCGCCGGTTTCAAGTACTGAATCTATACCTATTTCGGTAAGTCCCGTTTGATAATAAAGAGTATTATAATCATTATGCGTTAAAATACCTTTTTGCAGAATAGAACGCATTTCTGCCTCGCTTAGCTTTGTATTGATGCTTGGGGTGTAACGCTCATAATCATTAAGCTCAAAGCCGATTTTGAAAAAAGACAAAACTGCTATTGCTAAAACGAGCAAGCCGACAAGTGTGCATAAAAAAGCTTTTTTTATGATTTTTTTGATCTTCATTTCCTTTAGCCTCATTAATATCTATAAAATAATTTTATCATTAAATATAGGATAAGTCAATAAGAGTAATAAATAAATTAAAATAAAATTTAATATTGCAAAAATTATATATGTGTGATAAAATAACTATATATTGTTTTATAAATCAACGAGGTATGATTATGATAAAGCCTGAAAAACAATTTTACATATTCGGTATGGGTCACCGAGAAAAATATATATATAAAAATTCCGCTCTTATAGAATTCAAAACCAATAATACCGTTTATTATTGGGATGTTGAAAAGGAAGAATTTATTTATGATAAATATACCGTTATTCTTGGCTTGAAGAACGGAGAAACAGTAATTATAACCGAAAATACGCAGGGAGTGTTTATTAAACGCGAAAAAAATGCTGTTTTGAAAGAGGAAATATGCCTTGCCGATGATGAAATATTACTTCCTGATTTTGAAGAATATAAATATCCCGCTCAGCTGAGAATATTACATCAAGAGCTACTTATAAGCTTTCTTGATAAATTTCCGGTGCCGAATTTTTATGTTTATAAAACGCCTTGGTATCGCGATGGAGCGATGATGGCTCTTGCACTTGAAAAAACGGGAAATATCAGTCTCTTAAAGGACTGGGCACTCTCTATAACCGAGCTTTACGATAAAAATAATTCCGGCAATTCCGAGCCTGACAATCTCGGTCAGCTTGCGTACATACTTTCTTTTTTTGTAGATAAGGAATATCCTCTTGTAAAGAAAATAGTAGAGGAAGCAAAAAGAATAACGGTTGACGGTGTGCTTACAGGACTTACAGATTACGGACATCACGAAATTTACTCGACCCTGTGGCTGAAATTCGGGCTCGAAAGACTCGGAATTGATACGAGCTTCATAAAAATTCCTAAGGAATTTGATTCATATGCGTATATGTTTTGGATGGATAGAGCCGGTATCGATACCTCGACTCCGTATGAAAACGAATACAATGAGTGGTATCCATATCTTTGGTGGGCTGTGAAGCATTTTAAAAAAGAGCCTATCGATGAAAAATATTTAGAAATAAAATACCCAATGAGTTGGGAAATATGCGCCTCGGAAGCGAGATATGAGCTCATAGCTCCTCTTAGCGAGGAATATGCTAAAAACAAATGCGGCTCGCCACATTCTTGGCACGCAGCAGAAATGTTTATGTATCTTTTAGAGATGAAAAAAGGAGAATAAAAATGCCCGGATATGCCGATTATAAAAAGCTCTACACCGAAGAATTCAAAACGTTGTACGACGAGGGATTTGATCCCGAAAAATATATAGTAAACGATGAAAATAACGATAGCTTTATGCCCGCAACATCAGATGTAGAAAAATATCCTGCTACAGATGATTTTTGGAAGCGTCCTTATGAAAATCTTTTGAAGGTTATGAATACACCTATAAGAGAAGGATATAAATACGACGAGCCTAATGATTTTGATGAAATAATGTCAAAGGCAGACACAGCTCCCAGCCTTTTGCCAATCAGTAATGAAGAATACAGAGATAGAATATACGGTGCTTTTTTTGGCAGATGCGCAGGTGTCGTTCTTGGAAAGCCCTATGAAATGGGTATGACTCAAAAGGAAATGAGAGAGTTCCTTGAAAGCGTGGATGAATATCCAATAACATATTATGGAACCTTCCATTCCGAAAAGCTTGGAAGAGATTTGAGAGACGATTGCATATACAGTACTAAGGACAATGTGAAATTCGTTCAGCCCGATGATGATATAAACTACACGTTGCTCGGACTTTTGCTTGCTGAAAACAAAGGAACATCATTTGAAAAAATTGATGTTGGAATGAATTGGCTTCAAAACTTTTCGTATTTTTGGTGCTGGTGCGCTTCAAGAGTAGCGTATTATCATTTGGTAAAGGGCGACACTCCTATCGACGAAATACCGTATAAACTTAATCCATGGAGAGAGTGTATTGACGGTCAGATCAGAACGGATATTTGGGGATATATTTTCCCTGCGGATCATAAAAATGCTTGCAAGTGCGCTCATAAGGATTGCTCACTCAGCTTGACGAAAAATGGAATATACGGAGGAATGTTCGTTGCAGGAGCACTCAGTGCAGCGCTTTCAAAGGATCCTACCGTTGAAAAGATAATAGGCGCAGGACTTGCATCGATTCCGAAAAAATCACGACTTCACGAGGCCATAACAAACGTTTGCGATTGGTATATACAAACTCCCGATTGGGAAAAGGTGTGCGAAAAGATTTATGAATATTACGGACATATGACTTGCGAAGCTACGATAAATAATATGGCAGTTGTTGCTCTCGGCATAATAGCAGGCGAGCTTGATTACTCAAAGAGCATATGTATAGCAAATATGTGCGGTAGAGATACCGACTGTAACGCAGGCACTGTAGGAAGCATAGTAGGTGCTGCTGTCGGATATAAAAATATCGATCCTAAGTGGATAGAGCCTCTTAACGATACGATAAAGAGCACAATAGCAGCTGTAGGTCAATGCAAAATAAGCAGTATTTGCGAAAGAATTATAAAAGTTAAGGAAAAAGTTGCGAAATAAGTTTAAAGGATAGACGTTCAATAATGAAGGAATTGAGATTTAAATTTACTATAGCCAAAAATATGTGGTTTATTCTTACTCATTTGCCGAAGGCGAAAAGATATATAAGAGAAACCGATATATATAATGATGAGGATCGCTTTATTTTTGCACAGGAGATAATGCATAGAATGAGAAAATCCTCAAAAACAGAAACCGATATATACGGTTTAGAAAACCTTCCTGAGAAAAACGGATATATTATGTATTCCAATCATCAGGGAAAATATGATGGCATAGGCATATTGCTTTCTCAGAATCAGCCGTGCCGAGCCCTTTGGAGAAAGGATACAGCGGATAAATTTGTGGCAAGAGAATGCGCAGGACTTATAATGGCGAAGCTTATAGATGCCGAGCACGAGCTTTTGAAGGTTTTGAGGATACTAAACGAGATTGCAAACGAGGTAAAGGACGGACACAATTATCTTATATTCCCTGAGGGAAAATACGAGGAAAATCATAATAATCTTCAGGAATTTAAGCACGGATGCTTCCGCAGCTCGTTAAAATCGAAAGCGCCGATAGTTCCGATAGCGGTATACGATTCGTGGAAGGCTATGAATACCCGAAAGATATGCGGAAAGGTGAAAACACAGATACATTACCTTGAGCCTATCTATTATGATGAATATAAGGAAATGAACGAAATGCAAATAGCTGATCTTGTGAAATCCCGTATTCAAGCTCGTCTTGATGAGATCGAAAACGGAACAGTGAAAGCTAATCTTTCGCGAACGATAACTTTAAAGGATAAAAAAACTATAAAAAAGAGCGAGCCGTCGCAGCTTGCTTAAAAAGCCGTTTCAAACGGCTTTTTGTTTTGGAAAAGGGTTTGGTTAAAATGACCAAAAATCGGTGTCGAAATTTGTCTATTTTTAACAAAGTTTATTTTGCCCTATTGACAGTAATTACTGTATATGTTAAAATATAAATAGAAATAAAAGTAAAAATGAAAATCTAAGAAAG
>JAGAPG010000018.1 GCA_017623355.1 Clostridia bacterium
GAGTTCCTTGTTTTCTTTATTGCAGTTGTCATAAGATGCTCCTTTTTTTGACTCACTCGTATATTATAGCACATCTTTCTTCATTTGTCAATAATTAGAATAATTATAATTAAGAAAATTGTGTAACAAAATTCGACAAATGGGTTTCTGAGATGAATTGCTGTGTATATTCTCTATCTTGAAAAGGAATAATACTATCAACAATCCATATACAAAATCCAATAACTCTTTGCAAATTCTATGTTTTTGGATTTCATTCCAAAAAGCATTGACTTTTGGCGTTATATGTGATATAATACAGACAGTTCATTGTAGGAGGATATTTATGCTTATACAGAGAAAAGAATATTTAGATAAGCTCATAGCGTTCAAGGATAAGCAGTTGATAAAAATAGTAACGGGTATCCGTCGCTGCGGTAAGTCCACCCTGCTTGCTCTTTATCAGGATTGGCTTCGCTCCCAAGGGGTTGCAGACGAGCAGATCATATCCATAAATTTTGAGGATCTTGACTACGAGGAGCTGACCGATTATAAAAAGCTGCACGCTTACTTGAAGGAGCGTATGGTAAAAGGAAAAATGACCTACATCTTTTTGGATGAGGTTCATCATATCGATAATTTTCCGAAAGTCGTTGACAGCCTTTATATCAAGGAGAACGTCGATATATATATCACCGGCTCCAATGCGTATATGCTTTCAAGTGAAATCGCCACTCTCATATCCGGCAGATACGTGCAGATAGAAATGCTTCCCTTCTCCTTTAAGGAATATATGGAGAGCACAGGCAGTATGTCCGACCGCGGTATCAAGTTTACCGAATATCTCGAAAGAAGCTCTTTCCCGTTCGCACTAAAATTCCAGGATCAGCCCAATGAGCTCCGTGATTACTTGGAAGGACTCTATAACACCATTGTTATCAAGGATATCGTAACACGCAAAAAAATATCCGATACTATGATGCTCCGCAGCATCCTTCACTTTGTTTTCGATAATATCGGTAATCCACTGTCCTCTAAAAAGATTGCTGACACGTTGACTTCTGAGGGAAGAAAAATAGATACCAAGACAGTGGAAAAGTACCTTGAGGCACTGACCGAAAGCTATATCATATATCAGGCAAAGCGTTATAACATCAAAGGAAAACAGCACTTGAAAACGCTTGAGAAATATTACGTGGTAGATATTGGACTTCGGCTTATGTTGCTTGGCTCTAAAGGTGCTGACGCGGGACGCATATTGGAAAACGTAGTATATCTTGAATTGCTGCGGCGCGGTTATGAGGTTTATGTCGGCAAAGTCGATGAATACGAGGTTGATTTTGTTGCTCAGAACAACAAAGGAACTACCTATTTCCAGGTTGCTCTGACAGTACGTGATGAACACACCTTGGAGCGTGAGTTAAGAGTATTGCAATCCATCAAAGACCATTATCCCAAGCTCCTGTTGACGCTTGATGACGATCCCGAGGCGCAGTATAACGGCATCAGACGCATCAATGCAAGAGATTGGTTGCTCGGCTTGACCGATTAACCTGCTTATAGGAGTGAATATGATTTTTGATACCAATGATCTTATTCTTAATACAAAGGACTACTCATTTACTCATTTCGAACATGAAGGATTTGGTGGTTCTACAAAATATATAGCTGTTTCCAAAAACAATTCGATTCCTCAAAAACTTATCGTAAAGCACAATTGCGAATTTGCGGCAGCAAGCAACGGATTTGTCTTTGGGCGAGTTGGTGAGCTTCTCGGAATAAAAATGCCCAAGACATATATGTTTGAAATAGATCCCAACGATAAGCACTTATTTGAATCACCTTGTGTTATGGGGATGGAATTTATAGATGGATTACAAACGTTTGAATTGAGTACCGTGGCTAATGATCCTCGGTTGTTCCAGGCGTACATTGAATACCACGTACTCTATGCTCTGCTAACGGAATTTGAAGATAAAACGCAAATGGCATACGTTCCGGGTGATACAATCTACCTTTTTGATTTTGACGAAAGTTTTAGCTTTGAAAAGGGATCATTTAATACTTTATTGAGAAACGACTATTATTCGGAATATGAAATCAGTCGAATGCTAAAAAATGTTAAAAGGAACGGGGCTATAAGAAAGCTTCGAGTGTGTTATAGCGTTCTATGTAATCAATTCGGTTATGATGAAAGCAAAACTGATCTTCCATATTTTTTTAAATTATTAGATCGCTTTTGTAAACTAACCGAGCAGGAAATCTGCTCTATTACCAATGCTTTGTTGGAGCTCTTCCCTGAACTTATAGGCATCTATTATGAAGAGTATCTCAGTATTATGCAACAAAGCTCCGCTGAATACTTAAAACAGAGAACACCACACACAACTCACTAACTCTCAAAATATAATACCCACTAAAAAAGGCATCGGGGATTTGTTCCCCGGTGCCTTTATCAATCAAACGCTACTCTTATGCTCATACTGTGGCTGAAACAATAGATTATCCTGACTTTTATCATTGAAAAATCAATGTTGCGGAAGACACGATTGTTGCTCACGAAAAATTATTGTGTGTTAGCGTTGCTGATATCCTCTTTAAGATATTCCCCATAATACTCCTGCTCAGCGGCCTTGCGGGCTTTTACCGCATCCTCAAAATTCTTATAAGAACCGAAGTTCATCAGCTTACCCTTGAATTTCAGTCTTGCTCGCCAAAGTCCCGAGCGCTTATCAAAATATACCCCTCGGCAACCGCTTGTA
>JAGAPG010000019.1 GCA_017623355.1 Clostridia bacterium
CGGGAATCGAACCCATGTTACAGCCGTGAAAGGGCCGTGTCTTAACCGCTTGACCAACGGGCCATTATGGTGGCGGAAATGGGATTTGAACCTATGACCTGCCGGGTATGAACCGGATGCTCTAGCCACTGAGCTATTCCGCCATAATTTTATGCTCAATGCTTGATTATTATATCATAACAAAATTATATTGTCAACACCTTTTTTTAATTTTTTAAATTTTTTTTAAAAGCCGTTTTTCTTTTCTTTACTTTTGCAATTTATTGTACGTCTTTGATATGAATTTTTCCTTGTTTATTATAAATCTCTCGTGATCGCCCTCTCCAATAAGTCCACATTGGTCATATGCACTAACCTTAAAAACGATTTTTCTGTCCTCGCAAGCTACTACCTCTGCTGTAGCTATAACCTTCATTCCGACAGGAGTTGCGCTAAGATGCTTTACATCTATATGCGTACCAACGGATGAAAGCTCGCAAGAAAGCTCCTTTGCGATACATTCCGCGCTTGCCTGCTCCATCAATGATATCATTCTCGGTGTTGCCAAAACATCAAGCTCTCCGCTGCCAAAAGCTTTTGCCGTATCGTTTTCTGTTACATTTATTTCAACACTATTCTTCATTCCAACGTTTATCATAATAACTTCCTCACTTTTTCGGTATACATATATTCTACATTTTTTTACTCCATTTGTCAACATATAGGAATTATATTTCTATTTTTATAAAATATTGCAAATCATAAATTTATATGTTAAAATATTTTATGAGGTGAGAATATGATCTACTTACTTGAAGATGATGACAATATAAGAATGCTTGTTGAATATGCTCTTTGCTCTCAAAGCATAAAAACTGTTGGTTTTTCGCATCCTTCGGAAATGTGGGCTGCTATGGAAAACGAGCTTCCTTCTCTTTTACTTTTAGATATTATGCTTCCCGATGAGGATGGGCTTTCTATTTTAAAAAAGCTTCGTTCCTCGGAAAAAACAAAGAGATTGCCTGTTATAATGCTGACAGCCAAGGGAACGGAATACGATAAGGTTATCGGTCTTGATTCCGGTGCCGACGACTATATTGCAAAGCCCTTTGGAATGACTGAGCTTGTTGCCAGAGTCAAAGCTCTTTTGAGAAGAAGCGGAAATGTTAGTAATGCTGAGTTTACGGCAGGCGGATTAAAAATAAACACCGCAAAGCATACTGTCAGCCTAAACGAAAACGAAATAACCTTATCTTATAAGGAATATGAATTGCTTTTAGCTCTTGTAAAGGCTGATGGAAAGGTTCTTACAAGAGATGTGCTTTTAAATCTTATATGGGGCTACGATTTCGACGGAGAAACAAGAACCGTGGACGTTCACATTCGGCATTTAAGATCAAAGCTCGGTGATGAAAGCATTATTGAAACCGTTAAGGGTGTAGGCTACAAAATAGGTGTGGCTAAATGAGAAAGAAAATATTCGCTTCAATTGCTATTTCCTCTGCTCTTGTATTGCTTTTGTCGGTAATATTCATCGTAACGTCCTTAAAGTCTTCCTTTTCAGATACGCTTGAAGAGGAAATCAGAAACGAAACGATTTATATAGCCAACGGCTGTGAAGCCTCTTTAAGCTACTCTTATGATAGCGGTATAGGATATCTTGATTCTATTCCATTAGATCATTCAAGAAGAATCACTCTCATTGCCCCTGACGGAACTGTCGTATTTGATAATTTGATAGATGACGTTTCTTCTATGGAAAACCATTCAAAGCGAGAAGAATTTATCGAAGCGCTATCCCAGGATTTCGGCATAAGCTCTCGTCAATCATCCACTCTTTCCACTAAAACCATATATTATGCAAAAAAGCTTTCAAACGGATACGTGATACGAATTTCCGCTGAGGAATACAGCGTTTCTTCAACTGTAGGAATGCTCGCCGGCGTGATAATTTTGATCGTTGTTATCGGTGCGTTCGTTGCTGTTGTTTTTGCAAAATTTGCTGCTTATAATATAGTTAAACCGATCAATGAGATAAGTCTTGAAAGCTTCGATGAAAAAAATATAATTTACGAAGAATTAAAGCCATTTTATTCAAAAATATCATCTCAGAAAAAAACTATTAAAAAGCATCTTGAAAGTGCGAATGAAAAGCAACGTGAATTTTCTCTTATAACCGGAAATATGGCTGAAGGACTTATTTTGCTTGATAAAAACGCAACCATTCTTTCCTGCAACCGTTCTGCTATTTCTATGCTTGGCATCGGATTTGATAATGTTTCGGGAAAAAGCATTCTGAACTTAAAGCACGCAAGCAGCTTTTACGATACAATAACCAATGCACTCAAGGGGCATCATACCGAAAAGACCACCTCTATCCTATCAAAAACTCTTAATGTAATTTCAAGTCCGGTTTTGACAAATCAAAGAGTCGCCGGGGCTGTAATTATCATTATTGATATCACCGAAAGAGCTGAGAGAGATGCTCTTAGACGTGAATTTACCGCAAACGTATCTCATGAACTCAAAACCCCCTTAACATCTATTTCGGGCTTTGCGGAGCTCA
The DNA here is from genome assembly GCA_017623355.1 of Clostridia bacterium. Taxonomy (GTDB): domain Bacteria; phylum Bacillota; class Clostridia; order Oscillospirales; family CAG-272; genus RGIG2000. The sequence continues at coordinate 2,546 of JAGAPG010000019.1, forward strand.
TCAAAAACGGATTTGTGCTTCCCGAGGATATTCCTGATTTTGCATCACGGATATATGATGAATCCTCTCGTCTTATCAATCTCGTAAACGATATTCTGCGTCTTAGTGCGCTTGATGAAAATAACAAGATATATGAGTTTAAGCCTTGCGAGCTTTATTCTGTTTCTAACGATGTTTTAAGGGCTCTTGAGCATACGGCTTTAAAAAATGACATATCCGTTTCTTTGATTGGAAATGCGAAATGTGAAATTTTAGGCGTTCACGATATGCTCTTTGAAATTATTTACAATCTTTGCGATAACGCAATAAAGTACAATAAAAAAGGCGGAAGCGTCGATATATTTTTAGAAAAAACAGATAACGAAGCTATTATAAAAATTAAAGATAGCGGTATAGGAATTCCAAAAGAAGATATTGACAGAGTTTTTGAGCGTTTCTATAGAGTCGATAAAAGTCACTCAAAGGAAATTGGCGGCACGGGTCTTGGCCTTTCTATTGTAAAGCACGCGGTTTCCTTTCACAAAGGAAAAATATTGATTGAAAGCACGCTCGGTACCGGCACTGAGGTCACAATAATTTTTCCAAGCATATAAAAAATCGGCATATTAAACGCCGATTTTTTGCTATTTAAGCTTTTTAAGAACGAACCATATTGACGCAACAAACTGAAGTGGTATTCCTATTAAAAATATGTACCACGAATTATTCGGCAAAAGCTGAACGAATATTGCAGCAAGCGTTCCCCAAATAAAGATGCTGTTTAATGTAAGCTTTAGAACAGCATTGGTTATATTTTTGCCGGAAACCATTAAAAAAACACACGTCGCAGGTACGGTCCAAACAAATACCTGCCAATAATAAATATCTTTTGTAGATATAAAATAAACGAAAATAACGACCGCTGCAAGCAATACGGCAATCCCGGACATTATCATTATCATTATTTTGTTTATTATAATATGCTTATTATTTTGCTTTAGTATCTCTTTTTTATCAGTTTCATCATCAAGCAAAATATCCATTGTAATTCCGTAAAATTCGCATAGGCTATAAAGAATATTTATATCAGGCAAGGTGTCGCCGTGCTCCCAACGCGAAACCGCTTTATCGGAATAGTTAAGCTTTTCGGCAAGCTCCGCCTGAGTGAGCCCCTTTTCCTTTCTGAAAAAGGCAAGATTTTTAGCAATTATAGGTCTTACGTCTTTCATATTTAATCAACCTTCACTAAGTTTTATTCTTCCTAAATATTATACATCTATTTTCAAAAAAAATCAACTCCTTGATAAAATATAAAATTATTTTAAAAAAGGCTTTTATTTTCTGAGCTTTTTTGATATTATATATTTACAATTGTTTTTTTGGGAGAATTTTATGATACCTATTTTATATTCGGGAAATTCATTTGCTTTTGACGGAATTCTGATTTCCCTTTTATCAATTATGAAGCATACAAAATCGGCAATACATGCATACGTGCTTACAATGGATCTTTCCGATGTTAATGCTTCGTTCAAGCCACTTGACGAAAGCATGCGTAATATACTTGAAAGTGTGTGCAAGGAACACAATCCCGACAGCTCCGTTACACTTATAGATGTTGGCGAGCTTTACAGAAGCGAGCTTTTAAATTCTCCTAACAAAAACACCTTCTATACTCCATACTCCTTTTTGCGTCTTTTTGCCGACAGAATAGATATTTTACCTAAAAAAATCCTTTATCTTGATATCGACACCTTGGCAAGAGAAGATATTTCTTCACTTATAAATACTGATATATCCGATTATGAACTCGCAGGCTCTCTTGATTATTACGGTGATAAATTTTTAAGCAAGGGCTATATAAATTCGGGCGTTTTATATTTAAATCTCGATATGATAAGAATGACCTCTCTTTTTAAAAGATGCATTGAGCTTATAAATCAAAAAAGACTTTATTTACCCGATCAAAATGCTATAAATAAATTCGTTCAAAAAAAGCTTACTTTACCACGAAAATATAACGAGCAGATGAAAGTGCAAAAGGACACTGTGATTCAGCATTTTGTTACTACTACCATTTGGTTTCCGATTGTACACAAAAGAAAAATAAAGCCTTGGCACGTAAGCAAAATGAAACGGAAACATCCCGAGTTCAATGACATTTTAGATAAATACGCTCTCGTTAAAAAGATATAAAATAATCCTCTTGCAGTTCGCAAGAGGATTATTTTTTTATTTATTTATTATTTCTTCCAAGGATTCTATATAAGGATACGATTTTTCATCAAGAAGCTCCTTATATTCCTTTATCTTGAAGGTGACTGTATCAACGCTATGAGTATCCGAATTCACCACAAAGCTTTTTCTGCTTTTTGCTATTCTGTCAAGCAAAAATTTTTCAGGATAAGCATCCTTTCTGTATCCACGCGATATAGCTCCCGTATTTACCTCAAAGATCGCAGGCGTTAATAGCAACGCCTCGACAGCTTCGAGAGCGCATTTTTGATATCTCTCATTTGATGTATCAAATTCCCGTCCACCCTCATTAAACTTGGTAACAAGGTCTACGTGACCTATTATATCGCATTTGGTTTTATTATAAAGATCGGCAACCAGCTTATAATAATCCTCGCAATATGCATAAAAATCTCCGCTATAATGCTCATTTACAAAAGCAAGCGTTGCCTCGTGGCTAAGATCAACAGGCAGATATTTTCCGTCCTTTTTTACATAATGCACCGATCCTATTACATAATCGTATTCACCTGTCGGAAGCGAAGAATAATAATCCTGCTCTATTCCAAGATATATTTTTATCTGATCCTTATATTTTTCTTTAAGCTCTAAGACGGTCTTTTTGTATTTTTCGGTATTCTTGATGGTCATGCACCATGAATTATCAAAATCCATATACGCGTGTCCCGAAAATCCTATCTCGTGACAGCCCTGCTCTATTGCTGCAAGCACCATTTCCTCTGCCGTGTTTTTTCCGTCGCAAAACGTAGTATGCAAATGATATGTTGATATTTTCATTTCGTCATTTTTTCCTGCTTTACCTTGTGGTCTATTATATGTCTTGAAGCAAGCTCTCTATGAATATCCTCAACACTTATCCCCATCTCAACCATAAGCACCATTACATGATATGCAAGATCAGCTATCTCATAAATAGTTTCCTTTTTGTCATCAGCCTTGCCGGCAATTATTACCTCTGTACATTCTTCTCCGACCTTTTTAAGAATTTTATCTATTCCTTTATCAAAGAGATAAGTTGTATAAGAGCCCTCGGGGCGATCCTTTTTTCTGCCTACCAAAAGCTCGTAAAGTCCCTGTAATGTAAACTCGTGAAGCTCCGGGCTCTGATATACCTCTTTTGTAAAGCAAGAATCACTGCCCGTATGACAAGCTGGTCCGTCCTTTTCTACTACTACAACGAGCGCGTCGTTATCGCAATCGGCTGTAATAGAAACTATATGCTGATAATTTCCGCTTGTTTCGCCCTTGAGCCAAAGCTCCTTTCTTGAACGGCTGTAAAAGCAGGTAAGTCCCTTTTCCATAGAGATCTTAAGGCTTTCCTTGTTCATATATGCAACGGTCAATACCTTTTTCGTTATAGAATCAACCACTACCGCAGGAATAAGACCGTTTTCATCAAATTTAAGTTCATTAATATCAATCATTATTACAACCTCACTGTTATATCGTTTTTAGCAAGCTCTTTTTTCAGATCCTTGATCTCTATTTCTCCAAAATGGAACACCGATGCAGCAAGACCTGCATCTATTGTCGGTATCTTTTTGAAAAGATCTATAAAATCATCGACACATCCCGCACCGCCCGAAGCAATAACGGGTACATTTACCGCATCGCAAACTGCTCTTAGCATCTCTACATCGAAGCCTTTTTTCACGCCGTCTGTATCTATTGAATTTACTACGACCTCTCCTGCTCCGAGCGAAACGCATTTTTTGATCCAAGAAATAGCTTCCATTCCGGTATCCTCGCGTCCGCCCTTAGCGAAAACGCGAAATTCTCCGTTTACTCTTTTAATATCCACAGAAATAACGACACATTGGTTGCCGTATTTCATCGCCGCCTCTCTTATTAGCTCGGGATTTTTTATAGCTCCTGAATTTACACTTACCTTATCTGCTCCGCATTTTAACACTCTGTCAAAATCATCTATAGTATTTATTCCGCCACCAACTGTAAGAGGAATGAATATCGTTCTTGCGACCTCAGTGAGAATATCCGTAAACAATGCCCTACCATCGCTCGAAGCCGTGATATCGTAAAAAACGAGCTCGTCTGCTCCGCTTTTCGAATAATATTCAGCAAGCTTTATAGGAGACGAAACATCGGCAAGTCCTAAGAAATTTACTCCCTTTACGACCCTACCATCCTTGACATCGAGGCACGGTATTATTCTTTTTGTTATCATTTTGCCACCTCGATAGCTTCCTTAAGATCTATTGCTCCGGTATAATACGCTTTGCCTATTATAGCCCCGTACATATCCATTTTACGAAGCTCCTTTATATCGTTAATTGTAGACACTCCGCCTGATGCAACTATATCAAGTGAATATTTTTTAGAAAGAGCTCTATACATTTCAAGATTTGTTCCGCGCATAGCGCCGTCCTTTGAAATATCTGTACAAATTATTGTTTTAACGCCAAGGCGCTGCATTTTTTCAAAAAACGAATCAAGTGTATATTGAGATTTCTCAAGCCAACCCTTTATTGCAATATATCCGTCCTTGACATCTGCTCCAACAGCCACCTTTTCGCCATATTCGGATATAGCCTTTTTTAAAAATTCCTCATCGGTAACAGCCGACGTGCCAAGTATTACTCTGCCAACACCTGCTTTTATATATTTTTCAAGTGTTTCCATAGAACGAACTCCGCCGCCGATTTCTACAAAAAGTTCTGTTTCACTTGCAATTTGCTCTACTATTTTTATATTTGGAGTTGTACCGTCCTTTGCGCCCTCAAGATCGACCATGTGTATGAATTTAGCACCCTTTGCTTGAAAATCAAGCGCGATTTCAATAGGATTTTCGCTATAAACGGTCATTTCGTTATAATCGCCCTTATAAAGACGAACCGCCTTTTTATCATAAAGATCTATTGCAGGAAAAATATTCATTTTTCCACCTCCCATTCGCAAAAGGCCTTAAGTATTTTTAATCCTACCTCTCCGCTTTTTTCAGGATGGAATTGCATCCCCGCAACATTTTTATATGCAACGGCAGCCGTAAGCTCTTTTCCGTATTCTGCGGTAGCGAGCAAGCTATCATCACAATCCGTTGCAAAATATGAATGAACAAAATATACGCAATCGTTTTCCTTTATATATTTAAAAATCGGATGATCTCTTTTTATATGGAGCGCGTTCCAGCCGATATGCGGAATTTTAAGATCATTCGAAATATACTTTTCCATAGGAACCACGCTTCCCTTTAAAAATCCCAATCCCTTGTGCTCTCCGTACTCATAGCTTTTTTCAAAAAGCATTTGCATACCAAGGCAAATTCCGAATATCGCTTTTCCTCTTGCGACCTCTTCCTTTATAACCTTATCAAGTCCGCTTTCGCGAAGCTTCGCAATAGCATCCGCAAAAGCACCAACGCCGGGAAGTATTATTTTTCCACATTTTTTTATTTCATCAGGGTCACTTGTAACCTTTGCCGCTGCTCCTATCATATCGAGTGATGAACGAAGCGAAAAAAGATTTCCAACCCCATAATCTATTATTGCTATCATCAGATTACACCTTTTGTGGATGGGATCTCGTTTGCGTATTTTTCATCTATTGATGTTGCTTTTGCAAGTGCTCTTGCAAAAGCCTTGAATATTCCCTCTATTATGTGATGAGAATTTGAACCGCAAATCTCTCTTATATGCAAGGTGATCTTGGCTTCTCTTACAAAAGCTCTGAAAAATTCCTCGCAAAGCTCCGTATCAAAATCTCCAACCTTATATGCAGGAATTTTCGCATCGTAGCCAAGATAATCTCTGCCTGAAATATCTACAGCGCACATAATAAGCGTTTCATCCATAGGCAATATAATATCTCCGTAACGGGATATTCCCTTTTTATCTCCTATTGCCTCGGCGAATGCTTTTCCAAGGCAAATTGCAACATCCTCTGCGGTATGATGATAATCAACATATGTGTCTCCATTACACTCTACATCAAGAGAATATCTTGCGTGCTTTGAAAAAAGCGTAAGCATATGATCAAGAAATCCACAGCCTGTATTGATATTCGCTTCTCCGTTTCCATCAAGGTTCAATTCGAGCTTTATATCGGTTTCGTTTGTTTTACGTGCGATCTTGGATGTTCTCATTTTGCTCTCTCCTTTAATATTTCTTCTGTTGTTTTTATGAATATCTCCATTTGTTCCATAGTTCCTATGGTGATACGGTTATATTCCTTTATCCTTTCCTTTGTAAAATGTCTTATAAGAACGCCTTTTTCCTTGAGCTTTAAATAAAGCTCCTCTCCGCTGATCTTATCGCTTTTCGCAAAAACAAAGTTCGCCTTTGATTCAAGCACATCAAATCCAAGAGCCTTCAGCCTTTCGACAGTATATTCACGGTTTTTTATTATCTCTTGACAATTATTCATATAATAATCGTTATCGCAAAGAGCACTGTATCCTGCTGACATTGTCATTCTGTTCACGTTATACGGATTTGTTGAATACTTTATTGTATTCATATCTGCAATAAGCTCTTTATTTGATATTCCAAATCCAAGACGCGCACCGGCAAGAGAACGTGATTTTGAAAATGTTTGAGTAACTATAAGATTGTCATATTTCTTTACAAGCGGAAGCGCACTTTCTGCGCCAAAATCAACATACGCTTCGTCGATAATAACTATATTGTCGGGATTAGAGCTCACTATTTCTTCAATCTGCCAAAGCGGCATAGCAAGCGAGGTAGGAGCATTAGGATTTGCTATTACAACATTTTTATTTATACCGATATAATCACGGTAATCTATTGAAAAATCTTCCTTTACGGGAATTTGCTCATATGGAATATGATTAAGCTCAGCGAAAACAGGATAGAAGCCGTATGTTATATCAGGAAAAACTATCGGATGATTTTCGTCGCAAAATGCCATAAACGCAAAATTGAGTATCTCATCTGATCCGTTTGTAAAAAGTATTTCATTTTTTTCTATGCCAAAAAGCTCAGCCGCCTTATCAACGAGCAAGGTACATTCCGGATCGGAATAAAGCATAAGCCTTTTTGCTTCCTCCCTTGCAGCCTCCACAACAGAAGCTGAGGGCGGGAACGGTGATTCATTTGTATTCAATTTTATATACTTCATATCCTTAGGCTGCTCGCCCGGAGTATATGCTTCAAGATTCGAATATTTTTCGCTGAAAAACTTGCTCATTTTTAGTCCTCGAAACGAATTGTTGCACTCTTAGCGTGAGCATCAAGTCCTTCCTTCTTCGCAAAGTAGGATATTTTGTCTGATACCTTGTAAAGTGCATCCTTCGTATAATATGTAAATTGTGATTTTTTTACGAAATCGTCAACGCCAAGCGCTGATGAAAATCTCGCCGTACCGCTTGTCGGTAGTGTGTGATTAGGTCCTGCGAAGTAATCCCCAAGCGCCTCGGGGCAATATTTGCCCATAAATATTGATCCTGCGTGTTTTATTTTGTCAAGATAATCAAACGGATTATCTACACAAATTTCAAGATGCTCGGGCGCTATTTCATTTGCTATATCTATTGCGAGAGAAAGATTATTCTCGGCAACTATTATCTTTCCGTTATTGTCGATAGAGCAACGCGCTATCTCTGCTCTCGGAAGCTCCGGAATCTGTCTTTCAAGCTCACAGCTTACCTTTTTTGCGAAATCATAGCTATCGGTTACCAAAACCGCGCTTGCCATTTTATCGTGCTCTGCCTGAGAAAGCAGATCTGCAGCAACGTATTTTGCCTCACATGTAGAATCTGCTACTACAAGTATCTCGCTTGGTCCTGCTATCATATCAATATCAACCTTGCCAAAAACCTGCTTTTTCGCCTCTGCTACGAAAGCGTTACCCGGGCCTACGATCTTATCAACCTTAGGTATGCTCTCTGTTCCGTAAGCAAGAGCCGCAACAGCCTGCGCTCCGCCTACCTTAAATATTCTGTCAACGCCTGCTATTTTAGCAGCTGCAAGTATTACCGGATTTACACATCCGTCCTTTGACGGCGGCGTGACCATAACTATCTCGTTGCATCCTGCTATCTTAGCAGGAATGGAATCCATTAAAACGGTTGAAGGATATGCTGCCGTTCCACCGGGAACGTAAAGTCCAACCTTTTCAATAGGCATTACCTTTTGTCCCGTAACAACTCCGTCCTTTTCGCTGATAACAAAGCTGTTTTTAACCTGTCTTTTATGAAAATTCCTTATGTTTTCGGCAGCCTCTTTAAGTATATCTATAAACTCTTTATCGACACTCCTAAAGGCGTTCTCGATTTCAGCTTCCGTCACCTCAAGAGAGGAAAGAATGGCTTTATCGAATTTTTCGCAATACTCAAAAAGAGCCTTGTCCTTATTTTTTATTACATTTTCTATTATATCGGTAACGATGCCCTCTACATTTGATGCGATATTTTCTCTTGCAAATATCTCGCTGCTCGGCACTTCTCCGTATTTATAGATCTTAATCATTTGATTTTACCTGTGCTTTCATACTTTCTACAACGTTTTCAATTTCCTTTGTTTTGAACTTAAAGCTTGATTTATTTGCTATAAGTCTTGCACTTATCGGCACTATAGTTTCTATCACCTCAAGATCATTCTCCTTGAGAGTCGTTCCTGTTTCCACAATATCGACTATAACGTCGGAAAGCCCCAATATCGGAGCTATTTCAATAGAACCGTTAAGCTTTATTATATCTATGTCCCTACATTTTGAAGCATAGTGATTTTTAGCTATATTAACGAATTTAGTAGCAACCTTAAGCGTACGTGTATTATCATCGTAAAAATCCTTTTTTCCCGCAACAGCCATTCTGCATTTGCCCATATCAAGATCGAGCAATTCATAAATATCGGGAGAGTATTCAAGCAAGATATCCTTGCCGGCAACTCCTATATCAGCCGCGCCTCTTTCAACATATATCGACACGTCCGAGGGCTTTACCCAAAAATAACGCACCTGCTTTTCTTCGTTTTCAAAAATAAGCTTTCTGTTATTTTCTTTAATAGAGGGACATTCATAGCCTGCTTTTTCAAACATAGCATATACCTTTTCTCCAAGGCGTCCCTTTGGAAGTGCTACATTAAGCATATCAGCAGCCCTCCTTATCTAAATAAACTATTTTTTTATATCTAAGCTTAGCAGGAATGCTTTTTTGCGCAGATACGCAAATTCCCTTTTCTATATATGAATTTATAGAATTTACAAGGGAGAGTGTGTCTGTTTTTTCGCTATATATCAAAAGAACGTCGACATCATATTCGCTTTTTGTGCTTTGAAGATATTCAAGAAGATCAAGATATATCGCAAATCCGACAGCTCCGCTTTTTCTTCCCATTCTTTGCATAAGAGTATCATACTGCCCTCCCGAAAGAACCCCCTCGGAAATACCGTTTAAAAAGCCTTTAAATACTATTCCGTTATAATAATTCATATCATTTACAACGGAAAAGTCAAGCTTTATTTTATCCTTGAATTCTGTTTTTTCAAGTAATGCGCAAAGTGCTCTAAGCTCGCAAAGAGCTTTTTTTGACTGCTCATTTTCGCACACAGGGTCAAGCTTTTTTATAACATCAGCCATGTTTCCGTATGCGGTAACAAGACTTAATATCTTATTTTTATATTTTTCTTCTATTTGATATTTTTCACAAAGAGCTGTTGCCTCGTGAGAATTTTTTTCGGAAATAAGTGAGGTTATTTCTTTCTTAAATACTTCGTTATCACTCGCCTCATCAAGAATTGATTTTAAAACTCCCATATGTGAAACATCAATTGCAAAATCAGACGATATCTCATTAAGGCTCATTGCGCCAAGAGAAAGAACCTCATATATATCGTAAAGAGCGATATCGCCTATACATTCGATACCCGTCTGCATTATTTCCTTAAACTCATGCGTGCTTCCGGAAACTCTGTAAACATTTTCATTATAATACACCTTCTGCTTACATCCCGCTTCGTCAACAGTGTTTTTTATTATAGAGAGTGTAACGTCAGGCTTCAATGCCAAAAGGCGTCCGTTCGTATCGTTAAATGTAATAACTCTCTCGCTTACTAAAAAATCCTTATTACGCACATAAAGATCATATTCCTCAAATTTGCTCATTTTAAATGGCAAATATCCGTATTTTTTATAAAGAGAGCGCAGTGTAAACACTGCTTTTTCTTCGTTTTTAAGAACCTTATTATCCATTACTCTTCTCCAAACGGTCAAGTATCATTTTATATCCGCCGCCACCGTAACTAAGACATTTATTTACTCGGCTTATGGTTGCAGTGCTCATTCCCGTTTCCTCGCTAACTACTGCGTAATTTTCTCCGTTCGTAAGCATTTTAGCCGCCTTCAATCTTTGCGCTATATCAAGAATTTCTTTGATTGTACAAGCATCCTCGAAAAATTTATAGCACTCATCTATTGTTTCAAGCTTCAATATCGCTTCAAATAAAGTATCTACCTCTTTAGTATGTAATTTGTCCATAGCTACCCCGCTTTATCACTTTAGTACTTTAGTTTACTAAATTATACTACCGTTATATATATTTGTCAAGTGTTTATCGAAAATTTATTTATATATAAATAATTTAGATTTCACAATATGATTTTTAAAGTCGAAAATCCGCTTTAAAAGCGGATTTTTGATCATATTTCTGCAATTACCTCAACCTCTACAAGTGCGCCCTTTGGAAGATCCTTTACCGCTACACAACTACGCGCAGGCTTTTCCGTGAAGTACTTGCCGTAAACCTCGTTAAAAGCTCCAAAATCGCTGATATTAGCAAGAAAACAAGTTGTTTTAACTGCCTTTTCATAGGATGAGCCCGATGCTTTAAGAACCTCTCCAAGATTCTTCATAACCTGTTCTGTCTGTCCAACTATATCATTTGCCTCTATATTACCGCTTTCAGGGTTTATAGCAATCTGGCCCGATGTATATACTATATTTCCAAGAACCACAGCCTGTGAATAAGGTCCTATTGCTTGGGGCGCTTTATTTGTTGCAATCTTTTTCATTTCAATCTCCTTCATCAAAGCAACTTAAACCCGAAATCGGTAAGTGCTTTTCTTATTTCATTTATATGCTCGAAATTTCTTGTTTCAAGAACTATTCTGAGATAGCAGCCATTTACGTCAGAGCCCTCATTCGCTCTTTCGTGGTGAACCGAAATAACGTTTCCACCGTGATCTGCAATTATTCTTGATACGTTCTTTAGCTGACCGGGCTTATCAACAAGTTCTATCATAAGCTGACAGGTTCTGCCAGACATCAAAAGGCCTCTTTTGATAACTCTTGAAAGAATGGTAACATCAATATTACCGCCGGAAAGCAGGCAAACTGTTTTTTTGCCTTCAATATCCACCTTATTAAACATTGCCGCTGCAACAGCAACCGCGCCTGCGCCCTCTGTTACGAGCTTATGCTGCTCCATAAGAGCAAGAATTGCCGCCGAGATTTCATCATCTGTTACTGTAACTATTTTATCTACATATTTTTGGCACATCTCATATGTAATATTTCCCGGCTTCTTTACAGCTATACCGTCGGCGATAGTAGAAACAGAAGAAAGCTCCTCTATTTCTCCGTCGCTCACAGAATTAAGCATTGACGGAGCGCCTGCCGCCTGAACTCCGTAAACCTTGATATTAGGATTAAGAGTCTTTATCGTATATGCAACACCGGATATAAGTCCGCCGCCGCCTATCGGTACGATTATAGCATCCAGATCGGGAATCTGCTCTGCAATTTCGAGAGCTATCGTGCCTTGACCTGCAATAACGTCCTCATCATCAAACGGATGAATAAATGTATATCCCATTTCATCACGAAGACTGAGAGCCTTTTTATAAGCATCATCATAAACTCCCTCTACAAGGCAAACCTCAGCGCCATAGCTTTTAGTTGCTTCTACCTTTGAAATTGGTGCTCCGTCAGGAAGACAGATAACAGCCTTTATTCCGTTCTTTTGAGCAGAAAGAGCGACACCCTGCGCGTGATTTCCGGCTGAGCAAGCTATAACTCCCTTGGCCTTTTCCTCTGCGGAAAGACGTGACATTTTATAATACGAGCCTCTCACCTTAAAAGAGCCCGTTATTTGAAGGTTTTCTGTTTTAAGATATATTTGCGCGCCCGGCTTAAGCTTTGGAGCGTAGATCACGTCTGTTTTACGTACTACATCCTTTAAAACATAGCTTGCGCGATACACATTATCAAGTGTGAGCATATTTTTATCTCCGTTAGTAATTAATATGATTTACATTAAGCTTTCTATAAACTGCTCTGCGCATCTTGCAGAACGGTTTCCGCGGCGTAAAGCGAATGCCTCAGCCTCAATATCAAGCTCGTTTTTGTCCTTTTGAATATTATTTCTTCCAGCAAGCTCGTGAACTATTTCAAGATACAGCTTTTTATCAGGCTTTTGGAACAAGACCGTAAGTCCGAAGCGCTCTGAAAGTGAAAGTGTTTCCTGAACGGTATCGTTTCTGTGAACGTCATCTCCGTCTCTTTCGCCAAAGCTTTCTTTTATTATATGACGGCGATTGCTTGTTGCATATATGACAGCATTATCAGCCGTTGCCGATGCCGAGCCCTCAAGTGCCGCCTTGAGCATACTGAAATTATCATCGTTTTGATTAAACGAAAGATCATCTATAAATATTATAAATTTAAGCGGATTCTCACTTATTTTCGCCATTACTGACGGAAGAGCGGAAAGCTGATCCTTTCGAAGCTCAATAAGGCGTATACCCTCGTCAAAAAACATATTGGCAACCGCCTTTACCGTAGACGATTTTCCTGTTCCTGCATCTCCGCACAAAAGCGTATTCGCCGCAGGACGTCCTTCGATAAATGCTTTGGTATTCGCAACAACCTTGCTTCTCTCCTCCTCGTATCCGACAAATGAGCTCATAGATATCTTATCCGCGCTGATAATAGGCTCTATTTCCTTATTATCCGACAAACGGAACATACCGTATGACGAAAATATTCCATATCCAAACTTGTCTATATTTTTGATTCTCTTTTCATATAGCTTATAAATATCCGCGCGTTTGCTGTCAAACGGACTTAAATATTCGCAGCCTGTCAGCTGCTTAAAATCGTCAGGTGTCAGGGATGCAAACTCGGAAAAGCACTCAAGCTCGTGCTTTAACGAATCAACTATATTTTTATTTACCGTTTTACTGTGTGCGCGAGATTTTACATATACGTTTTCATCCTCAAAAATAAGGCGACATACATAATCAGTGAGCGATGCTCCGTTTTTATATATTTCTGATACAAACGAAGCATATGCTTTTATTGCCTCGTCCTTTTCTGCAGCACAAGCAAGATTTGAAAAGCTCTCAAAAAGAGGTCTTTTCAAAACGTTTATAAAAACGCTTGACATACATAGACGAAAATACAGATCCTTTATTTTATTTGACATAATTAAATACGCTCTATAATCTTATCTGTGATCTCAACTGTTGTAAGAGCAGGAGCTCCGTGTGCAAGATCGGGTGTGCGGTATCCCTCGTTGAGCACCTTGTCTACTGCATCGATGATATTTTGGCTTTCCTTTGCCATATTGAAGGAATAAAGAAGCATCATAGCTGCTGAAAGGATAGTTGCTATTGGATTGGCTTTGTTTTGTCCTGCAATATCGGGAGCAGAGCCGTGAATAGGCTCATAAAGTCCCTTTGTCGTTTCATTAAGGGATGCAGATGGAAGCATTCCTATAGATCCAGTTATCTGAGATGCTTCATCGGAAAGTATATCTCCGAACATATTTGATGTTACGATAACATCAAACTGAGCAGGATTTCTTACAAGCTGCATAGCCGCATTATCAACAAGCATATCTGCACATTCAACATCGGGATATTGCTCAGCTATTTCGTGAACTATCTTTCTCCAAAGTCTTGAGCTTTCAAGAACGTTTGCCTTATCAATGCTTATGAGCTTTTTATTACGCTTACGCGCTGTTTCAAAGGCAACCCTTACGATTCTTTCTATCTCCATACGGCTATAGCATTCCGTATCGTATGCTTCCTCGCCGTATTTACCCTCTCTCATTCCTCTTTCGCCGAAATAAATACCGCCTGTAAGCTCTCTTACTATCATAATATCAAAGCCGTTTGCAACAATATCCTCGCGAAGCGGGCAATCGCCCTTGAGTGCAGGATAGAGCTTAGCAGGACGAAGATTTGTAAAGAGTCCCATAGCTGCGCGAATACCCAAAAGTGCCTTCTCGGGACGGAGATTTCCGGGCAGAGTATCCCATTTAGGTCCGCCAACCGCTCCAAGAAGAACGCTATCTGCCGCAAGGCATCCCGATACCGTTTCCTCAGGAAGCGGAATTCCGTGCTTATCTATTGCGACACCGCCGATATCGTATGGGGTAAAATTAAATGTATGGTCATATTTTTTTCCGATCGCCTCAAGTACTCTTACTGCGCTGTCAACGATCTCAGGGCCTATACCGTCACCCTTTAAAAGCGCTATATTTAAATTCATATTATGCCTCTTATTTTATATCTCCGCGGCGAATTGACTCAACAAGACCGCCGTTTGTAATAATTTTTTGTATAAATTCGGGGAACGGCTGTGTTTTAAAGCTCTTGCCTGATGTAATATCATAAATCATTCCGTTATCAAGATCAGCCTCAACCTTATGTCCGTCCTCTATTGCTTCTGCTGCCTCAGGACATTCAACAATAGCAAGTCCTATATTAATGGCATTACGGTAGAAAATTCTTGCAAAGGTTTTTGCTATAACAAGAGATATTCCGCTTGCTTTGATAGCTATAGGTGCGTGCTCTCTTGATGAACCGCATCCGAAGTTAAATCCGGCTACCATTATATCTCCCACCTCAACCTTTTTTGTAAAGTCCTTATCTATATCCTCCATACAGTGCGAAGCGAGCTCACTATGATCACTTGTATTAAGATATCTTGCGGGGATTATTACGTCTGTATCCACATTATCGCCGTATTTGATTACTTTTCCTGAAAATTTCATAATATGCCCCCTTAATCCTTCATTATCTCTTTGGGATCTGCTATTTTTCCTGCTATTGCACTTGCTGCTGCAACTGCGGGAGATGCAAGATAAACCTCGCTCGTTACGTGTCCCATTCTTCCTACGAAATTACGATTTGTTGTAGCTACCGCTCTTTCGCCTGCTGCCAAAATTCCCATATATCCACCAAGACAAGGACCGCACGTAGGTGTGGAAACCACGCAGCCTGCCTCAATAAATATTTTAAGAAGACCGTTTTCCATAGCCCTAAGATATATATCCTGCGTTGCGGGAATTATAATAGCACGAACATTTTTGGCTACCTTTTTGCCCTTAATTATCATAGCGGCCTCTTCAATATCCTTATACTGACCGTTTGTGCAAGAGCCGATCACTACTTGATCAATCTTTATATCTCCGACCTCATCGATGGTTCTTGTGTTTTCGGGAAGGTGTGGGAAGGATACAGTTGATTTGATCATAGATAGATCTATTTCATATACCGCATCGTATACTGCGTCCTCGTCTGCCTTATAAGAAACTATTTCTCTGTCGCTTCTTTCCTTGACATAAGCAACGGTTTGCTCATCCACTTCAAAAATTCCGTTCTTAGCACCTGCCTCGATAGCCATATTACAAATCGTAAGACGGTCATAGATAGTAAGCGCGCTAACGCCCTCTCCTACAAATTCCATTGATTTATAAAGAGCGCCGTCAACACCGATCTTTCCGATTATATGGAGGATAACGTCCTTACCCGAAACATATTTATTGAGCTTGCCCTTCAAAACGAATTTTATAGCAGACGGAACCTTGAACCAAGCCTTTCCCGTTGCCATTCCGCAAGCCATATCAGTAGAACCAACACCGGTTGAAAACGCACCGAGAGCTCCGTATGTACAGGTATGTGAGTCTGCGCCGATAACCACATCTCCGGGAACTACGAGTCCTTTTTCGGGAAGCAATGCGTGCTCAATGCCCATTCTGCCGACATCGTAAAAATGGGTAATGCTCTTTTCCTCACAAAAATCACGGCACATCTTGCATTGTGTTGCTGCCTTTATATCCTTATTGGGAGCAAAATGATCCATAACCATTGTTACTTTTTCTTTATCGTATACATTGGAAACGCCTATCTTTTCAAATTCCTTGATAGCCACGGGGGATGTAATATCATTACCTAAAACTCTATCGAGGCTTACCAATATGAGCTGTCCTGCTTCAACGCTTTCGAGTCCTGCGTGTGAGGCAAGTATTTTTTGTGTCATCGTCATAGACATAATATGTTTTCCTTTCTTTACTGCAATTCAAACCGAAGCGCATTATCGAAATAATGCGCTTCGGTTTGCCCGCCACAAAATGTGACGGGACATTTTAGCTTAGAATTTGTTTATTATAGCGCCCTTGTCTGCTGAGGATACCATTTGAGAATAACGTCTTAAATATCCTGAGATATTTTCTTTTCTCTTTATCGGCATTTCAGCCCTTCTCTTTTCAATCTCCTCATCTGAAACCTTAAGCTCTATTTTATATTCGGGAATATTTATGGAAATAATATCACCGTCTTTTACATATGCGATAGTTCCGCCGCTTACAGCCTCAGGAGAAACGTGACCGATAGATGCTCCGCGAGTTGCGCCCGAGAAGCGTCCGTCGGTTATAAGAGCGACATCCTTATCAAGTCCCATTCCTGCTATTGCAGATGTGGGCGAAAGCATCTCTCTCATGCCCGGACCTCCCGACGGTCCTTCATAACGGATAACAACTACGTCACCCTTCACAATTTTACCTGCATAAATTGCCGCAATTGCCTCCTCCTCACTCTCGTATACCTTTGCAGGTCCTTCGTGAACGAGCATTTCGGAAGCTACCGCGCTTCTTTTAACAACACATCCGTCAGGTGCAAGATTGCCCTTAAGAACTGCAATTCCACCTGTTTTGCTATACGGATTTTCCACCGTTCTTATAACTTCCGTGTCGAGGTTTACAGCGCTTGCTATATTTTCTTTTAAGGTCTTGCCTGTACAGGTCATAACAGATGTATCTATAAGCTCGAGCTTTTCAAGCTCCTTGAGGACCGCGTAAACTCCGCCCGCTTCGTTAAGATCCTCCATATAAGTAGGACCTGCTGGAGCTAAATGACAAAGATTCGGCGTTTTTTCGCTTATAACATTTACGTCATCAAGGTTAAATTCCACTCCGCACTCGTTCGCGATTGCAGGCAAGTGAAGCATACTGTTGGTAGAGCAACCAAGAGCCATATCGGCTGTGATGGCATTTTTGATAGCTTCCTTCGTCATAATGTCTCTTGGACGTATATTTTTTCTTACAAGCTCCATAACCTGCATTCCTGCGTGCTTTGCAAGCTCTATTCTTGCTGAATATACAGCAGGAATCGTTCCGTTTCCGCGAAGTCCCATTCCAAGAACCTCTGTAAGACAGTTCATTGAATTGGCAGTGTACATGCCTGAGCAAGAGCCACAGGTAGGACAAGCCTTGTTTTCATATTCACAAAGCTTACATTCGTCAATTGTTCCCGCTTTATATGAGCCTACCGCCTCAAACATCGCGGAAAGACTTCTCTTTTTACCGTCAACACGTCCTGCAAGCATAGGTCCGCCGCTTACAAAAACGGTAGGAATATTAAGACGAGCCGCCGCCATCAAAAGACCGGGAACATTTTTATCACAGTTCGGTATCATAACAAGACCGTCAAAGCCGTGAGCCATGACCATAGCCTCTGTAGAATCCGCAATAAGATCTCTTGTAACAAGAGAATATTTCATTCCGACATGCCCCATAGCAATTCCGTCGCATACAGCAATAGCTGGGAACATTATAGGCGTTCCGCCTGCCATTGCTACTCCAAGCTTAACTGCTTCTGTGATCTTATCAAGGTTCATATGTCCGGGGACTATCTCATTATATGAGCTTACGATACCTATGAGTGGGCGGTCGAGCTCCTCTCTTGTAAGACCAAGCGCTTTATATAATGAACGGTGAGGAGCGTTATGTGCTCCGTCTACGATTTTTTCTTTTATCATAATAAGCCTCTTTACTTATTAGTTATTAATGAATTTTTCTTCGTCAGCCCAGCTGTAAAGCTTTCTGATATCCTTTCCTACTACCTCGGACGGATGCTCTGCTGCGATCTTTCTCATTGCGTTAAAATGAACCTGGCTACCTGCATCGGACATATCGAGCAAGAAGTCCTTCGCAAATGTTCCGTCCTGAATATCGGAAAGAACCTTCTTCATTGCCTTCTTTGTATCCTCAGTAATGATCTTCGGACCTGTGATATAGTCACCGTATTCAGCGGTATTGGAGATAGAATATCTCATACCCTCAAAGCCGCTTTGATAGATAAGGTCAACTATGAGCTTCATCTCGTGTATGCACTCAAAATATGCATTTCTGGGGTCATATCCTGCTTCAACGAGAGTTTCAAATCCTGCCTGCATAAGTGCGCAAACACCGCCGCAAAGAACAGCCTGCTCGCCGAAGAGGTCTGTTTCTGTTTCTGTACGGAATGTCGTTTCAAGAACACCTGCTCTTGCTCCGCCGATACCGAGAGCATATGCAAGACCGATTTCAAGCGCATCGCCTGTTGCATCTTGATGAACAGCGATAAGACAAGGAACACCCTTACCTACCTGATACTCAGAACGAACTGTATGTCCGGGGCCCTTAGGAGCTACCATTATAACGTTTACATTCTTCGGGGGCTTAATGCAACCGAAATGAATATTGAAGCCGTGTGCGAATGCGAGTGTCTTGCCCTCCGTAAGGTTAGGCTCAATGCTTTCCTTATAAAGCTTAGCCTGCTTTTCATCGTTAATAAGGATCATTATAATATCTGCATTTTTAGCAGCCTCGGCAGCTACCATTACCTTAAGTCCTGCCTTTTCTGCCTTTGCCCAGCTCTTGCTTCCCTCATAAAGACCTACGATTACGTTTACGCCTGACTCCTTAAGATTAAGAGCGTGAGCGTGTCCCTGTGAGCCGTAGCCGATAATAGCTACTGTTTTTCCGTTGAGCTTGTTAAGATCACAATCCTGTTGATAGTAAATGTTTGCCATGTTTGTGTTTCTCCTTTAAAAACATTTATAAATTTTAAAAATTATTTATCCAAAAGTGATGTGTTGCCTCTTTCGAGAGCAACAATACCCGTACGGCACATTTCTATTATGCCAAACGGAAGCATAAGCTTGATGAATGCATCAATCTTTGACGGCTCTCCCGTAACCTCAATGCACATCTCGCTCGGTGTGTAATCAATTACCTTTCCTCTGTAAACATCTGATGCGGAAATTATATCTGCTCTTGTTTCAGAGGTATATTTTACCTTTATAAGCATAAGCTCGCGCTTTATAGAATCGTCGACCAATACATCGACCTTCTTCACGTTATAAAGCTTACGAAGCTGATTGATAAGCTGTTCTCTTGCATATCCGTCGCCGCTCATAGAGATAGTGATACGGGAATATTCAGGTCTTTCCGTTTCTCCAACGGTAAGAGCGTCAATGTTAAATCCGCGTCTTGTGAACATACTTGTTACTCTTGTAAGAACTCCGTATTTGTTGTCAACGTATACCGCTATTACAAATTTATTTTTCTTTTCCATTGTTCTTACCTCATTTCTCAACTATGATATCATCGATCGAGCCACCGGGAGGAAGCATAGGAAGAACAAATTCGTCCTTATCGATCAACGTATCTATAACTACAGGACCGTTTACTGTGATAGCCTTTTTAAATGCCGCTTCAAATTCATCAATCGTTGCAGCTCTCATGCCTACCGCGCCAAATGCCTCGGCAAGCTTTACGAAATCGGTCTTTCTATCAAGCACGGTGTTTGAAAATCTCTTTTGGAAGAAAAGATTCTGCCACTGACGTACCATTCCCAAAACTCCGTTATTTGCAAGAACTATTACGAGAGGAATATTGTATGTAACAGCGGTTGCAAGCTCGTTAAGGTTCATACCAAAGCTTCCGTCACCTGTGATAAGGATGGTTGGATCGTTTGTTGCCACTCTTGCGCCTATTGCAGCCCCAAGTCCAAAGCCCATAGTTCCAAGTCCGCCGCTGGATACGAAGCGTCTTGTAGTATCAAATTTAGAATACTGTGCCGCCCACATTTGATGCTGACCTACATCGGTTGTAATTATAGTTCTCGGAAGCTTGCATTTATTAATGACATCGAAAATCATTTTCGGAGTCATTCTGTCGCCTGCCATTTTTGCCGCTTTTTCGGCAATCTCATTTTCCTTAGCCTTAAATTCCTCAACCTGCGCCGACCATTCAGGCTTCGCGCTCTTTTCAGCTCCCTTGGCTATTCTCATAAATGAATCATAAACATCGGCTACTATTCCAAGATCTACGTTTACGTTTTTGTTTATCTCTGCGAAATCCGGATCAAGCTGCAATATTTTTGTTCCCTTTGCGAATTTTGCAGTATTTCCGGTCGCTCTGTCACTGAAGCGAACTCCTACGCCGATTATAAGATCTGCGTGCTTTTGCGCCATTGACGAAGCATAATGTCCGTGCATACCCTGCATTCCCAAGAACTTATCACATCCGTCCGGAACAGCGGAAAGTCCCATAAACGTACATCCGATGCAAGCATCTATCTTCTTGGCAAATTCAATAATATCCTTGCCCATACCAAGACCTGCCGCGCCACCGCCTATATAAATATACGGCCTTTTGGACTCATTAACGAGCTTGATAGCCTCGTCTATCTGATCTTGATTTGCCTTAGGTAAAGGTTTTTTCTCAACCACTCCCTGAGGCTCAAAATCGTAAGTTGCCACCTGAACATCCTTTGGAACATCTACAAGAACCGGTCCGGGTCTGCCTGATTTTGCTATTGCAAACGCCTCTCTTATAGAATCTGCAAGATCCTCTATTCTATTTACAAAATAGTTGTGCTTAGTTATTGGAAGGGTTATTCCTGTAATATCTATTTCCTGAAAGCTATCCTTACCGATAAGACTGCACGGAACGTTACCCGTTATAGCGACCATTGGAATAGAATCAAGCATCGCAGTCGCGATTCCCGTAACGAGATTTGTAGCACCGGGACCGGATGTAGCTATACATACTCCTACCTTTCCGGTTGCTCTTGAGTAACCGTCAGCAGCGTGCGCTGCCCCCTGCTCGTGTGCGGTAAGGATATGATTTATCTTATCACTATCCTTATAAAGTGCGTCATAAATATTTATTACTTGGCCGCCGGGATATCCAAAAACATCTGTAACGCCTTGCTCGATAAGCGTTTTTATGATTATCTCTGCTCCTGTTATTTTCATTGTTTTTTCTCCTTAAATTATTTTGTAAGCATTATATTAACTGCCGAAAGAAGCGCTTTTACCGATGATACACTGATATCGCTATCGACACCTGCGCCCCAATAAGTTTTACCATCACTCGTAATGCTTACATACGATGCTGCCTTTGAGGTAGTTTTACCCTCAAGCGCGTGCTGATTATATGTTTCAAGAACATAATCCTTATCAAGCACTTTTTTTATAGCGTTGCTGACACAGTCAAGACGTCCGTTTCCAAAGGCAATAATCTTTTCTTCCTTTTCGCCGAGCTTAACTGTTATATCGCCCTTTATTCCGCCGTGATTTTGTTCTGTATAAATTGCTTTTGTAACATCTATATTTGTAGTAAGATTTACGAAATCGCGAACGAATATTTCATATACCTCCTCAGGCAAAAGCTCTCTGTGCTCGTGATCCGAGATGCTTTTTATATGGTATCCGAACACCTCGCGCATCTTAGCAGGAAGGTCGTGCTTGAACTGAGTTTCCATAATATATCCAATACCGCCCTTACCGGATTGAGAATTTATACGGATAACATCAGCCTCGTATTCTCTGCCGACGTCATTAGGATCAATAGGAAGATACGGCACGGTCCATTTTATATCCTTACCCTCTCGATACTTCATTCCCTTTGCGATAGCATCCTGATGAGAGCCGCTGAATGCCGCAAATACGAGCTGACCGCTGTACGGCTGTCTTTCGTAAACTCTCATTCTTGTGACCTTTTCATATATCTTCGTTATTTCGGGAAGATTTGTAAAATCAAGCTCGGGATCAACTCCCTGAGAAAACATATTAAGCGCAAGAGTTATAATATCTACATTTCCAGTTCTTTCGCCGTTGCCGAAAAGAGTTCCCTCTATTCTGTCACCACCGGCCAAAAGTCCCATTTCGCTGTCAGCTATTGCACAGCCACGGTCATTGTGCGGATGAAGAGATATTATGAGATTTTCGCGATTCAAGAGGTTTTTATGCATATATTCGACTTGATTTGCGTATATGTGAGGCATTGAATGCGATACTGTTACGGGAAGATTTATTATAACCTTATCGTCGGGAGAGGGTTCCCATATTTTTATTACCTCGTTACATATCTCTGCTGCAAACTCAGGCTCTGTTCCCGTAAAGCTTTCGGGTGAATATTCAAAGGTTATCTTTCCTTCAGCCTTAGCCTTATATTCCTTGCAAAGCTTTGCTCCGAACGTAGCAATATTTATGATTTCTTCTTTACTCTTTTTGAACACCTGCTCTCTTTGAGCCACAGATGTGGAATTATAAAGATGAACTACTGCGTGCTTTGCGCCCCTTATCGCTTCAAAGGTCTTTGCTATTATGTGCTTTCTTGATTGAGTAAGCACTTGGATGGTAACATCATCGGGAATTAAATTTTGCTCTATTATAGTGCGGCAAAATTCATATTCGGTTTCAGATGCTGCCGGAAATCCAACCTCTATCTCCTTGAAGCCGACCTTACAGAGCAGCTTGAAAAATTCAAGCTTTTCGTCGAGACTCATAGGAATTATGAGCGCCTGATTGCCGTCACGTAAATCGACACTACACCATATCGGGGCTTTGTCTATATGATCTTTTTTTGTCCAGTCCATACTCACTCCGCTTGGTGAGAAAAACTGCTTTGTATATTTCTGTGTTCCCTTCATAAAATAATCCTTTCCTTTGGGTCGTTTCATTTTTGGGTTGCGTCTAAAGAAATAAAAAAGCCTCTTCTACGCAACTATACTGCATAAAAGAGACGAAGAATCCTCCGCGGTACCACTCTTATTGGTGTTTACACCCTCTCGCGCCTTGCCAAGCAGCAAAGCCCCTCTTTAACGGGAGGACCCGTCCAAGCCTACTGTTGTTTCGGTTGGAAGCTCTGGGAGGAGATATGTTCATTTGAAGTATCGGCTCGCACCGTCCGCCGACTCTCTTTAACTGTCACAATGAATTTTGTTCCCTTCAACGCTAAAAAAATAAATATGTATTTATTTTATATTATCCAAACCAATTTGTCAATACCTTTTTTAATATTTTTTATCAAATTTCTTCATATTTTGATATCTTATATATAAAATGACTCCGCCCGCGTATAATTATACGCAAGCGGAGCTGTCAAAATTATATTTTATATATCCAACCGAACTCATCCTCTATCTCGCCCCATTGAATTCCTGTTAGAATATCATAAAGCTTTTGAGTAACCTCTCCGATTGTTTCATTATTTATAATATACTCAACATCCTCATACATAAGCTTTCCGATAGGAGAAACCACAGCTGCCGTTCCGCAGCCCCAAGCTTCCTCGAGCTTTCCGGATTTCATAGCGCCTACGAGCTCTTCAACAGAAAGAAGCCTTTCACTTACGTTATAGCCAAGCTTCTTAAGAACCTCTATGCACGATTTTCTTGTAATACCGGGAAGTATTGAGCCTGTAAGCATAGGCGTTACTATTTCGCCGTCTATTTTAAACATAACGTTCATAGCGCCTACCTCTTCGATATATTTCCTCTCAACTCCGTCAAGCCAAAGAACTTGAGAGTAGCCCTTTTGGTTTGCTCTTTCACCTGCTCTTGTAGAAGCTGCATAGTTGCCTCCGCACTTAGCATATCCAGTGCCTCCGCGAACAGTACGGACATCCTCGCTCTCTATCATTATTTTAACAGGATTTATTCCTTCCTTGTAATAGCTTCCACTGGGTGAAGCAATTATCATAAATGTAGCTCTTTTTACAGCGTGAACACCCAAAGCTTCATCGTTTCCGAACATAAACGGACGAAGATAGAGCGATGTCCCCTTTGAATGAGGAACCCATTTTTCCTCATGCTTTACGTATGTATGAAGAATTTCCAAAGCATCCTTTTCATCTATAACAGGAAGACACATACGCTCAGCAGATGTATTCATTCTTCTGATATTCTCCATAGGTCTGAACAGCTGAACGCCCCCATCGCTTCTGCGATATGCTTTAAGTCCTTCAAATATTTCTGCTCCGTAGTGAAGCACCGTTGAAGCGGGATGAAGAGAAATATTCTCAAACGGTACTATTCTTGCATCGTACCAGCCCTTTCCCGTCTCATAATCCATAATAAACATGTGATCGGAAAAATATCTTCCGAATCCGAGTTCGCTTTCGGGCATCATCGTTTTAGGTGATGTCGTTTCAGTTATCTTAATATTCATATTTTCATCTCCCTTGTGCGCATTTGCCCACGCACTGATTTTATATTAATTATGATAGCACACATATTGCATCAAGTCAAATGTTTTTTTCTAATTTTTTATTTTTATTTCTCTTGACACAAGCAACGCTGTGATGTATAATTTTTTTGGTATAAAAGGGGGTGCTTTTATGTCAAAAAACAAAGATTTTATAAGCAACACCGAAATGTCTTTTTTAGAAGATAAATTTATAAAAACATATCTTTCGAGCGAAAAAAAGCCGATCAAGCTTATGTGCAAGCTTTATTTAAGATATTGGAAGGAGCTTTTGGGCTCTATGATTTTTTATCTTATAAAGCAGCTACCCGTTTTATGTATGCCACTTGTGGTTTCAAACGTAATAGATGCGGTATTTCCTACAGAAGCTGCGGGTAATATCGGTCAAGACCCCACGGAAGTTATAATCAAAAATGTTATTTTTATCATTTCATTACTCATCATAAATATTCCTGCAAACGCAATATATGTCAAGCTGTACAGTCGCGTTACGCGCAAGGTTGAGGCAGGCTTGCGCGGAGCTATAGTTAAAAAGCTTCAGCAGCTTTCGATATCCTTCCACAAAGAAATGCAAAGCGGTAGGATACAATCAAAAATCATGCGTGACGTAGACTCCATACATATGTTTGCCACTCAGCTTATAACGACACTCCCCTCGGTAATTTTAAATATTGCCACTGCTTTGACCGTCGTTATCACAAAGGAGATATCCGTCTTTTTCTTCTTTCTCTTATGTATTCCTGTAAACATTACTTTAGTAAGAATGTTCAGAAAAAAGATCAATAAAAGCAATTCCGACTATAGACGCGACGTTGAAGGAGCTAACGCAAGCTTCAACGATATGGAGGAAATGATACAGATAACTCGCGCTCACTCACTTGAGGAGCACGAAATTCACAGAATAGGCGATTCTCTTACAAAAATCGCAAGATCCGGCTTCAATCTTGATATGATACAAGCTTATTTCGGATCATTTTTGTGGGTCACTATTCAAATTTTCCAGCTTGGATCTCTTATCTTCTCGGGATTCATGGCTTATCAAGGCAAAATATCTGCAGGAGATATCACTCTTTTTCAAACCTATTTTAATACGCTTACATGGCAAGTGTCTGCGCTGATCAATCTTTTCCCCATTTTTTCTAAAGGAACAGAGGCTATTTCCTCTATAGGAGAAATTTTGGGCTCTCAAGATATAGAGTGTTCCTCGGGAAAAGAAAAGATAGACACTCTTCACGGCGAATATGAATTCGACAACGTAACCTTTTCATATGAAACCGAAGGACATTTGCTCGACAATTTTTCTCTCTCCGTAAAAGCGGGAGAAACTGTGGCTCTTGTTGGCGAAAGCGGAAGCGGAAAATCAACTCTTATAAATCTTGCTATCGGATTTATGCATCCGCAAAGCGGAAAAATAACCGTTGACGGAAAGGATCTTACAGAGCTTGATCTTCAATCCTACAGAAAGAATATCGCTATCGTGCCTCAAAACAGTGTTCTATTCACAGGATCTATTCGCGAAAACATCACATACGGACTCGAAAATGTCAACGAGGATGAGTTAAATGAGGTATTAAAGGCTTCTCTTTTATATGATTTTATAAACACTCTCCCTCACGGAATCGATTCATCGCTCAATGAGCACGGAGCAAATCTCTCCGGCGGACAGAAGCAAAGAATATCTATTGCACGCGCGCTTATTCGCGATCCTTCTGTAATTATTCTCGATGAAGCAACAAGCGCTTTGGATAACGTTTCCGAGCGTGAAATTCAAAGGGCTATTAATAATTTAAGAAGAAACAGAACTACATTTATCGTAGCTCACCGACTTTCCACCATAAGAAATGCAGATAAGATCGCTGTTTTAAAGGCAGGACGGTGTGTTGAGCTTGGAACATATGACGAGCTTTTGGCATTGAACGGAGAATTTGCAAAAATGCATAAGGCATCAGAGAAAAGCATTGATGATATTATGTCATTAAACTAAAAACTGAAACGGAGTGTCGATAATTGACACTCCGTTTTTATTTATTCAAGTATCTTTTCAGCCACTTCAAGCGGTGTTTCCGCTATATAATCAGCTTTATACTCTATAAACTCCTCATAGCTTCCGTATCCGTACAAAACAGCCATACATTCAATGCCGAAGTGTCTCGCTCCCTCTATATCATAGCATCTATCTCCAACCATAAGAACGGACGATGTGTCTGTTATTTGACACAGATCAAGAGCATATCTTATAACATCATCTTTGGTCGCGCGAGTTTTTTCATCCATCGTTGCTCCTGCTATATGATCAAAATATTTATCAAGCCCTGCTCTTTTCAAAATACTTTTGGCAAATTCCTCCGGCTTTGATGTTGCAACCACAAGATGCTTTTTATTGCTTTTAAGGATCTCTAACATTTTTTCTATATTTTCATACACGTATCCTTCAAAAATGCCCTTTGAAGTATAATACTCGCGATAATATTTTATTGCTTTTTCCACGTCATCCTTAGCCACCCCCGCATATGTAGGAAATGACACGGCAAGCGGCGGACCTATGAACTTTCTTAATTTCGATTTTGACAAAGGCTCTATTCGCAATTTTTCAAGAGCATATGATACGGAATTAGTCACTCCCTCGCCCGAATCTATTATTGTTCCGTCAAGATCGAAAAATATAACATCGTATTTTTTCATACACATTCCTCGCTTTCTTGATAAAATTATATCATATTATTTTAAAAAAATCCACCTTTACGGTGACCGGAGGAAGCGACATCATTATAAGCGAATAACGTCACTTTTTCACGGGCGAAAACACCGTTTTTCTATCATCATACAGTAAAAATAGTATAACACACCGTACTCTGTAAGTCAATACGATGTATAAAAAACGGCGATCTGCAATACGATGTTTTGCCATTGCGGGCAAGACGGTGTGAAAAAAGGACGAGAAAATCGTCCTTTTTCATTTTTTTATGAAATTGCTTTGCGGTGGGCCTTTTAATTATTTTACACCCCAAACTACCGGGCAATTTGATGAGTTCCAAGTCGTTTTCCAGGTAAGCGGCATGCTGACTGCCTCACAATAAATATATAGACTGTCGCAATTTTCAAATACATTTGCTCCCATCGTTCTCACAGATTCCGATATTTTTATGCTTTTAAGAGCACGGCAATTATAAAACGCCTTGTCTCCTACTTTCTTTATATTACTTGGAAGAATGGTTCCGTCAAGAATTTCGCATCCATAGAACGCATCATTCTCTATGACGGTTATATTATTTGGAATAGTTATAGATTCGAGTGCGGTACAGTATTTGAACATTGATTCGCTTATTGTAGTTATGCCCGTTGGGATATTGACCGTCTTTAGCTTTTTGCAATAGCCAAACGCCTCTTTACCAATTGACGTTACTCCGTTTGGAATAGATATACTCTCTAAAATATCACATCCGTAGAATGCCATTTCTCCTATCGTTTTTACACTGTTGGGAAGAGTGATCTCAACAAGAGCCTCACAATTACGAAATGCATCGTTATTTATAACAGTTAACGTTGAAGGAAGTGTAATATCACTTAAATTTCTACAATCATAGAAGATCTGATACTCTAACGATGTTATTCCCTCAGGGATAAATATGCTTTTCATTGCATAGCATCCATAGAATGCACGCTCACCAATAGACCTCACACCTTCAGGAATTTCCAATTTTTGAAGAGTTCTGCAGTAAGCAAACGCAGTATCTCCTATAGAAGTTACGCCATCGGGAATAGTAATACTTCTTATGGAATGGCAGCTATAAAAAGCTCCGTCTCCTATAATTTTTAGTGTGCTTGGAAGTTTTATGCTTGTTATGCTGTTACGGCCTTTAAATGCATTATCGTCGATAGCAGTCACAGGCTTACCGAGAAAATAATCGGAAATAACTACAGTCAAAGAGCTTCCTGTGTATTCTGAAACCGCCAATTCTCCCTCTCTTTCATTAAAAATAAGTCCGTTTGTTGCCTCAACGTAGCTGGGATAAAGATCTATATTTCCTATTGTATTAAGCTGGATAAGACGGCCCCCTTGAAGCTGCTCGTTTGCATACCAGCATTCAAACATATAGTCTGGCTTATTATTAAGCGTTATCAAATCAAGTGGGAGATCAGCTACCGTAAATGTAAATTCATTTACCATTAGCTCAGTGGAATGGTATGTAACCGTATATTCGATAGCATCCCATACAGCATAAAGAGTAACGGTGCTTTCAGAGCCTGATTTATATGTTCCTCCATCTATATAAGATATCTCTCCGTTTTGGTACAACGACCATCCAACTATACTATATCCGTCTTTTTTGAAGATGTTATTTGGCAAGATACCGCTTTCGCCTGTCTTCATTAAGATCTCTTGTTTCTTTCATCATTTGAGCTTTCATCATTTGAACTTTCATCATCGCGTGAAGCTGTTTCGGTACCTGTATCCTTGTCTTTATTACCGCCATTTTCAGAATCCTTATTACTGCAAGCCGTCAATACTAAAGCAAGCATCAATACGATTAAAAAAGAGCTATTCCAAACTGATTTTTTCTCATTAAAAATCTTCTATCTTTAATATTTTTTATATTTTGCACCTATATAAGTGCAAAATGATTATAGCATTTAATTATAATAAAGTCGAGCGATTTGTTCTTATTTGGGTGCAAATTTTTTGAGAGGTAAAAAACATGAACGCCGATATCGAGAAAAAATTGGAAACAACATACGGAAAATCCGTGAAAATTGCGGAATGACTCAAGAAATTTTAGCATCTAAATTACAGTTGCAAGGTTGTGATATTACAAGGAGTGCGATCGCAAAAATAGAGGTAGGTCAGCGACATTTATATCCCGATGAAATAATACTTATTAAAGAGATACTACACACGACATATGAACTGATTTTTGAAATATAAAGTACTCATTACAAAAAATCAACACGGACAATTTGTCCGTGTTGATTTTTTATTTATTTTCAAGCTTTCCGCTTACCGATATTTCGTTATTTTTCTTGAATTTTTCAGTTACCATTCCGTAAAGAGCTATCAAAGCTATTACGTTGGGGATTACCATAAGATTGTTGAAAAGATCCGAAAGTCCCCACACAAGTGTGTTAGAGCCTATTGATCCAAGGAATACACACACGATAGTAATAGCGGAATAAACAATTGTTGCCTTCTTTCCGAAAAGATAATTAAAGTTGATCTTACCGAAGAAGTTCCAGCTTATAATTGTTGAGAATGCGAAGAAGAACAAGCACACTGCAACAAAAATGCTTCCTACTGCGTTTCCTATACTCGCATTACCGCCGAAAAGCTTTGTAAATGTAAGTTGAAACGCTTTTTGTACCATATTTCCGTCAGAATATCCGCCAAGCTTTGCAAGTTCTGTAAAGGAAGATCCTGTTGCATCTATTGCCTCACCTGTAATCGAAGCAAGTGCACCGTCACCAACATAAAGTGTCGATATAACAACAAGCGCTGTCATTGTAAGAACTACAAACGTATCTATAAATACGCCCACCATAGCCGTAACTCCTTGATCATGAGGGTCCTTTACATCTGCCTGAGCATGTGCGTGAGGTGTTGAACCCATACCGGCTTCGTTTGAAAAAAGACCTCTTTGCGCGCCCTTTTGAATTGCTATAACTATTGCTGAGCCCAATCCGCCGCCAATTATTGATTGAGGTGTAAATGCATATTTAAATATTGCTCCTATAGCTGACGGAACATTAGTTATATTAACGCAAAGAACCAAAAGTCCGCCTACAATATAAAGAATCGCCATAATAGGAACGAGCTTTTCGGTTACTGATGCTATTCTCTTTATACCGCCAATGAATATAAATCCTGCAAGCAACGCAACTACCAAGCCGATTATCCACATATAATTACTTACGGTATCGGCATTAGCTCCAAATGAAGTAAATACTCCCGAAATATTTGATACGATAGAATTCGACTGAACCATAGAGCCTATAAATCCTAAAGCTATGATTATAGCAACTGCAAAAAATCCTGCAAGGAATTTGCCGAATTTTCCCGTAAATGCTTTCTTTATGTAGTATACAGGACCGCCGTGTACCTCGCCGTTTTCGTCAATAACCTTTGTTTTTTGAGCCAAAACAGCCTCTGCATAGTTAGTCGCCATTCCAAAAAACGCGATTATCCACATCCAGAAAATTGCTCCCGGGCCGCCCACAAGTATTGCTCCGCACGCTCCGACTATATTTCCTGTTCCTACCTGAGCAGCAACTGCCGTTGCAAGCGCTTGAAAGGATGAAAGCCCCTTCTTTTCACCATTTTCTTCTTTTTTATTACTAAAAGCCTTTTTGAAGCCCTCGCCAAGACAGCGAACCTGTACAAACTTAGTTTTAATAGAATAAAAAAGACCTACGCCGACAAGCAAAAATACAAGTATATATCCCGAAAGATACGTATTTACCGAGTCGACTGCTTTTTCAAGCCATTCCATTTTTCATTTCCCCTTTTAATAATATTTTTGTAAAAAGAAATCGCGAGTGACAATAACACTCGCGAGATTAAAATTACATTTTCACATATAAAATATGATTAAAAATGAAAATTTACTCTGTCCTTTTGCCTGAGAGATTAGCTTTCGCTTTGCCCCTTCGGCACTCACTTAAGAGGTTCTCCTGAGTGCTATCCCATCGCAGTCGCTTACACTTCTGCGATTTTCTACTAGCTATTTTTCACGCCCACAATTCTAACACATAAACTATCTTTTGTCAAGATGTCTTTTACATTTCCTCGGAAATATTTTTACATGTGTCCTTTCTTATCAATTTTTCATAAAATGAAATTGAGAGTTTATCTCTCAGAAAGGAATTATCATGGCTCAATTTACAAATCAAGCTTTTTTATCTTATAACGATATTGTAACGCCCTCAAATGTAGCTGTCGGCGAGCTTTTAGAGGTTCTTTCTGCCACTAAAACAGCAGTTTCAAGCACTTATCAAGAAAGAGATAGTGTAACCTATATCGTAAGTATCCTGAATTCAGGAAACACCGCTTATAACGCGCTTTCCATTTCCGACAATCTCGGCTCTTACTCCTTTAATTCTCAAACATTAACTCCACTATCATATGTTGACGGCTCTCTTCTGTATTATATCAACGGGGTTTTACAGCCTACACCAACAGTGACTACCGAAGCTCCTTTAGTTGTTTCAGGTATTTCTGTTCCTGCAAACGGTAACGCAATTATAGTTTATGAAGCACAGATAACTGCATTTGCTCCTTTGAGCGAAGGAAGCACTATTACTAACATCGTTACAGTTTCCGGAAACAACATTGTTCCGTTTGATGCGGAAGAAACAATAACCGTTTCAAACGATGCCGTTATGTCTATAACAAAATCCATCTCCCCAATCCCTGTTTCTGAAAATTCTTTGGTTAATTACACCTTTGTAATTCAAAATACAGGTAATGCTCCACTTGTTGCTACAGATAATGCTATTATATCAGATGTATTTGATCCTATACTTTCGAATATTTCTGTCACATTCAACGGTGCATTATGGCAAGAAGGTGTAAATTACACCTATAACGAGACAACCGGTGAATTTACAACTATCGCAGGGCAAGTTTTGGTTGATGCCGCAACATTCGAGCAAAATCCTCAAACAGGTGCGTGGACTGCAACTCCGGGCGTTGCAACTCTCATCGTTACAGGAACTATATAAGCAATTAAGCGGAAGCAACCGCCTTCCGCTTACATAATTCATTAAATTTTGAGCATATGTTCATATGAATATATTAAAAAGTATATAGCTCGAGGACATAATTTAATATTTTGTTTTCAAAATAAAAACATTTATAAAATATTTTCAAACAAAATAGAGTTTGATTTTTAACAAAAAACTTCTTGACAAAACGATTCTTATTTGCTATAATATTTAAGCACGTAAAAAGTGTCCAAAGCCTATCGAGATGTAGCGCAGTTGGTAGCGCGCATGCTTTGGGAGCATGCAGGCAGTTCCTGTCTTTTCATTTTTCCAAAGCCCGAAAACCCTTGTAAACACTGACTTTTTCGGGCATTCCTCTTTTCGATAATCTCTCAGTAAAGTAGTTTGACCACAGATTTGACCACTTACG
>JAGAPG010000020.1 GCA_017623355.1 Clostridia bacterium
AGAGTGAAGAGTGAAGAGTGAAGATGTAAAAGAGACCTCAATAGAAAGAGTGTCTGTAAAATTTAAATGCACAAACAAAAGTAAGGCTACCAAGCCCGCGGAGGCTTCTCCGCCAAGCGTCAGACGCTTGACCGTCTTTCCGTCACCTTGACAATGAAGATTCAGTATGTTAGAATATAATAGAAGAAATAATATAAAAACAAATGAGGCGAGGGCATCTTGCTTCAAAGAGGAAAAATGCTATATCAGATAAAAAACGGCACCGTTGAATTTGGCGCTGAAATAATACTCAGAAAAATAAATATAGAAATAAACGCAGGAGAAAAGATAGCTATCGTCGGTAGAAACGGCTGCGGAAAAACGACGCTTCTCCGCCTTATCGCAGGAGAAATAGAGCTTAGTAAAAACGAATACGAGGACTCCGTTATCGCAAAAAACGGCAAGGTAGAAATCGGATATCTCAAGCAAAATGCGTTTTCCGAGCTTGATATAACCCTTGATGACGAGCTGAAAAAATGCTTTGAGCCGTTGCTTCGTAAGCAGGCGAGAATAAACGAGCTTTTAGATCAGCTTGATAGCGGTGACGAGGCTAAAATAAACGAATTTACCCGTCTTAGCGAGGAATTTGAAAACGACGGCGGATATTATTACGAAAAGGAATATAACGCGATTCTTTCGGCGTTTGGCTTTTCGCTTGAGGATAAAAAAAGAAAGCTTAGCGAGTTTTCGGGCGGACAGCTCACAAAGATCGCGTTTGTGAAGCTTCTGCTTTCAAAGCCTGACATATTGCTCCTTGACGAGCCTACGAACCACCTTGATATATCGACCGTTGAGTGGCTTGAGGGATATTTGAAGGAATATAAAAGAGCCGTCGTTATCGTGTCGCACGACAGAATGTTTCTTGATAAAATAGCCGAGAAGGTGTACGAGATCGAGCACGGAATAAGTCGAAAATATGCAGGAAACTATTCCGCGTTTATAAAGCAGAAGGAAGACAATTACGAAAGAGAGCTGAAGGCGTATCGGGCGCAGCAGGACGAGATTGCACGGCTCACGGAGCTTATCGAGAAATTCAAAAACACACCCACAAAGGTCGCGATGACACGCTCCAAGCTGAAGCAGATCGAGCATATGGAAAAGCTTGAAGAGCCTATGCGCTTTGATACAGGCACGTTTAAGGCTAAATTTAAGCCAAATCGCGACACAGGTAAGGAGATACTTGCTGTATCACACTTGAAAATAGGGTACGGTAAGGAGCTTTGCGAGATCAGCTTCAAGCAGTATAAGCGTCAGAGAGTGGCTGTTATCGGCACAAACGGCACGGGAAAATCCACGTTTTTAAAGACACTTGTCGGGGCTATTCCGAAAATAAGCGGAGATTTTGATTTCGGACATCAGGTCGACGTGGGATATTTTGATCAGCAAATGACGAGATATCAGAGCAACAAAACCGTTCTTGATGAGTTCTGGGACGAGTTCCCGTCGCTTACCCAAACGGAAGCAAGGGGCGCTCTTGGGGCATTTATGTTCACGCAGGACGATGTTTTTAAAACTGTAGATATGCTTTCGGGTGGAGAAAAGGTGCGTCTTGCGTTATGCAAGATACTTCAAAGAAAGCCTAACTTTCTTATTCTTGACGAGCCAACGAATCATATGGATATAATCGGTAAGGACACGCTTGAAAAAATGCTTATCGGCTTTGAGGGCAGTGTGCTTTTCGTGTCGCACGACAGATATTTTGTAAGGAGCATAGCGGATTCGCTTTTGATATTTAACGGACACAGTGTCGAGCATTTTCCTTACGGATATGATGAATATTTAGAGAAAAAGCAGACACTCCCCGAGCAAAATGAAGAAAAAACTGCCGAGCCCGAGATTATAAAGGAAGGAAAGCAAAGCTATATGCTTTCAAAGGAGCGCTCGCGCCTTGAAAGAAAGCTCCAAAGGACCAAGGCGAAAATAGAGGATCTTGAAAAATCGCTTGAGACAAAGCGAGCCGAGCTTGAGCTGCCCGAAAACGCAAGCGATTATATGAAGCTGTGCGAGCTTGGCGAGCAGATAGAAAATGACGAATTATCGATACTCTCCCTGATGGAGGAGTGCGAGGATATGGAAAATCAGTTAAAATAAATATGCTTTGAAGGAGAACGAAATGAAAATCAAAAGAATTATTTCGCTTTTTATGGCGCTTTTGCTTGCTTTATCGACACTCTGCCTTTTAGCCTGTGACGATTCGGGCGAGGACGATGTGCAAAGCTCCACGAACGGGGAAAGCGCTACCGAGGAATCGTCCAAGGATGAAACGACATCCGAGGAAACTACTACGGAAGAAACGACTACGGAAGAAACAACCGCAGAGGAAAGCTCAGATGAAGAAACAACATCCGAAGACTTCTCGTCAGAGGAAAGCTCCTCTGAGGAAACGACGAGCGAGGAAAGCTCAAGTGAGAAAGAAGAGCCTGAGCCTGAGGATCCTGCGGATATTATAGATCCGAATGCTCCCGAAAATACCGATCTTAATATAATCGCATCGGGAAGCAGTGAATATATAATCGTCTACGATTCCGATATTGATGTATTTTCAGAATACGCTCAGCTTCTTTCATTATACATAAACGAGCAGTTTGGCGTTACACTTTCCGTTTATTCCGATGAGGAAGCTCCTGCCGAGAGCACGAAAAGAATAGTTATAGGCGATGCTGACGAAAACGCCGTTTTCGTTAAAAATAAGCTCTATGAGTCGAACGATTTTGCCGTTGACGTGTGTGGCGACGATCTTATTCTTTATGCTGTAAGCGAATATGTTTACGAGTATCTTTTTGAGGTTGCAAAAAGAGAATTTTTCACCAAGGACGGCGAACAAGTCGACGTTACGGTTGCCAAGGATGCGGGCTTTATTTATCACAAGTCCGACTACACTCGCTACAACTACGCTCAGTATCTCAAGCTCAAAATGGGCAAGATAAGCTACGAAACGCTTCTTGAGCTGTTTGAAGCGCGCACGTACACAGCCGAGGACGGAACGGTTATTCCTTACAGATTTTACGTTCCTTCAAGCTACGATCCCGAAAACGAAACGACTCCGCTTCTCGTTATTCTTCACGGAGCAGGCGAGCGTGGAAACGATAATTCAAGACAGCTTATAAATCTTGTTCCCGATATTTTCTCTCTTAATATTTCTCCCTATGCGGATGCGATAATAATTTGCCCTCAATGTCCCGGCGGACAACAATGGGTTGACACTCCTTGGTCTAACGGAAACTACAATATCAGCCACGTTCCCGAATCGAACGAGCTTGGCGCGGTTGTAGAGCTCATTTACGACGTAGAGGACGAATACCGTCCCGACACGAGCCGTTATTACGTAATGGGACTTTCTATGGGCGGATTTGGAACTTGGGATCTTATAATGCGCCACACAGAGCTTTTTGCGGCGGCAATTCCGATCTGTGGCGGAGCAGACACAACTCAAGCGGAAAAGCTTAAGGATTTTCCGATCTGGACATTCCACGGCACAGCAGATTATACCGTTCCCTATACAGGAACCTATGAAATGAAAAAAGCCTTTGATGCAGTAGGCTCAAAGGTGTTCAAGTTTATGCCTATGGCGAACGCAGGGCATACTATCTGGTCGACGGTAGGACAGAATAGGGGATATGGGCGCTGGCTTTTCGAGCAAATAAAACCTGAGGAAAACTAAACGGCGTTACACGTCGTTGTTCCTCGATGATGAACTTGACGTACGCCATGTACGTCGGCGTCCAATCATCTGCGGTACGCCTAGTTTAACGTGTTTATTTTTCCTCAGCAAACAAAGTGAAAAGCTGCGTCGTTGTTCCTCGACAATGACTTCGACGTACGCGATGTACGCCATCAGCCTTTGTCTGCGGTACGCCGACCCTAAGGGCTCCCGCAAAATCCGAAAGGATTTTTGGGAATGGGGGTAATTTGCTTCTTGCACATCAGCAAACAAAGTGAAAAGCTACGTCGTTGTTCCTTACAAAAACCTTTTAAACAGAGCTATAAATATGATAAGGAGAAAAAATGATTACTGCAAAAAATCCGATACTTTCGGGCTTTCATCCCGATCCTTCGATACTTCGCGTTGGTGAGGATTATTTCGTTGCCACGTCGACATTTCAGTGGTTTCCCGGAGTTTCGCTTTACCATTCGCGCGATCTTGTGAATTGGGAAGCGTTGCCCTCGCCGCTTAGCCGTTCATCTCAGCTCGATATGCAGGGCGATCCGAATTCGGGCGGAGTTTGGGGACCGTGTCTTTCGTACTGTGACGGAACGTTTTATCTTATCTACACGAACACGAGAAATTTTCACGGTATTTTCAAGGACACTCCGAACTATCTCGTTACAACGACTGATATTTTCGGCGGTGAGTGGAGCGAGCCTATTTATCTTAATTCAAGCGGCTTTGATCCGTCGCTCTTTCACGATGATGACGGGCGCAAATATCTTCTCAATATGCGTTGGGATCACCGAATGGAGTTTCACGATTTTGCGGGGATTCTTATGCAGGAATATTCAGAGAAGGAAAAGAAGCTCGTCGGCGAGATAAAAACTATTTTCAAGGGAACGCCCATCGGCGCGACCGAGGCTCCGCATCTTTATAAAAAGAACGGATATTATTATCTTATGCTTGCCGAGGGCGGAACGATGTACAATCACGGAGTTCAGCTTGCGCGCTCAAAAAATCTTTGGGGGCCGTACGAGGCTGATCCGCTTTCGCTTCTTACGACGAGAAATGATCCTTCAAGTCCGCTTCAGCGCACAGGTCACGCCTCGTATATTGAAACGCCTGACGGCGACGGATACGTTGCGTATCTTTGTGCAAGACCGATTGGGGAAAAGAAGCGTTCTATTCTCGGCAGAGAAACGGCTATTGCCAATGTCGAATGGCGCGACGGCTGGCTTCGCTTAAAGGACTCCGATACGTTGACTCCGCCGACGGAGTATAAGGTTTTTCTTGAGGAGCATAAATATCCTTGCTCTGACATAAGAGATTATTTTGATTGCGATACGCTTCCGCATCATTATAAGACTCTGCGCTTACCTCTTGAAAGAATTGGCTCTCTTACGGAAAGGCGCGGATTTTTGCGTCTTTACGGACAGCAAGCGATAACCTCGTGTGACGTGCAGAGCCTTGTCGGCAGACGGCTTCAGCATTTTAAATCGCAAAGCACTACTTATCTTGAATTTGATCCGAAAACTTTTCAGCAGATGGCGGGTCTTACGGTATTTTACGATACTTATAATTTCTTTTACCTTTATATGTCGCGCGATGAGGAAAGCGGGCAGAACGCGCTTCGCATAGTCGTTCGCGATAATCTTAAATTCTACAATCCGATAAACGGCTTTAAAATTCTTATTGGGGAAAGCAAATGCGTTTGGCTAAGAGTCAATATCGACAGCCTGTGCCTTTCGTTCTCGTATTCTCTTGACGGAGAGGAATTTTTCTCTATCGGCGGTGAGCTTGATTGCTCGGATCTTAGTGACGAGGCGTATGTCGATATCGGTCACGAGGGACATACGGGCACGTTCGTTGGTATGGCTTGTCAGGATCTTACCGGTGAGCGAATCGGCGCGGATTTTAAGTTTTTTGAATACAAAAGCCTTGAATAAAATAAAAAGAGCAGACATACAAGAAATTTTCTTCTTGCGTGTCTGCTCTTCGTTTTTAATTTTGCGGAGGATAAGTTATTTCACCCTCGGATTTTTCAAAATCCTTTATTGCCTGTCTTATGAGAAATAAAATTTCTCCATTCGCAGAGCGACCGTAATATTTTGAAATATAATGAAGCTTGTAATGAAGCTCGGGATCAATCTCTATTCCTAAATGCTTGTTTTCTTTATTTCTCATAAACACCTCTAAAATCTTAATTTAAGTATATTTTAAGATTATTTTATGGTATAATGTTGTTGGTATACTTAAATTAAGTATACTGAATTTTTGAATTTTAGGAGAGGGATTTATGAATTGTACTTTTTTT
Organism: Clostridia bacterium; assembly: GCA_017623355.1. Classification (GTDB taxonomy): domain Bacteria; phylum Bacillota; class Clostridia; order Oscillospirales; family CAG-272; genus RGIG2000. The sequence continues at coordinate 6,003 of JAGAPG010000020.1, forward strand.
GGACATCATGATGCACCGGAGCATATAAAACCAAAATTAAAAGAAACCATCTTGAATATTTTTGACAGAGGAGTTAGCAGCTTTTATGTTGGAAATAACGGAAGATTTGATTTTTTAGTGCAGGAAGCGTTAAACGAATTAAATAAAAGCTATTCAATAAAATATAGCATCATTTTGTCTTATTTAAATGAAAAAGCAATAATCGGTAATCAAGAGAATACGTTATATCCGGAGGAATTAGAGGGTGTTTATCAACGTTTTGCAATTTCAAAACGAAATGAATGGCTTTTGAAAAAATCTTCAATCATAATTGCCTATGTGCAAAATTCCTTCTCTAATTCTTACAAGTGGATAGAAAAAGCAAGAAAAAAAGGCTTGATAATTATAAATTTAGCAAGCGCCGATCTAAGTGCGGATTTTAAGCTTTTTGAATACAAAAGCCTTGAATAAAATAAAAGAGCAGAGAAATCTGCTCTTTCATTATCATAAATTGATGAAAATTTTTCAGTGTCTGCCGAGAACGGTCATAAAAAGAAAAGCATTGTGACAAGCACGCTGACGATGACGGTTACGGCGGTTGGCATTCTTTTTATGCACGAGAGCACGATAGCTGCGAGCGCGCCGACAGCGCCGACATACCACCTTGACGCATCAACGCTCAGAACTCCGGGAAATATGAGCGCGCCGAGGGCGGTAAACGGAATAAGATTTAAAAACTTTTCAGCCTTAGGGCTTATTTTTATTTTGTCTGTTATAAACGACGGTAAAAGGCGCACGCCGTAGGTAACGACCATCATACAAAGAGCGAGTAATATGTAATTCATACGTTCTCCTCCTTTTTGGGCAGGGGAGTGTCTGAATTTTGCGCCTCGGGGTCTTTTACGAACCACACTCCGAAAAGAGCGCACGCAATACAGGAAACGATTATAGCCCAGCTTGATTTCAAGCCTATCCACACAAGAATGCTGTTTACGATAGCGGTGAGGATGACGAGCAGAATAAGACGCAGATTTTTTCTTATTCCGGGAACGAGAATAGAAATAAAGAGTGCGTAAAGAGCAATTCCCAAAGCGTTTGAAATCTGCTCGGGTAAAATGTTGCTTGCAAGCGCGCCGATTACCGTTCCGCCAACCCACGAGCCGTAGGTAACGACGATAACGCCGTACATAAACCAAGGCGTGCAATCCCTTTCGGACATTGTGGCGGTAAGCGCGAAGGATTCGTCCGTTACGCCGAACGAGCAGATAAGCTTTTCGCCGAGATTGGTTTTACCTATCTTTCTCATAATGCAGGTGCCCATTATGAAGTGTCTTAGGTTCACGATAAAGGTAGCGAAAACAACCTCAAAAAACGCAGAGCTGAGGGATATCAGCTCAAGCGCCATTATCTGTGAAGCTCCCGCGAAAACGAAAACGGACATAAGTATCGTTTCGCTCGTTGAGAAGCCTGTTTCGCCTGCTAAAACGGCAAAAGCCATAGCTACGGGAATGAAGCCGAACATAACGGGAACGGAGCGCCTCATTCCGAATAAAAACTGTTTTCTTCTTGTCATATTTTCTCTCTTTAAAATTAAAGCGGTTTTTTGGATATTTGCGAATTGTTGCGCGGATATTTTTTGGGTGTCGGAGCGATTTTTTCGATTATAACCATCGTTCTCGTCAGCTCCTCAAAATCGTTTTTGAGTGTATATTCAACCACAGAGTCGAGCCTTCCGCCAAGCAGAGATATTGCGCTCTCGGCGTTTTTTATCTCCTCTGCGGTGGTAAGCGACTTCATAGCTATAAATTTTCCGCCCACCTTAACAAGAGGCAGACAAAGCTCGCAAAGCAGAGAAAGCTTTCCAAGCGCGCGTGCGCAGGAAACATCAAAGCTCTCGCGAAAATCATTGTTTTGTCCAAGCTCCTCTGCGCGCGAATTTGATACGCTAACGTTATTTAAACCGAGCTTTTGTGCGGTTTCATTAACGTAGGTCACCTTTTTTGTAACGCTGTCAACGCCGATTATCGACACGTCAGGGCGTAAAATTGCAATAGGCAGGGTAGGAAAGCCACCGCCGCAGCCGATATCGCATACGCGCGCGCCGTCCTTTATGTAAGGAATTATCGCCACAGAGTCCACAAAATGCTTCAAAATAACGCCGTCGGTGTCCCTTATGGCAGTAAGATTAAGATGCTCGTTTACCTCAAGCATACGTGAGCAAAGCGCCTCGAACACCTCGGCGCTTTTTTCTGTTATTAAATCTTTAGTAGCCTCGTTTTTGTCGGCTATTCTTATAAGCTCTTTAGAAAATTCGGTCATTGTTGCCTCAGCCTTGTAAGTAATTTTTCAAATTCCTCGGGAAGTGGCGAGGAAAAGGTCATGATTTCCTTTGTTTTGGGATGCGGAAAGGAAAGCTCTTTTGCGTGCAGGCACTGTCCGTGAAGCAGACCTGCATTTGCTTTTTCAAACGGAGTTTTGCCGCCGCCGTACACAGTGTCGCCTATTATTGGGTGACCTATATGGCTCATATGGACTCTTATCTGATGAGTTCTGCCTGTTTCAAGCTCCATTTTTGCGTAAGTGTAGGACGGAAGATACTCAATAACCTCGCAGTGAGTGATCGCCTCTCTGCCGCCTGCCACGACAGCCATTCGCTTTCGGTCGACGGGGTGTCGCGCAATCGGCGCATTTATAGTTTGACGGTCGCTTTTTAAGTGCCCTGTAAGTATTGCGTGGTATGTGCGCTTTATTCCGTGATCCTTTAAAAGAGAGGAAAGAAATATATGTGCCTCGTCGGTCTTGGCGCAGACCAAAAGTCCGCTGGTGTCCTTATCTATTCTGTGAACTATTCCGGGGCGGATAACTCCGTTTATCCCAGACAGAGTGTCTTTACAATGATATAAAAGAGCATTTACGAGTGTTCCGCTTTCGTTGCCCGGCGCGGGATGAACAACCATACCTGACGGTTTATTTATAACGATTATCTCACTATCCTCGTAGATTATATCAAGAGGGATATTTTCGGGCTGAGCATCAAGCTCGCGCATTTCCTGCTCCTCGGCTTCTATTTCGTCGCCCTCGCGCAGACGGTAGTTTTTACTCTCGCTTTTTCCGTTTACGGTGACGTAGCCACCCTCGATAAGCCCTTGTGCGCTTGAGCGAGTTATGCCAAGAGCTTCGGAAACAAACACGTCAAGGCGTTTTTTTGCGTTTTCAGCCGTTATTTTCATCTTTTTTGTCAGCCTTTTTCTTGTTTTTAAATTCGAGAACAATCTCCTTAACGAGCCAAACGAGAATTACAGCAATACCGATACATACAAATGAGTCTGCAATATTGAAAACGTAAAAGCCCGTCACCTCGCCCTCGGCGAAGTTATATATTCTCACAAAGCGCATATCTATCATATCAACGACAAAGCCGCGAAGGGTGCGGTCTATCATATTTCCGACACCTCCGCTTATTACGAGCGCAAGGGAGATCTTTACTATATTGCTTTCCTTACAGAAGCGGAAAAGATATATGCAAAGGGCGATAATTCCCACCGTGGAAAGGATCATAAATATCCATCTGCTGTCGGATAGCATACCGAAAGCCGCGCCTCTGTTCTGAACGTAGGTTATATGAAAAACATCCTCGATCACCGCAACGCTTTCGCCTCGCTCCATAAGGGAATCGACAAGGATCTTGCTTATTTGGTCAAGCGCGACTCCGCCACAGATGATTATAATTAAAATTACGTAAAAGGGCATAATTTCTCCTTTGATTGATCACGCGTACACGACAAACGCGGATAATACCGAGCTTGCCATGCCGATAAAAAGATAGAGAACTATAAAGGAAAGGTCGATAGGGCAACGGCGAACGAAGGAAATACGCATAAGCAAATTCCTTATTGGAGCGACGATAGGCTCTGTGATCGCAGTGGCTATTCTGTTTACCTTTGACTCTCTGAAATAAGGCGCCCAAGAGCATATGGCGCGAACGATGAGGACGATCTCGAAAAGACTTAATAAATATATAAGCGTATAAGCTATGACTTTAATAAAATCCATAATATCTCCTCAAAAATTTTTTAAATATCCGAAAATGTGTCCTCGCTATCCTCCGAGCTTTCAAAAGCCTCACCGCTTACATCAACGTCGCGCGGAGCGATAAAATAGGAATCCTTAGTTGCTTTTTTGATATTTGAATTAAGCGCGTAGGCAACACCGCTTATGAAATCTATCATTCTGCGACAGATAGCGCGGTCGAGCCCCTCAAGATTAAGAAGAACCGTCTTCCCGTCGAGCAAGCAATCTGCGGCAACGAGTATTTGCTCGAACTCAGAGGGCTTTATTACCTTTAATTCGATATTTGCTCCGTCAAGAGCTATGCTTGCGCCCTCGTCATTTTGCTCCTCAAGCTCCTCGTCAAGCTCGTCCTCCTCGTTATAGCGATTGAAAAATTTACTGAAAAGTCCCATTAGTTATACTTCCTTTCTCCGAATATGGCGCTGCCTACTCTTACGAGCGTTGCGCCCTCCTTTATTGCGTATTCATAGCTTTCGCTCATACCCATTGAGAGTATTGCGTTATCTTCGTTTTTGAAAAGCGAATCAAACAGCTCCCTTGTGAGCGCAAAATATTTTCTGTATTCCGCCTCGCTTGAGCATTTTGGCGCCATTGTCATAAGTCCGCGTACGCGAATATTTTTAAGAGCTCTTACCGAGGCGACGAGCGCTTCCGCATCCTCCGGCATAGCTCCACCCTTTTCTGCCTCGCGCCCTGAATTTATCTCTATAAGAACGTCCATCGTTTTGCCCAGCTTGGCGCATCTTTTGTCAATTTCCTCGGCAAGCGAAATGCTATCCACGGAATGAATCATATCTACCTTGTCGCAGATATATTTTACCTTGTTTTTCTGTAGCGAGCCGATAAGGTGTATGCAAACGCTGTCCTTTTTTATTTCGTCATATTTCTGCAAAAGCTCCTGAACTCTGTTTTCTCCGATGAGCGTAGCTCCGCTTTCGATAAGAAAATTTATATCCTCGGCGCTCTGCATTTTCGTTGCTATGAGCATATCAACGCGTCTTCCGCCAGAAAGCTCGGATATTTTATCAAGCGTTGATCTGTAATTTTGTAAAAGCTGTTCCTTTGTCATTTTGTTTCTCCAAGAAAACGCATTATATATGAAAAGGCGTCTTCCGTATCTATGGGTATTTTATGATAATTTTTCTTTCTTGAAAACCACGTAAGCTGACGCTTTGCGTAGTGACGTGTCGATAATTTGAGCTGAGCTATGCAATTTTCAAGTGTGTCCGCCCCTTTGAAATAAGGAATAAATTCCTTGTAGCCGATAGCTCCCGATGCGGTTTTTTCGGGTGAGAGTGATCCGTTTTCGTAAAGCGCGCGTGCCTCGTCGATAAGCCCTGAGGCTATCATTATATCTACGCGCTCCTCGATTTTTTTGTAGAGAAGCGCCTTGTCCTCGCAGGTGAGGAAGAACACGTGCGCCTCGTACGGCGGAGCTTGAAGGCGGGATCTTCTGTCCCATTCGGATTTGGTAATACCCGTGCATTTATATATTTCAAGCGCGCGAATAACACGCTTAACGTTGTTTTCGTGTGTTGCCTCGGCGCTTTCGGGGTCGATCTCCGTTAGCATTTTATGAAGCGCGCTATTTCCGTTTTCAGAGGCAAAAAGCTCTAAGGAGTGTCTGTATTTCTCGTCCTTTGCAGTATCGCAAAAAGATGGGATCTCTATTACGCTGTCAAGATAAAGTCCCGTGCCGCCACAGAATATCGGCGTTTTTTGGCGTGACGAGATATTCTCTATCGCTTCCTTTGCCAAAACGGCGTAATCCGCGCAGGAAAAGCTTTCGTTGGGATCTAAAATATCTATAAGATGATGAGGAACTGCGCTCAGCTCGTCCTTTGTTGCCTTGGCAGTGCCGATGTCCATCGTGCGATATACCTGCATTGAATCACAGGAAATTATTTCGCCGTTAAGCGCTTTGGCGAGCCTGATGGCAAGAGAGCTTTTTCCGACGGCAGTAGGACCGACGATTGCAATTACCTTCATTTTTGCCTCCTCTTTTTATTTTAAGATTTTTTTGCTTCACCGTTGCGAGTAATTTGAATTAAGCCGATCTCATCGAAGGTATTTATCGATGACTCGCCGGTCAAGCTTCTGTGTTTGCTTGAGGGTGAATGAGCATCGCATCTCCGAAGGAGAAGAACCTATATTTTTCGTCTACGGCGCATTTGTAAGCGTTCATAATTCCGTCCTTGCCGTAGAACGCGGAAACGAGCATAAGCAGAGTGCTCTCGGGCAGGTGAAAATTCGTTATAAGCGCGTCAACCGCCTTGAATTTGTATCCTGGGAAGATGAAAATGCCCGTATCGTCGCACACAGGGTGAACCGTTCCGCTTTCATCAGCGGCACTTTCAAGCGTACGGCACGAGGTTGTGCCAACCGCGATTATTCTTCCGCCTGCGCGCCTTCTTTCGTTTATTATGTCGGCGCTTTGCTTTGTCACCTCTATATACTCGGTGTGCATTATATGATCTGTTATACTGTCCTCTTTGACGGGGCGGAACGTGCCAAGACCTACGTGGAGCATAACGGGAACGATTTTAACGCCCTTTGCTTCTATTTTTTCAAGAAGCTCCTTCGTAAAATGAAGTCCCGCGGTGGGTGCGGCAGCCGAGCCGTTTTCGCGCGCGTATACGGTTTGGTATCTGTTCTTGTCCTCAAGCTTTTTCGTGATATATGGCGGAAGGGGCATTGAGCCTATAATATCAAGCACCTCAAAAATGCTTGAATATTTATTTTTGTCGTAGCTAAAGGAAACTATTCTGTTTCCGTCCTCGATAATTTCCTCGACGGTGGCGGTAAGAATATCGCCAAAACGAACACTCCCGCCGAGCTTTATCTTTTTTGCAGGGCGGAGAAGCACCTCGTATCGTTCGTTTTCTCTTTGCTTTAAAAGGAGCATTTCGATTTTTGACGGCTCGGATACGAAATCGTCACCGATTCGCACCTTTTCGCCGTATATGCGGGCGGGAATTACCCTTGAATCGTTTATAACGAGCGTGTCGCCCTCCTTCAAATAGTCGATGATATCGTAAAAATGCTTGTGCTCGATATTTCCGTCCTTTAAAACCATAAGCCTTGAATGGTCGCGAGGCTCGATTGGCGTTTGTGCGATAAGCTCGTTTGGAAGCTCGTAATAAAAATCGCTTGTACGAAGCGTAGTTTCGGGAAGTTTGTTTTTTATCATTTTAAGTCCTTTAGTCAAAATTCAAAAATGTGAATATATTTGTATTAGAAAATGTAGTTCACCTTATAGTATATAATATTATTTTTATATTTTCAACCGATTTTTGAATTTTTGGAGGATTTTTTATAATTATGAAAACAAAAACCGAAATATTTACGGGTATGGCAACTGCTCTTGTAACGCCGTTTTCCTCGGGCAGAGTGGATTACGAGGCGTACGGAAGGCTGATAGAGTATCAATTAAACGGGGGAGCTGATGCGCTTTGCGTTCTTGGAACTACAGGAGAAAGCGCAACCGTTTCTCTTAGGGAGAGAAAAAGCATCATCGCCTGCGCCAAGGAGAGAGTTAATAAAAAAGTGCCTATTTTGGTTGGCACGGGCTCAAACTATACAGAAAGAACGCTTAAAATGACCGTTGAAGCGGAAAAAATGGGCGCGGATGCGTGTCTTGTCGTTACTCCGTATTACAATAAAACGAGCGAGGACGGGCTTATAAAGCACTACAAAAAGGTGGCGGGGAGTGTCGATATTCCTATAATTTTATACGATGTTCCCTCGCGTACGGGAATGAAGATATCAAGATCGGTGTTGCGCGCTCTTAGCGAGGTAGAGAATATAGTCGCGATAAAGCAGGCAAATCCCGATCTTACAGAGGTCGGAAAGCAGATGGCGGAGTTTTACGGAAGGTACGATTTTTATTCGGGTAATGACGAGCTGACTCTGCCGCTTCTCTCTCTCGGAGCAAGGGGCGTTATTTCGGCTGTCGGAAATATAATTCCAAACGAAATATCGACACTCTGTCACGCCTTTTTTGCTAACGATATATCAAAAGCAAGAAGGCTTCAGCACTCTGTTGCCCCTCTTGTTGAGGAAATGTTTGCCGAGGTCAGCCCGATTCCTCTTAAATGCGCGCTTTCAAAAATGGGGCTTTGCAAAAACGAGCTGAGATTACCGCTTGCTCCATCAACAAGGGAAAAAGAGATCGAGCGCATAATTTTAGACTTTATAAAAAATTAATTAGTTATTGACTTTATAAATATATTGTGATAAAATTAATTTACAATAAAATATAAGGAATCAAAAAATGAAAAAAATCTTATCAATGATTCTTGCCTTTTGTTTTCTTGCTATGTCGATAGTGCTCGTTTCGTGCAAGCACGATCACGAGATCGATAATTTGAACGGCAAGAGCGCGCTTGATCTTATAACAAACGCCGAAAAGCAAATGAATCAAAGCAAAAATTATCATATAACCTTTGAGGAAACAGTCTCTACCGAAAAAGACGGCGTAACGACCGACGTAACGTCTGCGGGAGAGGAAAAAAGAAACGTTACGGGTGAGTATTTCTATACCGCCACGACAGGCAGCTCTGTGATCACAAATGCATACGTTGACGGTATCTATTACAGATCAAACGGTGCTAAAAAGGAAAAGTATCCGCTTTCAAAGGACGAATTTATGGCGCAAACGTCGATATCTCTTTTCTTGGCAAGCGGTTATTTCAAGGATGCGAAATTCAAAGAGGACGCCGATAATTATACAACGTCAGTATCGCTTGAGGGCGAGGGGCTTGAATATATCGGAAAGATCTTTGGCGCTACCTGCACCAAGGCTGAATATTCCTTTACGTTCAAGGAAGGCGGATCGCTTTTGAGAGCTTATTCGTGCGTGATACTCGATTACGGCACTCATACCAAAACCACAGAGCGCACAACGAACGTGGTGTCATTTGCGACGATTGATATATCTGCTCCTGCCGATGCGGATACCTACACACTTATTGAAAAATAAAAAATTTTAAAATATATGGAGGAAAAACAATGAAAAAACTTCTTTCACTTCTTCTCGTTTTTCTTATGACCTTTGCTCTTATCGCTTGTGATAGAGATAATGATTCGGATGACGATGAGGATGAACCACTTACAATGAGTCAGATTCTTGAAAATCTTGACAAAGCAGACATCGACTATCAGAAAATGGACGATGAACTGATCCTTTCCGGACTTGAGGAGCAATTCGTAAAGGATTACGAGCTTGAGGTAAACGTAAAGAGTGCAGCCGTTGCGCTCAGCGGTCTTTCGATAGTGGAATTTTCCACGTCCTCAGAGGCTAAAAAGGTTTACAATGCCACAAAGGAAGATCCCGAAAGTGATGGAATGAGCGTTCGTCTTGAGGGTAAGGTAGTTCTCGTTGCTGCAAATGAGGAGCTTATCGACGCAGCTCTCGGCAAGGGCAAGGTGGACGAGGAAACAAGCCACAAGCACGAAACAAGCACCAAGGATGACGAAACCTCAACCTCAGCAGTTGTAGTTCCAAGCAAGGCTGACGTTGACAAGATGCTCGAAAACATCGAGAACGCAGGCTTTGAAGTAGCATTTATTCACGGAAGCGCAGAGGAACAGCTTAATGAGCTCTTGGGCTCAAACACCGCTGAAAACATTTATTTTTATGAGGGCACGCTCGTTGATGGTGATATAACCGTTCTTGAGTTTAAAACAAGCAAGGATGCTGATGCGGCATATAATGTTCTTCTTAAAGAGGGCTTTATCTGTGAGAAGACTATGAACGTCGTTGCTTACGCAGACAGAGAAACTCTTGTTGATTTCGCTATAAACGGACCTAAGGAGCAGGATGACCTTAACGGTAAGAATCCCGAAACCATTTACAACGATGCTTACGAGCTTATTTCAAATCTTACCAAGGGTAAAATCACTACGACACAAATAATCGATATGGATATGAATGCCGGCGGTCAGACCATGACACAGTCAGTAGTTCAAACAGTTGTAAATTCTATTGACGGCAATAATTTCTATAACCATATTGAAAATCAAATGAATACCATTGAGGCTTGGTATATTAACGGAATGTACTATCAGAACAACAACGGAACAAAGCAAAAGGGAGAGCTTGATATTGATGCTTATTATACCGTTCTCGGTCTTGATCCCGATCAGAAGTTCTTGGTAGGCGTTAGCCCCGATATGCTTAAGGACGTTAAGTTTGAGTCCTTAGCCGATATGTACTATCTCGTATTTACAATAGACGGTGAGCAATATACCGAAACTATGGGTAACGCTCTTGGCGATATGTACGCTCAGTACGATGCTAAGATCAAGATTTCTGACGTTACTTACAGAGTTTACTTTGACGCAAACGGAAATATTCAGAATATGATGGCTGATTTTTCAATGGATATGACAATGACGATAAGCGGTCAAAATGTTACTGTTTATGCTGAGGTTGATCAAAACTCTACATTCGAGAATATAGGAACAGAGGAAGTTACTGCTCCTTCGGATGCAAGCAGATATCAATCTGTTGTTTGGCAGTATTAATTTAAATAAAATGAAAACAGTGCTGAATTTCAGCACTGTTTTTTTGCAAATCGCTTTAATTTGAAATTCACTCACGACGGCGAGGAAAGGCAATGAAGTGAAGAGTGAAGAGTGAAAAGATAAGAGGGACTTCAAGAGAAAATGTGTCTGTAAAATCTAATAAAACAAAATAAAGTAAGGCTACTCGCCTGCGGTAGCTTGACCGCCCGGGCAAAGCGGATATTTTTTCAAAAGCGCAAGAATGTACCAAGCAGACATACTTCCGTTGTCCTCGTCTCCCGGATAAGACTCCGGAGAAAAGCACTCGGCAAGAATTTTCGTAAGGAGCGCATCGCATTTTTCCTGTTCTCCTATATATTCATAAAGGAACGGAATAGAGAACGACGGCTGATTTGAAATCGCGCATTGACCGAGCTCAACGGATGCCATCTCCGTCATTTCGTGTATTTCCGAGCCGTAACCGCCGACCCTGTATCGCGGAGCTTGGTATACGGTTTCGTCAAGGCGCTTTAAAAACGCATCCCTTCCGCCAATCATTTCGATAAGAGAGTCAAGCGCGTGCGGAACCGCGAAGGTCGTTTGCCAAGCACAGCCCTCGGTGTAATCACCGCCCCAGGATAAAGGATCGAAATCCTCTTTGAAATTACCGAGAGAGTCCTTAGGGCGCATAAATTTAGTTTCGGGGTCAAAAAGATTTTTGTAGCTTTCGGAGCGCTTTAAATATTCCTTTTCTATATCCGTGTAACCGAGAATGCCCGCCACTCTTGCGATACACCAATCTCCGTAGGCAAAATCGAGGGTGAGGTTTACGCTTTCCTTTTCAAGATCGCAGGGGACGTATCCGTATTTTAAGTAATGCTCAATGCCCGAGCGACCGTATCTTTTATCCTTGGACGGAGTGGTTGCGTGATGTATCATAGCAAAAAGAAGCTCGTTTAAAAGCTCGCGCGAGCCAATTCCCCTTGCTGCGGCATCGGCAATTGTTGCATCAATAAGCGTGCTTGGCATACATCCCACCTCGCCAAGAGCGCTCCAACGCGGTAAATATCCACATTCCTTGTAATCGTTAAGCGCGCTTTCGAGGAATTTTTCATAAAAATCGGGCGCAGTTATCGCAAAAAGCGGAAACGACGTGCGGTAAACGTCCCAAAAGCCGTAGCCTGTGTATCTTACACCCTCGCGAGTTTTGGCATCATAGGGCGAATAATGGACACATTGTCCGTTATTATCAAGTTCAAAGGCGGCGTGAGGATACAAAAAGGTTCTGTAAAGACACGAGTAGAAAATACGCATATCGCGCTCGGTCTTTATCGGAGCTTCAATGCAGGAAAGACGCTTTTCCCAGACACTCTCGGCGACTTTTTGAAGCTCGTTAAACGAAAGCGAGCCACATTCGCGCTCAAGAGAAGCAAGCGCCATATCGAAGCTTATGTAGGAAATAGCGATACGCGCCTCGACGTTTTTTGAATTTACAGACACGTGGAACGCATTTTCTGTTTTATATGAGCGTTCGGGATCTATTCCGTTTAAAAAACGGATCGCGTAGTACATTTTGAAGTCCTTGACATCGCCCTTCGCACAGTAATCGTTAGTGCCGAAAAGCGTAAGAGAGCCCTTGTCAAGATCAAATTCGGCGTTTCCGTAGATATTGAAAACCGAAAAATAAGGCTTTAGCATATTTTCATAGGTAAGTCTTATCGCGGCGCAGCGCTCCGTGGGAGTAAGCTCGAGCGTACATTCCGAGCGAAGAAATTTTATTTTCAAAAAATCGGGGCGGAAAACGCTTTCTTCTATTCTGTATCCCGACCAAGCACCTGCGGGAGTGTCGCTTATTACGTCGTTTTGAGGGGTAAAAAGAACCGTTGCGTAATCGTCTATCCAAGGGCTTGGCTGATGAGTCAGACGAACGCCCTCAAGATATGGAGCGTTTGGAGAAAAGAACCACTCTCTTTTTTCGGAAAGCCTTTCCGTTTGAGGACAAAAGGAAATCATTCCGAAGGGGAGCTGTGTAAGCGGGAGCGTGTTTCCGCGTGAAAAGCGCGGAGAGGAGTCACTGCCCATTTTTGTATTAACGTAAGAAATATAATTCATATAAGTCTCCTTAAGGTTGTTAATTTAATTGTAGCCTGCTTTTAGAAAATAGTCAAGTGATAATTGACAAAAACAAAGCAAAGTGATATTATTTAATTAACAAACAATTTAAAAGGAGAAATTTTTATGAGTATAGAGGTAATAAGTTTTAATATAAGATGCGCAAATGATCCTAACGGTCATTCGATAGATGAACGCGCACCGAGAGTGAAAAGCGTGATATCGCGCTTTGATGCCGATATAATCGGCTTTCAGGAATGTACTCCCAAATGGCTCTCTTATATAGAGGAATACTATTCGGGCGAGTACGAGATCTTCAATAAATACCGTTACGCCGAGGAGGAGAGCGCTCCGTTGCTTTTCAAAAAATCGCGCTTTGAGTGCGAGGATAAGGGGTATTTTTGGTTTTCCGATACTCCGAATGTTGAATCAAGAGGCTGGGACGAGCTTTACAATTGCTACAGAATCTGTATGTGGGCGATTTTGAAGGACAAGAAAACGGGCGAAAAAATACAGGTGATAAATACGCATTTCGGATTTGGAGATAACGGACAGATAAAAAGCGTAGGGCTTATGCGTGAAAGAGCAAGGGCTGTTGAATATCCCGTTGTTATGATGGGCGATTTTAATATGACGCCCGAAAATAAGGCGTATGCCGAGATGACAAAGGACTTTTTTGACGTAAACGCGCAAACCAAAAACGATATGAGAGATACCTATCACGGCTACGGAAACGGTCACGGCTCGCATATAGATCATTTCTTTATAAATGAAGGCTTTGAGCCGATGGATTACGAAATGCTTGACGATACCTTTGACGGAAAATATCCGTCGGATCACTACGGAATAAGATGCGTTATCAAGACGAAATATTAAGCATTTGTTAATAAAAATAAATAAATTCATTTGCATAGGTGCAAATTTTTCTAAAAATATGAATGAAATGTTAATTTTTTGACAAGAAGATTATCAAAATCTGCCGAACCCTATGTGATATCAGAACTTCTTATTGTTAAATTCAACAAAACGAGAGGCTTCAATTTGTGCAATTTTCACAAATCGGCAGGGGGGGGGTTGGTTTTTTGTGCAAAAAGACTTTACAAAGTTATTCGCATATGATATAATATGCAATACCGAGAAATACTCGTGATAAAAATTTTTAAAGGAGAAAAACAATGAAAAAGAAATTATTGGCTCTTATGTCAATGATCCTCGCTTGCTTGATGCTCTTTGCTTTTGTATCTTGCGGCGGTGACGAGGACACTGACGATGAGGGCGGAAACGAAAATGGCGTTGCTATGGGTGATGCTATTTCCGAAATGGTTAAGGCTACATTGGCTGAGGACGGCATTAAGGCTACAATTAAGCTTGATGCTACTATTCCCGAAGAAGGCGATATGACCGCTGATTGCGTTGTTTACGTTCAAAAGGAAGCTAACGGTGAGTACAACTTGAAGATAACTTACGATGCTTCAATGGACGGCGATGACGAAAAGGGCGAAATCATAATCAAAGACGGTAAGGGCTACATGGTTGGCACAGATTCCGACTGGGAGTATGATGAAGAATTGGGCGAAAGCGTAATGGTAGGAACAAAGCCTTACTACTCATTCGAGGATCTCTATGCTGATATCAATGATGAGCTTGGCACAGACGACTTTATCTTCTCACTTGATTACATTATCGAGCTTGCAAATGCAAGCATCACAGAAGAGATTTCTGCTATGCTCAAGGAGTACAAGATTGAGATCTCTAAGGACGGAATTGCTAACATCGTTAAGAGAGTTGTAAACGCTGTTACACTTAACGCAACCTTTACAGAGGTTGACGGCGGTTACGAGATCGCATATTCTGTTGACTACAAGGATATGATGAACGAAACACTCGCTTACGTAGCAACACTTTCAACAGAAACAAAGCTTGACGCTATCATAAACAAGGCGTTTGAAATTGCCGGCGTTGATATGACTGCTGACAAGATGGCAGACGTTTTGAAGAACGCTCTTAAGGACGATATGACTGTTGCTGAGGCTGTTGCAGCTCTCGAAACAGCTATCAAGGAGCTTTCAGGCGTTGAAGTAAGCCTTAAGGCTATCGTTGACGAAATGCAGACAGACCTCGACATCTCTACACAACAGATCATTGATCTCGTAAAGATGGCTGCAGGCGGCGATATGGACGGTCAGCTCAGAGATGCTAAGAGCGGTGAAACTGCTTACGATTACCTCATGAGCAAGTTCGGTGAGATCGTTCTCTCCGAGGAAATGATCGGCGTTAAGCTCAGCGAGCTTGGCGCAAGCATTGAGTTCATTATCTCATCACAAACTCTCGGCGATGCTCTCGTAATGTTCGGTGCAGCTACTGAGGAAGATCTTGGAGCAATCGACGAGCAGTTCGCACAGTTCAGCGCAATCAGCGTTGATAAGTACGATCAATCCTTCAAGTTCAGACTTGATTCTAAGTACAGAATCGAGGAGATCTCCGTATCTATGAATATGAAGATGTCCATGAACGGTCAGGTTATGATGGATATGAGCGAATCAATGTCTGTAAAGATGGAATACACATCTGTTGCTGACAGCAACTTCGCAGTTCCCGATACATTCTTCGATGTTGAAAGCAGCTGGGTTGAAATCGGTTATAACGGGGCTGACGAATGGGGCGATTATCGCGAATACGATATGACTCCCGATCAGTTCTTTACAAACGGATTCACAACCGATCTTATAATGGGCTCTAAGGCTTCTGTAAAGGAAATCAAGCTTGAAATGTACGGCGACGAGATTGAGATGGTTGACGGCATTAAGGTTGAAAAAGGTAAGCTTATCGTTTCATCCGAGGCTGCTAAGACTCTTTCAGCGACAGGCGATAATTTTGAGGTTATTGTAGTTGCAGCTGATAATGCAGAAGTAAGTGTTTACTTCGACATTAATCTCTATGTTGAAGTAAAATAAAATTTTATAAATTAAAAGGACCGATCGCAAGATCGGTCTTTTTTCAAGCATCAGACGCTTGACCCAGCGGGTAAGCACCCGCGGGCAGAATTCGATGAGGTTGAAGAAGTAAAAAGAGACCTCAATAGAAAGTGTATCTATAAAATTTAAATGCACAAACAAAAGTAAGGCTACACGCCTGCGGAGGCTTCTCCGCCAAGCGTCAGACGCTTGACCCAGCGGGTAAGCACCCGCGGGCAGAATTCGATGAGGTTGAAGAAGTGAAAAGAAACCCTAATAGAAAGAGTGTCTTAAAATTTTAAATGCACAAGCAAAAGTAAGGCTATAAAGTCGGTGGCGACTCCGCAACGCCTGCGGTCGCTTGACCGCCTGCTTGACAAGACGGTATAATATATGTTAAAATAAAGTGTTAGATATAAATTATGTAATTGGTTTATAACCAAGCGGAGATAAAGGAGAAAAATATGAGAAGAATTTCTTTTTTGTTGGCTTTGCTGATGCTTTTTTCGGCGTTTATGTTTTCGTGTGATAAAAACGATAATGATACCGAGCAGAGTCAAAGCACTACTGAGGAAACAACCACCGATGAAACAACCACAGAGGATGAGGAGCAATCGGGCACTCCGGGCGGAACGATTGCGGAAAGAGCGCTCCTTGCGCTTCTTGAAAAGGAAAATATAACTCTTACCGTTGATTTTTCGGCAGACGGCTTGCATTTGGGTCAAAGCACATCTGCTGTAGCGAGCGCAAAGGCGTATATCAAGAAAAAGGACGGAAAATACAAGCTTCAATTTGACATTAGCGGAAAGAGCGCGCCGAAGCTTGATATTGACGGAGTGGGCGTTTCCGATGACGGAGAATTTTCGCTAAGTATAGCTATTGCCGACGGAAAAATATCAATTCACGATACTCTTAACGGTAAAAGCGAGCTTGTATATACGGACACTCTTGGCTTTGAGCTTGACGTAGAGGGCGGAATAGATAAGCTTATCGCGCTTTACGGAGAGGATATAAAAAATATTCTCGGAGTGCAGATAAGCTCAAGCGCGGATATCGCCAAGCTTCTTAATAATGCGATAACCGTTCTTACCTTTAACGGAAAAGTAGGCACGACAGAGGATGGCGGATATTCATTCGTTCTCGATTCGGAGCACGCGCCGTATATAAATTCTCTCGCTGCTGTTTTGGTCAAGTGCGAAAATGAGAGCATTGGCGAGCTTATATCTCAGATAGCCGAGCTTGCAAAGCTTAATATGGATGAAAAAAGCTTTATAATGCTTCTTGAAAAGAGCCTTACACAGGGGCTTGAAATCAAGGACCTGATTTTGAATATAGAGAATGCCTACAAGGATATGACAGGTAAGGAGCTTTCTATAAAGAGCATTATTGATGCTGTTCAGCAAAACTCGGGCTATTCGACGGAGCAGATAGTTGAGGTGTTAAAGGCTAACATAACGAGCCCAAAAATAAAATCTCAGTTGAACGCGCCAAAGGAAGGCGAAACCATTTATGATTATCTTTTGAGAAAATTCGGCGCGCTCGTTCTTGATTCGCTCGTGAAGGGGGCAACAGGTCAAAGCACCGTAGACGAGGCGAAGAATGCTATAATCGCGGTTATCAAGGATATGACGCTTAAGGATGCGATTGCGTCCGTTATCAAGGATACTGCTAAGGCTGATGCTATATTTGATTCGCTTTCTGCGTATAGCGCAAGGGAGCTTAGCGAGCATATAAAGATAGAGCTTGATAAGAATTTCAATTTGAAGCTTATCGAAATCGGAGTCGGAGCTGTTTTAGATAGAAACGGCGCGGAGAGCGAAAAGGCGATATCCTCTGTTTCCATCTCGTTTGATTATAATTAATTTAACTAAAAAACAGTTATTGACAAACGGAAAATATTAATATATAATATGTTATAATAATAAAAGATTTATGAACGGAGGGAGCTTTTTGAAGGTATCTGTTATTTCGGGCGCTTATAATATCGGCTCGTGCTTTTCATTTGACAGATCTATGAGGAGTATACTTGAGCAAACGCACGCAGAGCTCGAATTTATAATCTGCGACGACGGCTCAACGGATAACACATGGGAGCTTCTTTCCGAATACGCAAAATCAGACGAGCGTATAAGGCTTATAAAAAACGATCAAAACAAGGGCCTTGCTTATTCGCTTAACCGATGTATTGAGCTTGCAAGCGGTGAGCTTATCGCAAGGCACGACTGCGACGATTATTCCGCGCCCGACCGACTCGAAAGACAGATAGAATATATGAAGGAGCACCCCGAAATTTCGCTTCTCGGCACACAGGTATATCTTTTTGATGAAAACGGAGTCTGGGGTAAGGAAAAGTTCCCTGAGAGTGTGGAAAACAGAGATTTTCTTTTTGTTTCTCCGTATCAGCACGGCTCTGTGATGTTCAGACGCGAGGCTCTTTTAAAAGCGGGCGGATACCGCGTTGCAAAGGAAACGAGAAGATGCGAGGATTACGATCTTTTTATGTCGATGCAGACCTTTTCAAGGGGCGCGAATATGCAGGAGTATCTATATTACTTTTGCGAAAACAAGAGCGCGAGGAAAAGGCGTAAATACAGATACAGAATAGACGAGATGAAGGTTCGCTTTAAGGGATTTAAAAAGCTTTCGCTTATGCCAAGGGGCTTCTTTTATGCGATAAAGCCGCTTATAGTCGGACTTATTCCGTCACCTATACTTGAGGGATTAAAGAAAAAACGCAAAAGGCGCGAGGAAATAAAAAGTGATGAATAAGGGAGCTTCGGAGCTGAAGGGCTTTATGCGGGATTATTCCTACCGCGTAGTCGGTCCTGTGATGTATGAATATACGCGCTGGGTTATTTCCGAGGCGCAAAAAAGAGGAATAAAGCGCCTTTACTTTCTGGCGCGCGACGGATATCTGCTTTGCGATATAGCAAAAATGATATGTGAAAGAAACGGCTGTGATATAGAGTGCAGATATTTTTACTGCTCAAGACAGTCGCTCAGAATGCCTACCTACCGATTTATCGGTGAGGAAACGTTTGATATGCTTTGTATAAGAGGATATTATAATACTCCGAAAAGCGTGCTTCAAAGAGCGAAGATAGACGGCATCACGGCAAGGGAGATATACTCCGAGCTTAATATAGAAAACGAGGACGAGTGCTTCAATAAGCCGGAGTTTGAGGACTTTTGCAGAAAATTAAGAGCTTGTAAGAAATATCGTGAGGCGGTGATTTTAAACTCCGAGAGGGCGTATGCGCCTGCTGTAAAATATTTCGAGCAGGAGAGAATATTTGAAAACGATACCGTCGCGATAGTAGACAGCGGTTGGACGGGCTCTATGCAGCGCTCAATGCGACAGATTCTCGATACCTGCGGATTTAAGGGAAAGATATGCGGGTTTTATTTCGGTATGTTTGAAAAGCCGAAGGATGCGCGCGACGGCGAGTATCTTACCTATTATTTCAGCAGAGATAACGGTATAAAAAGACGTGTGAAATTCAATAACAATCTTTTTGAGTGTATGCTTTCTGCTCCGCACGAGATGACCGAGGGCTACACGATAGAGGACGGTATAGCGCGCCCTGTGTTCGCAAAAAGCGCGTATTCACCCGAGCTTACAGAGCTTATTAAAGCTCAGATAGACGGAGCGTTAAGCTACGCAAGCGAGCAGCGCGAGGGGGAGCTTAACATTAAGGCTTCGCTTAAAAAATGCTATAAGATACTTAAAAGGGCTATGATATATCCTACGGAGTACGAGGTTAAAATGTATTCGCGCTTCGTATTTTGCGACGACGTTACCGAGGGCTATCATATGTCCTTATCCGAGCAAAACGCAAGACGTATGCTCGGAAGCTATATGATATTTAGCAGAATCATAGGAAAAATATTTAAAAGAAAAAACAAAAAGCAGCCCGAGCTTTTCTGGCCAGAGGGGGTTATTGCCTCGTGTCCTGCGATTCTTCGTCCGTGGTATAGGATGAACGTGGGGCTTTGGAACTGGCTCAAGGCTATTCTTAAAAAGAAATAACAGGAGAGAAATCAATGAAAAATCCGCTTTTGACCGTCATAATACCTATGTATGGCGTTGAAAGGTTTATTGCAAAATGCCTCGACAGCGTTATAGCGCAATCTTATGATAATCTTGAGATAATCTGCGTAAACGACGGAACTCCCGACGCATCTGCCGATATTGCAAGAGAGTATGCGAAAAACGATGCTCGTATAAGGGTGATCGACAACGAGAAAAATCTCGGTCTTTTCCGCGCAAGAGTTGAAGGACTCAGGGTCGCAAACGGCGAATACATCGCATTTGTGGACGCTGATGATTTTATAGGCGTGGATTGGTTCAGGCTTCTTTATAAGCAGATAAAAAGGGAAAATGCCGATATGGTTATCGGTAATACCGTAAATGTTGATGAAACGGGCTATAAGTTCTATTATAACAGCTATAGAGCATTGACTAAATCTCACAAGAGCATAGAGGGAGATTTGCTTGATGTCTTTTACGAGCAGGACGGAAGCAATTTCGTTTGGCACACCGTTTGGAACAAGCTTTATAAAAGAGAACTTGTCGAAAGATGTATGCCGTATTTCCTGAAGATCGATTTTCATATGATAATGGGAGAGGATATTGCATTTTCGTCGGTATTCTATACTCACGCAAGAAAGCTCGCCTTTGCCGACGCGGACTGTTATTTCTATTACAGACATTCCGAGGCGTCAACCTCTATAACTCTGCCCAAGGAAAAGATAGTTCGTAATATTTACGATATTGGCAGAGTGTTTGATTACGTTGAGGACTCACTAAAGGACTATTCCTTGGAAAAATACGAAAATCGCAGGGCTGATATAGCTTCCTTTAAGGCTCGCTATCAGCGTACCTGGCGCGGAAATATCTGGGCGGCGAAGCTTAATGACGACCGCGATGCGCTCGATGCTATGGAAAAGGTGTTTGGGGCGCGCGACGGAGAGCTTCCGTATCCTCACGATTTCTATTTTTATGAGCTTACATCGCCGTGGAGCGACAGGCTTGAAAGGCTTAAATGCGAGATAATTGACAAAAAGCACAAGGTTATCTCGTTTGATATATTTGATACGCTTATTATGCGTCCCTTCTATTCTCCTACGGATATTCACTGTATGGTTGGAAAAAGGGCGGGCAGGATAGCTTCATTCTTAAACGAGGAGAGCTTTCCGAAAATAAGGGCCAATGCCGAATATCAGGCGCGCGTTTTGTCCAAGGAGCAGGACGTGACCATGGACGAGATATACTCCGCGCTTGCTGATATATGCTCGATATCCTTAGAGGATGCTTACGCGATACGCGATATCGAAAAGGAGCTTGAGATAAAATATTGCTATGCAAGAAAAAGCGCGAGGGAGCTTTTTGATCTTGCAATTCTTTCGGGCAAAAGAGTTATAATAACCTCGGATATGTATCTTGATAAGGAAACCGTTTCGTCAATTCTTGCGAAAAACGGATACCTCGGCTATGAAAAGCTTTATCTTTCAAGCGATACTATGAAGCTCAAGGCTACGGGAGATATATTTAAATTCGTGCTTTCCGAGCTTGGTGTTGAGCCCTTCGAGATACTTCATATAGGTGACAACTGGAATTCCGATATAGTGAGCGCGCAGAAATGCGGATACGATACTTATTTTCTTCCGAAGGCGACAGAGACCTTTGAAAACGGGATATCCGACATATACACAGGAAATCAAAATCTTGCAAATGTAACTAAAACAGCGACACAGGTCGACACTACCGCATCGAAATCGCAGCTCCCCGTGCGCTGTGCGATCGCGCTTGCGGCGAACAAATGCTTTGACAATCCCTTCAAGCCGTTTCAGTGGAATTCAAACTATAATGCCGATGCTTATTATATTGGCTACACTGCGCTTGGTCCACATATTCTCGGTATGGCTGAATGGATATACAACGTGTCTAAAAAAGAGGGCTATAAGAAGATAGTTTTCTTGGCGCGCGACGGTAAAATGATAAAGGAAGCGTTTGATGCTTTGAAGGAAGCGCGCGGATATGATATAGAAACGGAATATTTCTACGCAAACAGAAAATCTCTTATGCCGTACGGCGTAAGGAGCGCGAACGATTTTTATTCGATATCCAAGTATATGGATATAAAGGCGCACACTCCCCGCGACATTTTGGGTATATATAAGGAGATTTTGCTTCCTCTTGACGATGAAACCGAAAGAAAATATAAGAAGGCAGGCATAAGGCTTGACGAGCAAATCCAAAACGATACGGAGTATTACGCTTTTATAAAGGCGCTTATTGATATTTCGTGTGATGAGGAGCTTATTTCAAAAAAATTCGACGAGGCGTCAAGAGCGTTTAAGACTGTGTTTACCGAGAGAAGCGCTGCGTTTGATCTTGGCTACAGCGGAAGGCTTCAGTCGATAATCTGCGATCTTGCAAAAGCACCGATAGACGTATTTTATCTACACTCCAACGGCTATTCTACCGATCTTGTATCTAAGGATAAATTCAAAATACATTCGTTTTACGGATACACCCCCACGGTTTCGGGCATTGTAAGAGAATTCTTTATGTCAGATCCCGCGCCGTCTTGCATAGGCTACGAGCTTGGCTCGTTTGGCATTAAGCCGATCTTGGAGGAAAAGGATGCTACGCTTTCGTATGAGTCTACCTATGCTATAAAGGAGCTTCAGCGCTCCGCGGTCGATTTCTGCAAGGAGTATGTAAAGACCTTTGGAAACGATTTTGAGGACTTCTCTGCAAGAGAGAGCGATTATTCCGTTGCGTTTGAGTATTTCCTCACGCACGCTATGGAGTTTGACAGATATTTGTTCTCTAATGCTATGGTAGAGGATGAGGTGTACGGCGGATATTCGGCGCGCAGTATATTTGATATCTGGACGTGGCATCAGGGACAGCTTCAGGCTGTCGGCTCAGGTGCGCCGAGCGCGATAACCGTTCACGGATTTTTAGAGGTAATGGGCGGCTCGAAGATAAAGAAGGCGCTTATGTATCTTATGTATGACAGAGCAACCTTTAAGGAAAAGGTTCATTTCAAGCTGAGAAATCACAAAATACTTCTTGGTATTTTTAAATTTCTTTATGCAATTCCGAGAGGAATTTACCGTATTTTCAAGCCGAAGCGTAAAAATAAATAATTAAAGCCCGTATCACTCCGATACGGGCTTTTCTGCTTTCAAAAGAAAAAGTATCTGTAAAATTTAAATGCACAAGAAAAAGTAAGTCTGCCAAGACAGCCGCCTTCCGTTTGGCGTGAATAAAAAATCATCGTTTTACGCGTAAATATTTTAAAATATTAACAAAAAGTGATTTGTTTGTGCTACAATTAAAATATAAATAAATATTTATCCACTTGTGGAAAAGGAGAATGTTTTGGATAGCTTTAAGATAAAAACCTCTACCGAGATAGGAAGCATCGCCAAAATTGTCGGCGAGGAAAAAGCGGTGGAATACGTTGCAAAAGCAGGCTTTGACGCTTGGGATTTTTCGCTTTTCAATATAGCAAGATACGATTGGGAAAAGGGCTGCGTTTACGATACGGGACATATATTAACGACCTCTGAGTGCCTGAATTTTGCAAGAAAATTAAGAAAAATAGGTGAGGATAACGGTATAATATGTAATCAGTCGCACGCTCCGTGTCCGTCTATGGCGAACGGTATTCGTGAGAAGCTCAAAACCGCCATCGAATGTACGGCAGAGGCGGGCGGAAAAATTTGCATAGTTCATCCCGATAATAACGCCTCGGCTGAAAAGAATGCGGAGCTTTATTTCGATCTTTTGCCGTTTGCGAAGGAGTGCGGAGTCGCGATCGCTGCGGAGAATATGTGGAATTGGGATAACGTAAATAACAAAATCGCATTTGCGGCTTGCTCAACCCCTGCGGATTTTAATGCTCATCTTGACGCGGTAAATGACGAGAGCTTTGTTGCTTGTCTTGATATCGGTCACGCCGAGATGCGTGATATCGGAACTTCGGCGGTTGAGATGATATACGCGCTCGGAAAAAGACTCAAGGCGTTACATATTCACGATACAGATCAAAGGAGCGATAATCACCAGGTACCGTTTTCGCTGAAGATTGATTTTGATGCGGTGATAAGAGCGCTTAAGGATATAGGCTACGACGGATATCTTACGCTTGAGGCGGATCAGTATCTTTCAAATCGCTGCAAGCGCACTGCGTTTTTGGGCGTAAAGTATATGGCTAAGGTGGCAAGGATACTTGCCGATAAATTCAATTCACTGTAAGGAGAAGATATATGGCAACATTTTTAAGATATCCCGGCTTTAAAAGAAAGGCGGTTACACTCAGCTACGACGACGCTGTCGATTTTGATAAAAAGCTTATTGAAATAATGGGGGAATACGGTCTTAAGGGAACGTTTAACGTAAATCACGCAGGTATAGGCAAGGACGGCTGGCACTCAATGTCCGAGGACGAGCTTTTTAAGATGTATCTTGATTCGGGTAACGAGATTGCGGTTCACGGCGCGGAGCATTTTTCGCTTGGCGAGGTGGACGTGGCTATGGCGACTCGCGATATTCTTTTAAACAGAGAATTTCTTGAGAAGAAAACGGGCGGAATCGTTCGCGGAATGGCTTACGCAAACGGCAGCTGCGATCAAAGAATTGCCGATATCGTTAAAAATTGCGGAATAGTATACGCAAGAACGGTAAATTCCACGCGCTCCTTTGAGCTTCCGAAGAATTGGCTTCTTCTTGATCCGACAACGCATCACGCAGACAGTCAGCTTGACTCTCTTGTGGATAGATTTTTGTCTATAGATAAGTATCGTTATATGTGGTCAAACTCTCCGAAGCTTTTCTATCTTTGGGGACACAGCTTTGAATTTGAAACGGGCAACAATTGGCATATAATCGAGGATTTTGCCAAAAAGATAAGCGGACGTGAGGATATTTGGTACGCTACAAACATAGAAATATACAATTATGTAAGCGCGTATGATTCACTTATATACTCTTGTGACGGAAGCATAATAACAAATCCAACCTGCACAGACATTTACCTTGAATACTTTGGAAAGGAAATAATAGTTCCTGCCGGACAAAGCGTTATGGCAAGATAATAGATTTATGATTTGCAATTCGATACTTGATGCTATGGGAAACACTCCGCTTATTCGATTGAACCGTATGGCTGATCCAAACGGTGCGGAGATCCTTGTAAAATTTGAAGGACTTAATATAGGCGGCTCTATAAAGACGAGGACTGCCTTCAATATGATAAGAGATGCCGAGGAAAAGGGGCTTATAAACGAAAATACGGTCATTGTAGAGCCGACAAGCGGAAACCAGGGAATAGGACTTTCCTTGGTCGGAGCTGTAAGAGGCTATAAGACCAAGATAATAATGCCCGACTCGGTAAGCGAGGAGAGAAGAAAGCTCGTGCGCCATTACGGAGCAGAGGTAATTCTCGTTCACGACGACGGAAATATCGGAAAATGTATCGAGGAGTGTATGAATTTGGCTCTTAAGATGCAAAGAGAGGACAAAAACGTTTTCGTGCCTCAGCAGTTTGAAAACCCTGCAAACTCCGATATTCAAAGATCACAGACAGCTAAGGAGATAATCGAGCAGGCGGGCGGAAAAATTGACGGCTTCTGCTCCGGAATAGGAACGGGAGGAACTATAACGGGAATAGGAGAGGCTCTAAAGGCTGAAAATCCCGAAACGGTTATCTGGGCTGTTGAGCCAAGACACGCGGCAATACTTTCGGGCGGCTCTATCGGAACGCATATTCAAATGGGAATTGGCGACGGAGTTATTCCCGAAATATTAAATCAGGAAATATACGACGGCATCTGCATAATCGACGACGAGGAGGCTATAAGAACCTCTAAGGAGCTCGCTTCAAAGGAAGGAATTATGTGCGGAATATCAAGCGGAACGAATGTTTGCGCGGCTATAAAGCTTGCGAAAATGCTCGGCAAGGGAAAAAGAGTCGTTACCGTGCTTCCCGATACTGCGGAGAGATATTTTTCAACGCCGCTTTTTGATGATTGATATATAAAGGAGTTATTATGATATTTAACGGAGAAATAAAAGAGGTAATCGACGGACATCTTCATATCGACGGCTGCTATGAGGATGACGGAGCTGATTTCTTGAACGGATTTGACGAATACATAGAAAAGGGTCCGTTCCGCGCGGTGTGTATAGCGGCGCTTCCGTCGGGGAAGAAGGGCGCGGCAAACAGAGATCCATCGAACAATATAATGGCGGCGTTTTGTAAGATAGCAAATCCTAAGGTTTACGCATTCGGCGGTCTTACCTATCGCAATTATCCCCAAGATCCCGATGCGCTTGGCGATATGGCGCTCGATGTTCAGTATAAGGAGCTTATGGATATAGGCTTTGACGGAATAAAGATGCTTGAGGGTAAGCCTAATCTTTATAGATACGTAGGAAACAGGCTTGATAGCGATATGTTTGATGGATTTTTTGCAGAGGCTGAGAAAAACGGAACGCATATTCTTATGCACGCGTGCGATCCGATAGAGTTCTGGACCGAGGAGTACGCAACCCCGGAATATATAGCGAAGGGCTGGTCTTACGTTTCCGACGAATATCCGAAAAAAGAGGAGATTTACGCTCAGGTAGAAAACATTCTTAAAAAGCATCCGAGGCTTTCTCTTACGCTTGCTCATTTTTACTTTATGGCAGACGATCTTTGCCGACTTGGCGCATTGTTTGACAAATATGAGAACTTAGGCGTTGATATCACCCCGGGCGGAGAGATGTATGTTTCGTTTGAAAAGAACAGAGATAAAACGAGAGATTTCTTTAATAAATATTCGGACAGAATAATGCTCGGCACTGACGGAAGCTTTCCTAAATGTATGAGAGCTATGGAATGGCTTGCCGACAGAACATACAGATATATAACGACAAACGACACCTTTATGGGCTTTGAGGACAAATATCAAACGGGACTTTTGCTTGAAAGGGATGCTCAGGAAAAAATTCTTTCAAAGAACTTTATAAGAAGGGTTTCCGATTCTCCCAAGCCGATAAATAAGGCTGCGCTCAAAAAATACATCGAAAAATATAAGCATCTTATAAGAGATGAAAAGGCGCTTGCGCTTGTGGAAAAATATTCGGAGCAGCTTTTAAAATAAGCGCATTTTGGCTAAAAATTTCATAAAAAAGCAGGACAGAATTTAAAAAAGTTAAATTTTGTCCTGTTTTAGCAGTAAATTGTCGTGCTATAATGCGTGTTATATTGTAGAATATAATCAGGATATTTTTATAAAGGAGTGATAGACTTGTTAATGAAAAAAGACAACGCGCTGGAGAGATTTTTTAATTCAGAGCTTGTAAGAATAGAGCCTTGGGGCAAAAATGCGTTAAGAGTCCGTGTTTCTCCCGACGGAAGGCTAAGCTCGGAAAACCGCGCGCTTATAGAGCAGGAGACGGTCAATGCCACGGTTGAGATAGACGGAGAAAGCGCATCTATCGTAAACGGAAACGCCAAGGCGATTATTGATAAAAACGGAAAGATAACCTTCTTTAATCAAAACGGAAGAAAGGTGCTTGAGGAGGCGCTAAGGCTTCAGCCTCTTAAAACGCCTGCAAGATTTTTCAAGCCTCAGCTTATGGGTAAGTATCAGCTTACCGTGAGCTTTGAGAGTGATCCTTGCGAGAGAATATTCGGTATGGGACAGTATCAGCAGCCGTTTCTTAATTTAAAGGGCTGCGTTCTTGAGATGGCGCACAGAAATTCGCAAGCGTCCGTTCCGTTTTATATATCGGATCTCGGATACGGCTTTCTTTGGAACATTCCCGCAATAGGCGAGGCGTCGTTCGGAAAAAATATAACGAAATTCAAGGCGGAATCAACGAGCGAGCTTGATTATCTTATAATAATCGACGATACTCCCGCAGATATAG
Organism: Clostridia bacterium; assembly: GCA_017623355.1. Classification (GTDB taxonomy): domain Bacteria; phylum Bacillota; class Clostridia; order Oscillospirales; family CAG-272; genus RGIG2000. The sequence continues at coordinate 33,564 of JAGAPG010000020.1, forward strand.
AAAGAGCGTATATGTCCTGCGTTGGCAGAGCTCCTATGATGCCCGAATTTGCCCTTGGCTTCTGGCAATCGAAGCTCAGATACCGCAATCAAGAGGAGCTACTTAATATCGCAAGAGGCTACAAGGAGCGCGGGGTTCCGCTATCCGTTATAGTTTGCGACTTTTTCCATTGGCCGCATCAGGGTGATTTCCGCTTCGATTACGATTATTTTCCCGATCCCGAAAAAATGACCGAGGAGCTAAGAGAAATGGGAACGGAGCTTATGGTTTCCGTTTGGCCAACGATCGAGTTCGGAAGCGAAAATTACCGTGAAATGCTTGAGAAGGGCTATCTTATAAGAAACGACAGAGGTCCGTTCAATCATACGGAGTTCGTTCATCCGTCCGTGTTTTACGATGCGACAAATCCCGGCGCGAGAAAATTCGTTTGGGATACGGTTAAGAAAAATTATTACGATAAGGGCGTGCGTCTTTTCTGGCTTGACGAGGCTGAGCCTGAATATATGCTTTACGATTTTGACAATCACCGCTACTACGAGGGCAACTGCGCCGAGGTAGGAAACATATATCCCGTAAGATACGCTCAGGGCTTTTACGAGGGACTAAAAAGCGTTGGAGAAAAGGAGATAATAAGCCTTGTTCGCTGTGCTTGGGCAGGAAGCGCAAAATACGGTGCGCTCGTTTGGTCGGGAGATATAATGCCTACGTTTGAGGCGCTTAACGATCAGGTAAGAGCAGGACTTAATATGGCGATAGCGGGTATTCCGTGGTGGACGACAGATATCGGCGGCTTTGATTACGGCGATCCGACAGATAACGATTACAGAGAGCTTACCGTGCGTTGGTTTGAGTATGCGACATTCTGTCCTGTTTTAAGGCTTCACGGCTACAGAGCTCCGTACATTCCCGCAGACGAGGGAGCGACAGGCGGCGGACAGTGCTACACCGGCGGAGATAACGAGATATGGAGCTTTGGCGACGAGGCTTACGAGATAATGAAGGATCATATCTTTCTTCGCGAAAGGCTGAAGCCTTATATAAGCGATCTTATGAAGGCGGCGCACGAAAAGGGAGATCCGCCAATGCGTCCTCTTTTCTACGATTTTCCGTCTGACAAGAGAGTATGGGATATAGATACTGAATATATGCTCGGCAAGGATCTTTTGGTTGCGCCGATACTTGAGCTTGGAGCAAGAGACAGATACGTTTATCTTCCCTTGGGTGAAAGCTGGATAGAGGTGCTTACGGGCAACGAATATATGGGCGGAACGTCCGTTACCGCCGACGCTCCGCTTGATACGATACCGTTGTTTATTCGCAAGGGCTCGGAGCTTAAAAGAGAAATATTTATAAAGGAGAAATAAAAAATGAGCGAAATTTTTAACGTTGGAAAAATAAAATACGAAGGACCTAAAAGCAAAAATCCGCTTTCCTTCAAGCATTATGATGCTGATATGGTGATCGGCGGAAAGACTATGAGAGAGCAGCTGAGATTTGCTATGTCCTATTGGCACACGATTTGTGGTGAGGGAACTGATATGTTCGGTATCGGCACAATAGACAAGAGCTTTGGCGAAAAGGATGCTATGAAGATAGCAGAAAAGAAGGTTCAGGCGGCTTTCGAGATAATGGATAAGCTCGGAATAGATTATTTTTGCTTCCACGACAAGGATATTGCTCCCGAGGGAGATTCTCTTAGTGAGTTCCACGCTAACCTTGATAAGATAGTTCCGATAATTAAGGAAAATATGAAGAAGTACAATAAAAAGCTCCTTTGGGGAACTGCGAATCTCTTTAATAATCCGAGATACGTTCACGGCGCAGGCACAAGCCCTTATGCTGACGTTTACGCATATGCTGCGGCTCAGGTAAAGAAGGCGCTTGATATTACCATTGAGCTCGGCGGAGAGGGATATGTATTCTGGGGCGGACGCGAGGGATACGAAACGCTTCTCAACACAGATATGGGACTTGAGCTTGACAATATGGCAAGACTTCTTAAAATGTCTGTAAAATATGCAAGAGAGCACGGCTTTAAGGGTGATTTCTATATCGAGCCTAAGCCGAAGGAGCCTACAAAGCATCAATATGATTTCGATACTGCGACAGTAGTTGCCTTCCTTCGCAAATACGGTCTTGAAAAAGATTTCAAGATGAATATAGAGGCTAATCACGCTACCTTGGCAGGCCACACCTTTGAGCACGAGCTTTGCACCGCGCGTATAAACGGCGTGTTTGGCTCTATCGACGCTAACCAAGGCGACTACTTGCTCGGCTGGGATACTGACCAATTCCCGACAGACGTATATAATGCTACCTACTGTATGCTTGAGGTTTTAAGAGCAGGCGGATTTACAAACGGCGGTCTTAACTTTGACTCCAAGCCCCGTCGCGGATCTATGACTGACGAGGATATCTTCCTTTCTTATATTTCGGGTATGGATGCGTTTGCTCTCGGTCTTAAGATTGCAAACAAGATTATCGAGGACGGAAGAATAGACGAGTTCGTTGCACAGCGCTATTCTTCCTATAACAGCGGTATAGGTGCTGACATAGTAAACGGAAAAGCAACTCTTGAGAGCCTTAGCGAATACGCGCTTTCTCTTAATAAGGTAGAGCTTAAAAAGAGTGGCAGACAGGAATATCTTGAAAGCGTTATAAACTCTATTATGTTTGAGGGTATATGATGAGATATCTTATTGGAATAGATATAGGCACATCGGGCACAAAGACCGTTTTGTTTGACGAGAACGGAAAAAATATCCGTCAAAAGACGGTTGAATATCCGATGTCTCAGCCGAAAAACGGCTGGGCAGAGCAGGATCCCGATGATTGGTACAACGCCGTTTTGGAAACGCTTAAATACGTAAGCGAGGGTGTTGAGGGAATATCGGGTATCGGCTTTAGCGGTCAGATGCACGGTCTTGTTATGCTTGACGGTGACGGAAGAGTTATTCGTCCGTCGATAATCTGGTGCGATCAGCGCACGGGCAAGGAATGTGAGGAGATAACCGAGCGTGTCGGTAAAGAGAGGCTTGTCGAGATAACTGCAAATCCTGCGCTGACGGGCTTTACCGCATCCAAAATTCTTTGGGTGAGAAATAACGAGCCCGAAAATTATAAAAAATGCAAGCATATTTTGCTCCCTAAGGATTATATAAGATACCGCCTTACGGGAGAATTTGCAACAGATGTTTCCGATGCGTCGGGAATGCAGCTTCTTGATGTTGCCAAGCGCGATTGGTCGGATGAGGTGCTTGAAAAGCTTGATATTGACAAGAGTCTTCTTGCAAGGGTGTACGAGAGCTGTGAGGTTACGGGCTACGTTAAGAATATCGGCATTTTAGAGGGAGTTCCCGTTGTTGCGGGCGCGGGAGATAATGCGGCGGCAGCTGTGGGAAGCGGAACTGTAACGGCAGGCAAGGCGTTTACCACGATTGGCACAAGCGGAGTCGTTTACGCTCACACCGATGCGCCTGTTATAGATAAGGCTGGCAGGGTTCATACATTTTGCTGCGCCGTGCCGAATAAGTGGCACGTAATGGGCGTAACTCAGGGCGCAGGTCTTTCGCTTAAATGGTTCAGAAGCAATTTTGCCCCCGAGCTTTCGTATAAGGAAATAGATAAGATAGCCGAGGGAGTGTCGATTGGCGCGGATAAGCTTTTATATCTTCCTTATCTTATGGGAGAGAGAACTCCGCATCTTGATCCAAATGCGCGAGGAACGTTTGTCGGAATCAGTGCGATACACGAAAAAAAGCATTTCCTGCGCGCGGTAATGGAAGGGGTTTCGTATTCGCTAAGAGATTGTCTTGAGGTGCTTTACGAAATGGGAATTCCCGTTTCGGAGATGCTTGCGGTCGGTGGCGGAGGAACGAGTGCTTTCTGGAGAAGAATGCTTTGCGATCTTTATAATATGCAAACGAAAACTATCGTTGCGGGCGAGGGCGCGTGTCTTGGAGCTGCTATTTTGGCTGGCGTTGGCACAGGCGTTTATCCGTCGGTTGAGGAAGCCTGCGATAGTATAATTTCGTACTCCGATCCCGAAATACCGAGCGAGAGTGCTCATGCGGAATACGAAAAATCATACGCGGTTTACCGTAACGTATATAAGGGACTTAAGGATACGTTCTCAGCTCTTTCCGAGCTTTAATTTAATATCTTTTTGGCGTACTTGCATAGGCAGGTACGCCTTTTTTTATCAAAAAGAGTATCTGATAAACAAAGCAAAGCTGTTAAGTCGGTGCGATCTCACGATGTCAGTGGGGCTTGGGCGCTACTTGTCCGTTTTGTCCGTTTTTTTGTGTTAGAATTTAATTGTCGCAAGGGAAGCGTTGCAGCGACAGCGGCGCTTTCAAAAAATGATCGGAGGGAGAAGAATAGACGAAAGAACAGTAAAAAAGCTTAAAAGGATACTTCTCAAAATAGCAAGCTCAAACGCTAACGATCTGCTTGAATGGTGTAAGAGCGCTTCGCAGGGGGAGCAGAACGCTACGGCTATGAGCGACGAGCTTGCGCTCAGCGTTTCGTCAATAAAGATGAAATCGTCGAACGGGAATCTCGAATACGAGATAAAGCTCGTTGATAAGCTGAAGGCGATAGAGCTTTTGTCGAAGCTTCTCGGCATCTCCGAGGAGAGTGAGGGGGGAGAGCTAACGATAAATTATGACTACCGAGAATAGCGTTTTCGTGCCGATGAATGAAACGTTTCGCGAGTCTAACTCGGTAAGAGCCAGATACAGAGTGGAGTGTGGCTCTGCGGGAAGCGGAAAGAGTGTAAACGTTGCAAGAGATTATATAATTAAGCTTTCTGACAAGGCGTATTCGGGAGCAAATTTGCTTTGTGTAAGAAAGACTGAAAGCTCGCATTTTGACAGCACGTACGCGGAGCTTACAAGAGCTATAAAGGATATTTTCGGAAAGCGGTGGCAGAGGTATTGGGAGCTTTCACGATCACCGTTAAGGATGCGCTGCAGGACTACGGGAAACGAAATAATCTTTCGCGGAACGAAGGATGACAGCCAAAGAGAGAAGCTGAAATCCATTCAAAGCGCGCAGGGAAAGATAGTGTGGGTGTGGATAGAGGAGGCAACGGAGCTTGACCCCGGCGATCTTGATATAATAGACGACCGACTTCGTGGCTCGCTTGAGGAAATAAATCCAAGGCTTTACTATCAGATAACGCTCACCTTCAATCCCGTAAGCGCAAATCATTGGATAAAGAAAAGGTTTTTCGACAAGGCGGACCCTCTTGCATATACTCACAGATCAAATTATCTTCAGAATGCGTTTATAGACTCGGAATACCACAAAAGAATGATGCGAAGACGTGAAAACGACCCTGAGGGGTATCGTATTTATGGGCTTGGAGAGTGGGGCGAGAGCGATGGCTTGATCCTGCCGAAATACGAGGTCAGAGAGCTTGATAAGCGCTTTGAGCATTACGATAGCGTTTATATCGGTCAGGACTTTGGCTACAATCACGCGAACTGTATTTTAACGGTAGGCTTTCGTGACGGAGATGCTTATGTGCTTGGCGAGCTGTACACAAGAGGACTTGACACCTCGGAGATAATTGAGCTTGCAAAGCGCGCAAAAGTATCGCAAGCGGTGCCGATGTACTGTGACAGTGCAGAGCCCGACCGCATAAGGACGTGGAAAAAAGCAGGATTTTTCGCCGTTGCCGTTAAAAAAGAGCCCGGATCTGTCGGCGCGCAGATAGATTATTTAAAGAGCCACAGGCTTTTTATCGACACGTCCTGCGAAAATCTCATACGGGAGATAAGCATGTGGAAGTGGGAAAGGGATACTGACAGCGGAGAGTATACCGATATTCCCGTTTGCACCTGTGACGATGCGATAGCGGCGCTCCGCTATTCCATAGAGGGTGTAAGAAAAGGCAGAAGACTCCGCACAATATCAAAAAGCACACTCGGCATATGACGGGTGAGAAAGGAAAAAATGACACAGGAACAGATCAAGGAAATTATCGAAAATTTCAATTCTCAGACACTCCCCAGGCTTAAAAGGCTCAAAAACTATTATTCGGGCAATCACGATATTCTTAATAAAACGAAGGATGCGGGCAAGCCGAACAATCAGCTCGTTAATAATTTTTGCAAAAACATCACCGACACGACAGTGGGATATTTTATGGGCACGCCCGTTTGCTATTCCTCGGACAGAGAGGAGCTTATCGGCAGTATAAGGCTCATAAACGATTATAACGACGAGCAGTTTATAAACAGCCGTCTTTCAAAGGATCTTTCTGTATACGGCGTTGCCTGCGAGCTTGTTTATTATGACGAGGATAAGATGATAAGAATAGCTCCGTGCGATGTTTTAAGCACGATACCCGTTTATTCGCCGTCAATAGATAGGGAGCTTAGCGCCGCGATAAGAATTTACGAGCTTGAAGACGCCGAGGATGAGGATACCGTAGGGCTTGAGATCTATGACAGTAATCTCGTAAGCTACTATTCGTACAACACCTCAAGCGGCGAGGCGGTTATGATAAGAAGCGTTCCGCATTATTTTGGGTTAGTGCCGATAAACTTCTATTATAATAACTCCGATAAGACGGGTGATTTTGAGTCGGTAATGACACTTGTTGACGCGTATAACGAGCTTCAAAGCGAGAGCGTGAACGATTTTGAGCTTTTTGCGGATTCGTATCTTGCGGTTACGGGAATGAACGCGACAGACGCTGAGGACATAGCGAAGCTGCGTGAAAACAGAGTATTGCTTATTGACGAAGGCGGAGATGCAAAGTGGCTCACAAAGAGCGTGAACGATGCGTATATTGAAAACCTCAAGAAAAGAATATCATCAGATATCTACCGCTTCTCCGGCTCTGTTGATATGACGGACGATGCAATAGGCGAAAGCGCGTCGGGAGTGGCGATAAAATACAGACTCCTTAACTTTGAAAACAGAGTTTCGGTTACGGAGAGATATTTTAAGAAATCGCTTATGCGCAGATACGAGATGATATGCAATATGCTAAACACTCTCGGAAACGACTACAGCGCGACGGAGATAAGGATAACCTTTACGAGAAATATTCCCGAAAATCCTATTGATAACGCGGATTACGCACAGAAGATGGCGGGGGTAGTGTCGAGAAAGACGCTTCTTGAAAGAATACCGTTCGTTGATGACGTGGATAGCGAAATGTCGCGGATAAGAGAAGAAAGCATTAATAATTAGGAGGAAAAATGGAGGAAGAAATTTTAAACGAGAAACAAAAAGAGGCTTTGGACACAGATAATGTCGAGGCGAAAAACGCAGATATCGAGAAAACGGAAGCCTCCGAGGCTGAGCAGGAATTAAAAGAGCCGAGCAAGCCTGACGAGCAAAAAACGACACTCCCTGCGCCGAAAACGGAAAGCAGCGACAAGCTTGACTCGCTTGATGCGGAAATAAAAAGACTCAAAAGAGAGCTTGACGAGGAGAGAAAAAAGCGCATAGAGGGAGAAAGCAGGCTTTATTGTATGGAGGCTCTTGAAAAAAGAGGGCTTCCAAGATCGCTTTGCGAGTTTTTGACTGCTCAAAGCAACGATGAAACGGACAAAAGAGTGGAGAGAGTGGCTGAAATTATAAAGTCCTCGGTAAACGAGGAAATATCAAAAAGGCTTCAAGGAGTGCCTCAGCCAAGCAAAAGCGCGCCCGTTATGTCAAAGAGCGCGTTTAAAAATCTCTCACTTGACGAAATGCAGCGCTTATATAAAACTGACAAAACACTTTATATGTCGCTTGCGAAAAAATAAAATTATGAAAGGATAAAATTATGCATACAATTTACGAAAATCAAATTCTTGAAAACAAAATGACCGAGCTTATCGATACTAAGCTCAATACAAGAGCTCTTATGACTCTTGACACATCACTTGCCGAGGGCGCGGGTCTTCGCAAGGTTATCAACCGCTATACCTACAAGGGAACTGTTGAAAATCTTGAAAAGGGTGCGAAAAACACTGTGAAGGGAACTGTTTCCTTCGTACCTGAATATTATGATGTTAAGAGATATCAGCAGACCTTTGAATATAACGATATGGATGCTATGAGCGATCCTTATATCGTTGAGGTAGCTATGAGAGGCGCGGCAAACGAGATCACAAATCAAATCAATAAGGAATACTTCAATGAGCTTTCCAAGATCTCAAGAAGAAGCCATTTTGACGGCGATGCCGTTACATACGCGGATATCGTTGACGCTCTTTCTCTTATAGATGTTGAGGTCGACAAGCAGCTCTTTATCATTATGGGCAGCGAGATGAGAAAGCAGATAAGAAAGGACCCTGATTTTGTTGCATCAAAGCAGGGCGAGATCCTTTATACAGGTCAATTCGGTACGCTTTGCGGAATACCCGTTCTCTTTTCAAAGCTCGTTGAGGGCGTAAAAGCCTACGTTACAAATCAGGATGCGGTGCGCTTCTTTGTAAAGAAGGAAGCCAGCGTTGAGCAGGCAAGAGATATCGAAACTAAGGACAACACCGTAGTTTACGAGCGTCACGGTCTTATTGCTCTTGTTGACGATACTACATCCTTGCAGATCGGTAAAAACATTCCCGATCTTAAGATATCCGTTAATGAGAATTCATCAACCTCAGACGGAATTACTATGGCTAAGGTTACTCCTACAAAATCGAACCCAAGCAATATTGTTTACTATACTTATCAGGTAAGCGGGAAGCCGTTTTACGGAGATGCAATAAATCAATCCATTTGTGCGCAGCTCTTATCCGACGGTAATATTGCTCAGTTTAATAAGGGTGAGAAGATAGAATTCTTTGAGGCCGAGCCCAACACGGGTCTTATTGTGGGCTATGCCGAATACACCTTTAAAACGAGCTTGTAATGAGGAGTGAGGGAAATGGGATTTAAATCGGACAAAACACAGGACGAAATACTCAAAGAGGTATTGACGCTCCTTTCAATATCCGATAACGAAACGGAGAAAAACGTCGTTTCAAGCATCATTCCAAATGCGTTTCTCTATGCCTGCGAGTATTGCGGCATAGAGAGCGTGCCCTCGCATCTTCTTATACAGATGACGCTTGAGGATTATTCCAAAATAACCTCAGCCGGACTTACCAAAAGATCGCTTTCATCGCTTTCCGAGGAATATCTCGATAATTATTCTCCCAAGGTTATGGCTATTCTTGATAAGCTGAGGGGCGAAAAAAGGCTTATATGTCTGTGAGGTGATGCTATGTTAAAAACGAAGAAAAGACCTTACAGGGTATACAGGCTTGAAAAGGTATCGGGGGTTAGCATAGCTAAATTTATCGCAAGCGTTGGAATATGTGTGGCTATGACCTCTGACAGACGCGATATAGATAACGATGTTAAATGCGTATATCTTAAAAAAAGGTACGCAGCGGTTGCCGATTCGCATATTATAAAGGATGGAGATATAATCAGGGACGGCGATAGCTTTATGAGAGTTATCAGTGCGGTGTCATACGGAAACGAGAGCTATTTACATCTTGAAAGCACAGAGGTCTTCCAAGGAAGCGCGTTTGAATTTGAGGAGGCATAGGATGTTTGACGTTATTTTAAATAAGATCAAGGACGCAGTTGACAGAAGCGTGCTTGACAGACTCGAAAAAGTAAACGAGGAGTGCGTTATCGTCAACATCGAGCCGCAAAGCTATGACGGAACAGTATGCGATTCTACCGTAAAGGTGGTTTGCGTGTTCAAAAGCTATGAGGCATCACTCGATTGCTTTGACAAGGTGTGTGATGCGCTTTATTCGCTTCCTGCCGAGGATGGCGAGGTGCTCGATACTGTTCTTCAAAGCACGTTGATAAGATACGATACCGTATCGGGAATGACAAGACTTTTGGGAGAGTTTTCGGTATTTACGCGCGGAGAGGAGGAATAAGCTTGAAAATAACTAACGGCAGAGAGACTTTGGTTTTCGGAGAAGGGGTAAGACTTACGTCGTTTTCGGAGAAGGGCTTTTGGGTAGACAACAATCTTAACACTGTGGTTGACGGCTTTGGCTATCACAAGGAGAATGCTAAGGTCGGCGCGAAGCGAATGATTTTGAAGGGCTACATAGAAAAGGATATTGAAGCGAATAAGCGGCTTTTGAACAGAATTTGCGATCCCAGCGTTGCGTTTTGCCGGATATACGATGGGAATTATGTGCTTGAGGGAAGGCTTTACAAGGGCATAGAGTATTCGGATAGGAAAAACGACAAGCTCAAGCTGCTTGCCTTTACAGCGGAATTTTTTTGCCCCGATCCTGCATGGAAGGATACGGAGGAAAGAACGGAAATGCTCTATTCCTGCGGAAGCACCTCTTCGGGACAGGAGCCTCTCGTTTTACAGAACGACGGTGACAGAGAGGTCGGCTTTAAGCTTCGTATCGTTTTATCTTTGTCCTGCAAAAAAATAGAAATATCCTGCGATGACAAGAAAATAATTCTTTCGGGATCGTTTTCGGTCGGACAAAATATCTATATAGATACAAGAAAGGGCGAATGTACCGTCAATATAACGCCTGTAAATTCAACCTCTCTTTCAAACGGAATGAGATATGTTTTGGCAGGCTCTGAATTTTTTAAGCTTAAGGTAGGGACAAGCTCTATCGGATATGAGTTTAACGGCGGAGCAGGGCATCTTGTGGCGACATATACACAGGAGTATTTGAGATGATGGATATAAAAATATACAATCCTGCCTTTGATCTTGAGGGAGTTATTGATTTCGTGAAGGAATATGATTATACCGAGGAGTTCAACGATTATTCGGAGTTTCATATGAGAGTGCCGAGCTCTGATAAGAACAGAGAGCTTTTTATAACGGATAATTATATTGCCTTTTCGGACAAGCTTTTTCTTATTGATCGCGTAGTCGCCTCGGAAAATGAGATATATGCAAGCGGAGTAAGCATTTTTGCGCTTTTCAGGGATGTTCTTATAGAAGAACCGCAGGTTTTCAAGACCAATCCTTACGATACAGTCGCGGAGCTTGCCAAGCTTATCAGCATTCCGTATGCCACCTATGAGGTGTATACGATGCTTTGGAACAGCGAAATCACTTACAGTCAAATAAACTGTGTAAATACGAGCGTTTACACCCAGATAAGAAACATTTGCAATATTTACGGCTTCGGCTTTCAGATGACGTTTTCTCCTGTTTCTAAAAGGATAATGTTTCAGATTATGCCGAAGCAGAAAAGGTACAGCGACGGCGGAAGCTTTGCTTACGCAATAAGCGATATGAGAAATATGTACGAGCGTTGCTCCGTTGAAAGCGATATGTCGAGCTATAAAAACTACGCTCATATTCCTTACGGATATATTGATGATGTATATACCTACGAAAATGTCGATCATCGAGTAAGTCCGACGAACGAGAGAAAGCGCGCGATAAGCGTCAGTGTTCCTGCTATGCTTTCGTCAAGGGATCTTTCCGCTTCGTTAAGATATCTTGGCGAGATTGCGCTCTCTCATCACAGGGAAATAATCAGATTTACCGTGGAGCTTTTAAAGGATGTCGATGCTTCGCCCGGGGATGTGTGCGATTTTGAGTGTAAAAGAGACGGATATTTTTGTCACGCGCTCGTAAAAAGAATAACGAGAGGAGAGAAGGACGGCGCTGCTTTTGTCAGGGTGGTGCTTGATAAGGAGCATGAATGATATATCTAAGGAGCTTTGCGAGGAAAGAGCTCAAAGAACCGAAAAGCGTCTCGATAAGCATTCGTCTGCTATTGACGAGTTGTGCGCGTGCTCTGTAAAGCTTACCGAGATGATGAGAATACACAACGAAAGGATAGACGATCACGAATCGCGCTTGGGCTCGCTTGAAAAGCGTCCCGGAGATATCGTGGGAAGGGTGATTGATGCGCTTATCTCGGCGGTGACGGCGGCTATCGTTTGTATGATACTTTAGAAAGGAGGGGTATTATGTTGAAAAAGATATTGAATAAGCTTTCAAGCAGAAAGTTTTGGGCAGCGCTTGTGGGCTTTGTTTCCACGATATGTGTTGCGCTCGGTGTAGATGCTCTTACGACTGAGCAGGTGTGCGCCGTTATAGGCGCTTGCGCTACGCTTTGCGTTTATATTCTTGCGGAGAGCTATATTGATGTTAAGAGCAATACATCCGAGGAGGCTGAAAAAGAAGAAAATAAATCTTAAAAAACCTTTATTTTTTCCCCGTTATGTGTTAAAATTAAATTGATACAGAGAATGACGAGGTTTTGATAAATGGTAAAGGCGATCATTTTTGATCTTGACGGTACGCTTTGCAATACCATCGAGGATATAAGAACGGGTCTTAACGCGATGCTGACGAAGCTCGGATATAAAACGAGAAGCCGCGCGGATGTGATCAAATTTATAAATAACGGAGCGAAAACACTTGTACGCCGTGCCTTGCCCAAGGAGGTGCAGGGGGTGGAGTTTATCGTGGATAGCGCGCTTGAGGTTTATACTAACGAGTATGCAAAGTGCTACTGCGAGTTTACCGAGGCTTATAACGGCATAGAATATATGCTTGCAGAGCTTAAAAGAAAGGGCTATAAGCTTGCTGTTTTTTCAAATAAGCAGGACAAGTTTGTTAAGGATATAATATCGAGACTCTTCAATAAAAAGCTGTTCTCCGAGGTGTTGGGACAGAGTGCGTTTCCTGCCAAGCCCGACCCGACGGGGCTTCATTATATCGCGAAGCAGCTTGGTGTAAAGCTTTCGTCGTGCGTTTACGTCGGTGACAGTGACGTTGATATCAAAACGGCGCAGAACGCGGATATAGAGATCATTGGATGTGATTGGGGATATCGCGGAGAGGAATTTCTTCGTTCTTGGGGAGCCGTAAGGATAGCAAAGCGTCCTGAGGATGTAGTCGAGCATATTCAGTTAATTGAGCTTGAGGAGCAGAAGCGCAGAGAGGAAAGAAAGCGCGCAAGAAGGAACAGACTTGCAAGAGCTTATGGCGAGGATGTTGCCGAGGAGACGGATGAAAACGATTCTAAGACTGCGGAAGCTCAAGAGACGACAACGCAAGGCGAGCCCGAGATCACCGCAGAGGAAGAAACGGATATCACAAATGAATAATAAAAAAATCACGGCTTAGCACCGTGATTTTTTATTGACACGCTTCATTTCGTATGATAAACTTTATATATATAACTATTATGAGGAGATATTATGAAGCAAGTATTTAATCCATATCTGCCGCTTGACGAATATATTCCCGATGCCGAGCCTCACGTGTTTGGAGACAGGGTATATATTTACGGCTCACACGACAAGGAAAATGGAGAAAAATTTTGTATGCTCGATTACGTTACATATTCTGCGAGCATCTACGATCTTAAAAATTGGCGATACGAGGGCGTTATATATAAGGCCTCTCAGGATCCCGAATACGATAAATATCAGTATATGTACGCGCCCGATGTAGTTAGAGGAAATGACGGAAGGTATTATCTTTATTATTCTATGGCGGGAGAGCATCCTCACGGCTGCAGCTATAAGCTGAGCGTTGCCGTAAGCGACTTACCAAACGGAAAATTCGAGTATCTCGGATACGTAAAAAATCCCGACGGAACACCGCTTTCCGATTATCTTGTTTTTGATCCTGCTCTTATAAACGATAACGGCAAGATTCGCCTTTATTACGGAATGTGGTTTGATTTTATTGACGACGAAAAATTATCCCGTGAGGATATTATAAAAAAAGAGCTTGAAATGTTCCCCAAAAAAACGCGCGAGCAGATAGAAAACACGCCCGACGGAATTATGGGCGCCGTTACCGTAGAGCTTTGCGATGATATGCTTACGGTAAAGAGCAAGCCGTATCATATAATTCCCGAAAGTGTCAAGGGTACGGAGTTCGAGGAGCATCCGTTTTTTGAGGCAAGCTCCATAAGGCGCGTTGGGGAAAAATATTATTTCGTTTATTCGTCATACAAAAATCATTCCTTGGCTTATGCTACGAGCGATTATCCCGATCGGGATTTCAAATATGGCGGAGTTATAATATCAAACGGCGATATCGGTCTTAACGGACGGTGCGACGAGGATAGGCTTATGCGTACGGGAAATATTCACGGCGGAATTGAAAAAATAAACGGTAAGTGGTATATATTTTATCACCGTCATACGCACAAGACGGAATTTTCAAGACAGGCGTGCGCTGAGGCGATTGATATACTTGCTGACGGAAGCATACCTCAGGTTGAGATCACATCCTGTGGACTTAACGGCGGAGCGCTCGTCGCAGACGGAGAATATCCTGCACCCATATGCTGTAATCTCACCAATGGGAAAATGCCTCATTTTGCGTGCGTTGGCGTTCGTTTGCCTCATATAACAAGCGGAAACGGCGAAAGATATTTAGCTGAAATCGAAAACGGTACACTCGTAGGCTATAAGTATTTTGATTTTAAGAGCGTCAAAAAAATAGGAGTGGTATTCAGAAGCGCAGATGTAGCTCCAAGCGGAAAGCTGTTTTTGAAGCTCGGCATTGACGGAGATAGCGTAGGAGATATAGATATATATGCGCGGAGCGAGTGGACAAGGTCGGAATGTGATGTATCCATACAGGACGGAATTTATCCGCTTTATTTTGAGTATCGAGGAGATGGCGCAATAGAAATCAAGGATTTTTATTTCATAGCAGGCTAAAATTCTCTGGCTTGTATAATAATTGTAACAAAAAACAGTGCTGTTAGCGTTCCTTAAGGATGACACGCAAACAGCACTGTTTCCATTTTTAAATTTTTATAACTCCGAAAGCGCTAAGCACCGAGGAGATAAGGATAACGAGAATACATACGGGCGCAAAGTATTTTATCACGATTGAGAACATTTTCTTTTGCTTAAAGGGGGCTGATAGCTCAAGCTCGTCGATAAGAGTTTGCGGCTTTAAGAAATAACCTACGAAAATACACGTTGCCAAGGCTACGATAGGCATAAGAACGCTGTTGCTTGCAAAATCGAAGAAGTCGAGCAGCTGCATACCGAGTATCTTGACTCCACTCCATGCGCTGTATCCGAGAGATGATACCGTGCCGAGCACCATACAGAACAAAAATACAAATATACAGCAAAGTCTTCTGTTGATGTTCACTTTATCGAGAACGGTAGAAACTACTGTTTCCATAAGGGAGATAGATGAGGTGAGCGCGGCGAAGAATACCATTATAAAGAACATCGCGCCGATAAACGCTCCGCCGGGCATTATATCAAATATTTTCGGAAGCGTTACGAACATAAGGCTCGGCCCGCTTGCGCTAAGAGCTTCCTCTCCGCCAAAGGCAAATACGGCGGGGATTATCATAAGACCGGACAAAAATGCAATTCCTGAGTCGAAGATCTCTATCTGATGAGTCGATTTTTCGATGCTGATATCCTTTTTCATATAAGAACCGAAGGTTATCATAATTCCCATAGCTAATGACATGGAGTAGAAAAGCTGACCCATAGCAGCGACAACGGTCATTATAGAGAACTTAGAAAAATCAGGCTTGATGTAGTATATAACGCCTTCCCAAGCGCCGTCTACGGCAATCATACTGTATATTGCAATAAAAATAACGAATACAACGAGAATAGGCATCATTACCTTGCTTACCTTTTCAACGCCCTTGTTGACGCCAAAAATAACGATTATCGCGGTTATCGCCATAAAGAGCGCAAACCAAACGATAGGCTCAACGCTTGATCCGATATAATTTCCGAAATATGAATCATTTGCCATAGCCGAGCCTTGTCCTGTTACAAAGCCTGCTATATATTTCATAACCCATCCGCCGATAACGGAATAATAGGGAAGAATTATTGCGGGAACGACAGCGGCTAAAACACCGATGAATGAGAATTTCTTGTTAAGAGCGCGAAACGCGCCGATAGGACTGAGCTTGGTTTTGCGTCCGATTGCAATTTCTGCAACCATAAGCGAAAATCCAAAGGTTACGGCAAGCGCGATGTAAACAAGCAAGAATATGCCGCCGCCGTATTTTGCGGCAAGATACGGAAAACGCCAAATGTTTCCCAAACCGACAGCAGAGCCTGCAGCAGCAAGCACAAAGCCAATCTTGCCGGAGAATGAGCTTCTTTTTTCTTCCATAATGTACTCCTGAATAAAATATCAAGCTTAGCTAAAGGGATGCTAAACATAATTATTATACCATACGATGATATAAAATGCAAGTGTATAATTAAATAGACAAATTTTCTACACTTTTTATCATAGCCGAGGTTGACGTTACGTCAACTTTTGAGTATGTGATTATAAACAAAAAGAAACTTTATAGGCGCAGAAGGCTTTTCTAACGCGTACTTGTGTATCAAGAGGGGAAACGTACAAGCGAGGATAACGCCGATCATTTTCAGCGTTCTTTTTGTTTTCTCCTTTTTTTAAAAGTGTTGACTTTTTTTAAAATACAGTGTATAATCTTATCAAGAATTCAACCAGACGCCGGCAGAAATTGCACGGAAATCCGGAGGTAACTCCAAATTTCGGTTGAATTCTTTTTTTATTTTTTACCATGCTTTTTTGCGTATTGTTTATTGAATTTCTTTATAGCTTAAAGCGTTTTTGACGGTCGGTTGCTTTATCTGCGGATGCGCCGTAATGCTTTTGCTACCATAATAATCCCTTTAAGATAATAATATAGCGCAAAAGCGTTGCGTTCGATAAGAATAAAAGCAAGTTTTAATAAAAAAGCATTGAAATCGGCGACAAAATATCTTATAATTAAGTAAAGATATTTAAAATGAAGGAGAATAAAATGAAATTTATCACAGTTGAAAATTATGAAAAGCTCAGCAAGATGACATCTGATATTATCGGCGCGCAGGTTATTTTAAAGCCCGATTGCGTGCTTGGCTTGGCAACGGGCTCATCGCCTCTCGGAGCTTATGCATCCTTGGCTGAAAAATGCGAAAAAGGCGAGCTTGATTTTTCGGGCGTGCGCTCTGTAAACCTTGACGAATATGTAGGACTTGACATAACTAACGATCAGAGCTACCGCTATTTTATGAATAAAAATCTTTTTGAAAAGATAAATATAAAGCTTGAAAACACACACGTTCCCAACGGCTGCGCAAGCGATCTTAAAAAAGAGGGAGAGGAGTACGACGCGCTTATAAGCGCTCTTGGCGGAATAGATATTCAGCTCCTTGGCATCGGTCTTGACGGGCATATTGGATTTAACGAGCCGGACGACGTTTTCGTTAAGGAAACGCACACGGTAAAGCTTGACGAATCTACCATTGAAGCAAATTCAAGATTTTTTGCATCAAAGGATGATGTTCCCAGAGAAGCTATCACTATGGGAATGATGTCTATTATGCAGGCAAAGAAGATAGTTCTTATCGCAAACGGAAAGAGCAAGAAGGATATTTTAAATAAGGCGTTCTTCGGCGAGATAACACCGAGAGTTCCCGCATCCATCCTTCAGCTTCACCCCGATGTAACGGTAATATACAGCGAAAACTGATCGGCACAGAGGGTAATCTATGAAAATAATGAGCTTTAATACACAGCACTGCCTTAATTTTATCGAGCAAACGGTGGACTATGAGCTGATGGCAAATACGATAACGGAGCTTGGCGCGGATATCGTTGGACTTAACGAGATGTTTAATGGCGGAAGGTATTGCGAGCAGACAAAAAAGCTATCCGAGCTTACAGGACTTAAATACTGCTATTTTGCCAAGGCTATTGATGATTCCGAGGGAGAGTACGGAAACGGGCTTCTTTCAAGATATCCTATAACAGAGGCAGAGAGAGTTATTATTCCCGATCCTAATCCTAAGCGCTATCCTGGTGGATATTATGAAACAAGATGCCTTTTAAAGGCAAGGCTTGAAAACGGATATACGGTCATAATAACTCATTTCGGATTAAATAGGGATGAGCAAGAAAATGCCGTATCTGCCGTGCTTGAAAATATAGAGAGCGAAAAATGTATTCTTATGGGCGATTTTAACGTTTCGCCTGATGATAGCGTGCTTTTGCCGATAAGAGAGCAAATGACGGATACTGCTTCGCTTTTTGATAAGGAGCTGCTTAGCTGGCCGTCCGACAAGCCGAGAATGAAAATAGATTATATTTTTATTTCACGTGATCTTGAAGCTCTTTTTGCGGATATTCCGCCAATCGTAGCATCAGACCACAGACCGCATATTGCGATAATAAAAGAGAATTAAAAAAAGCGTAGCTGCGGCTACGCTTTTTTATTAAATCAAGCGATTTGCTTTTTTCTCTTTTTTTGAATGAGAAAATAGATATAGTAAAACGCGGTAATATATACAAGAAACAGTGAAATAACGATCACAGGGTAGACTATTTTGTTTCCGTTTACGAGATTGTAGAAGATATCGTATGGAGTTCCGTCTCCGCGCATTAAGAACATATAGTTGTAATCCAAGGCTATATTAGCTATGAGCGCGGCAATACAGAAGCTGAGAAGAATTGAAAAGGTGATGGGTATGCTTTTCTTTTTCATACTCGTCATTCCCGATATGGCTATGTAAAGAGAAGAAAATCCCGATATTGAGTGAGTTATTCCCGAAATGACGTTATCAAAGGACAGAACGGGGTAAGAGCTGTAATTGTTTCCTGCGGCGTACGTGCCGAGCACTGCGCCGAGAATACCGAATATCATAACGAAATCAAGAGAGGCTTCCTTAACAGAGCCCTTTGAAAAAGCGGCGAGAGGTATCGTTATAAGCTGAATACTGCAAAGGAACAGCGGAAGATCGTACAGCCAACTCATAGGATCGCTTGAGCGTACGCACATTAAAACGATCTTGAATATCTCAAATGCGTCTATAAGTATTGCACAGACCATCAAAACCTTATTTTTTTGCTTGTATTCCTTTTTTCTGTAGGTTAAGCCGAGCCATATTGCAAGAGAGATCATTATTACCATAAGAGAAGAAACGAAGGTTATATGCTGCCACGAAAAATATCCCTCTACGGGACGGGAATATCCGCCAAAGCCAAAAAATTCTTTCATAAAAGCTCCTCAAAATATGAATATAATATTACTGTATTTATAAATTTTATCATAAAAAGGGAGATTTGTATATGCTTTTGTCGAAAAATTAACAATTCGTACAAAAAATACTTGCGAATAAAATAAAGAAAAATCAAAAAATTTATTGAAATAATTTTTCTTTTGTGATAATATGTCACTTGTATTAGACAAAGAGGTGAATTTTTTAATGCTTTCAACGTTTTTAGCGACACTGGGTGTCGTTTTTACGATGATTATTTACGCCGTCCCGGGTTTTTTGCTCGTAAAGACCAAGCTCGTTGCGGAAAACAGTATTTCCGCATTTGCAAGACTGCTTATGTTTGTATGCTCTCCCTGTCTTGTTTTTTCTTCAATTACGAGAAATAATTTTTCATTAGAGCTTGCTTTAAATCTTTTGATATCGATCGTATTTATATCCGCTATGCTTCTTTTGGGGCTTGCGATATTCTTTTTTGTGTTCAAAAGGAAAAAAGACGACGTAAAATACAGAATATATAATCTTGCAACGACGTTCGCCAACTGCGCGTTTATGGGCGTTCCCGTTTTGGAAGTGGTTTTCCCTAATAATCCTCAGGTTATTGCATATTCCGCTATGTTTTCGCTTGCTATGAATATAATCGGCTGGACTCTCGGATCTTATATAATCTCAAACGACAGAAAATATATGAGCGTAAAAAAGATATTCTTAAATCCTGCCACGATCGCGTTTTTCGTGTCGATACCGTTTTTCGTATTCGGAATCCAAACGCCGTCGCTTCTTAAGGAAATGATAATTCTGCTTGGAAAAATGACAACACCGCTTTGTATGCTGATTATGGGTATGAGGCTGGCATGTGTGTCGATAAAAGAGGTGTTTTTCACCCCGTCACAGTATCTTATTATCGCGATAAAGCAGATACTTTTCCCGCTTATTGTTCTTCTCGTTCTTTTGATAATGCCCTTCGATTCCGAGATGAAGGCGGCAATCTACATAATGATGTCGTGTCCCGTTGCAAGCGTTATCCTTAGCTTATCGGAAATGATAGGAGAGGGGCAGAAAAACGCGGCAAATCTCGTTTTGCTCGGAACGTCGCTTTCCGTAATAACGATACCCGTTATGTCCTTGCTTGTCGGAATACTTTAAAAATCGGAAAAATCCGACTCGTTGAAATAAAAAACAGGAATTTTTACAAATTCCTGTTTTTTTATGTGTCGGTCTTTTGTTATAAAAGCTGTTTAACCGTTTTTGGCGAATTTGTGATAAAGCTCCTTGATCTTGAAGTAGGATGCCTTTGGATTGCGGTATTCGTCAAGTATTCCCTTATTGTTAAAATAGCGAACGCGGTTTAGATCCATCGAGTGAGACGTTCTTATATTGCAGAATTGCCATATGTAAGTGCCTCTCATATAATCGGTGTTATGGAACAGCTCAAGGCAGTATTCGATAAGATCTCTTTGATATTCCTCGCTCCAGCGAACGGTATCAAAATGTGAATGGAAGCCCATAAGTGCCGCCGCGCCGAATTCACTCATGATCACGGGCTTGTTCTCCCAGCCCTTTTCCGATCTGCGGGCTCTGAATTCCTCGATCATCTTATTCCAATCGGAAAGATTACCGTTATAGCCTCGGTAAGTATACCAGCCGTGATATATATTTATACAAATAATATCGTCAAAGTCCATATCGTTGTCAAGCAACGGATGACAGGACGCGTGTGTGATAAGACGGTTTCCGCCGTTTTCTCTTAGGAATTTACTCCACTGTTTTGAAATCGGATAGGTATGCTCGGAGTATGTAGCGATCTCATTGTGCATACCCCAGATTATAATTGATGGGTGATTATAATAGCACTTGACCATTTCCTTGTGCATATTATAGCCTCGCTCAACTATGACGGGATCCTGAAGCGATTGCTCGCTGAAGCCACAGCCCCACATGGGAATTTCGCTCCAAAATAAAATTCCGCGTTCATCGAGCATATCAACAAAAATCTTGGAATTAGGATAGTGAGAGCCGCGAACAGTGTTGCAGCCCATATCGAGCATAAGATCGATATCCTTTTTCATCAGCTTAGGCGGAAAAGCAAAGCCCCAATCGGGATGCTCCTCGTGTCTGTTCACGCCAAGAAGCTCGATGCTGTGTCCGTTTAAAAGGATATCTCCGTTTTTAACCTCGATTTTTCTGAAGCCGATCTTATCAATAAGATCGTCGGTATCGGTAGAAGCAACAACAGTATAAAGATTAGGTGATGCTGTGTCCCAAATAGCGATATTGTCAAGAGTAACTAAAGGAGTTTTAAGGCTTGATTTTGAATAGCCGTCAAGAGTAACATTGTCGTTATAAATTACAGAGTCGCCAATCTTTACGCTGACACAAGATGTAACAGGTGAGCTGCTTGCGTTGTAAAGCTCAAGCTCGGCGCAGACATTTGCTGAGCTAAGATCCTCGGATAGCTCATAAACGATGTGATTATTAAGAATACAAGCATCCTTTAGCTTGTGCGCGAACACATCTCTTGCGATACCGCCATAGTTAAACCAGTCAGTATATCTTTGAGGGAAGGATTTTTTATCTATTCTGTTGTCTGCACGAACGATAAGGATATGCTCGCCACAGCTTACATCGTTCGCGATAAGCTCAAATTGAGTAAAAGCGCCGTAATGCTCGCCGAGCATTTTGCCGTCGAGCCAAACGGTAGCCGCTGTCATAACGCTTTCAAATTCAAAAAGAAGTGTGCCGCCCTCTGTTGTGAATTTCTTTTCATACCAGCCGCATCCCTCAAAGTTGAGAAGCCCGAGCTCGTTGTTCCAAACAGACGGAACGATAACAATATCTCCATTCGGCAAGCCGTTTTGCCAGCCCTCGCTTTCTCCGATACAGTCGGGATCCGTTGCAAAGCGCCAAGCTCCGCTAAGCTCCGTAACGTTTCTTTTATAATGGTCTTTAAATAATCTTTTCATAACTTTCTCCTATTTAATATTTAATTTTAATATTTAATAAAAACATCTCTTTAGTCTCTTAATGGTATATCGTAAACCGACATTAGAGTAATTTCCTTTAAAAGTTCCGCTTTTGAAAGCTTTGTGCTTGCAAATATCCTGTAAGGCGCAGGGCTTGAAAGATCAAAATAGTTATCACTTAGGACAATATCGTGATCCCTAAAGGATACATAAACATTTTTTGCAAGCGCGGATGCGGTAAGCGTAAGATACACGCCGCCCTCGGCATCCTCGGCTTCTATGCGTATTTTAGGATCTGAAAGCTCAAAATGCTTTGGCTTTTCGGACAACTCAACATCGCGGGCTATAAGATTATTATTGCTATCGTACAGCTCTGTGTAAAAATATACATCTCTTTGACCGTTAAGGGCGGAGTCGGGAATGGATTTGACATCACACGAGGAAAGAGGCATTACAGCCACGCTTGCTTCTGTTTCAAAAATCGGTGTGAAATCACTTTTCATAAAGCCTGATCTTATATGTCCCTTAAATTCACCGAGAGCCTCATTCGATACGTTTACAGTTATTTGTCCGTTTTCGCGGAACAAGCCAAGCGAAATGCTTTGATAAAATCTTCTCGCGAAATAGTGAAGCGCCTTGTATCTGCCGTAATAGTCTATGCTTGACCACGAGGCAACCGGCCAGGAATCGTTTAACTGCCAATATATTGAGCCCATCGTATACCCACGGCATCTTCTGAAATGCTCGACGCCGTATTTTATAGCATTTGCCTGATTGAGCTGAGAGGCGTATACGGTAGCTTCAAGATTTTTTGGAAGCTGATAGAACTCAGCCAAATAATTAAGGAGCTTTACATTTCCGTGCCAATGCTTCTGATGACTTTCCATAGTGTAGGAGAGTAGATTTCGCTCCTCAGGCGGGCAGAAGCTGTCTATAGTTTTTATGCAGGGCAGGCTTTCAAAGCCGTACTCGGAGCAGAAGCGGAATTTATGCTTTCTGTATTCGTCAAATCCGCAGCCGCCGTTCCAAACGTCCCAAAAATGAACGTCGCCTCGCGTGCAGTCCTTGGGATCGTCAAATCCGCCGCCGGATGTCGGGCTTGACGGAGTATACGAGATCCAAGGCGCGTGCTCCGCGCAGATTTTTGGCAATATTTCTTCATAAAGCCTTAAATAATCGCGTCTTACATCGGGATCGTTTCCGTCAGCACAATCCCAATAGCAAACAGCCTCCTCCATCTCGTTGTTTCCGCAAAGCAAGCCGAGCGAGGCGTGATGGCGTATTCTTTTTACATTGTATATAGCTTCCTTTATAAATTCATTCTCAAAGTCAGGGCGCATCCATACGTTTGCGCAAGCAACCATGAAGTCCTGCCAAACGATAAGACCGTATTTGTCGCAGAGCTCATAAAAAAGATCGTCGGGATAAAACGCTCCGCCCCAAACTCTTACACAGTTAAAGTTCGCAAAAACGCAATCCTTTACGAGCTTTTCAAGGCGCTCATTTGTCATTCGAGAGGGCAAAGAGTCTATAGGAACGTGATTTGCGCCCATAGCGAATATCTTTATTCCGTTTACCTTGAAGCAAAATTCCTGACCGTAAATATCGTTTTCTCGGCTTAACTCAAGCGTGCGAAGTCCGATCGTTTTCGTGGCGGTATCTATTAATTCATCTCCGTTATAAAGATAGAAAACGGCATCGTATAAATTCTGCTCTCCGTATCCGTTTGGCCACCAAAGGCGAGGAGAGGAAACGGTTATTTTAGCGTGTCCGTTTTCAAGCACAGCTTTTTGTCCGTCGATCTCGCAAATAAGCGTTAATCCGCTTGCACCGTGCTTGGTTTTTGCTGAAATATCAAGCTCGACGGAATCGTTTCTATGCTCTTGAAGAATCAGAATATCGTCTATTTTGTCTATATTATAGGAGTTAAGCTCAACCCTTCTGAAAATACCCATATTAGGGAGTCTTGGGGCCCAATCCCATCCCGACATATAAAACGCCTTTCTCAAATGAGACGCTCCGGGGGTAGAGCCGGAATCCATATAAAGATGATGGAGCTTTTCCATATCCTCAAAATATTTCAGGGGGGATTTAAATTCCAACCTGAGCTCATTATCCTTTTTCGCAAGCTTCTTGACATCGTATTCGTACATACGGTGCATATTCATTACGCTATCCAAAAGAGCTCCGTTAAAATAGATATCACATATTGTATCAAGGCCGTAGAGCGCGAGGGATATTTTATCCTTGGCAAGCTCATCCTTGCTCAAGGAAAAGTCGCTGTAAAATACGCAATCGTTACGAGAAAGCTCAAAGCAGCTGTTTTCATTTACTCCGTAATAGGGATCGTCTATTAATCCGTGATCAAATAAAACGCTGTACATATCGCATGGAACTGAGCAGGAAAGAGCGCGATAATCCTTAAAATCCATTTTCCAATCGTTAATAATCATATTTAAACACCTCCAAAGCTCTTTATAATAACTTTATCATAAAACGAAATTCATTTCAATACAAAACAAAAATAAAAAAACATAAATTCTATTGAAAAGCAGGAGCGTGTATGATAAAATTTCATTAACGGCAATTTGAAGGAGAATTTGTTATGAAGCAGGTGGAGAAGAAATACAGGAGCCTTCCCTTTTGGTCTTGGAATGATGAGCTTGATAAGGACGAGCTCATAAAGCAGATCGAATGGATGAATGAAAATGGAATAGGCGGATTTTTTATGCACGCAAGAGGCGGGCTTAAAACTTCTTATCTTGGCGAAAAATGGCACGAATGTATCGAGGCGTGCTCAAAAAGAGCAGACGAGCTCGGTATGGAAGCGTACGCATACGACGAAAACGGCTGGCCAAGCGGGTTCGTTGGCGGTAAGTTGCTTGAGGATATAGAAAATCACGACAGATATTTGACTCACACGATAGGAGAATACGACGAAAACGCGCTCGCATCGTATGACATAAGCAAGGATTCTATTGAAAGAGCTTTTGCTCCCTGTGAGAGCTGTCTTAATGTATACGAGCATTATTCCGCATCGACTGCCGATATCTTGAATCCCGAGGTAGTGGATAAGTTTATCGCGCTTACTCACGAGGAGTATAAAAAAAGAGATAAATACGGTCTTAAAGGCTTTTTCACAGACGAGCCTCAATATTATCGTTGGGACACGCCTTACACAAAGGCTTTGCCCGAATATTTCAAAAATACATATGGCGAGGATATTCTTGACGGTCTTGGACTTTTGTTCGTTGAAAAGGACGGATACAGGGCGTTTCGGTATAAATTTTGGAAAGCTATGCAGGCTCTTATGCTTGAAAGCTTCGGCAAAAAGATCTATAGCTGGTGCGATAAGAACGGATATAAGCTCACAGGTCACTATATCGAGGAGGGCTGCCTTGACGGTCAAATGCTTTGCTGTGCGGGGATTATGCCTTTTTATGAGTATGAGCACATTCCGGGAATTGACTACCTTGGCTCTTGGATATCAAACGGCTTTGCGGAAAGACAGGTGGCAAGCGTTAGCGCTCAGCTCGGAAAAAAACAGATACTTACCGAAACGTTTGCGGGCTGCGGCTGGAATATAACGCCGAAGCGTCTTAAAAAAATCGCGGAATGTCAATACGTTCACGGCGTAAATCTTATGTGTCAGCATTTATTGCCGTTTAAGGAGCAGGGACAAAGAAAGCGTGATTATCCTGCGCATTTTTCGAGTGTAAATCCTTGGGTCAAAAAGGGATTTTCACAATTCAACGACTATTTTTCGTATCTTGGAAAAATGATCGCAGAAAGCACTGAGTATGTAAACGTCGGAGTTTTTCATCCGATAAGAAGCGCATATTTTAATTATAAGCGCTTTGATATCAGAGAAAGATCGGGGCTTCGCTCGCTTGAGAATTCGCTCCAAGCCTTGGTGAATAAGCTCGGTAAGAACGCAATAGCCTATCACTTCCTTGATGAAACCGTAATGTCAAATCACGCAAGAGTCGAAAACGGCACACTTGTTGTGGGAAAATGCAGATATGACTATATAATCTTTCCGCAGATTTTCACAATGGATAAATCGAGCGAAAATCTTCTTCGGGAATATATAAAAACGGGCGGAAGGGTTCTTTTTACGGACGGCAAACCGGAATATCTTGAGGGTGATGAATTTGATTATTCTTACCTTGAAACGAACACGTCCTGGGACGAAATAATTAATGCTCAGCCAATTAAAGTTAAAAATAACGAGAATGTTCGCCTGACCTACAGACACGGCGGGGACGGCAAGGATTTTATCTATGCCGTAAACCTTGGAGAAAAAACGAGGATAAGCATAGAACTGAAGGGCGCGCGCTCGTTTGATGTTTATGATATAATGAGTGAAAAAACCGAAAATGTGCCGACAAGTGTCGATTTTGAGGACGGTCAGTCTTATATTCTGTATCCGTCAGCTAAGATTGCAAAAGAAAAAGCGCCTCTTGATGAGATGCGCCTTGACGGTGTATTTGATTGTGATGGCGTAGATAATTATTTTACACTTGATCTTTTGCGTTATTCAAGTGACGGAAAGGAATATTCCGAAAAGCTTCATCATATGTGTGCATTTGACGAGCTGCTTAAGAAAAGATACGAGGGCAAATTATATCTAAAATACGAATTCGAGGCAAAAGAATTGCCCGAAAAATGCGAGCTGCTTGTGGAAAATGAAAAGGCTATAAGCGTTCTTATAAACGGAAAAGAGGTCACCCAGTGTCAAGAAAACGACTTTGAAGTGGCGAAGCATTGCTACGATATTGCGGGAGCTCTTAAAAAGGGCGATAACGAGATTGTGATGTTGATAGATTATTATCAAGGAGAAAATGTTTATTATGCGCTCTTTGGTGAAAATGTTACCGAGGGACTTAAAAACTGTCTTGCTTACGATACCGAGATCGAGCCTGTTTATTTAAGAGGAAGCTTCGGAGTTTACGGTAATTTTGAGAGTGGAAAGAGCGAAAATATTTTACTCGGCAGTGATTTTTATATAGACGAGCAAAGTGAAAGAATAAAAAGCCTTGTGAAAGACGGATTTCCGTTCTTTGCGGGAGATATTACAATAAGCAAAAATATTAATGTGGAAAACACAAGAGCAAGGCTCGTTATTGATAAGCCGTTTCTCATAATAGATGTCAGAATAAACGACACATATGCCGGCAGAATGATGTTTGAAAGCAGTCTTGACGTTTCCGAATATCTTAAAAAAGGCGAAAATAAAATAAGCCTCACCGTAACTGTGGGAAACAGAAATCTGTTAGGACCGTTTCACTCTCCCGAGCAAGAGCCCGGATTTGTAGGCCCGGAAACCTTTGAACGCTTCGGAACATGGAAAAACGGCAAAAGCAAGCACTATGCCGAAAAATATTCCTTCGTTGAGGGAATGATTTAACCTCAAGCGCTATATAATTTGCTCGTAATATCAGAGCTTTAGGCAATGATTATGAAAAAATATTGACTTTTTAAAAATATGGCGTATAATATATCAAGAATTCAGCCCACGCCTGTAGAAATTACAGGAACCATGGAGGTAACTCCAAATCTGGCTGAATTCTTTTTTATTTTCACCATATTTTTCAAGTTAAAAAGTATATAAAAATTGTATATAAAGTGAGCAAAAATCCTTATGAATAAAGAAAAAAGACCGTATAAATACCTACTTTGTGAGTAGTTTTTATACAGTCTTTCTGGCTAATAACCCTAATTTTGATACAAATTAAGCAGCATCAAAAACTCTTATTTCATCTAAAAAGGCGTCCATATAGCCATGCAATTCCGCACTACGGCTTTGCAATTCTTGCAAGGCGGAAGGAGTGATGCTGTGGTTTAATAAGTCTCTTAATTTCTTTACGGACATTCTGCCAGGAGAATCTTCCGAACCGAACAAGTTTGTTAATAAAGCCTTATCAAACGTATATCCAGCAAATGACAATGCAAAGGGGACTTGTGTCATCACTACTTTAAAGTAATCACTATACTGTCCAGTTTTTTGTATTGATGTTCTCTCAAAATAAATTTATATGTAATTTCACAAATCGAGAACTTATCTTTGAAACTGTCAATTTCGGCTTTAACTTTTTTATCGTTAAATATTGTCTCAAGACGAAGCATTTCTGCACGAGCATCATTTCTTAACCGTAATTGTTCTTGCGGGTTTATTTTTGGGGTAGCCATTTTGCATCTCCTTTGCCATTTACAATGTGAAACCAAGTGTACGCATCATATAGAAAAGATTTTCTGTTTTGACACCGAACACATTGGCAACATCGGGGATTTTGGCGTTCTTGCTCGGGCTACGGGGATTGAGCCCTTTGTTCGGCACTTCAAATGTGATTATGGTATATCCTTTTGCTTTCGCTGTAGATATTAACCACGGGTCAGCTACAGTACCTTTTGCCCATTCAGCCAAAGCGGAAGGCTTGTAACAAGCATTGCTTTGAATATGACCTAAGACTGCTCCGTAATGTGCTAATATGGTTGGATCTCTTCGGTCAACATAGGTGCCTATTGTTAAAGCCTCTATCCAATCTTTCAAACTATCCTCACCCTGGAGTATTTCGTCTTTGACCAAATCAAGAATAGCAATATCTCCATTTTGGATATGCTCCTCCATTTGGCTCCAAAAGCTTTCAGCAAAATCAAACGGATAATACATCAAATGCGGAGTGATAAGGGAGTTGGCATCAATCAAGAAAATTTCTTTACTCATTTCAAGCCACCTCCTACCGTTTCTGCCAAATTACTAAAAGTAGAGCGGTTTGTATTTGTAAGACGGAAAGCATCCGAATATAATGTGCGACCGGCTTTAACACTACCTACGAGCATATGGAAGAATCTTTTATCAATCCTACTAGCTGCCGTGCGATAGAAATCACCGCCACCTTCTCCGCGCTCCTTCTTTCTCTTGCGAGCCTCATTGTATAATGTAATTGCTAATTGCGCAATTTTTTTATACACATCATAAGAAATAAGGTTTCCGTCGTATGCCTTTCGGGCAATTACCGTAATACCACATTTGAATTTATCAGATAAGAGCCTAATGTTCTCTTCGTGATTATCCTTGTCTTCAAGAGCGTTCCACGCATCCACAAAAGCTTGATGAGGAACTAATATTTCGGCAGCCACAGCATTGCAAAGTGTTTCAGCTTTCTTTACTTGTGTTCCGGTACTATCGCGATCATTAAATAAGCTATTTTCCCCAATGCATAGGTGAGTAAACTCATGAAGCAAGGAAAACAGTTTTCCGTTGGTGGAATCATTAGAGTTGATAAAAATAAGCGGAGCATATTCATCTACCACCGCAAAAGCGCGGAACTCATTAATATCTAGCGGACGGTGGGTATTATTTCCTACGATTCCGCTCATCATTACGATAGTTCCTACGTTGCTCATTGCCGTTCTAATATAGTTGAAAGATTCCTCGGCGGTTTTGCAGGCGGTATACCAATCAATTTTTATATCTAATATTTCTCTTACTCGCTGTGCAAACTTCATAAAATTGGATTGAGATTTAAGTTCTCCAACGAAAGTCAAAGGAGTACTTCCTTCAGAAATCAAATAATCTCGGACCCAATCTTGAACTTGCCCCATATCGTGCATTGTATCCATTAAATTTCGGCTAGGTGTGTCCAAGGAGGCACTGTCCACCGTGCGAAATTCAATTAAAGACATATCTTCGGCGGGAGGGGTTTGCAAAAAGAAATATCCCAAAGGAATGCCCGTGGCTTTGCTCACTTTTTCAACTTGATTGAAAGTTGGCGTTTTTTTGCCGTGATGCCAGGACTCCAAGTATTCAACTATTTGATAATTTAGGGTTTCGGGCTGTATTTGACCTAGTACCCAATTCAGTATTTCAGGGGAAATACTAACATTTACTTGCATCACTTCACCTCCTATTACAAGTATTTATTGTTTGATAATTATTCATTGGAACAACTATCAGTATTTTTTATTCTCAAGGTAACCTTAAAATTCTCTTCCGGGAACAGCGAATCGTGTTCACGGCATCTTGCTACCTCTGCCTTTATAACGCTCTCAACGGCGTGTTTGCCGTATTCGTCAAGGCGTAAATATGCCATAATCGTTTCGTAAAAACTTTCCTCGGCTTCCCATATGCCGAGTTGCTCTATATCCTCTTCCGTTATCTTAGGCGAAGAAGGGTCATTGGACGAGCCGAGAATATAATCTATCCGTCTATCGAATATGTCTGAAAGCGCATCAAGCGTTTCAAAGTTTGGCTCTCGTTTGCCGATCTCCCACATTGCAACCGTTCCCTTGGAAACGCCCAAAAGTTCCGCAAGCTGCACCTGGGTCATATTCTTTTCTTTACGTAATTCTTTCAATCTGTGAGCAAACATTTCATCACCTCGCATAAATTATATCACGAATCGTGAGTATTGTCAAGTGTTTTCTAACGCTTTGATGGTGCTTGCGATATTTTTTTGAAGAAAAAGATAACTTTCTGTGAGATTTGCTATTGACAAAGATAACTGAATGTTGTATAATATACTTGTAAATCTCACGAAAGGAGAGAATTTTATGAAAAATGAGACAAAACCGTCGATGATGACCATCAAGCAGATAGCAAAAACAGGGCTGATGCCCGAAAATGCTCTCCGTCAACTTTTGAAGGAAGGCAAGCTGCCTGTTGTCTATATCGGCAAAAAGGCTCTCATTAACTATTCCAAGTTATGTGAACTTCTCAATCGGCTCGGTGATACCGAATGACCGATGCAAAATTTATGGAAAGGAGGAAACGGAATGAGAACTCAATACACTAATCTGCCGAGCCTGTTAAAGAAGGAAGGCTTGTTTTGCTTATGGCAATACGAAACTCGCGATGGCAAAAAGACCAAGGTTCCGTATTGTATCCGTGGTTATCGTGCTGACCCCAGAAACAAAAATACATTTTCAAAGTTTGACCAAGTCATTAGCCTTGCCAACGGATATGACGGAATCGGCATCGGTGTTTTTGATGACATCTGCGCCGTAGATATCGACCATTGTGTAGAAGACGGAGTGCTTTCAGAAATGGCTGACGATATCGTAAAAATGATGGACTCCTATACCGAGTATAGTCCCTCCGGTACTGGTGTGCGTATCTTTTTCAAGGCAAGCGGTCTGTCCTATGACAAAGAGCGTTACTACGTCAATAATCGCAAATTCGGTCTTGAAATCTATGTTTCCGGTTATACAAACAAATTTGTAACCGCTACAGGGAACGTGCTTATTGACCGAAATATCGAAGACCGAACCGAGGCTCTTTTGCTCGTACTTGAAAAATATATGGTCAAGCCGACACAGTTATATACTCGCCGTGAGGATGTTCCCGGTAGCTTTCTTTCAGACGAGTCCATAATTGCCAAAGCAAGCGCATCCAAGCAGGGTGAAAAGTTCTCGGCTTTATGGTATGGCGATGTCTCTGCATACGGAAGCCAAAGCGAAGCCGACCTTGCCCTTTGCTCCATTCTTGCATTTTGGTGTGGCGGTGATATTGAGCAAATGGATAGACTCTTCCGTCAATCTGATCTTATGCGAGAAAAATGGGAGAGGGAGGATTATAGAATGAACACATTGAACCGAGCCGTGGCAATGACCAAGGAATTTTATAAGCCTCTCGGTCGAACCGCTCCGGCAGCGGAGTTTAATGATATTTCCATATTTCTTGATGAAGCCGCTCCCGAACGCAATGACCGTTACCCTTGGACGGACATTGGCGGCGGACGGCTATTTGCGGATTGCTTTGAGAGCATTGCCAGGTATGTCCCCGAGAAGAAGAGCTGGTACTGTTACAAAGACGGCGTGTGGTCTACCGACAGCGGTGCGCTCCGCACGATGGAACTTTGTAAGGCGTTAGCGGATGCATTAATCGTATATGCGGTATCCATTCATGATGAACGCCAAAGACAAGAGTTTATGAAATACTGCACCAAATGGCAGACGCGCCGTACGCGAGAAACGCTACTCAAAGATGCCCAAGGCGTACACCCCATATCCCTCTCGGAATTTGATTGCGACCCTTACATCTTTAATTGTAAGAACGGTACATTACATCTTGATACGATGGCTTTTACAGAACATCGCGCAGAAGACCGCTTGACCAAGATCTCAAATGTGGAATATGACCCTTCCGCATATAGTTCTCGGTTTGAAAGCTTTGTATCCGAAATTATGAGCGGAGATGTCGACAAAGCGAGATTTCTCCAAAAGGCTCTCGGCTATGGTATCAGCGGAGATACGCGCTACGAGTGTATGTTCATAATGTACGGCGCAACCACCCGTAACGGAAAAGGCACCTTGTGCGAAAGCGTTCTGAAGGTTCTCGGCAATTATGGTTGTACCGCAAGACCGGAAACTTTAAGTATCAACGCCAACAGCAACAGCCAGACCCCGAGCGAAGATATCGCAAGGCTTGCAGGGGTACGCTTTGCCAACATTTCCGAGCCTGGTAAGGGACTCCTTCTTAACGGAGCAAAGGTCAAAAATATGACGGGCAATGATACCATCAACGCTCGTTTCCTTCACGAAAACAGCTTTGACTTCACTCCACAATTCAAGCTCTACATCAATACCAACTACCTTCCCGTCATCAATGATATGACTCTTTTCAGCAGCGGGCGTGTAGTCATTATTCCTTTTGAAAGGCACTTTGAAGAAGCCGAGCAGGACAAGACTTTGAAAACGGAATTCTCAAAACCGGAAGTTCAAAGCGCAATCCTCAATTGGCTTGTAGACGGCTATCGTATGCTGACGAAAGAAGGATTGTCGCAACCGCAAGCGGTCAAGGAAGCAACCGCTTCTTACGAACACGAAAGTGATAAGATTGCTATGTTTGCCGAGGACAATCTTATTGAGGATAAACGCTCCGAGGTTCGTACCGCCGAAGTCTACAGCCGATACAAGGAGTGGTGTATGGACAACGGACACCGTGCTGAAAGCATGAAGAACTTCAAGCAAGGACTTATGACGCAAGGCTCGGTTGTCCGCAAGCGACCGAGGGGCGGTGGTAGCGAAACCACAATGCTCATCGGTTTCAAACTCGTCAGCGACTTCCTTTAACACAATGTCGCAACTTGTCGCAGGTTCTATAGGTTGTTTTGAAAAAACGCTCTTTTATAGAAATGACATATTTTACTTGCGACAATCTGCGACAGACGTCTTTTACAAGACAATTGTGACCTAAGGGGCGGGTCAAATCTGCGGGCACAAAATAGTGTCCAACGGGTGGGCAGCCCCGCGTACAAAAAGAAATATTCAAAGGGGGTATTACCCCTAAAAACAAACAAATCAAAAATTGGAGGATTTTCTATGAAATTTAAGCCTGTTTACAACAAAAAATTCCGTGTTACCGCATCTGACAGAGATGCATTCTCGACCAAGGACTATACCTGTATGTTTATTCTGCAGACTATGAAGGGACAGCCCGTAGCGGTTTCCGTGTGCAACGATCTTGATTGCCACATTTGGAGGGTGCAGTACGGCTTCTCCACTGTCTACTTTGGTGAGTATGCCGAAGCGATGAATTTTTGCCGTGAGCATTTCTGCGACCTTACCGGAAACAAGCTGAAGAAGGCAAAGGAGAGAAAATAATGTTTCGGCTCTCAAATTATCTTCAGAAGCATTTGAGAGGTCATATCGATTTCGATACATTCGTGCTGATCGCTGTTATCCCTCGCAAAAAGAAGGATGCCGTGGTTCTCTTGGCACCGAAGTATGAAACCGAATACACCTATTTCGCACTTCAAAACGGCAAAAATTACACGTATCATTCTTGCCTCGACACCCTGCTGACGGCAGCACATAAATGCGGTATCAGCCGTTTCAAGCTGTGGCGTTGTCGCAAACGCTATGAACATTTCAAAAGGAGTGGACGCATATGAAAAGATATTACCCGCTCATTGATATGGACACAACCGGGACGATAAAGGTACCGATGTTTCCTGCCAATGACTACAAAAAAGCATTACGGAGAAGCAATTTTGCTCTCGGAGAGGTAGCACATAACCGTTACCGCCTGATTGCCGTGACTCCTCACGCTATGAGAGATTATCTCTCTTATGACATCCGTTGTCCCAAGTGCGGTATGACAATGGATGTAACCGAACCGCACGAAGGCAAGTATGTTCTTGCAGAGTATACTTGCGAAAACTGTCAATAAATTTTGGAGGTATAAAACTATGACTATTGACGCTATTAAAGAAAGAGATTACGCCGTGGCTATGCCCGAATACGATTATGCATTTTGGAATGCTGTTAAGCGCAAGCCCCACAATGCAAAGGAACTGCAAAAGGGTTCTGCGAAAGAAGGAAGATATCTTCCGTTGCAAGCAAATTCCAAGATGACCGCAGCCCTCAAAAAAGAAAGCGTGTTCCGCTCCCTTGCTACCATTGCTTATATGAGAGAACCTTCTGGCATTGTTCTTGCAAAGCATTGTGCTGCGGAAAGCTGTTGGACTTACGAGGACGGAATGTATACCTTTGGTCAGAACGAGGGAGAATTCACCGATTACAACATTAAAGCTCACAAGCTCGGAACGCTCCTCAAATATGATGAGGCATTTATGGTAGATGTCGGTCTTAATATGGAAAACCACCTGATTGACAACATTGCCAAGAGCTTCGGTGCTATGGAAGATGCTGCCTACGTTAACGGCAAGGGTGATATTCAGCCTACCGGAATTCTCCATAATACTCGCGGAGCACAGGTCGGCACAACCACCGCGGCTCTTACCTATGAGGACGTGGTCAAGCTCTACTTCTCGGTCAAACCCGAATACCGCAAGAGAGGCGTATGGATGATGAACGACGAGACCGCATACTATCTCCGCACCATCAAGGACGAAGGTGGTAACTACATTTGGAATCACGCCAACGATACCATCCTCGGCAAGCGTGTATACATCTGCAACGATATGCCGAGCATCGGTCCCGGTAACAAGCCTATCGCCTTCGGTGACTTCTCCTACTATTGGATTATCATCCGCGATGAGGTTACCGTTAAGGTTCTCAGTGAGCTTTATTACAATGACGGACAGATCGGCTACATTGCCCGTGAATATCTCGATGCAAAGCTCATCCGCCCCGAGGCAATCAAGGTCATTCAGATGAGCTAAAAAACACATCACCGCAAGGGTATATATCCCCTGTATGCTCTTGCGGTGACATTGTCATAACCCTAAAATTGATACAAAATATAGGCGCAATCTTTGTGTACTATATAATCGCAATAACCGTTGCAATTTAAGGGATATAGAGGTAATATGTATGCTACCAAAGGAGGTGAATATATGGAACGAATCATACGGCAAGTGCAATTCCCGATGCAATCGCAGCCGAAGGCAAAAAGGGTTGTAGCTTATGCCCGTGTGTCCACGGGAAAGGATGCAATGCTACATTCGCTTTCCGCACAAGTCAGCTACTACAGTGAGTTGATTCAAAAGCATAGCGGTTGGCAATATCGCGGAGTATATTCCGATGAGGCTACCACGGGAACAAAAGGTAACCGAAAAGGCTTTCAGGATATGCTAAAGCAATGCCAAGCCGGAAACATCGACCTCATTATTACAAAGTCGATATCGCGCTTTGCCCGTAATACAGTTACGCTTTTGCAAACTGTGAGAGAGTTGAAAGAACTCGGCGTTGACGTTTATTTTGAAGAGCAGAACATCCATACGATGAGCGCAGACGGCGAATTGATGATGACCATCCTTGCATCCTATGCGCAAGAAGAAAGCCTATCCGCAAGCGAAAATCAAAAATGGCGTGTACGGAAAGCGTTTGAAAACGGAGAGCTTATGAACCTCCGCACGATGTTCGGCTATTCCATTTCCAAGGGTAGTGTAACGATACACCCTGAAAACGCAGAAATCGTAAGAGAAATATTCCGCAGGTTCATAGAAGGCGATAGTATGGGCGGTATTGCTAACAGCCTTAACGAGAGAGGCGTACAAGGTGCTCTGGGTGGTGTTTGGGATGCTCAACGCATACGACAGATACTCTCCAACGAAAAGTATACCGGAAATGCTCTCCTTCAGAAGCATTACCGAAATAATCACCTTGAAAAGAAGAAAACCAAGAACCAAGGAGAATTGCCTTTATATTATGCAGAAGGTACTCACGAAGCCATCATCGACCAAGCAACATTCGACCGAGCCGGAGAAAGGCTGCGAGAATTGGAATGCGCAAACTCAAAGCGAAAAAGACCGCAAAGCTCACCTTTTACAAGCCGTATTCGGTGTGGCATATGCGGTGCGAATTATAAGCATTGTGTGAACCTCGGCAAGCATTTTTGGCAGTGCTCCACCTATATGAAAAAAGGTAAGCAATTCTGCCACGCCAAGCGTATACCGGATGAAGTTATACATAAGCTTACGGCAGAGATACTTGGTACGGAAGAATACGATGCGGATGTGCTTGACAGCCGTATAACGCTTATACAAGCAGAGGAAGACCACACCATAGTTTTCCACACTACCGATGGCAAAGAAATCGTTAAACAATGGGAATTGCCCTCTCGATCTGAAAGTTGGACAGCGGAGATGAGAGTGGCGGCAAGCGAAAGAATGAAGAAAGCGAGGAAAAGCAATGGCTAGAGCGGTTACGATCATACCACCTACGATAAATCCATTAACAAAGATGCCTACCGCCACAGTAAGCAAACGGCGTGTGGCAGGGTATGCTCGTGTGTCGACCGATAGTGACGAGCAGTTTACCTCTTATGAAGCACAAATCGATTATTACACTCAATTTATAATGCGCCACAGCGATTGGGAGTTCGTAAAGGTATATACGGACGAAGGCATCTCCGGTACGAACACCAAGCGCAGAGAGGGATTCAATCAAATGATTGCCGATGCCCTCGACGGAAAAATAGATCTTATCGTTACAAAGTCGGTCAGCAGATTCGCACGAAACACAGTGGACAGCCTTGTGACCGTAAGAAAGCTCAAAGATAAAGGCGTGGAGGTTTTCTTTGAAAAGGAGAATATTTACACGCTCGATAGTAAGGGGGAGCTTCTCATTACGATTATGTCCTCGCTTGCCCAGGAAGAAAGCCGTTCTATTTCCGAGAATGTAACTTGGGGACAGCGCAAACGCTTTGCAGACGGCAAGGTGATGCTTCCGTATAAGCGATTCCTTGGCTACCGAAAAGGCGCAGACGGATTTCCCGAAATAGTTCCCGAAGAAGCCGAAATTGTAAGGCGGATTTACCGCCGTTATATGAGCGGACAGACCACTTGTGCCATTGCTGCGGAATTGACAGCTGACGGAATACCCACGCCTGGAGGCAAGGCAACCTGGCAAGCGAGTACGGTTGAGAGCATTCTTACGAACGAGAAGTACAAGGGGGATGCACTTCTGCAGAAATGTTTCACTACGGATTTCCTTACAAAAAAGAAGAAGGTCAACGAGGGCGAAGTTCCGCAATACTATGTTGAGCATAGCCACGAAGCTATTATTCCGCCGAACGAGTGGGAGGATGTGCAGACCGAGATACAACGCAGAAAGCGAATAGGTCGCAAGTATAGCGGAAACGGCATATTTGCTTCTCGCATCGTATGTGCCGAGTGTGGTTCGTTCTTCGGTGCCAAGGTATGGCATTCCAACAACGAAAAATACCGCAAAACCATATGGCGGTGCAATCATAAATTCGATGGTGAGCATCGTTGCCAAACGCCGTTTGTGGAAGAAACTACGCTCAAAGATAAATTCGTTACGGCGTTTAATACCTTATGGGATACGAGAGCGGAGATAATTGAGAGCCTCCATTTTGCTCAAATGTTACTCACGGATAGCACCGCTATTGATACGGAACTTGAAGAATTGAGTGCCGAGCTTGAAATCATCGTGGAACTAACTCGCAAGTGTATCGAAGAGAACTCCACCTTGGCGCAAGATCAGAACGAATACACTGCTCGGTACAACGGCTATGTAGAGCGGTACGAAAGTACGCAAGCGAGGATTCAAGAGCTTCAAAAGCAGAGAGCCGAACGGCAAGAAAAGTACGATGGCATTGAATCCTTTATCACCACTTTTGCAAGCCAAAACAAGTCATTGACGGAATTTGATGAAGGAATATGGTGTCTGCTCTTGGAGACGGTAACGGTGCATACAAGTGGCGATTTGGAGTTTCGGTTCAAGGATGGTTCGGTGTTGAAAATATAAGCGAAATTATTTACATTTTCGACTTTACATCATGATAAAAATATGATATAATCATTATAATCGATTTGCGGAGGTTAGATATGAAAGAGACTACGCTATGCGGTCGTCCGGCAGGAAGAAAGAAGACCGCTAAAATAGAGGTTCTAATAGAACCAGAAATAAAAGAAGAATTTATGAAAATAGTATCCGAAGAAGGGACCACCGCCTCGGCGGAATTGGGACGTTGGATAAGACAGTATATTAAAACTTATCAAGAAGACAAAAAAGGAACAATAGAATGAGCAAGCAAATTAAGACCGTAAAATGCCTGAGCCTATTTGCGGGGATCGGTGGCTTTGAGGTTGGAATGGCTCCAGTTGGTTTTAGGTTTACCAATACGCTAGAGTGGGATGAGAATTGTTGTGTAACTTTAAACACAAACAAGAATTTCACAGGAGCATTAGAGGACGATATTAAGCCTATAGATATTATGAAAACCGCCCCCGAAGATTTTTCTAGCGAGAGTGTTGATTACATAGTCGGAGGACCTCCTTGTCAGAGTTTTTCTGCTGCAGGAAGGCGCGCCGGGGGAGTGGCTGGCACAAGTGATACACGAGGCACGCTGTTTTGGTATTACTGTCAGTATGTTAAACACTTTCAGCCAAAAGCGTTTGTTTTTGAGAATGTTAGAGGTATTTTGTCCTCAAAACAAGGTGATGATTTCAAAATTATATGTGCTTCGTTTGAAGAAGTAGGATACAATTTGTTTTGGCGTGTATTAAACGCTGCCGATTACGGAGTTCCACAACAGAGAGAAAGAGTTTTTTTAGTAGGCATTCGTAAGGATTTGAATATTGAATTCAAGTTTCCTCGTCCTACTCACGGACAAGACTCGCCAGATAAAACACCCTATGTAACCATTAGAGAGGCAATAGCCGATATAACGGATGAAAATGAGGTAGTTCCTCCTTATGGGGGAAAATATGGACATTTGATTCCTGATATTCCGGTTGGCGAAAACTATAGGTTTTATACGGAAGAAATGGGACATCCACAGCCGTTATTTGCTTGGCGTTCCAAGTTCTCAAATTTCCTCTATAAGATGGACCCCGATGATATTTGTAAGACAATTATTGCTTACCAAGGACGGTATGACGGTCCTTTTCATTGGCACAACCGTAAATGTACAGTAGATGAATTAAAAAGGATGCAAGGCTTCCCTCGGGATTACATCATTCCGCAAACATATGTAGAAGGTGTAAAACAAGTTGGAAACTCTGTTTGTCCTCCTGTTGCACATCAAATTGGATTAGCTTTGAGATATCAAGTTGAAGGGCTTGAGGAGTATGCTGTTCCGCTTATTGATGCTGACGAAGCTCTTAGCTTTGATAAATTAAAAGGTAAACGAGCGAAAAAAACTCGCGAAAAGAAGACAGCAAAAGCGGACACTTCTCAGATATCAATGTTTGATGAGATGCCGGAAACAAAATTTCCTGAAGAACACAAGCACAGAATGTTTAAAGGGCATTCGATCACCTGGGATTTCAAGGATGGTGAACTCAATGTCTCGATAGACAATAAGGTTGATTCTGCTCAAGTTGGAATTGACTTGCAATTCTTCGGTGGTGTAACAGCTATATTAAAAAGAATAAGGGTAAATTGCTTCTCTGAATCTATAGACGATTCAACAATAACATTGTTGTGGAATGAGGTACACAGGGCGGTAAGTGAGTATACAACCTATTCCTCGCTTATGCCGTTGTACGGTCATTTTACCGAACCATATCCAAAGTTTGTAATAAGCTTCCACCATAGTGCATCAAATGACACTTTGGCGTTCCAAGAGATAGCTTTGCAAGACAAATATAGAACAAAAATTTTAAAATTCAGTGATTTTCCATTGCCGCAAGACAAGTATGAAGAGTACTTTGAAAGAATGAGAATTTGCGGATTTGATGTAAGAACTAATACTACAAACAGAACCGTTCCGCTAGGTCATTTTAGAATATGTTACCCATTTACATTGCCTAGTGATTGGAAGGATGCAACCCCTTGGGACTAAAACAAAAGGAGTTACGGATGAAACCGTAGCTCCTTAATTTTATCATTTATAGCTTTTAACTGCTTTTAACCAAGCTGCTTTTGTTTCCGGTTTAACAGCTGGAGCGGTTGCAAGATATTTCGCTGTTAAATTTATCAAGTCTGTTTCCGTGGTGGTTGCAATGGCAAGCTGGTATAATGCATGCAATGACATTATTGATATTATTTTTCCGTCCGGTGTTGACAACTGTGGGGATCTCACCATCTCGTTAATAAGAGAACACGTTGCAGAATCTCTGCTTTCCAACACAAATATAAAACCGCTTAATGATGTGTGGAGATTAATAATTCGCTTTGCTCTTTCTATGTTGTTCCAATCAATATGCTGTGTCTTATCTTTAACTTCAACGGCAATTCTAAACGAACCGTCTTTTTCTAAGGTTAAGTCGCCAGGCTTTCTTGCACGTGCATCAGCGGCGGTTTTGAAGTCTTCGATTCCTGTTACAACAAATCCATTTTTGCTATATAAGAAACTGAGACACGCTGCGGTGACACATTTTGTAAACTCAGGGTCTGGAACCGTGCTTAAAAATCGAAGTAAATCAAAAGATGCTTCTGTTCGTGTTTGTAATGCCTCGTTTTCAGCAGTGCGCTTTGAACGTATTTGTTTCGCCGTGCAAATAAACCATTTTATCAATTCCAATAGCTGTTCGGATTTTAAATCGTTTATTTGATTCAGTATTGAGGCAAACAATTTTAAGTCAAAGACAGTTCTTTGAGCGGTATCAAAATCTTTATTTAAGCGTTTTAAGGTGCGCATTTTTTCAATTGCTCGACTACCTTGCATACCTGAATTAGGAGAGCAAAAACCTTCACACAAATCATACTTAGCTAAAAGGGGAATGCTTACGCCCTCATCTTCGGAACGAATGCTGTATCCACCGGGAATGGAGTTTCCATTTTCATCTGCAGCCCAAATTTTACAGCAATCAATGGAGGGATAATAATACTTGTGCCACGCTGCAGTAAACATAAGACTCGCCGGGGAGACCCAACCATAACTACCCCATTTCCACTTTTTCAAGTCTGCCAAAATTTTTGCAGGAATTTTGCCGGCATCAAAAGAAGTTGTATCTTTAATTAGTTTGTCTAATTCAGTACGAATTTTCGGTGTACTCATATAACATACCTCCAGAAAATAAAGAGATAATTAATTATATCACATTTTCATGAACTTTTCTACCCCTTGCGACAAAAAAACGATTTCAACCGTGATTTTGTTCACAAAATGTTATCTGGACTATCTCCGTGACCTATGGTATAGTGTTGTGCTACAAGGAGGTGCGCTTATGAGAAGTATACTTG
Organism: Clostridia bacterium; assembly: GCA_017623355.1. Classification (GTDB taxonomy): domain Bacteria; phylum Bacillota; class Clostridia; order Oscillospirales; family CAG-272; genus RGIG2000. Next base: position 75,077 of record JAGAPG010000020.1, read on the forward strand.
AAGAACTATGGTACGGCAATGTTTGCCCCAACACCGGATGCCGAGAAACAACGAAAGAGGCAAAGGAACTGATGGGGTATATTGCCGATCACCACGATAACCTACAAGCAACGCTCACGGACAAGCAAAAAGAGATACTTGAAAAGTTCGATGATTGCTATGCCGAGCTGACGGACATCAACGAGCGTGAGATATTTGTGTATGCGTTTCGGCTCGGAGCGAGGATTGCTATAGAGGTTATGAGTCTCGACATTGAATAAGCAAAAAAGGGGTGCAGCGGATGCACCTCTTTTGCTCTCTTATGATAAAAAACAAGAACCATAACTCGATACATTGTATCAAAATTATGGTTCTTATTTGGCGGAG
>JAGAPG010000021.1 GCA_017623355.1 Clostridia bacterium
GGATCAAACTCTCTAAAAATTGTATATCAAAGCCTTTCGACTCTAACATCTTAATTTCCAGAGCTATTCGATTGCTCTATTACTTGTTTTGAGTTTTTCTTTTTCTCTAAAAGAATTTTAAGAGTTCCGTCTTTGTACATTTAGTTCTCTTTTTCGTTGTTCAATTTTCAAGGATCTTGCCTAACCGCTCTCACAGTCAGCCTCGTTATTATATCACTTACTTCCCCTTTTGTCAATACCTTTTTTTATTTTTTTTCGAAGTTTTTTTATTTTTCATAAAATGACTAAAATTTCTCCGTTTTTAAGGATTTTTTGTGCATTTTATCTATTTTATACCGACAGGAATAAATATCTCGTTTCTCTCAATACTAATATTGTATTTATCAAGGAGGAACTATGTGTACGGAAAACGAAAAAAATCAAAACGCAGATATTTACAAAACCGGAGATGTAATCACATCAAATGGCGGCAAGCGCTTCCACTGCATATCGATAATAGGTCAAATTGAAGGGCATTACATCTTGCCTCAAGATCAAAAATCAACCAAATACGAGCATATCATTCCCTTACTTGTTTCTATAGAGCAAAGCGAGGATATTGACGGATTGCTTATAGTCCTCAATACTATGGGCGGAGACGTTGAAGCCGGACTTGCTATTGCAGAAATGATAGCAAGTATGAAAAAGCCTACAGTATCTCTTGTGCTAGGCGGAGGACATTCCATTGGCGTGCCTCTTGCGGTATCTGCAAAAAGATCCTTTATAGTACCATCGGCAACTATGACCATCCATCCCGTGCGAATAAGCGGTGTTGTCCTAGGCACTCCGCAAACCTATTACTATTTTGAACGAATGCAGGAGCGCATATCCGCATTCGTGTGCGCACATTCTAATATAAAGGAAGAAAAATTTCAATCTCTTATGATGCGTACCGACCAAATTGCAACAGATACAGGATCTATAATAGATGGACACGAGGCAGTGGCTTGCGGTCTTATCGATATGGTTGGAGGTCTTTGCGATGCTCTAAACGCCCTCAATGAAATGACCAATAAAAATAGCGGAGAATAATTCTCCGTTATTTTTTCTTTTGAAGTGATGAAATCGCTTCTTTTATATTTAGTATAAGAGCATCCGCCTCAGATGCGGTATTATCAGGACACAGACTGATTCGTATTGAGCTATCTGCCTCATCCTCGGTCTTTCCGAAGGACAAAAGCGCCTTTGATGCTTTTTTTGCTGAATTTGATGAGCAAGCAGAGCCTGACGAAACATATACCCCCTTAGAGGAAAGAAAATGGAGCAAAGTTTCGCTTTTTATGCCATCGACAGTAACATTTATGATGTGCGGTGCGTGTTTTGTCGGCTCGTTTACAGTTACGCCAAGCGCTAAAAGTCCATTTGATATGTATTCTCTCAGCTCTTCCATTTTAGATATTTCAAAAGAAAGTTTTTCAAAATGCTCCTGTGCAGCTTCTCCAAATGCGGCTATACCGTAAACGTTTTCCGTACCCGAACGGAAATTATTCTCCTGACCGCCGCCGTAAACTATCGGAACAAGCTTCTTTGCCTTTATTATATCGGGTGAAACATAAAGCGCACCCGTTCCCTTCGCGCCGTTTATTTTATGAGCGCTAAGGCTTATAAGATCTGCACCGAGAGATCTTTTTGTGAATTTCACCTTCATATAGGATTGAACGCAATCGGCATGAGTAACGGCATCGGGAGAAAGACCTTTTACAATATCAAACGCCTCTTTCAGATCATAAAGCGCGCCCGTTTCGTTATTAACGTGCATAAAGCTTGCCAAAATAACGTCTTTGGCATTGTCAGCTATAAAATCAAGATCAAGCCTGCCGTTTTTGGTAGGAACTCTTATAACCCTATAGCCCTCGTTCTCAAGTGCTTGCGCCGAAGCTTCGATTGACGAATGCTCACCCTCGGTTATAAGTATCTTTTCATTTCCCTTACGCTTCTTTGAATTTACAACTCCGAAAACAGCAATATTATTGCTTTCCGTTCCGCCCGAGGTAAATATAAGCTCTCCCTTCACTCCGCGCGTTACACCCAAAGTAGCAAGTATCCTTGCTCTTGCCTCGCCTACGATCTTTTCAGCGTCAAATCCCAATGCGTGAAGCGATGACGGATTAGCGTAATGTGAATTTATCACATCAATCATTTTTTTCTGCGCTCTTTGCGACATTTTTGTCGTGGCGCTGTTGTCAAAATATATGCTTTCCATATCAGTCAAATTTAAATTCAGTCAATATTGTATTGAACGTTTCAAGATTTTTTTCAAAAAGCTCTCCCATAGAAGTATAGGTTACGCAATAAAAGCTTGCATTCGTATAAGCGACGATCACTATAAAATTATAAGTAGCGCCGTTGATGGTTATATCAATATAATGCTTTTTTGCGTCTACTCCGTCAAGCTTTACATCCTCGCTTGATTTTTCAACGATGCTTCCGCCAAGATCGTCCTTTAAGCTCGGAATATAATAATCATTATACCAAACCTCAAGCGAATCCGATTCATTTGACATACGGTTTCGCTGAATAACGCTGACGCTCGTTCTATCCTCATCGGAAACGTACGCACAGGTCATAGCAGAGCTATCGTCAACAGCCCAGCTATTTGGCACGAAAAGATAATAATCAACATAGTCAAGGTCGCTGACAAGCTTATATCCATCGGGGGCTTCTGGCTTGTCCTTGCACGAGCAAAGAGCCGTCAGTGCCAGAACAATAACAACAAGAAGCGACGTTATCTTTAAATATTTTTTCATTTTAAGATTATATTTTCACGAGTTGCCTCGTAATCCTCCAAATTATTTTCAAAAAGCTCCGCTACGGAGTTTGCGCGGTAGCTTATCTCCACTATATTTTCTCCCTTTTTCATAAAGGTAACGCGATAATAATAAATATCCTTATCAGCTCCCATTTTTATAGAGAAGGTTATCTCCTTGCCAGCACTTACAGTTCCCTTTCTGAAATCAAGGACACCTGAGCTTTTTTCAAAATCCTCTCCGTAATTATTTTCAAAGCTGCTTAAATATTCGTTAGCATAAGCCTCTATATCCTTATCAGCCTCAACCTTACGAGAGGTTATCTGTATTTGTGCATAAAACGCCTCATACTTATCCGTTATCTCGTACTGCCCGTCATGAGCCGTACACAAGCGCGTATCGTCAATTATCCAATTTTCAGGAACGAACGCGGTAAACACATCGTTATCGGAAAGGAGCTGCATTCCTTCGGGGACATCAACACCGTCGCCGCTGCAAGAAGAAAGGGCAAGCAGTGTAACTATAAGAATCAAGATTGAAATTATTTTTTTCATTTCAAAACCTCTATAAGCTTTATAACATTTTTAACATCGTCAATATCAATGACCTCCGCAGTTGTATGACTGTTTTCACAGGGAATAGATATTGCGCCTATTTCTGCTCCGTGAGCTACGCTCCTCACAAGAGAAAGATCATATCCCGAAATCTCATCTGCCTCGTACTGATATTTTATTTTATTTTCCTCAGCCAAGCTGCGAAGCATCTCAATAACAGACAACGAGCAGGCTGCACGGATATCCTTTATCTTTATTCCCGCGCCCATACCGAGCTTTATATCCGAGCATTCGCGTTTTGCTATACTAACCGAAATTATAATATCCGGAGCTATTGAATATACTGCTGTTTTCGAGCCGTAATTCTCAGCCTGAGCATGCGTCGTAAAGACAAAGTAAAGATCGTTTTCGTTATCCTTTATTGCTTTTATCGCCTCTATGAGTGCAAGGCATCCTATTCTGTTATTAAGCGGTCTGCCCGAGTATTTTGTTGCTCCGAGCTTTTTAAGCCTTGGCACACAGGTAAACGAATCCATTACGCTAACGCGTCTTTGAGCTTCCTTTTTGCTTTTTGCACCGATATCTATAAATACGTTTTCATAGGTTGGCTTTTCGCCGAGGGTCTCAGGAATCAGTATTCCGCAAACACCGTTTTCGGAAACAACATCCGAATATATTGCGGCATCGTAATTGAGTCCGCGTGTGCTGCAAACGCGTATAAGTCCGTTCTCATCAATATGATTTACGAAAAATCCGCACTCATCCATATTTGTGTAAATGAGTATCCTTTTTCCGTTTCCCTTTTTATGAGCGATCAGATTCCCTATCTTATCATTCCATATCTCGCTTACGAACGGAGATATTTCCTTTTCTATCACCTTGCTGATATCTCCCTCTCTGCCGCTAACGCCTTGAGTATACATCAGCCTTTTAAGTAAATTTATCATTTGATCTCCTTTTTTGAAACTGAAGCTATTATTGCTTTTCTCGTGCTTTCGATATCCTCAAGCTTAACAACACTCGCTTGAGAATGAATATATCTTACAGGCAAGGAGAATATTGCAACTTTTGCTCCGTCTGCTCCTCTTTGATAGCTTGCGGCATCTGTGCCCGCAAACGTAAAGCCCTTTATCTGATACTTTATTTCTTCCTTATCGCATCTTGACATTATCTCCTTTGTGAAGGCTCTGTCATATATAGTCGCTCCGTCCATAAAGGACATAGCAGGGCCACAGCCCGTTCTTGCAATTTTTTTATGCTCGGGAGTGTTATAAAGATCATTTGCGGTAGTTCCTTCAACTACTATTGCGTAATCGGGATTGTATCTCTCGGAAATATAGTTAACTCCGCTTTTTCCCGTTTCCTCTCTTATGGTAAACGCAAAATACAGATCGTATTCAAGCCGATCGGCCTTATCCTTAAGCTCGTTATAAACACTGCACAGTATCGCGCATCCTCCTCGGTCATCTATTGCCTTAGCCTTTATGAAATCTCCGCCGAGCTCGACAAGATCGCTGAAAAAGCAGAAATAGTCTCCAATCGAAACAAGCTCAAGCGCTTCCTCTCTGCTCCTTGCGCCTATATCTATATACATATCATCTATTTCGGTGCGTGTCTTTTTTTCCTCGTCGCTCATAAGATGTATCGGCTTCGATGTGATAGCTCCGAGTACGCCTCTTTCACTTATAACTCTTTTAGAAAGCAAGACGATAGGATCAAAGCCTCCGACAGCGCCAAAGCCGATCATTCCGCTATCGGTTATCTCGGTCACCATAAATCCGACCTCGTCCATGTGCGCGCTGAGAAAAAGCTTCGGTTTTCCCTCACTTGCGATACGCGCAACAATATTGCCCATCTTATCCTCAAAGACATTCTCACTGCCGATTATATCCTTTATAACGGCTGCAACTCTTTTTTCATTTCCCGTAGGCCCAAAGGCGCTGCAAAGTCTTTTAAGAAGTTTTTTCATAGCTCCTCCTTTGGCGCATACGCAAATGCAAGTAATATGTCGGAAAGTGTAGCTATATCCTTTAAATTAACTATCTCACTGTACGAATGCATAAATTTAAGCGGAATACTCATAACCGCAGTTTTAACTCCTTCTCCGGAGAGCATTATTCTTTCGTTATTAGTTCCCGTGGAGCTTACCTCCACTACCGTCTGGCAATCAAGCTTACAAAGCGATGCTATTTCAAGTATCCTTCTTGAAATATCTCTGTCAGTCGAGGACGAAATATCTACGCTCGGACCTTTTTCACACTCTATCGTTTCCTTTGATTTAAGACCGTGCTCTCTTGCAAAATTAACGTCTGTTATTATCGCAATATCTGGCTTTATATCGTAGGCTGCAACTCTTGCAAGCATATTCCCTGTTTCCTCGTGAGCGGAAAGCACTACATAAAGATCGTATTCAAGCTTATCTCTTTCGGCTCTTGATGCCATATCTATAAGCGCGCACGCGCAAGAGCGATTATCAAGACTTTTTGAAACAACGTAGGAATTACTAAGCTCATAAAGCTCGCCTCGACAGGCTACTCTATCACCTATGGAAACGATTTTTTCAAGCTCCTGCTTGGTATATCCCGTATCTACAAGAAGATCCTTAAGCTCAGGCGTACCTTTTTCATTTTTACCTCTTGAAAGATGAGGCGGAACTGACGAAAAAACGCCTCGTATTTTTTCTTTTCCGCATATTACAACCTCACTTGAGGGCAATATCCGAGTATTTATGCCACCAAGGGCGCTCACCTTCAAAAATCCGCCATCAAGTATTTTTGTAACGCAAAAGCCTATCTCATCAAGATGCGCGTCAAGCATAAGACGCGGAGCGTTTTTTTTGCTTGATCTTTTTATCATAACAAGATTTCCGACCTTATCTGTATATGTCTCATCGAAAACGCCCTCACATAATGCAAGCACCTCGGTGTGAGCATCCTTTTCTTTTCCGGAGACCGCGACAATATCGGTAAGTCCTTTTAAAAGCTCTTTTATTTTTTTCATTAAAGTTTCCTTACTATCCTTGAAAACGCGTTTGAGCGCTCTTTATAATTTGCAAACATATCAAAGCTTGCAGAGGCGGGCGAAAGCAAAACACTATCACCCGATACGCAAAGAGAATATGCTCTTTTCACTGCGTTATCAAAGATCTCTTCTACAAAAATTTTAGTTTTTGACGATTTTACAGCATCATATATTTTCGGTGAGTTTTCACCGCATAAAACAACACACTTCATCCCATCCACCGCGGCAGAGAGCAAAGAATAATCAAGATTTTTATCGTATCCGCCCAAAATAAGGGCTGTTTTTGCTTTATCAAACGACTCAAGGGTGCTTTTCGTCCTTGACGGAGTGGAATCTATTGAAGAATCGTAAAAGCGAACTCCATTCCTTTCGCAAACAAGCTCCATTCTGCTCTTTACTCCGCAAAATTCATCCGCCGTACGTTCTATACCCGCTTTATGCGCATAGGGATACGCGGCAGCTATTGCCAAGGCGTAGTTTTTTATATTAAAGCTTCCGCTGAGCCGTATTCTTTCCGTCGACAAAAGTCTTTCTTCGTTGTAGCATATATATCCGTTTTCTATATAAACACAGTCGCTGTTTTCTTTTTTAGCATAGGGCTTATCAAACGATACGCATACAAGTCTTTTATCAGCGGAAATATCAGATATTGTCCGTCTTAAATACTCGTTATCGGTATCGAGGATTATGCGCGAGGCATTTTTCACAATTCCGAGCTTTGCTTCTATATACTCATCAAATGATAAATGCCAATCAAGATGATTTTCCGTTATATTCGTTATAACGGCGGTATCAAGATACGGATAATGATCAAGCAGCTGAAAGCTCGAAAGCTCACAAACTATATGCGTTTTATCACTTGTAAAATGTATTTTATCAATAAGCGGTATTCCTATATTTCCGCACAAAAGCGTTTCTTTTCCACTGTTTTTCAGTATCTCCGAGATAAGAGTAGACACTGTAGTTTTCCCGTCCGAGCCCGTCACACCTATTTTTATACCGTGAGCCTTTGAAAGCGCATATTTTATCTCGGTAGTAATTATTCCTTCCGTCTTTATTTTTTCGGGACGGAGCGCAGGCGAACGAAAAACTATATCCTCATGAGAGTCAAGATAATCTCCGCCGTAAACGTTAACCACTCCACAGGGTGTATCCACCCTTTCGGGTGTGCGCACAAGAAAGCTGACGCCGTTATTTATAAAATAGCTTGCAAGTGCCCGATTTGATACTCCATAGCCGACGAGTGATAGGGATATGCCCGAAAAAGTATTCATACTTATCTCCTTAATTATATATTATAATTTATTTTATTTCAACCGTTTTAATAAAAATTCACATTTTTAATAAGCATATCTATCAGCTCCTCGAAGGAAATTCCCATTTTTTCAAGCAGCATAGGATACATACTTATCTCGGTAAAGCCTGGCATAGTGTTTATCTCATTGAATATTACCTCGTTTTCCGTAACAAAAAAATCTATTCTAGAAAGGGAACTGCACTCAAGCGCGCGAAACAGCTTTTTTGCGTATTCCTTTATCCTTTGGGCAAGGAGAGTGTCGATATTTGCCGGAATATTATAGCCGACATCGGAGCTTTTATACTTTGTATCATAGTCATAAAAATCACTCTTATATATAAGCTCGCCGCAATCGGATATAATAAGCGAGCCGTTTGACTCAAGCACGGATATTTCTATTTCTTTTCCGTTTACTGCTTCCTCTATCAATACCTTTTTTGAATATTTAAACGCCGTTTCAAGTGCCTTGTACAGATTATTGACATCTTTTATCTTAGTAATTCCGCAGGATGAGCCACACTCCGCAGGCTTTACAAACAAAGGAAGCCTAAGACCTTTTATTTTCTTTATCACATTCTCAATCGCTTCCCCTTTATAAGCCACACGATATTTCGAGACCGCGATACCGCATTTTTCAGCTACAAGCTTCGATAAATGCTTGTCAAAGCATACCGCCGAGGCTTTCGTTTTACATCCTATGTATCTTGCTCCCATAGACTCAAAGAGCCCTTGGAGTGTTCCGTTTTCAACATTTTCACCGTGCATTACAGGAAAAATAATATCAGGCTTTATTCTTTCTCCCTTATCTGTCAAAAAAGCTCCGGCGTTAATATCTATAATTATTTTTTCAGCATCATTTTTCCACCTATCATTTCTTATTTTCTCAACCGAAGCGTTTGTTTTATACCACTCTCCGCTTCTTGAAACTCCGATTTTTATAACATCGTATCTGTCCTTTCTTATGTTTTCTATAACCGCCGATGCAGAACGCAGCGAAACCTCGTATTCCGAGCTGTTTCCTCCAAAAATAACACATAAAATCATACACATCCCCCGACAAACAAAAAAATATCAGCCGTAGAATCGGCTGATATTATGATATGTTTTTTTGTTGTTTTTGCTATTTGCATATAACACACGCACGGTCGTTTTGCGAGTAATCCCTTAATATTTCAAATGATGATATTTCGCTGCTTGAAAGCTTATTTTCAAGCAGTTCTCTCATTTTATCGCCTTGATCGTATCCAAATTCCACAAGCATATATCCGCCCTTTTTAAGATGCGGCAGGGAATTATTTATAAGAGGAATAATTATATCAAAGCCATCTTCTCCGCCATCAAGTGCAATATACGGCTCTTTTTTCACCTCGTCGGAAAGCTTTTCTATATCCCTTGACGGAATATACGGCGGATTTGACATAATAATGTCGTATTCTTCAGAAAGGATATCTTTCGTCACATCCTTAAGCAAAAGCTCACATCTTTCATACACTCCGTGACGCTTAGCATTATGCTCCGCTATATCAAGAGCCTTTTTTGAAATATCAACAAGCGTACAGCTTGCATTCGGGCAATTTTTGAGAAATGATATTGCTATACAACCGCTTCCCGTACACAAATCAGCGACACGTGTCGCCCCGTTTGAAAGCTCTATGGCTTTTTCGACAAGAATTTCCGTATCGGCTCTCGGAATAAGACAATCACTTGATACCGAATATTCCTCACCCATGAAGTACCACTTACCTAATATGTGCTGAAGCGGTATTCTTTCCTTGCGTTTTTTTATAACGTCGGAAAGTATTTTTTCATCATATTCGCGATCGTTATCAAAAAGTATTTTAGCGCGGCTTACATTAAAAAGCTCCTCTATAAAAATATACGCCTCATTTTCATACTCAGAAACTCCTGCGCTTCTTAGTGCCTCGGCAAACTCACTCAGCCTCATTTTGTTCTATCTCTTCGCTTTCAAGCTCCGAAAGCTCCTGCTCGCTGACTCCGTCAAGCGCCATAATATCGCTTATATCCTCGTCACTTGCTATTTCCTTTTGCTTTTTTCTCTCAGCCTTTTCGGCTTTCTTTCTCTCTATAAACTCTGCTCTTTCCTTTTTATTAAGACCTGTAAAGCCAAAGTGCTCAAGATTGTTTTCAACATCTATATCGTATTCATCGACATCAAAATCGGGAAATTCCTCGGGCATTGATGATTTTATCGCACATATAGCTATCGCAAGCTGCTTTTCATCAGGCTCACGAGTAGTGATTCTCTGCATCCAAAGTCCCGGAGCCGAGCATATTTTTGTAAAAAGATTTTCGTGCTTTCCCGCATACATTATAAATTCGTAGCCTATACCCATCGTAATTGGCAATATAGCTATTTTTATAAGTGTACGAAGCCATTTATCCCAAACGGGAATAAACGCACCGATTATTATTCCGATAAGAAGCATAACGAACATAAAGCTCGTACCGCATCTGGGGTGGAAGCGCGTGCATTTCTTTGCATTCTCGGGAGTAAGCTCCATTCCCGATTCATAGCAGGCTATGGATTTGTGCTCTGCTCCGTGATACTGAAATACTCTGCGAATGTCCTTCATAAAGGACACAACCAAAATATAAACTATAAATATAGCGATCTTTACAACGCCCTCTATAATAGCCTTCAGCACCTGATGCATATCGTAATTTTTAAGAAGCTTATCATCTATTAGCTGTGTTACCGTTGAGGGCAGCCACATAAAAAGAAGTAGTGTGAGTGCCAATCCAAATACAACGGAAAACGCCATAATAAGAAGCGTAAATCCGCCCGAATCCTTCTTCTTTTCTTTTTCCTTTTTTTCCTTTACGGGCTTATTCTTTTTTGCAAGCTTTTCTTGCTTTTTCTTTTCCTTTTCCTTTTCGATCTCCTCGTCAAGACCGAGCATATCGGTAGATATGTTCATCGTCTTCATAGAAAGCATCATCGATTCGATAAATCCAACAACACCGCGTATTATGGGAAGTCCGAGCCATTTATGCTTTTTCTTGGCGGAGACGAATTTTTCTTTTTTTATCTCGACGCTTCCGTCATCCTTACGCACGGCAATAGCAATATCCTCGCCGCGCTTCATCATAACTCCTTCAATAAGCGCCTGACCGCCGACCTTGTTTTTTCGGCAATCTAAATTTTCACAGTTTTTTCCCATTTATTCTCCTTTTTTGTTCTGCTTACTGTCAAGATAACTTTGGAGGATCAGACAAGCCGACATTTCGTCAATAATACTCTTGCGCTTTTCTCCTCTTGTATTAGTCATATTGAGAATAACGTGCGCATTCGCCGTTGAAAGGCGCTCATCAAAGAGAACTACCTCTATTCCTGTAAGCTCAGTAAGACGAGCGGCAAAAGCCTTTATTTTTTCCGAGCGAGGTCCAAGCGTTCCGTTCATATTTATAGGATGACCCAAAACTATAAGTCCCACATCATTTTCCCTTGCAGCATCGGCAACCGCTACTGCAGTTTTTTCAAATCCGCCCTTAAGCGTACCTGCTCCACTTGCTAAAAAGCCTGTTATGTCAGAAAGAGCAAGACCTGTGCGTACGTCGCCAAAATCGACTCCCAATATTTTTTTATTCATAGCATTCTTCTTTTCTTTAATTATTAAATATACAATTATTTTATCATAAATCTACGATAATTTCAATTATTATTATAAATTTTATATGCTTTATTGAATTTTTCGGAATTTTATGGTATATTATTGATAGAAGAAGTTATAGAAAGGAATTTTGTTATGGATAAATTTTTAAAAAATCTTATTGCCCTATCGGGTACTGCTATAATTTTAGGCGCAGCAGGCGTTACCGCATATAAAGCATTTAAAAAGCATCTTAAGGTATCTATAGATTTTGGAGATGAGGATCAACATTCCGATCACGACATCTCAGAAAGTGAATCTGCTGTTCTTGATCCAAATGACGAGGATCTTAAATCTCTTGAGCAATAAAAAAATGCTTATGATGCGAGGCATCATAAGCATTTTTCATTTTACATAGTTACCATAATAAATCTTACGGCAAAGAGAACTGCAATAATTGTTGCAACAATGTCCTTTTTCGTGTACTTGCCTGTGCAAGCTCTTATTATAACATAAGACATAGCTCCTATTGCTATTCCGTTTGAGATAGAATAGGTAAGAGGCATCATAACAACCGTCAAGAATGCAGGAACTGCATTTGAAACATCGCTCATATCAATCTTTGCAAAGCCCTTGAGCATTAAAACACCAACGTAAATAAGCGCGGGCGCTGTTGCGCAGGACGGAACGATTGCCGCTAAGGGAGTAAGGAACAAGCATACGAGGAAGCAAAGTGATGTTACAAGTGATGCAAATCCACTTCTTCCGCCGGCTCCTACACCTGCTGCCGATTCAACGAACGTAGTACAGGTGGATGTTCCGAGAACAGCGCCTGTTACGGTTGCAATAGAGTCACAAGCCATAGCCTTATTAACGTCTATCGGGTCGCCGTTTTCGTCAAGCATATCAGCTTGAGCTGCTGTACCGTAAAGAGTACCAATGGTATCGAACATATCAACAAGACAGAATGTAACAACGAGAACAATTATATTTACCACTCCGAGAGTACCAAGTGTACCAAAGCCCTTAAATGCTCCGATTATACCGATCTCGCCAAAGTCAGCAAATGATTGACCGATCTGGTTGATATCAAAGCTCGGCGCTTGCCATGTGAGAATATAATAAAGAACGGTTGAAGCTCCGATAGAAATAATAACAGAGCCCTTAACCTTGAACTTTTCAAGAATAGCTATCAAAATAAGTCCTATAAAGGCAATAAGGACAGCCGCCATTGAGGATGCGGCAAAATCAGGCGTCTCATATCCTCTCATCGCATCCAAGAATGAGGGTGCGTTTTCTATTGTATCGTGAAAATTAAAGAGCTGAACGAGTGTGTAGGGATTGTCTTGAATAAAATCTACGTTTTGGAAGCCTATAAATGCTATAAACAATCCTATTCCCGCGGATATTGCTTTTTTAAGGCATTCCGGAAGTGATTTTGCGATATATTCTCTTGCTCCGGTGATTGAGAGTATCAAGAACAAAATTCCCGAAAGAAGTATTATCGTAAGACCCTCTTGGTATCCTTGTATTACGTCCTTTCCGCCAAAATACGCGCCTGCAACAAAGGTTGTACAGAAGAACGAGTTAAGACCGAGTCCGCAAGCCTGTGCATACGGGAGCTTTGCATACAAAGCATAAAGAAGTGTGCCAATTGCGGCAACGAGTATTGATGCAACATATACAGCATTCCATATCTTGCCCATAACAGCAGGATCTGCTCCCTCAGCAACAAGCCATCCGCCTGCGCCTCCGGCAGCTACCTGATCGGGATTTACAAAAATGATGTACGCCATTGCAAAGAATGTTGTGAGTCCGGCAATTATCTCTATTCTGAAATTAGAACCGCGCTCACTGATTTTGAAAAATTTGTCTAATTTGTTTTTCATTTCATCTTCCCTTTCTTAAATCAAAAAAGCGAACGACGACTAAGAGACTTATTTTTCTTAATCCTTTCATTCGCTTTATTGTAATTTTATTTTAACACATTGTTAATGTTTTTTCAAGTAATTTCCCTGTTTTTTTCTTTATTTATATTTATTTCGTTCACCAACCGTTGTATTTCGACAATATTTTTGCTTTTATTTGCTCTTTTTATAAGCTCATCCTGTTCGTTATCACTCATATTAAGAAATGTATAAAAAGCTTTTTTATCGTGTGCTAGCGCCATAGCAAAGCCTATCGGCATATTCGCCGAATTATCACCGTACATAAAAATCACCTCGATATTATTTTTTTCAGGCAATTTATTTTTATAGGTGGGAATTCTTTACTTGACAAAACAAAATTTTATCTGTATAATTATAAAAGACCGAACCGGACGGTCGCGCGATATCACGCCGAAAGGTATTATCGTGAGGAAAGTCCGTGCTTCACAGGGCAGGATAACTGATAACGTCAGCCGAGGGTGACCTTAGGGAAAGTGCAACAGAAAATTACCGCCATTTTGGTAAGGATGAAAACGCGGGGTAAGAGCCCACGACGCGCTATGGTAACACAGCGCGGGTGTAAACCCTATCCGAAGCAACACCGTATGCGAAGATTTTTATTTGCCCGATAAGGCTTTTGCCGTCTTTGCAGGTGGCACGCATTTGCGGAGCGTTCTGGTGACAGGACGCAAAGATAGATGACCGTCAATAACAGAACACGGCTTATAGGTTCGGTCGCTTTTGATTTTTGGGAGTGTGTATTTTTACACGCTCCTTTGTAATTTTTATAAAGATCTTATCATAAAATCAAATGAGGTGATTTTATGAAAAGAATATTTCCTTCGTTATTTATATTATTTATATTTGTTTTTTCATCATGCTCAAACAGCAGTCATGATCTTCTTTGGTATCAGGAAAAAAGCATACGCGCGGAATGTACCTTGAACAGCGAATATAAAATAATAATATCAAAAGATTCCGAAAGCTCATCCGTTACTTTAAGCTCTCCTGCGGAGCTTGAGGGAATATCGTTTGAAATAAACGATGAACAATGTCTTGCAAAAACCCCGGACGGAATAAAAATGCCGATAGACAGATCAAGCATCTCTGGAATCTGCGCGCTTACCGATATTTTTAGCTTAAACGAGGAAAGTATTATAAAAACAGAGCCCGCCGAGAACGGCTCCGCTATATATACCTTTTCCGAAAACGGAGTTTTTTATGAAATGACTTACGGCAAAAATTCCACACCCAAGCACGTTAAAATTCTTTCCGAAAATTTTTCTTATGATATAGAAATAAACGCGATAGAAATAAAATAGAAAAGGAACAGATTGCTCTGTTCCTTTCTTTATTATATTATTTTACTCTATATGATACATGAACAGCGTGACCGCCTGTCAAGATGATCATTTTGAGTGCCGTATCAGAGAACTCGCCGGCTTTAACAGTAAGCTGCTTATCCATCATTCCTCTTGCAAGCACTTTAACTGTTTTTGCTCTCTTATCGATAAGCTTCTTAGCCTTAAGTGATGCAAGGTCTACAATGTCGCCGTTTTCATAGGACTTAGAAAGTGTATCAATGTTTACGATAGCCTTCTTTGTATCCTTTTCGGTTATGTATTCAACATCCTCTTCAACCATAGATTCAACAACCTCATCAACAACGAGATCGTCAACCTCATCAGCTGTTACGCTTTCAACGTAATGGATCTCCTCAACTGTCTTTGCAGGCTCATGTATTTCAAGAACGAGCTCCTCGTGATCCTCATCAGGTGTTTCCTCGATTACCTCTTCAATAACAGGCTCTTCAGCTACCTCGGGCTCTGCTTCCTCTGCTACCTCTTCGATAACAGGCTCTTCAGCTACCTCAGGCTCTGCTTCCTCTGCTACCTCTTCGATAACAGGCTCTTCAGCTACCTCAGGCTCTGCTTCTTCTGCTACCTCTTCGATAACAGGCTCTTCAGCTACCTCAGGCTCTGCTTCCTCTGCTATCTCCTCGATAACGGGCTCTTCAACTACCTCGGGAACTATCTCCTCTACAGGCTCTTCAACATTCTCGGTTTCAGGCTTAGCTGCCTTAACCATGTTAACATCTGCTACGAGAACCTTAACAAGCTTCTTTTGAACAAGCTCCTCGGTTTCCTCATAAGGATATTTTTCAACATAATTAACTTCCTTAAACTTAGGATCCTTCTCTATGCCGAACTTAGCCATTTCGATATCAACAAGCTCTTTTGCTTTCTTGAGGCCAAGCTGACTCTTGATCTTAACGAGCATGGGAACTGCTTCAAAAATCTTAGCATCAATTGCCTCGTGGTGATATTTTGTCTTATCAAACTCATAAGGATTGAGAGCACAGTACAAGCAGATTGTCTTTCCGCGGATCTTTAACTTAAAGAGCTGATCTCTTCCTTTATTGAAGCTATCGAATTTCCAGCTGAATCTTGACTTAACTCCCTTGTATGAGAGGATGTGGTTCTTGATCGCGCTATAGAAATCCTTAACCGAGTCTTCGGCTTGGATAATGTTTGCCGTGATGCTACGGCTGTATTTGATGTTGATCTCGTTTCCGAGACTGTCGTAGTAAGAGGGGACAATAGTCGGAGTAATTTCGATTTCGTCTTCTTTATCACCCTCAGCCTCGGGAGCTTCCTCGGCAACGGGGGCGGGCTCTTCTTCAACTGCCTCAGCAATCTCCTCAGCCTCTTGTACCTCCGGCTCCTGAAACACTTCCTCTGCTTCTTCCTCGACGATCTCCTCAACAGGAGCTTCAGCCTCCGGCTCTTCATCAACGGGAGCTTCTTCAACGGGTGCTTCCTGAGCGATTTCGGGTTCCTCCTCGACAGCTTCCTCGACAGCTTCCTCGACTGTTTCCTCAACAGTCTCCTCAACTACCTCGGCAACTTCTTCAACCACTTCTTCGGGTTCTTCTGCAATCTCCTCAGCAGGCTCCTCGATAGGTTCTTCGATTACCTCCTCAAAAAGCTCGGGCTCTTGTTCGATTGCTTCTTCAGCCTCGAGTGCTTCTTCAACCTCGGGGGCGGGTTCTTCAGCTACTTCCTCAGCCATTTCAGGCTCTGCTTCCTCAACCGTTTCTTCAACGATCTCCTCAGCTGCCTCCTCGACAACCTCTTCAGCTATCTCCTCAACAGGTTCTTCAACGATTTCCTCGACAACCTCTTCGGATACATTCTCTGCGTCAGCGTATACAGGATAGAGCTTAACGGTAACAACTGCATTTGAATCGGGATCCTTATCAAACACAGGTGCTGCTCCGGGTGCGAGCGACCATCCGATAACACCGTCGTCGATGTCAGGAAGCTCCACCTTGATAGGATGAGATTCAACCGTGATTTCCTCTCCGTCCTTATCATTGAACACAACCTCCACTATTGCGTTAGCATCGAACTCGCAAAGTGTACCGTAGTTCTCATCCCAAACGGCATAGAGTGTGAGAGATTTTGTCATACGGATAGCTTGCTTACCTACAGGAGCTGTTCCTCTTGTATTAAGACTCCATCCGAGAAATCTCTTGTTCTCTTTTTCCGCCTCAGGAATAGTTGCCTTGGAAAGCCATGAAAATTTCTCTACCGAGATAACCTCATCAGTTTCCGGGTCTATGTACGTGATCTTCGTTTTCGCGAAAATAAGTATCGCTATGACTGCAAGACACGCAATGCAGATCACTGCATACAAACCTACACTTCCCCCGAGCAGGTTCGCAGCGATCATAAGGGGGTTAAAAAGTTTCATACAATCTTCCTCCATGAGAAACTTATTTTATTTTGTTTATGTTATAATTATACTACATCTTTTTATTTGTTGTCAACTAAAAATATTTAATTTCTTCAATTTTTTTGACACTCCCCCCAACGTTTATGAAATTTTCAAAAAATATATAAGGTTTTTTTATCAAAGTATTGATTTTGAAACGCGAAATATGATAAAATATCTGTGTACGGATTTTTAAAAATAAGGAATTACAATAAAGCAAAGGAGAAATTATGGTATCTAACGTTATCGAAAAAATTACAGAATACGACAAAGAGGTCGGAGAGGCTATAAACGCTGAGCTTTCAAGACAAAAAAGAGGTCTTGAGCTTATAGCATCGGAAAATTTGGTTTCCGAGGCTGTTATGCTCACAATGGGCACTCCCTTAACAAATAAATATGCAGAGGGGTATCCCTCAAAAAGATATTACGGCGGATGCGAAAAGGTAGACATTGTTGAAAAATTGGCTATCGACCGTGCTTGCGAGCTTTTTGGAGCTGAGCACGCAAACGTTCAGCCTCACAGCGGAGCTCAGGCTAACACCGCAGTTTATTTCGCACTTCTTAAGCCCGGCGACACTGTTATGGGTATGAGCCTTGATAACGGCGGACACCTTACGCACGGCAGCCCTGTTAATATTTCCGGAAGCTACTATAATTTCATTCCCTACGGAGTTGACGAAAACGGATTTATCGATTACGAAAATCTCGAAAGGCTCGCGAAGGAAAATAAGCCCAAGCTCATCGTTGCAGGTGCTTCCGCTTATCCGAGAGTTATAGATTTTGAAAAAATATCAAAAATCGCAAAGGAAGTCGGCGCTTATTTTATGGTAGATATGGCTCATATCGCAGGTCTTGTTGCCGCAGGACTCCATCCGTCGCCCGTTCCGTACGCAGACGTTGTTACTACAACTACTCACAAAACGCTCAGAGGTCCTCGCGGAGGTCTCATTCTCTGCCGTGAGGAGCTTGCAAAGGCTATCGATAAGGCTATATTCCCCGGCACACAGGGCGGACCTCTTATGCACATAATCGCATCAAAGGCGGTTTGCTTCGGCGAGGCGCTTAAGCCTGAATTCAAGGAATATCAGACTCAAATCGTTAAAAACGCAAACGCACTTGCAAAAACGCTTCTTGACGAAGGCTTTGATCTCGTTTCCGGAGGAACAGACAATCATCTTATGCTTCTCGATCTTCGTCCCTTCAAGATCACGGGAAAGGAGCTTGAAAAGCGTCTTGACGAATGTTACATCACCGTAAACAAAAACGCTATTCCGAACGACCCCGAAAAGCCTTTCGTTACAAGCGGTGTAAGAATCGGTACTCCCGCAGTTACATCAAGAGGTTTGAAGGAAGACGATATGATCATGCTCGGCAAGCTTATAAAGCTTTGCGCTACCGAATTTGAAACAAAAGCCGACTACATTCGCGAAGAGATCACCAAAATCTGCGAAAAATATCCCATATACGACTGATGAAGGCAGAATACACCACCCGTCAGCGAAATCAGATCCTTGACTTTTTAAAAGAAGCCGGCTCTCATGTTACCGCGGGGGATATAATCACTCACCTTAAGGAACAAGGAGCCAAGGTATCGACTGCTACGGTTTATCGAACGCTTGACAGGCTCTGTGCATCGGGATTCGTAAAAAAATTCGTTATTGACGAGCGAAGCGGCGCATGCTATCAATACGCAGAAAACGCCGAATGTGATGCACATTTTCATCTTAAATGTATAAAATGCGGACTTTTGATCCATTTAAGCTGTGAATTCTTAAACGAAATGAACGCGCATATTCTTGACGATCACGGCTTCACCGTAAGCTCGGGAAAAACCGTTATATACGGTACATGCGCTCAATGCTCGGGAAAGGCAGAGCCAAAAAGCGCCTGCTCTCATTCTCATCATTCTCACATCGAAAAGAATACTCAAGAATAAAATTTAAAAAATTCGGTTTTCCTATTGATTTTTATTTTCTTTTGTGATATAATTACTTCGCTTATAATATCGATTGGCTCAATTTTCATTTGCTAATCGTCGTATTTACCTTACAGAATGGAGGATAGATATATGTCAACTGCACAAAATATTCTTGCGGTTATATTGCTCGTATCAGCGTTGATCATTATAGTTGCCGTTCTTTTGCAAAGCAACAAGAGCAAGGGGCTTTCCGGCACCATCGCCGGCGGAAGCGAAACCTACTTCGGCAAAAACAAGGGCAAATCACTTGATAAAAAGCTTTCGGTTATTACAACTGTTCTTGCGATAATCTTTATCGGCGTTGTACTTACCGTATACTTCACACAATACAGCTGGATCGCTGAATTGCTTGATTTCGGCGTTACATTCTCATAATGTGATAACGAGAAACATACCGCTTTGGAAAAACCAAGGCGGTTTTTGTTTTGATTTTTAAAGGATAGAAAATATGAAAAAGAATTTAAGAAAAAGAATTGAGGATGCTTTAAAAAGTGACGTTTACGTTCCTATGTATCCCACCGATCTTTACGAATATATAACAGGCGGAGATGAAAGCCTTTTGCGTCCGTTTATCAAGGAGCTTTCTTATATGGAGGAAATCGGAGAAATATCGGTCAATAAAAAGGGAAAAATCGTTTATTCCGCCAAAAATAAAAGCTCTCGTTCCAATCTTCTGTCGGGTACATTTCACTCATCATCGCGAGGAGCGTTTGGATTTGTAACCACAGATGCAGGAGAGTTTTTTATCCCTCCACGATTCACTCTCGGAGCTTTTGACGGGGACAGTGTCAATATAAAGCGCTTTACACCATCATCAAAATTTTACGGAAAGGGTAACGAGGCAGAGATAGTTTCTATAACAAAGCGTCAAAGAGAGAGCTTTATCGGAAAATTCAGCGGCTTTTGGAGCAAAGGCAAGCTTTACGGAGAGGTTCGCTCCGATGAGGACAAGCTTGCTCTTGTCGGATACGTTGTCGGAAGTGATGATAAAAGTGTTTCCGACGGTGACAAGGTCGTTTGTAAAATAGTTAAATATCCCGTTTTTGAAAGCGACAGCCTATGCGTTCGCATAACTGAAAGCCTCGGCGCTTCAAATTCTAAAGAAGCGAACTACAAGGCGGTTTTACGCGAGCATATGATCCCGACTCGCTTTGACGATAACGTTTTAGGCGAAGCAGAAAAGGCTTCAAAGCAGGAAATATCGACACTCGGTCGCTTGGATCTGAGAAAAATGACCATATTCACTATAGATAGCGAAAGCGCAAAGGATCTTGACGATGCTATATCTATCGAGCTCATTGACGAGGGATATATTCTTGGCGTACACATAGCAGATGTTTCTCACTATGTTAGAGAAAAAACACTTCTTGACAAGGAGGCTATGGCGCGCGGAACGAGTGTTTATTTCACCGACAAGGTTGTTCCTATGCTCCCCCCTGCTCTTTCAAACGGAGCCTGCTCGTTAAACGCAGGTGTTGACAGATATGCTCTTTCTGCATTTATAACACTTGATAAGAACGGAAAAATTATCGGATGCAAAATAGAAAACTCTGTAATCAATTCAAAAATGCGAGGTGTTTATTCCGAGCTTAACGACATAATTGAACGGAGGGAAAACAGCAGATTTTTTGAAAAATACAGACACATCATTCCCGATTTTGAAAAAATGCTTGAGCTATACGCGCTTCTTCGCGACAACTCCTTAAGTGACGGAGCTATGGAGCTTGAAAGTGACGAGGCAGAAATCGTGCTTGACGAAAGCGGCAAGCCTGTTGATATAATAAAGCGCGAAAGAGGCGAAAGTGAAAGATTGATCGAGCAATTTATGCTTTGTGCAAACAAGGCGATTGCACGCTTCTGCTTTGATAGAGGCATTCCTTGCGTTTACCGTGTTCATGAAGCGCCTGACGATGAAAAAATACGCGCATTTTCTCTTTTTGCTTCAAACATAGGTGTTGACACATCGTCGCTCAGAAAAAAGGAAATTTCTCCGCTTGATCTTTCCGCAGTGCTTGAAGATGCAAAATCTAAAGGAAAGGGAGATACTGTTTCCTCCGTGCTCTTGCGCTCGCTTATGAAAGCAAAATATTCCGCCGTTGCAAAGCTCCATTTCGGTCTTGCAACCGACCGCTACTGTCATTTCACCTCTCCCATAAGAAGATACCCCGACCTTTCGGTTCACAGAATTTTAAAGGCTTATCTTAATGGCTTTTCCGAAGGAGATTCAAAAAAATTTGCCCGATTCGCCGACAGAAGCGCAAAGGAATCAAGCGAAAACGAGCTTCGCGCTCTTTACGCGGAGCGCGGAATAGACGATCTCTATAAAGCAATTTATATGAGTGACAGAATAGGAAAGGAATATGATGCAACGATATCCTCTGTTGCATCCTTCGGAATCTTTGCAAAAACAGATAAGCTGTGCGAGGGACTTATTCCAATTAGCACTCTTAACGGAAGCTTCTATTTTGACGAGAGCAATTTCACTCTCTCGTCCGGCAAAAGAGTCTTTCGATTGGGGGATAAAATAAGAATCCGCGTTACCGAAGCCGATATCGTATCAAGGAAGGTCACCTTCTCGCTTGTTGGCGATGATAACGAGGAGCATATTCCGTTTAACACGCCAAAAGTAAAAGCTAAGCGCACTCACAAGGATACAAAGCCCACAAAAAACACTTCTCCAAAAAAGCACAGAGCACAGAAAAAACGCAGATGATAAATGATTTTGTGCATTTTCAACAAAATAGGCTCTTGTTTTGTTATTTATTATTCTATATATATATAAATTTAAAAACTTTCTAAAAAGTATAGAAATTTATATAAAAATATGCTACAATTATTATGTACGCAACTGTGCGGACATTTCGATTCGTTAATTATTTTATAATGGAGGTACTTTAAATGAGTACAAAGAAGTATGTTTACCTCTTTAAAGAGGGCGACGCAACAATGAGAGAAATTCTCGGTGGTAAGGGTGCAAACCTTGCCGAAATGACCAAGATCGGTCTTCCTGTTCCCCAGGGCTTTACAATCTCTACCGAGGCTTGTACACAATATTACGAGGACGGCAGAGAGATCAATGCTGAAATTCAAGCAGAGATCATGGAGTACATCGACAAAATGGAGGAGATCACCGGTAAAAAGTTCGGTGATAAGGAAAATCCACTTCTCGTTTCCGTTCGTTCAGGTGCTCGCGCTTCAATGCCCGGTATGATGGATACCATTCTTAACCTCGGTCTTAACGAGGACGTTGTTCAAGTTATGGCTGAAAAGTCCGGTAACGCTCGTTGGGCTTGGGACTGCTACAGAAGATTTATCCAAATGTACTCCGACGTTGTTATGGAGGTTGGTAAGAAATACTTCGAAGAGCTTATCGACAAGATGAAGGAGAAAAAGGGAGTTACTCTCGACGTTGAGCTTACAGCTGAAGACCTTGCTGAGCTTGCTGCTCAATTCAAGGCTGAATACAAGGCTAAGATCGGTAAAGACTTCCCCACAGATCCCAAAGAACAGCTTATGGGCGCAGTTAAGGCTGTATTCCGTTCTTGGGACAACCCCCGTGCTAACTACTACAGAATGCAGAACGAGATCCCTTACTCTTGGGGTACTGCAGTAAACGTACAAGCTATGGCATTCGGTAACATGGGTGACGATTGCGGTACAGGTGTTGCATTTACACGTGACCCTGCTACAGGCGAAAAGGTTCTTATGGGTGAGTTCCTTACAAACGCACAGGGCGAGGACGTTGTTGCAGGTGTTCGTACGCCTATGCCTATCGCTCAGATGGAAGAAAAGTTCCCTGAGGCATTTGAGCAATTCAAGAACGTTTGCAAGATCCTTGAGGATCACTATAGAGATATGCAGGATATGGAGTTCACCGTTGAGCACGGTAAGCTTTATATGCTTCAAACAAGAAACGGTAAGAGAACCGCTAAGGCTGCTCTCAAGATTGCCGTTGACCTCGTAAACGAGGGTATGATCACTAAGGAGCAAGCTCTTCTTATGATCGATCCTAAGCAGCTTGATGCACTTCTCCATCCCCAATTCGACGCTAAGGCTCTTAAGGCTGCTAAGGCAGTTGCTACTGCTCTTCCCGCATCTCCCGGAGCTGCTTGCGGTAAGATCGTGTTCACAGCTGAGGATGCTGTTGAGCAAGGCAAGCTTGGTGAAAAGGTTGTTCTCGTTCGTCTCGAGACATCTCCCGAGGACATTGAGGGTATGCACTACGCACAAGGTATCCTTACAGTTCGTGGCGGTATGACATCTCACGCAGCAGTTGTTGCTCGTGGTATGGGTACATGCTGCGTTTCCGGCTGTGGCGACATTAAGATGGACGAAGAAAACAAGCAGTTCACTCTCGCAGGCAAGGTATACAAGGAAGGCGATTACATTTCACTTGACGGCTCTACAGGTAACATCTACGGAGAGGCTATTCCTACTGTTCCTGCTACTATCGGCGGTGAGTTCGGTATCATTATGGGTTGGGCTGACGAGTACAGACAGCTTCAGGTAAGAACAAACGCTGATACACCCGCTGACGCTAAACAGGCAAGAACCTTCGGTGCTGAGGGTATCGGTCTTTGCCGTACAGAGCATATGTTCTTCGATCCTGACAGAATTTCCGCTATCCGTGAAATGATCTGTTCTGACACTGTTGAAGAAAGAGAAGCTGCTCTTGCTAAGCTTCTTCCTATGCAACAAGGCGACTTTGAGAAGCTTTACGAGGCTCTTGAAGGTCACCCTGTAACTATCCGTTTCCTCGATCCACCTCTTCACGAGTTCGTTCCTACCGATGAAAAGGATATCGAGCTTCTTGCTCAAACTCAAGGCAAGACTGTTGAAGACATCAAGAACATTATCGCTTCTCTCCATGAGTTCAACCCCATGATGGGTCACCGTGGATGCCGTCTTACAGTTACTTACCCTGAAATCGCTAAGATGCAGACAAGCGCTGTTATCAGAGCTGCTATAAACGTTCAGAAGAAGCATCCTGATTGGAAGATCGTTCCCGAAATCATGATTCCTCTCGTTGGTGAGGTTAAAGAGCTTAACTTCGTTAAGAAGATCGTTGTTGCTACTGCTGATGCTGAGATCGCAAACGCAGGCTCTGACCTTAAGTATGAGGTTGGTACAATGATGGAAATTCCTCGTGCTTGCCTTACAGCTGACGAGATTGCAAAGGACGCTGAGTTCTTCTGCTTCGGTACAAACGACCTTACACAGATGACATTCGGCTTCAGCCGTGATGACGCTGGTAAGTTCCTTACAGCTTACTATGAAAGCAAGATCTATGAAAACGATCCCTTCGCAAGAATCGACCAAAACGGTGTTGGTAAGCTCATGAAGATGTCTGTTGACATGGGCCGTGAGGTTCGTCCTACAATGCACATCGGTATTTGCGGTGAGCACGGTGGTGACCCCACATCTGTTGAATTCTGCCACAAGATCGGTCTTACTTACGTATCCTGCTCTCCTTACAGAGTTCCGATCGCAAGACTTGCTGCTGCTCAGGCTGCTATCAGAAACCCCAGATAATTATCACATAACAGATACTTTAAAAATAAAAATACCCGATGGCTTCTGTCATCGGGTATAATTTTAGAAATATAACGAGGTCAATTTTATGGAAAACTTGAATTCAAAGGAAGCAAGAGCAAAAAGAGCCATTCCCTTCATGAATGACCGCTTCGGTATGTTTATTCACTGGGGGATTTATTCTATTCCCGCAAGAGAATCAAGAAGCGAATGGATACGCTCCGTTGACAAGGTTACAACCGAAGAATATCAAACATATTTCGATACCTTTAATCCCACCAACTACGATCCCAAGAAATGGGCAAGGCTTGCTAAGGAAGCAGGAATGAAATACGCCGTTCTCACAACTAAGCATCACGACGGCTTCTGCCTTTTCGACAGTCAGTATACAGATTATAAGGCAACGAATACGCCAGCTGGACGCGACCTTGTAAGAGAATACGTTGACGCATTCAGAGCTGAAGGCTTAAAGGTTGGCTTCTACTATTCTCTTCTTGACTGGCATCACCCCGATTATCCCGCCTTTAACGATGCTCACCATCCTATGCGCGGAAACGAAAATTTCAAGCATCAGGGCGAGCATTTTGAAAGATACATAGAATATCTTCACAATCAGGTAAAAGAGCTTATGACAAACTACGGAAAGATTGATATTTTGTGGTTTGACTTTCATTACGACGATATGACAGGCGAAAAGTGGGAGGCTACAAAGCTTGTTAAAATGGTTCGTGAGATAAATCCCGACGTTATAATAGACGACCGCCTTGGCGGCGATATAAAGAGTGATACTCCCGAATATTTCGTCGGAGATTTTGGTTCACCCGAGCAAATGATCCCTGCTCACGGTCTTACAAATTACAACGGCGAGCCTATTCCGTGGGAGGCGTGCATAACACTCAACGGCAACTGGGGATACAGTCAACGCGACGCAAACTATAAATCCGCAAGAAACGTTATAAATATGCTCGTAGAATGCACGAGCAAGGGCGGAAACCTTATCTTGAACGTAGGTCCTGATGCAAAGGGAAATATTCCTGAAAAATCGGTTGCTATTCTCAAAGAGGTCGGCGAATGGATGTCACTTAACAGCGAGGCTATTTACGGTTGCTCCTTCTCGGATCTTCCAAAGCCCGAATTCGGCAGAATAACGAAAAGCAAGGACGCTTACTATCTCTACGTTACAGATCACTGCTCCGAGCATATTGCTCTATTTGACGTTAAGGAAAAGATAAAATGCGCAACGCTTTTGTGCGACGGTAGCAAGCTTTCCATGGAAGAGCCCTGGAACGTTCATTCGTATAAGCAAGGCGACAGACCTGTGATTTTCGTACAGACTCCGCCGTTTGAAAAGCTTAACTCAACCGGAAACGTTATCAAATTGACTATTGAAAAACAAAAGTAATACATCACTTTTAAAACAAAAAACAGGAATTTGAAAAAATTCCTGTTTTTATTATTCATAAAAGCTCTTTTAA
This sequence comes from Clostridia bacterium, assembly GCA_017623355.1. Lineage (GTDB taxonomy): Bacteria > Bacillota > Clostridia > Oscillospirales > CAG-272 > RGIG2000. The sequence goes on from JAGAPG010000021.1 coordinate 25,960, forward strand.
TTCTTCTTGCTTGTTAATTTTCGGGCTTGTATCCCCAAACTACAGTACAGCTGCTGCTATTCCAATTAGCAGACCAATTACTCGGTTGTCTTTCGGCTTCACAGTAAATCGTCAAGCTTGTACAATCCGCAAACACTTGACTGCCCATATCTCTTTCGATGCTGTCCGGAATTATTATACTTGTCAGATTGATACATTTTTTGAATGCAGAGCTGCCTATACTTGTTACACTGTCGGGAATAACTACACTCGTAAGATTTTTACAACCCCAGAACATACCCGACACTATCATTTTCACTCCATCGTTAATTATAACCGTCGTTAAATTCGTACACTCAGAAAATGTATATGAATCAAGATTTGTGAATACTACACTGCCGGGAATTGTTATACTTGTTAAGCTTGAGCAACCGTAAAACGCATTAGCGCCTATGCTCGTTACGCCGTCAGGTATATTTATATTTTCTAAGCTTGTGCAATTTTGAAATGCAAATGAGCCTATGCTTGTCACGCTTTTAGGAATAACTATGCCCGTCAAGCCCGTATATCCAAAGAACGCATTATCACTTATTTTCGTTACAGGCAATCCTTCATATGTGCTTGGAATATAGATAACAGTATCTGTGCAGCTTCCTTTTTTAACAGAATAAGATTTACGGTCGCTTGATATGATATATTCAAGCCCCTCGCTTGCCATCTCTTTTTCTCCGCAAGCCGAGCATATTCCGTCTATATAATTGTGACTTGGAGCTATTTCTTCTTGCTCCGCTAAGATTTCTCCGCAAGCCGAGCATTTTTTGCCGTCTGTCAAGCCCGCTTCGGTGCAGGTCGCTTCCTTACCCTCGATTATTTCCTCGGTATGTCCTGCCGGAATTGCTTCTTGCTCCGTCAAGATTTCTCCGCAAACTGAGCATTTTTTGCCGTCTGTCAAGCCCGCTTCGGTGCAGGTCGCTTCCTTGCCCTCAATTATTTCCTCGGTATGCGGCTTCATCTCTATTGCCCTTTGCTCTACTGTTACTGTACCGCAAACAGAACACTTCTTTCCGTCTGTCAAGCCCGTTTCGGTGCAGGTCGCTTCCTTGCCCTCGATTATTTCCTCGGTATGCGGCTTCATATCTATTGCCCTTTGCTCTACTGTTACAGTGCCGCAAACAGAACACTTCTTTCCGTCTGTCAAGCCCGTTTCGGTGCAGGTCGCTTCCTTGCCCTCAATGATTTGCTCGGTGTGTCCTGTGGCAGAAACAGCCTTTGTTTCTTTGTTTCCGCACGAGCATACTCTTGCTTCTTCGCCCGTCTCGGTACAGGTTGGTTTTTTAGTTATTTCCCATTCGCCGTATACATGCGTATGAGTTGTGCTTGATTGCGCGCTGTCATCGCTTGAGTAATTCGTTTCGTTGCCGCAGGCGAATAACATTATACATAGGCACGCAAGCCCCATCAAAAGTACTAAAATTCTTCTTTTCATGTTTTTCTCCTTATCGTATTAATATAAAAACCGCTATACTCAGACATATTTCGCTGTCTATTATAGCGGTTAATAAACTTTTAATTGTATTAATAGCTCTGTCGGTTAAGATTGCCGCATAATTCGTCAGTTGTGTGAATTGTTAAGACAATTTTAGCATACACATATTGATTTGTCAATACGAATTTATCTTATCATTAAAAAGGAACTGACCACTTAACTAATTTTTTATAATTAGCTTTTAGTCAGTTCCTTCGACTTTTAATATCTTATTTTACTACGATTTCTACGGTATGAGTCTTTCCGTCGGAGAATGCAGGAATGATATTTCCGTCAAGCTTGCTTCCGTCAACAACGATATCAAGCGCATAATCCTTTGCCTTCTTTTCGGGATTGGAGATAACAACATCATACTCTGCTCCTCTGAAGGTACGGTGCATCTTTGCTCCGTCAAAGGGGAGATGAGGCTCTACAACGAGTCCCTCATATGTAGGTCTTACGCCTACGAGGTAATTCTCCATAGTATTTGTGTACCATGCAACAGAGCCTGTTATCCAGCTATACTCCATTTGGAACGCGCTGTTTTTGTGCTCAGGGCCAAAGTAGCAGTTTGAGAACATATAAGGCAAGCATTTATTCTTGATTTCTGCATTGTCGCCTACAATATAGCCGGGTGCAATCTTTTTAAACAATTCATATGCAAGATCCGCCTTGCCGTATTTAAGAAGACCAAGAATCATCCAGATATTTGTGTGAGAATAGATAGTTCCGTTTTCGCAAATACCGGGCTCCATAGCCGAGATACGTCCGATAGTATCGTCAAATTCCTTGTAAGACGGTGTAAGAAGCAAATATCCTACAGGGGTGAGCATATGCTCATCCATAGCCTTGATAACGGTGTTTGCTCTTTCCTCGCTTGCTACGCCTGCAACGAGCGACCAGCACTGAGATTCCATAAACATCTTTGCATACTTGTTTTCCTTAGAACCAAGAGGCTTTCCAAGGTCGGTATAGCAACGGCGATACCATTCTCCATCCCAAGCATTATCGTTAATAGCCTTAACGATTGCCTCGCGTCTTGCAAGATAGTTCTTTTCCTTTTCGGTGTTTCCGATAAACTTAGCGAGCTCAGCCATTTCAAGAAGTGCCTGAGCATAAGCAATAGAAAGCCATACGCTCTCGCCCTTACCCTCTTTGCCAACGCCGGTGAGTGAATCGTTCCAGTCACCGAACTTGATAAGAAGAAGGTCGTGCGCGCCCTTGTTGCTTTCAAGAAAGTCAAGCGCTCTGTCCATATGACCGAGAACCGTAGCCTCTCCCTCATCTCTGAACGGATAAACCTCGTTCAAAAAGTCGATATCCGCGGTTTCACGAAGATATGATGTAAGTGTAAATTCAAGCCAAAGCGCAGAGTCGGAATAAGCCTTTGTATCAACGGGATTCCATCCGCGAACAGCCATACCGCTTGAATACTGATTTTGAATAGCTTCCTTAAGAATTTCCTTTGTTCTTTCGGTCTTAAATGAAACTACGCCGAAGCCGTGTTGAACGATATCGCGGTATCCGTTATAACCCCAGCGGCACCACGTAGCGCCAAAGTGAGTTGCGTGCTTGCCCCAATAGTTGATCAAGCGGTCAAGGTGATTATCGTTAGTCGTGATGTGATTTTTAGCGTACATTTTTTTGTAGTGCGCCTTCATCTCATCAAAGTATTTTTCCTGATTGTTAAGATATTTGTCAGCAAGAGCCTTTGATTCGCTTTCCTGAGTTACAACTCCGAGCATAAGGCTGATATCCTTGCTTTCGTCACTGTCAAGCTCAATATCAAATTGAAGCGTGCAAATAGTAGCGTTAGCCGAGCCTATGGAATTTTTGCATTTTCCCTCTCTTACGACCTCAGGAGAGCCTATTGTTCCGTATTCTCCAACAAAAACATTCTGACATCCGTCGCTGCCAACGATCTTGGTATCAGCAGTCATAAACGCTGTAAGATAGTTATGAGGCTTTATAAACGGATGCTTCGTCATATAGAAGGTGTTCTTCTCCTCGTCGAAGCGTGTTGCGCGGTACATAGTATCGCCGTAGCTGTCAAAGCCCCACTTAAAGCGGAACTGTATCTGGCTGTATGTGAAAACCGAATATGATTTTTTCTTGCCCGATTCATTTTTGAAGGAGAGCTTCCACATTTCAACGGCATCCTTGCCTACCGGAACGAATATACGCATTTTCGAGGCAAGATCATTGGTCTTGTTCTCGATTTCGGTGTATCCAAGTCCCTGAACGCATTTATATGCCTGATATTCGTGACATACAGGCTCCCAGTTAAGAGTCCAGAAATCTCCTGTTTCATTATCTCTTATAAATATAAGTCTGTTATAAAGATGATCCTTGCCGAATACGTCGTAGTCGCAAATTCTGCCTACGCCGGTATAAAGCTGAATACCCTCTTTTCCGTCGATTTGATAATCGAAGCAGCCGATACCTGTCTGATGAACGTTTGCATAGCAGGAATCGTTAAAAAGAAAGTTGTCAAAGGGTCTTGGTGTTTTTGGAGATGTTATAACAAATTCATCTCCTGCTTCATTGAAATAACCGTACTTGTATTCCATATTAAAAGTCCTTTCTTCAAAAAGAATATTATTTTACTATTACTTGCTTGCCTGCCATAAGATCGTCAAGCGCATCAGCTACGATAAATACCTGCTCCATCGTAGTATTATAAATTATCGTGGGCTCTTTAAAGGTTTGATCCGTAAACTCGCACATTACGTGGCTTCCGCCGTCAATGCGGTAGTAATCGTATGTAAGCAAGGTTCCGTCGTTAAGCTCAACGTAAAGCGACATAACGATCTCGCCTCTGTCCTTATTCGTCTTTATTTCTTCCTTTTCCTCGTCCGTCATATCGTTAAATACATACGGCATAGGATAGTTAAGAAGTACTGCGTAGAAATTATTGAACTGATTTCTTTCCGAAACAGATTCATATTCTTCCTTATCAACAAACTCTATATTCTTATTTTTATCAAGCCATACTCTGAGCTTCTTTCCGTCATCATCATTAACGACCGTATATTCAAGATTGAATGTATCGTCAAACTGATATCTTGAGGTGTTCAGAACAAGGTGCATCTTTTTTACACCTATGCTGTCCTCCTTTGCGGAAATACTCTCGCAAAAGCCTGATTCAATGGAGTTTGTAGCCACCCATCTTATTATGTTTTCTTCCTCTACAAAGGAAAGCATAGCGGCAGGTATTCTTACTATAGATTCGGGAACGAAGCTTGATGTGCCCTCCTCACCCGAGCCGCCAAGGTGACAGTAATAATATCCGTCGATAAGATCGCTTATTCTGTACATAACCGAATTTGCAATCTCATCCTCGTTTTCGGGATCGTTCTTGAATTCCTGTGCCAAGATAATATATATCTCGTCGTTAAAACCGAAGCCGTATTTATCAAGCGTTTCCTCATCGGGAGCAAGAGCTACTACCGAATCGCCGCTAAACGATGTAAAGAGCGTTTGATATGCAGCATAGATATAATTCTGATCGGCATTAAGCCCCGACGCCTTCGTAGGATTCATTATCTTATAGTAAATAGATATGCTCTCTCCTACAACAATCTCTCTGTCTGCATGTATACCAAGAAGCTGATTTATAGCCTCAAGCGTAAGATTTCCATCCTCTCCGCGAACCACCTTGAATCTGTTTATCGAGAAGTTCTCATAACGATACATAGTATCCGTTGCGTTAGTTCCGGAGTAGATGAGAGGATTTATATAAAATTCCTCGCTTCCGCCATCCATAAAGCTATTTACAGTGCTATCGATTATATACACAGAGCTATCTCTGCCCTCAACCGCCGCATAGTACGATGTAGTGCTAAGATGTGCCTGCTCGCCGACATAAACGGTATGAGTAACGGTATCCTTTCCCTCTATGGTGTATGTAACCGTATAGCTCATTGTGCAGGTTTCCGGAGTTACTCCGTATTCGATCTTTTCCTTTTCTGTAACATCGTGGTATGCAAAAAAGTTTTGATTTGAATCATAACCGACGTACGTTGCCGTAACCGCGGTATAAATATTGTTCATTATCGCATCGTTGCATCTTACGGCGGGATATTCCTTAAGTCTCAAAACTCGGTTTCCCGTAGTTTCACTTATCCTGCTTTCAAACTCAACCGATCCGTTTTTCGTATTGATTACAAGCGAATCTATGTCTGTGGTATCAAATACCTCGTACATAACGAGTCTGCCCATATACATAGCCTCACCCTCTTGAAGCTGATAATCCGTATTAACTATATAAGACGGCTTTTCCTCTTCCTTCATTGTGATAGCCAATACTATAAAATATCCTGCTATCGCCAGAGCCAAAACTATGGCTGCTACGATAAGTCCTGTTTTTTGTTTTCTGTTCATCTGCGTTTTCTCTTTATTATTATTACTGCTCCTACGCCTATAAGTATCACGGGTATGATTACTGCTAAGCATATTGTTGAAAGCCTTGCGTCCTTAGCGCTTATCTCAAGATCGTAGTCTATAAACATCTTATATTCTACTCCCTCGGGAGCGCCTGTCTGGCTTCCGCCTGTGGTTCTTATAAGTGAATATATAAGATCGTCATTTATATAATAATTATCCTGCAAAAACTCAGTTGTCATCATATCCGAAGACATCGAAAGCAAGAAATACGAGGTTACGTCAGTCGCTGTCGCTTGATCGTATCTGTTAGTCGCTGTCATCGTCATAATATTGTAAGTGCCGTCATTACCCTTGAAGGTTGCTTTATCAGACGTTGTAACAAGAGGCATTGTGTACGCCCAGTTGCGTCCGTAATCGAATCCCTCTTCATCCCAATATTTATCGTTAAAGGGAAGGATAACACCCGATTTGTTTGCGCCAACCTTAGATGAGGTTTGATTGCTATATCCGGGAAGATATACGTTTGTCGCATTATTTACAGGAACAATTCCCGCAACACCGAAAATGCTGTCTCCTGTGAAATCCTCATCCTGAATAAAGTTTGAATCCGTTTGAACCGTAGAACCCGTCGACGTTTCTATAAAGCTTGCAAGTCTTGTCATTTGCTTCATATCAAGCTCTCCCGAAAGGAAGCAGAATACCGTACCCGGCTCATCATCCTCAAGATACTGAGTCAAATAGTCCGTTTCATATGATGAAAAGTCCTTTGTAGGAGCATTTATTACGATTATAGACGGTGTCTCATCAGACTGTGACGGAAGCGGTTCCTTGCTAAGATCTATCGGCTTTACTACATATCCCGCGTTTGTGAAAAGACGCATAAGCTCCTTAGCCTTGGGGTTAGCACCCGTTGTAGCGGTGCTGTCAACGTTTGCAAACGTTACCTCTGTTTTTTCGTTATAGTTAAGGAACGAAAGCTCATTATGTCCTACCGTGAAATATACCGTAGGTCTTGATTTTGCTGTAAGTCCGAGGATTGCCGATGCGAATGTGATCTCTCCGCTATAGCCGTGAACTGCGTTTTCCTCGTCAACTGCAAAGAAGTTATTGACACCGTAGGAACGGATCTCCGCGTATCTGCCGTTATCCTTACGGGCAACTATTATCGAGTCCTCTGTTATCTTCGAGCCGCCGACCTCGCCGACCATTTTTCTAAGATCGTCAAAGAAAGCCTTATCTCTTACCGAATCGTGATACGATACCGATATATTGTCGAACTCCTTGGCAAGCTCCTCTGCGGTGGAAACCACAAATCCAATGGATGCTGCGTGAGTTGTCGTTTGATTTTCTATAAGGTCCTTTTTAGAGGTGAAGATTATCTCTATCTCGGTATCCGAAGAAGCCGTACCAATGATTGCCTTTGCCTCGTCACTGAGAGTAAATATCTGCTCCTCGGTCATATCAATATACCAGCCGAAGTTTTCCGAAAGAACCGTGAATATTGAGTTAAAAAGTATTATTATCGCGATAACGATAGCGGTAAACGCGATATTTATTGTCGAATACTTGAATTTTTTCGAAGCTGCGAATGATTTTAAAAATCCGTTTTTCATGTGCGTCCTCCTTTAGCGGTATCTGCGTGAGTCAAGAACACGCACCGTGAGAAATAAGAATACGCCCATTACGGAAAGATAATATACGAGCGCGCCGAAATCAAAGATTCCGTATGTGAAATTCTGATATCTGTTGAATATCGAAAGCCAGCTGAGAATAATTCTTATCGGGTACCAGCCTATCATTCCGTTAAAGAGATTTATAACAAGGAAGAAAAGAAGCACCACGATAGTGATTATAACCGCTGCAAATTGATTTTCCGTAAGCGAGGAAACGAAAACTCCGATCGCTATAAACGCCATTCCTACCAAAAGAACGGCTATCATTCCGCCAACAATCATAGGAACATTGGGGGGATTTTGAGTATAGAAATCAGTTACCGCATACTTTGAAAGCACGAAAAAGTTTATACTCGAAAGAAGCGCGTATATCGTAAACATCGCGGAGCAAGCAAGGAATTTTCCCATAACTATTCCCGTCATTGACACAGGAGATGTGTAAAGGAGCTGCTCTGTTTTTGTTTTTTTCTCGTCACTGAAGGTCTTCATAGTCAATATCGGCAAGAAGATGAGAAACATAAAAATAATAACCGTAAAGTAATATCTTGTGTACGAGGTCTGAATCATAAGCGTCGTAATTCCGAACACTACTGCGGAAAGGGCAATAGATATCGCAAGGAAGATATATCCTGTCGACGTTGTGAAATACGAATGCATCTCACGCTTGAAAATCGAAAGCATTATTTTCTTCCTCCCTTTGCCTTTATATTTTCGTTGGTGCTGTTGATAAGACGCATAAATACATCCTCAAGCTCCATTCCTACCGGCTCCATTCCAAGCATAGGCCAGCCCTTATCCGCAAGAGCGCGGAAAAGATTTTTTCTTATATCGATATTGGGCGTGCTCTCCACGGTATAAGTAAACGCGTCACCCTCACGCTCGCCGTAAACCTCGCAGGACGTTACTCCGACAAGATTGCGTATAAGCGCGCAAACAAGCTTTGATGGACCGGATACCTTTACTCTGTAACGAGAGCATTGATTTATCTCGCCGTTTATATCGGCGGTTTTTCCGTCAGCAACTATTTTTCCGCCGTTTATTACGACGATCCTGTCACAGATCGCCTGAACCTCAGGAAGAATATGGGTTGACAAAATTACCGTATGCTTTTTGCCGAGATTTCTTATAAGATTTCTTATTTCTATTATCTGCTTCGGGTCAAGACCTACCGTAGGCTCGTCCAAAATTATAAACTTCGGATTACCAACAAGCGCCGATGCAATTCCGACTCTTTGCTTATAACCCTTTGAAAGATTTTTTATAAGCCTTTTTTTAACGTCGGCAATCTTCGTTACGTTGCAGATCTCCTCAATATGTAACTTCTTGTTTTCCTGACAGCCCTTAAGATCAAAAACGAAATTAAGATATTCCAAAACAGTCATATCCATATAAAGCGGAGGCTGCTCGGGTAAATATCCTATAAGCTTTTTTGCTTGAGTAGGATTTTGTGAGATATCTATTCCGTCGATAAGCACGCTACCAGAGGTTGCAGAAAGATAGCCTGTAAGAACGTTCATCGTAGTTGATTTACCCGCACCGTTCGGACCGAGGAAGCCAACTATTTCTCCATCACCGACAGAAAAAGAAATATCGTCAACGGCGAATTTTGCGCCGTATCTTTTAACGAGATTATTTATTTCTACCACGTTTTTTTCCTTCCTTGTTTACTAACAAATTATAATTATCCGACTATAAGTATATCATATTAAAAATATAAAATCAATAACATTTATTTTAAAATATTATTATTTCATTTATTTTTCAAAAAAATCCTATTTATCCGTCACATTGGCGTTTGTTATTTACAACAGACGAAAAATATGGTATAATTTTTAAAAGGGGTGAACTTATGAAAATTCTTGTAACAGGCGGTGCGGGATTTATCGGCTGCAACTTTATTCATTATCTTGCCGAGAAATATCCAACCTACGATATTATATGCGTAGACTCCTTGACCTACGCTTCAAATATAAACGCGCTTTCTGACGTTATGAAAAGCGAAAAATTCCGCTTCTATAAAGCGGATATATGCGACAGGGTGGCTGTTTTTGATATATTTGAAAGTGAAAAGCCCGATATTGTAGTGAACCTTGCTGCCGAGAGCCACGTTGATAGATCCATTGACTGCGCCGATGTTTTTTTGAGAACTAATTTTGTCGGCACGGGAGTTTTGCTTGATGCCTCTCTTAAGCACGGGGTCGAGCGTTTTCATCAAATTTCAACTGACGAGGTGTACGGAGATCTGCCTCTTGACAAAAAAGAGCTGTCCTTCGACGAGTATTCTCCTCTGCGTCCGTCAAGTCCGTATTCGGCATCAAAGGCGAGTGCGGATCTTCTCGTTTTATCTTATTTTCGCACACATTCCCTGCCGGTTACAGTATCCCGATGCTCAAATAATTACGGTCCTTATCAGCACAACGAAAAGCTTATTCCGTTTATGATATCAAGAGCGCTCTCAAGCGAGCCACTGACTCTTTACGGAGACGGAAAAAACGTTCGCGATTGGATACACGTCACCGACCACTGCAAAGCTATTGATCTTATTATTCACAAAGGCAAGGCGGGAGAGATATATAACGTTGGCGCAAGCTGTGAGATAAGCAATATAGATATCGTCAAAATGATACTGAAGGAGCTTGATAAGGACGAAGGTCTAATAACATACGTTAAGGATCGTCCCGGACACGATCTGCGCTACGCGATAAATTCAAAAAAGCTCATAACCACGCTTGGATGGCAGCCCAGCGTTAAATTTGAGCTTGGTCTTAAGCGAACTATTGATTGGTACAAAAATCTATACAACTAAAAAACAGCCACAGATGTGGCTGTTTTTCATTTGTTCGTTACTTTATAAGTGTTTCAACAAGAGCAAGCGCCTCCGCGATCTTTGAAATATCGCGACCGCCACTCATAGCGCTGTCAGGACGTCCTCCGCCCTTTCCGCCTGTTACTGCACTCACCTCACGCAAAATATTTCCCGCGTGCGCTCCGTTTGCAACCGCTTCCTTACCGCATACAGCGATAAAGTTGAGCTTGTCGCCCGAATGTATAGCAAATACAGCCACAGCCCTCGGTTTTTTATCCTTTATAGTATCTCCGAGCGAACGAACCGCATTTGCACCCATATCGCCAAGATCTGCAGTAATTACAGACACTCCGTTCACTTCTTTTGCATTATTTATAAGATCGTTTACGCGTGATGCTGCAAGCTTGGAATTAAGAGCCTCTATTTCGCGCTTAAGCTCCTTGATCTCGTCGGAAACTCCGAGAGCGCGCTTTGCAATATCGTTTACGTTCTGGCATTTAAGCTCCCTTGCGGTATCTGCAATAAGGATTTCCTTATCCGAAAGAAGCTTAAGCACGCCAAGTCCTGTTGTAGCCTCAATTCTGCGTACGCCTGCTGCAACGCTCGTTTCGGAAATTATCTTGAACATTCCCGCCTTTGCGCTATTGTTCAAATGCGTTCCGCCACAAAGCTCAACCGAAAAATCGCCCATCTTAACCATACGAACCACCTTGCCGTACTTTTCGCCGAAGAGTGCCATCGCACCGTTTTTACGGGCAGTTTCTATATCGGTTTCAACAGTTTCAACTGCTTCTCCGCTAAGAATGAAGGCGTTTACTATATTTTCAACCTTTTCGATTTCTTCCTTTGTCAACGCGGCAAAGTGAGTAAAGTCAAATCTTCCGACATTTTCGTCAACGTAAGAGCCTGCCTGCTCAACGTGGTTTCCGAGAACCGTGCGAAGCGCAGCCTGAAGCATATGAACTGACGAGTGATTTCTTGCAATAGCCTCGCGTCTTGCCTTATCAACGCGAGCTGTAAGCATATCGCCTACCTTAAGAGCGCCGCCGTCTACATTACACATATGAATATAAACGCCGTCGTTTTTCTTAGTATCAAGAACGCTTATCTGTACATTTTCATTAAAGAGCACGCCCGTATCGCCTACCTGTCCGCCGCCCTCTCCATAAAATGGCGTCTTATCAAGTATAACAGAGCATTCACCCTCACTTACGGAATCAACGCTTTCTCCGCCGTCAAGAATGATAGCAATAACCTTGCCCTCTCCCTCGGTTGACGCGTATCCCGTAAATTCTGTTTTTGCAACGTCTATCTTTGAATCAGCATTATCCCAACCGCTAATATTTGCTCTTGCCTCGCGTGCGCGCTTTCTTTGCTCTGCCATAAGAGCCTTAAAGCCTTCCTCATCGATTGAAAGTGAATTTTCCTCAGCGATCTCGCGTGTAAGATCAATTGGGAAACCAAACGTATCATAAAGCTTGAATACCTCAGCGCCGTCAATCACGCTCTCTCCATTCTCCTTAGCCTTAGAAATAAGAGAATCAAGAATCGAAAGACCTTGGTCAATGGTTGTATCAAAGCGTTCCTCCTCCAAGGAAAGAACCTTTCTTATATAATCCGCCTTTTCCTTAAGCTCGGGATAAGCATCCCCACTCTCGCCGATTGCAACATCGCACATTTCAACAAGGAACGGATGATCTATTCCGAGAAGCTTACCGTGACGGCAAGCGCGGCGAATAATTCTGCGAAGAACATAGCCTCTGCCCTCGTTTGACGGAATAACACCGTCGCTTATCATAAATGTTGCGCTTCTTGTGTGGTCGGTAACAACACGGATGGAAATATCATTTTCGGCGTCATCACCGTATTTTTTGCCTGAGATCTGACAAACCTTATCAATTATCTTACGAACAGAATCGACCTCAAACATATTGTCAACGCCCTGCATAATGCACGCAAGACGCTCAAGTCCCATACCTGTATCTATATTCTTCTGAGCAAGCTCTGTATAATTGCCGTTTCCGTCATTATTGAACTGTGAGAAAACATTGTTCCAGATTTCCATATATCTGTCGCAATCGCAACCGGGCTTGCAGTCAGCAGAGCCACAGCCGTATTTTTCTCCTCTGTCGAAATATATTTCGGAGCAAGGACCGCAAGGACCTGAGCCGTGCTCCCAGAAGTTATCCGCTTTACCGAGACGAACTATATGCTCGGGAATAACCCCGATCCTATTTACCCAAATATCGTACGCCTCCTCATCGTTTTCATAAATGGAGGGCCAGAGAAGATTTTCGGGAATTTCAAGAGTCCTTGTAAGAAACTCCCACGCCCATTCAATAGCCTCAACCTTAAAATAATCGCCAAAGCTGAAGTTACCGAGCATTTCAAAGAACGTGCCGTGACGCGCCGTATGTCCAACTCTTTCAAGATCGGGAGTACGGATACATTTTTGGCAGGTAGTAACTCTGTTTCTCGGCGGGATGACCTCTCCTGTAAAGAACTTCTTCATAGGAGCCATACCCGAATTTATAAGAAGCAAGGATTTATCGTTATTCGGCACGAGCGAAAACGAGGGCAAGCGAAGATGCCCCTTTGACTCGAAAAACGAAAGATATTTTTCTCTTAAATCATTAAGTGATGTCCATTTCATAATGAAAAATTTCCTTTCAAAAGGTAGAATTTTGATGGTTTTTAATAAAACATATATATTTTAGCACGCATTATATACTTTGTCAAGAATAAAATATCGAATTGACAAAGTCGGTTTTTTGATGTATACTTATTTAAAGAGCTTTCTTCACAACAGCTCATTTTTAACACCAAACGAAATTAAGACATAAATTGCGAGGTTCATATGGTCGATCTGCTTGATTTACAAAAAAGCTTTATCCTTTCGCATTTAAAGGAAGGCGATATCTGCGCCGATTTTACGATGGGTAATGGACACGATACCTGTTTTCTGTCAAAGACAGTTGGTAAAAACGGACACGTATACGCGTTTGATATTCAAGAAAACGCGCTCGTAAACACACGCGCTCGTCTGAAAAACGAGGGATGCTTTGAAAATTACACTCTTATTCTTGATTCGCACAGCAATTTGAAGAATTACATAAAAGAGCCGATAAAGGCGGGAATGTTCAATCTCGGTTATCTTCCGGGAAACAATAATAAATCGGTTACTACAAAGCGAATAACGACACTCCCCGCGGTAAAGGACGCCGTATCCATTCTCGCACCGGACGGAATATTGCTCGTCGCCGTATATCCGGGGCACGAGGAGGGCGAGCTTGAGGGAATCGAGCTTGAAGCTTATCTTGAAACGCTCGACCGCCACGAAATAAGCGTATCTAAATTTAAAATTATAAATTCACCTACTTCTCCGTTTTTCTTCATACTCGAAAAATCCAAGCATTAAGGAGCTAACTATGAAAAAAATACTTACAACGATTCTTGCATTATCATTCGTTTTTATATTCACATCCTGCTCAATGACAACAGACAGCGTTGTAAAAAATCTCAACAAGGCGGGATACGATATGGATGTAATTTCCGATAGCAGCGGCGATTCCAAGCTTCAGCTAAAGCAAATAAAGATATCTATTGAGGAAACCTATAACAAAACCCTTGAGGGCGATATTTTGACCGTGATCGAGGCAAAAAATCAAGAGGATCAACGGGTATTTCTTTACGAATTTGAAAAAGAAAACGATGCAATTACCTTTTATGATATCCTTATAAATACTATAGAATCGGAAAAGCCCGAAAAGGTCATCTCGATCGACGGTAATGTGGTAGTTTTCGCAAGCGATTCAAAGGCTCTTGCCGATGCGAAATAAGGAGCGTTTATGAAAAAGATCATTTCATTTGCTTTGATAATAGCTTCCTTGCTCGTATTTTCATCTTGCAAAAACGAGCTTTCTCTTGAAAGAACAGAAAAAAATCTTAAGGAAGCCGGATATATCGTCAATGTCATAAGCTCCGAAAAGGATTGTGACAACGCCAAAACCACAATAGAAATAATGATGAGTATAAAGCTTGACGGAAAAATACTCGGTGTCGTTTCGGCAACCACCTCTCAAAAGCAAGTCGAGCTTGTTTCGTTTGAGCTTGAAAGCGATGCAAAAAAATATTACGATATTCTTATAAAAACAGGCTCCGAGGCACAAATAGCCAATACTGAGCAAATCGGCTCGTTCGTTATTATGGCTAACAATCCCGAATCATTAGAGATAGCAAAAAAATAAATAACATAAAAAAGTGGGATCTGAGATCCCACTTTTTCGTTCAATAATTGTTCTTTACTGTTGTAAATAAATTATTTCGCGTCCTTCATAGCGTCTTTGCTTGAAGCAGTAATAAGTGTTTTACCCTTACGAACGCAAAGATCCTTAAAGTTATCTGCTTCACCGGCTTCTTCAGCGAGCTTTTCAGCCTCTTCATAAGCTTCCTTAGCATCAGCCTTGTCTTCAAACTCAACTACTGAAACAACCTTGTCACCGTTTGTTGCAACGAATGAAGCAACTACTCCGTCAAGATTAACGGGAGATTCAACTACTGTGTAATCTGCATCCTCAAGATTTTTCTTTACGTCGTCAGCTGACATACCGCAAGAAACGAGCGCAAACATCATAAGTACTGTAAGTGCAAGTGCAATAATTTTTTTCATTTTTGTCCCCTCCATAAAATTTGTCTTGCAAAGCTTTTTTGCTTTACAATTTAATTTTACAACGGCTCAATGAGTTTGTCAACACTTTTTGAACTATTTTACATTTTATTCACAATTTCGGCTTCCTTGTCTATTTCAAGGTTTATTTTCTTCATAAAATCAATAGGAATCTTTATATACGCGCGATCATATGTTACCAAGCCGTTAATTTCCTCTTCAACATCGGATAGCTGTGTGTAAACCGAAGCGCAAAGTCCCTTTTTTATAAGTGGTTTTATCTTATTTATGAACAAATTATAGATTTCATTATGAAACTTTCTTTCATCCTTGAACACCTTATAACCGAATTCCTTTTCCTCGTTGTAAACATGTCCCGCGGTCTTTATGGAATATCCGCCAAATTCACTCAGAACGACAGGACGTCTATCCTTGGGAACCTTCAATTTTGTATAATAGGTATGCAAGCTTTTAAGAGTTGTTTTATCCTCGCCCTGATCATGCCATCCGCTTACCGAATCTATTATTCTCGTATCATCTAATGATCTTAAAAGCTGCGTGATCTTATAAGAATCAAACTGTCCCCAGCCCTCGTTAAACGGAACCCACGCACCGATTGATACGCAATTATAAAGTGCGCCTACCGTTTCGTGAACGGAATTTATAAATTCATCTCTTCCTTCTTTATTCTCTCTTGAAAAATATTTATAATCCGAGTCATCGTGCTTAAAGCCCAAAAACGGAAATGCGGCTATATGCGTAAATTTATACACTCCTCCGCCATTTACGAAATCCTGCCAAACGCATATTCCCAGCTTATCACAATAATAATACCAACGCATAGGCTCTATTTTAATATGCTTCCTTATCATATTAAAGCCCATATCCTTTATCATTTTTATATCGTCATACATAGCCTTATCGGAGGAAGGCGTCAAAAGACCGTCGCTATAATATCCTTGATCAAGAACTCCATTATAAAAATAAGGCTTTCCGTTGAGTAAAAGGCGCGCTTTTCCGTTTTTGTCCTTGCCGATACCAAAGGTGCGTACACCAAAATAAGAATATATCTTATCTCCGCTATCTGCCGTTATCTCAAAATCGTAGAGCTTGGGACTTTCAGGCGACCACGTGTCGAAATTCCACGACAAAACAATAGAGTTGTTTTCTATTTTTGACGATATTATCTCCTTGTCGCCGTCAAAAACCCTTATTTTGTGATTACAGCGACACTCCGTTTCTATTTTCACCTCTTTAAGATTTTCAAGAGGTGTTATTTTTACGCTACCGATATAATCACTCGGCATGCTTTCAAGCCACACGCTCTGCCATATTCCGCTTTGGGATGTATACCAAATCTTTCCCGGTTTTGAGCTTTGCTTTCCACGCGCGCCGTGAGAAGCTTCCGTTTTATCGACACATTCCACACAAAAATCATTATAGCCCTCGCTTATAACCGAGCTTATATCTACAGAAAAGGGCGTATATCCACCTCTGTGATGAGCTACCCTTCGAGAGTTTACAATAACGTCACATTCCTGATCCACTGCCCCGAAATGAAGAAGAGTAACTCCCCTTAGCATTTCGTTATCTATAAATACGCTTCTTTGATACACAAGCTTTTCATCAACATCGAGCTTAAAGCCCTCGCCAATTCCGCTTTTTATGCTTTCGGGAGAAAACGGAACAGTAATATCGCTCTCAAAAATGCACACATCCCCCGATATTTTCATTTTTTTGAGCTTCCATTTTCCATTCAAGCTAAGATAACTATCCCTTCTTAGCTGAGGTCTTGGGTATTCTATATGAGGTATTTCCTCATTTTGATATTTAGTCGCAAGTGTCATCTTTTTTCTCCTTAACAAGTCTTTTCAAGATCGGAATTAAAGCCACCATAATTAGTGTAACAATTGCTCCTGCTAAAAATATCTCAGGCGCAGGAATATACTGTGTAGTCATACTGTCCGCCGAGCTGAGATCAGGAAGCGGAATATTTCTTGTTTTGTTTATCGCATTTCCTATCATAGGTCCTACGAGCATTGGAATAAGAACCGCAAACACCATTCTGACTCCCTGAAGCTTTCCAACATCGTCCTTAGGAGTATGATCTCTCATAACAGAGCCGCAAAGCGCGGAAACAAGAATATATCCCGTGATCATAACGAATCCAAACACTCCAAAGAGGATAAGCAAGCCGACCTTGCCGATTCCTCTTGTAAAATACATACCGAAAAGTCCTGCTGACATTATAGCTGAAGCAAAATAAAGCATACTTACCTTGTCTTTTTTGTCTGAAAGACGGGTTAAGAAAAGATTCACTATCGCACCCAAAACGATCGCTGCGCCGAATATAATACTATACTCCAAAACACTGAAGCTCAGATACTGCTGCATATAAATTATAAGATACGGCATAAATATTTGACACGCAACGCCGTATATCAGTATAAGGATCAAGGAAACGTAGAAGGTCGGATGATTTTTTATGACACTCGGCTTAAAGCCGTAAAAAATATCCTTTACGGAGCCGTTTTTCTCAAGACCTTCCTTGTCCTTAATATAGAAAACTCCGAACACTCCACACGCCGAAATTAAAATTCCAAGCGTTAAAAACAGCATTTTATATCCGATAGCCTCTACCAAGATTCCAAAACCGCCGGCAACTATAAGCATAGCAAGAAGCGGAAGAATCGCGATAACGCCCTCTATTCTGCCTCTGTTTTCCTTTTGGGTGTTGTCCGTTACCCAAGCATTAAACGCCGCATCGTTTGCGCTTGAGCCAAAAAGAGTCATAATGCAGTCGCCGATTATTACAACTGCGAGGGTTACTGTTATCGCCCTTGATTCTGTTGTGGAGAGGATTTTCATAGTATTTTCCACTGAAATAAACCCGAAAAGAGCGACACTCAATCCCCAAATTACATATCCCCACGACATAAACGAGCGTCTGTTTGCAAGCTTATCGGAGATCGTTCCCGCAAAAAGCGTAGCAACCGTTGCCATAACACCGCTAAGCTGTACCATAAGCGTAACAGCCTCGAGATTCGGCGATATAGTATTAAAAACGAAAAGATTAAAATACATATTTTCCACCGACCATGCTATCTGTCCTATCATTCCAAACAGCAAAAGCACAGTGAATTTTTGTTTTCCAAATTTATTTTCTCTCATAAAATCCTCTTTAAAATATTTTCTGTAATTATATTTTAACATACTATTTATAAAAAGTAAATGTAAAAATTTTTTCATTTTTTGCGTTTAAAATATTGAATGTGGGTTTTATGTGTGATAAAATTATTTCATAGTTTTACTCGGAGGTATTTTATATGAGTATAAGAATTGGTATTTTTGGATACGGAAATCTCGGCAGAGGCGTTGAAAACGCAATAAAGCAAAACGACGATATGGAGCTTGTTGCGGTTTTCACAAGACGCGATCCGTCCTCTCTTAAAATAAACACGCCGACAGCCAAGGTATATAACGCCAATATGCTTTCCGAAATGACGGACAAGATCGATGTTATGATCCTTTGTGGGGGAAGCGCTACCGATCTTCCAAAACAAACCCCGGAGCTTGCAAGGCTTTATAATGTTGTTGATAGCTTTGATACTCATGCAAAAATTCCCGAGCATTTTGAAAATGTAGACAAAAGCGCGAAGGAAGGCGCAAAGGTTGCTTTGATATCTGTCGGATGGGACCCCGGTATGTTCTCTCTTAACAGAATGTACGCAGGCGCAATCCTGCCAAACGGCAAGGATTATACCTTCTGGGGAAAGGGCGTCAGTCAAGGTCATTCCGATGCTATTCGACGCATAGACGGAGTTCTTGACGCAAAGCAATATACCATTCCCGTTGATGCCGCACTTGATGCTGTACGATCAGGCTCGAATCCGGAGCTTACCGCACGCCAAAAGCACACAAGAGAATGCTTTGTTGTTTTAAAGGACGGCGCGGACAAGGAAAAAATTGAGGCTGAGATCAAAAATATGCCCAACTATTTTGCTGATTACGACACGACAGTTCATTTTATCTCCAAGCAAGAGCTTGACAGAGATCACGCAGGCATTCCTCACGGCGGATTTGTTATAAGAAGCGGTGTTACAGGCGCTAACCTCGAGCACAAGCACATCATAGAATATTCATTAAAATTAGATTCAAACCCCGAATTTACCGCATCCGTTATAGTTGCTTATGCACGCGCTGCCGCAAGACTTAGCAAGGAAGGCGTATGCGGCTGCAAGACCGTGCTTGATGTTCCGCCGTCATACCTTTCATCAAAGGATGGAGCTACTCTCAGAAAAGAATTACTTTAAAAGCAAAAAGCCTTCCAAAAAAGGAAGGCTTTTGAATCACTTTTATATTTCATAATTAAAGAGGTTATTATGTTTAAAAAATACGTTTCTAACACTTCTGCTCCAACAGGTACAAGCTTTTGCGAAAGCAAGGGAGAAAGATATTACAAATTCCGTTCATTTTTAAGACCTCTCGTTTGCGGAAATTTCGCATGGAGAGTATATTTTATGAATCAGGTAAACAGCACGTATGCCGACGGCAGCGCCTCCTGGAGAAACAAGCCCGGCGGGAATTTCAAGATAATCAGCGCAAGAATTTTCGCATCTGATTCCATTGATGCAAATATAGAGCCAAATGAATTTACCAAAATCACCTTTAACGGCGAGGAGTCAAAGATTGTTTACACAAACGAACGCTTTTGGAGCGATGAATTCTCCTTTGAAGTAAAGGAAGGACAGTATTTTTGCTGGGAATGGGAGCTTTTTGGTGACGAAATACCCTACAATATAGAGCCGCTTACCACATCTTTCGTTTTTGAGGACGGAAAATGGATTTCTTCCGCTGCTCCTATGCCTGCTCTTTTCGGAATCGACAGAAAGGTGAAAAAAACCGTTGTCTTTATGGGCGACTCAATAACTGCCGGCTGCGGCACAGAGCGCGATAAATACGAAATGTGGGCCGCAAGAATAGCCGATATGATAAAGGACGAATACGCTACATGGAATCTCGGTCTTGGCTACGGCAGAGGCGACGACTGTGCTACACTCGGCTCTTGGTTTGAAAAGGGCAAGGAGGCTGACGTTATATTCCTCGCGTACGGAGTAAACGACTTTTTGGCAGGTCCATATCTTTCAAAATGGGCAAGCGGAGGAATGATGATAAAGACTATCGAAACCATCGTTAAAAATTTAAGGGCTCTTGGCAAGGAGGTTATTATCTCCAGCGTGCCGCCATTCAGATTCCCCGACTGTCAGAGAGATGAATGGAAATGTACAAATCTTGCAATACCGACTCTTGCGAAAATGTACGGGTGCCGATTCTTTGATATAGAAAGCGTTCTTGATAGCGAGCCGTTCAAATGCGATTATATTTACGGAGATCACCCAAACGGCATTGGCGGAAAAATAGTTGCTGAAAAATTTAAAGAGCAGTTCTTTGTAGACGGAGAATGGACTATTTAGCATATATGAACATATATTCATATTTTATAAAATTCTTTATTTAAAAGGATTTTAAGATTGTTATTCTTCTTAAAATAAAAAAAATTAAGCAGAGCCCTCAAGCTCTGCTTTTTCTTTTTTACCGCTCACAAAAAACAATATATGAACATATATGAATGTTTTTATAAACCCTTTATTTAAAAGAATTTTAAGCTTTTTCATCCGCTTTTTTCAAATTATGCTCGCAAAGCTCCGAAATCGGACAGTTATGGCATTTAGGGCTCTGTGCAGTACAAAATTCTCTACCGAAATGCACCATTCGATGGCAAAAATCACTTTGCTCCGACGGCTCTATTATCTGCGACATTGTCCTTTCGGTGAATAGAGGATCCTTCTTTCCTTCCTTATACATACCAAGGCGCCCGCAAATACGCATACAATGCGTATCGGCAACTATTGCCGGAAGATGATAAAGGTCGCCAAGAAGCAAATTAGCTATTTTTCTGCCAACCCCCTCAAATTTAAGCAGCTCATCCATACTGTCAGGAACCTTAGATCCGTATTCGTAGTATAAGCGGTGGCTTGCATCCTTTATATTTTTCGCCTTCATTCTGAAAAGTCCGCAGGGCTTTATTATTTCTTCTATATCCGAATAGCTTGCATCGGCAATACTTTTAAGAGTGGGGAATCTTTTAAAAAGCTCTTTGCAAACTATATTAACTCTTTCATCAGTACACTGCGCGCTCAGTCGTCCCATTATAAGAAGCTTCCAGCCCTCGCCCTGATATTCGAGTGAGCAGGCAGCCTCGGGATATATTTTCTTTAGAGCCAAAACAATTTTTGATATTCTTTCTTTTTTCTCTTTTAAATTCATATCACACCGTTAAAATGGAAAATTCGTCCCTTAATATTTCAACAAGGCGACATATCGGAAGTCCTACTATATTATAAAAATCACCGTCGATTCTCGAAACAAACGCTCCCGCGCTCTCCTGTATTCCGTAAGCGCCCGCCTTATCGTAGGGCTGCTCCTTATCTACATATTTTTCTATCTCCGCGCGTGACATTTCTCTCATATAAACAAAGCTCTCAACAGAATCGCAAAACATCTTATCGCATGATCTTACGCAAATTCCGCTTATAACGGAATGCGCGTTTTTAGAAAGCTTTTCAAGCATTCTTATGGCATCATCCCGATCCTTCGGCTTGCCCATAAGCTCGCCATCACACAAAACGACGGTATCGCATCCTATAATTATCTCTCCGTCGTTCATAGGAACAGAAAGCGCCTTTCGTTCAGCAAGAAGCCTTGCGACATCGTAAAGAGGGATATCTGGCGAATAGTCCTCGTTGGCGTTTGATATTCTTATTTCAAAATCATCGCACACCATAGAAAGAATTTCCTTCCTGCGTGCGGAAGCGGAAGCAAGTACGATCTTCATTATTTTATTCTCCTGAAGCCCTTAAGGCTCTTGATCTTATTTTTGTAAGCATAAATTATTCCAGCGCACTCATCCTTTGATTCGTCAGTAAATATAAAATGATGAGAAAACGAGCTTATTTCGTCAATTTTGTCAGCCATGTATACAGGAACGCTGTTGAAAATAACATTTCTGTGAGAAAATATGCCCTCAGCATAAAACTCCGCATCGACCCTGTCCTTCATATATCCCTTACACTTATCACAGCCAACAGAATCCTTAAGAATGCACTTGTGAGTTGTCATAACAGGGATTTTTCCGTAAGCAACGACACTCTCCCCTTTAAAATCCTCAAGCTGGCGCAATGATAGCTCGGGAGACATTATAACACTATCAAATCCAAGATCATGCAAAAATCGAACACAGGGTCGGTTAAATGCATTAAATCTGAAATTAGCCTGAGAGATAAAGCCATATTTTTTAACGCGCTCTATTTGACCTATGTTAGATACAAGAGCGTATTTTATTCCGTCGTTTTTAGCTTTTTCAAGCATTTTTTCAATACTCGTCCACTCGTTATCGAATATAACAGGCGGAAGTGCGATGCCGTTTATTCGTTTATCTCTTTTGTATCGATCAACGTACACATATATCCTATCAAAATACGACACATCGTCGGGGATTTTATCAGGATCAAGGAAAAACGCGCTACGAATTTTATCCTTAGACGCACAAATGCTTTTCGGCTTATATATAGGATCGATCGGCTCTCTCCCATACGAAAGGAGCTTTGATACCGCCTCTCGTCTTAAAGCATTAAGCTTAGACACTCTCACCATAATATTATCCGACTTTTCTATCTCTATTGCCCCAAGCTCAAACGGAGTTTGACCGAATTTTGAAAGGCTTTTTATAATATCCTCTTTAGACATAGGCGCGTTTTTTGCTTCCTCAACTATGTCAGCATATACGGTAGCGCTTTTGCCACTATATCTTAGGGTAAGTGTCGCTTTTTCGCCCAAAACAAATCGCGCTGACACTGTTATTTGCGGCTTTTTAAGCTCAGGAATATCGGTCGCTATATTGCTCGTGCGCACTTTATCGTCCTCGGAGCGAACTCCAAGCATAGACGAATCTATAGCTCCCTTAAAATATCCGTCAGTAAAGCCCTGACGAGAAAAAAGCGCTTCAAGTGTGCGTAATTCACCCTTTTCGGCATTTCTTCCGTTATCAATTAAGCGTCTGTATATACTACCCACGCCATAAACGTAGGCATCACTCTTCATCCTTCCTTCTATTTTATAGGAATCAACTCCTATGTCAGAAAGCTCCGAAAGGTGAGGGGCGAGCGACATATCCTTAAGGCTGAGCATATAGCTCTGTTTCTTATTTATCGAGTACGGTAAACGGCAGGGCTGGGCGCACTCTCCTCTGTTTCCGCTTCTGCCGCCGAGAGCATAGCTCATAAGACACTGTCCCGAAACCGACATACAGTGCGCTCCGTGAACAAATGCCTCTATCTCGGCAGATGTGTTGCTTTTTATATATGAAATATTTTTCTTATCAAGCTCTCGTGCGACAACAACTCTTTTACAGCCCATTTTCTGAAGCATCGACACTCCGTCAAGGTTATGAGCAGTACACTGTGTGCTTGCGTGTATCTCAAGTTCCGGAAAATGCTCTCTTAAAAGAGTGATAATTCCAAGATCCGAAACGATAACCGCATCAACTCCCGCCGTCCAAAGCCTCGAAGCATATTCTAAAAGAAGCGGTATTTCCTTTTCGTATATCGCAATGTTCAAGGTAACAAAAACCTTGACTCCGTGAGCGTGGCACAAAGAAATTGCCTCACTCACATTATCAAGGGTGAAGTTATCAGCTCTTATTCTGGCGTTAAATATATCAAGTCCTAAATACACCGCATCTGCACCCGCCGATATAGCTCCTAAAAGAGATGCCATATCTCCGCTTGGGCACAAAAGCTCGGGGATGTGTTTATTTTTCATACTGCATAAGCTTGGAGCGAAGCTCCTCATTTTCCCTTTTAAGTCTGTTTACGTTGGCTTGATAAAGAGCTATCTGAGCTTCGAGATTTTTTACCCTTTTTCCGTCACTCTCGCCCTTACTGTAGGAATCCATAGCGCAAAAGATAGCTGCCTCCAAAAGCGAGCAGTTCCTATTTGATTTAACCATAGACGTTATTCTTTCGTCGACAGCCTTCGCTACGCTCTCAACGTATTCTCCGCCTTCCTCGGAAACTATGCCGAGTCTTATACCTGCTATTTCAACATATATCTTCTGTTTCATTGTCTTTTTTCTCCGATTTTTGTACTAAAAAGCTTAAAATCCTTGCAAAGCACTTGAAATTTAAGCGTTGTATGGTTATAATATATTATATATTACAAATAGAAATTTATCAAGGTAGTTTTTAATATTTTTTTGGAGAAATATAATGAGTATCATCAAAAATTGCAAAAGAATAGTGGTTAAAATAGGAACATCCACTCTTACATATTCAAACGGCTCGCTTAATCTAAGAAGAATAGAAGCGCTTGTTCGTACTCTTTCTGATTTCAAAAACGCAGGTCACGAGGTAATTATGGTAAGCTCCGGAGCTGTCGGCGCAGGATATGCGCGTCTTGCTCTTTCCGAGTATCCGAAAACTCTTGATCAAAAGCAGGCGTGTG
The DNA here is from genome assembly GCA_017623355.1 of Clostridia bacterium. Classification (GTDB taxonomy): domain Bacteria; phylum Bacillota; class Clostridia; order Oscillospirales; family CAG-272; genus RGIG2000. Next base: position 50,556 of record JAGAPG010000021.1, read on the forward strand.
CAGCTGTAGGTCAAAGCCAGCTTATGAGAATTTACGATAGCTGCTTCTCGCTTTACGGACACACCGTGGCTCAAATTCTTATGACCAAGGATGTCGTAGAGGACGAAAGCAGGCTTTTGCACCTCAAAAACACATTCTTCTCGCTTATAAAAATGGGCTGTATTCCGATAGTAAACGAAAACGACTCTATATCAAGCCAAGAAATGCAATTTGGCGGAAACGATACTCTCTCGGCATACGTTGGAATTGCCGCAGAAGCCGATCTTATAATAAATCTGAGCGACATTGACGGTCTTTATGACAAGGATCCAAGAAAATTCGACGATGCAAAGCTGATCGACCGAGTTGAAGAAATAGACGATACCGTCCGCGCTTGCGCCGGCGGAGCAGGAACTGCAAGAGGAACAGGTGGAATGATTGCTAAGATTGAGGCTGCCGAGATCGCATCGAAAAACAAGATACCTATGCTTATAATAAACGGTCAGGATCCGTTTATCCTTTATCAAATTCTCGACGGAAAGCACGTTGGAACATATTTTGCCGCAAGAAAGGACTAATATGGAGCTTTACGAATATATTAAGGATATATGCCAAAGAAGCAAAAGGGCTTCTCTTTCTCTTGGAATAACAAGCGGAAAGGAGCGAAACGATGCGCTTCTTCAAATTGCCGAAAGAATTTTAGACAACTCTCAAGCCATAATCGACGCAAACTCTATTGATATTGAAAATGCACGCGCAAACGGAATATCCGAGGCGCTTATTGACAGACTTACTCTCACTCAAGCAAGAATAAAGGATATTGCTAAGGCTATTATAAAAATTTCCTCTCTGCCCGATCCCATCGGCAGTGGCGAAATAACTACACGTCCTAACGGTCTTGAAATACACAAAACCAAGGTTCCTCTCGGCGTTGTCGCTATGATCTACGAGGCGCGTCCAAACGTTACTCCCGATGCCGCTTCTCTTTGCCTAAAAAGCGGAAACAGTGTTATCCTTCGCGGTGGCAAGGAAGCTATAAATTCAAACAAATGTATAGTCGAAATAATACGAGGAGCTCTTGACGAAATGGGCTTTGATAAGGACTGCGTAATTCTTATCGAAAACACAACAAGAGAAAGCGCAAATATTCTTATGGAAATGCGCGGATATATTGACGTTCTTATTCCGAGAGGCGGAAAGGGACTTATCAAAAACATCGTTGAAAACGCAAAGGTTCCGATAATCGAAACAGGCGCGGGCAACTGTCATCTTTATGTTGATGAGGATGCAGATATTGATATGGCAATCGACGTTGCGATAAACGCAAAATGCTCCCGCCCGTCGGTTTGTAACGCAATAGAAACCGTTTTGGTACACAAAAGCGTTGCAAAGGAATTTTTAACAAGATTTTATGCAGAAACACGAGAATACGATCTTAAATTTTGCGCTTGTCCAAAGGGCTGTGAGATTCTTCCGTATGCTGACGAGGCAACGGATGAGGATTTCGACACGGAATATGATGACTACATCGTTTCCTGCAAGGTCGTATCAAGCGTATACGAGGCTTGCGAGCATATAAGAAAATATTCAACCGGGCACAGTGAGGCTATAATAACCGAAAATGCGCGCAACGCCGATTATTTTACAAAATCGATTGATTCCTGCTCGCTCTACGTAAATGCTTCAACGAGGTTCACAGACGGCGGAGAATTTGGATTTGGTGCGGAAATAGGAATTTCCACACAAAAGCTGCACGTAAGAGGTCCTATGGGGCTTGACGCTCTTACGACAACTAAGTATATTATTAAAGGCGACGGACAGATAAGATGAAGGAAGTTATTTTATGTAAATACGGAGAGGTTATCTTAAAGGGAGCTAACCGTTCCGATTTTGAAGCAAAAATGCTTAAGGAGCTCCGCAGACGCGCAAAGCGCATCGGGAATTTCAATATTTACTATGCGCAAAGCACCGTTTTTATTGAGCCTGAGGATGATGAGGCTTGCGAGCTTATTGACGAAATGTTTGAGCAGGCAAAGCACGTTTTCGGCTTCGTGGGAATTACAAAAGCAGCTGTTTGCGAAAAAAATATGGATAAGATCCTTGAGGTTGTGAAAGACTATATTCCGAGAAAGCTTTTGGGCTATAAAACCTTCAAGGCTATGGCAAAGCGCTCGGATAAGCGCTTTCCGCTCGGCTCTCCCGAGATCGCAGGAGAGGTAGGTGCTGCTGTTTTAGAGGCTACTCACGGAAGGATCAAGGTTGATCTTAAGGAACCCGAAATTTTAGTTTGCGTAGAGATACGCGAAAAATACGCTTATATTCACGCAGGACAGGATAAGGGCGCAGGCGGTATTCCCTATGGGTCAAGCGGCAGAGGACTTTTGCTTCTCTCGGGTGGCATAGATTCTCCTGTTGCCGGATTTATGATGGCAAAGCGCGGTGTTCAGCTTGAAGCAATTCACTTTGAAAGCTTTCCTTATACTTCGGAGCGCGCTAAGGAAAAGGTTTTGGAGCTGGCAAAAATACTTACCGATTACACCATGAGATTAAGAGTTCACGTTATTTCTCTTACTCACATTCAAGAGCTTATTCGCGACAACTGCGATGAGGATTATTTTACGCTTCTTTTAAGAAGATATATGATGGCGATATCTGTGAAGCTCGCTCACGATTACGATTGCGATGCTATCATAACAGGCGAAAGCTTGGGGCAGGTTGCAAGCCAGACTATGAAGGCAATAAACGTTACAAACACTCTTTCGGATATTCCTGTTTACCGTCCGCTAATCGGTATGGATAAAGAGGAAATAATCTCAATATCAAGACGCATTGGAACTTACGAAACCTCTGTTTTGCCGTATGAGGATTGCTGTACCGTGTTCACTCCCAGGCATCCTCGCACACGTCCCGAGCTTGAAAAGGTTATTGAGGAAGAAAGAAAGCTCGATTTTGATGCTCTCGTCGAGGAAGCGTATGCAACTAAGCAATCTATCGTTGTTAAGCTTTTCGGAGATACAATAAACGAAACAGAAAGAGCCGCGGGGGATAAGGATGAATAAAAAATACATTACGTTAACAGACGAAAACGGTATTGATACGCTTTATGAAATAATCGACGAGGTTTCCTCGGACGGAAAAAATTATGTTGCGGTCGTTCCCGTATCTACTCAATATTTTGTTTTGAGAAAGGAAAACTCGGGCAAAAAGGATGAGCTTTTTATTTCTGTTGAGGGCAAGGAGCTTGAAAAAATAGCAGGTATTTTCGATCAAAGACTCGATGTTATCGATTACGACAACGAATAATTACGACCTGCTTAGTGCGTGATAAGATATATAATTCGACCTACAAGCTTTAATTGGAGTCTAATATCCTGTGTCGGTTTGCAGGCCTCCCTTGCTATACTCTCTTAATGAGACGAAAGTCGGACAGTTTAGCAAGGATGTTGGAAGCAGTAATGGCACAATGAGGACACCACCCTGGAATTTCGGGGCGCAAATCATTATCTTACACGGCTCGGCGGGCAAAATAGCGGATTTTATCCGCTATTTTCTTATTGAAACGATTTTTTTCAAAAAAAGCCTTGATAAAATCAAATTATTATGATATACTTAATAGGCAAATTTCAAGTTTGTGCTTTAATTCTTATTACAGTTTAATATGCAGAGGTAGCAAGCCTTCGGCTTGTGCTTCGGTCGATCTCTCGTGAGCAAGCTCCCGTCGATCTTGACCTTGCATCCGCAGTGGATTCGTAAAACTTCGTTTTCCGAGCCCCTTCTCTTAGGCTGCGTATTAAATTGTAACAAGTCACAATTTTTATTTTACAGTTTAATATGCAGA
>JAGAPG010000022.1 GCA_017623355.1 Clostridia bacterium
TACGGACGCGCTTAAAGCATACAATCTTTACAATAACACAAAGCTTACCTACGGAATAGTAATGTCGAACGCATCAAACGTAACGTTCGATAATACTAACGCATATACAGGCGGTAAGGGAGTTATGGTATCTGAGAATAACGAGAATTATACGACTATCAAGTATACGATCAGCGGATTCTCAAACGTAGCGTCACTCGTAGACCTTAAGCTTGTTATAACACTTTACGTAATTGACGGAAACGGCAATATGAGCTTCATTCAGAACGAAACATCACTTGAGGAAGCAAGTGCAACCGTTGGAGCAGAGGCAGTAAGCGTAAACGCAGTAACATTAAGATATATAGCAGAAAAAACGCTTACCGACGATGAAATGATAAACGACTCCGAGAATGCAGAATACAAGGCAATTCTTGAAGCAATAAAGAGCGTTAGCGTAGCCGTAGTTCCCACAACTGACGAGCAGTAAAATAAAAACGAAAAGAGCAAGAAGATATCTTCTTGCTCTTTTTTATGCAAAAGAGATTAGAATTTATATATTAAGTTTAATATATCATTATAAATTATATAAATGAATAATAAATATGATTGGAAAGAAAAAAGTTCAAAAAAATGAAAAAAATTTCAAAAAAGCTATTGACAAACTTGGCTTTGTGGTGTATTATAATAGCGTAGTTAGCCAAGGCTAACTACACGATAAAATGAGAATATTTATCGGAGGAAAGAATGAAAACTTTAAAAGAAGCTCCTATAGGTTCTACGGTAAGAGTCGTAAAACTTCACGGTGTCGGCGCGCTTAAGCGCAGAATTATGGATATGGGGATAACGAAGGGCGTTGAAATAACGGTTAGAAAATATGCGCCTTTGGGAGATCCTATTGAAATTAAGGTTCGCGGATATGAGCTTTCTATTCGTAAAGAGGATGCTTCCACAATTGAGGTGGACTGATATTTTTTACATTCGGGTTAGCCGTGGCTAACCACAAAAAGGAGACAGCATGGAAATTCGTATAGCGCTTGCCGGGAATCCCAATTCGGGAAAAACAACGCTTTTTAACGCTCTTACGGGCGCTAATCAATTTGTTGGAAACTGGCCCGGAGTTACGGTTGAAAAGAAGGAAGGCAAGCTTAAAAAGCACGACGGAGTTATAATAACCGACCTTCCCGGAATATATTCACTCTCGCCGTATACACTTGAGGAGATAGTCGCAAGAAACTATCTTATTGATCAAAAGCCCGATGCGATACTCAATATCGTTGACGGAACTAATCTTGAAAGAAATCTCTATTTAACGACACAGCTTACCGAGCTTGGTATTCCTGTGGTTATTGCTATCAATATGATGGACGTAGTTAATAAAACGGGAGATAAGATCAATATTGACGAGCTTTCTAAAAGGGTTGGATGCAAGATAGTTGAGGTTTCGGCTCTTAAGGGAACAGGAGTTCTGGAGGCGGCAGAGGAGGCAATAAGGGCTGCCGAGAGCGCAAAAGCTCAGCATAAGCATAGCTTCGACAGAAGGCTTGAAAATGCACTTGATGAAATAGGCTCGCTTATTTCAAACGATGTTAGCACGGATAAAAAGAGATGGTATTCCGTAAAGCTCTTTGAGCGCGATTCAAAAATCATCGAGGAGTGCTCGTTCAGTAAAAATGTTCTTGATAGGATCGAGAAAATCGTTTCTAAGACTGAATCGGAATTTGATGATGATGCCGAGAGCATAGTCACTAACGAAAGATATTTATATGTTACAGAGGTAATAGCTTCCTGCCATGAAAAAAAGGATCCGAATAAGCTTACGACCTCTGATAAAATAGACAGAATTGTTACAAACAAATGGCTTGCGCTTCCTATATTTGCGCTTATCATGTTCTGCGTATACTTTATTGCGGTAACAACTGTAGGAACGTGGGTAACGGATTGGACAAACGACGGGCTTTTCGGCGACGGCTTCCATTTTCTCGGAATAGACGGCGAATATGATGAAAATATTGATGATTTTGCAAAGCCAATATGGAATGATGCTAACGGTGCGGTTATAGATGCTGCAGAAAGGGCAGATGTCCCCGGCGCTCTAAATATTAAGGAAGCATTTGAAAATAAAGATTACAATGCTTTTGAGGAAGCGTATGCTTCTTACGGCGCAGCATTCGAGCAGGCAGGCTTTATAATGGGCGTTGTAACCGAGGACGGTATTTGTGATATAGCTACATATATTGAGGAAAATGCTCCGGATCCCTCTGAATACGGTGCTTGGGTGCCGGGAGTTCCTGCGCTTCTTGACAAGATTATGCTTGACGAGAACGGAGAGCCTTACGTTGATTGGCTCTACAGTATGGTTCAGGATGGTATAGTAGGCGGAGTTGGTGCGATACTCGGCTTCGTTCCTCAGATTCTCGTTTTATTTCTTATGCTTGCCTTCCTTGAGGCTTGCGGATATATGTCCAGAATCGCATTTGTTATGGATAGAGTATTCAGACGATTCGGCCTTAGCGGCAAATCCTTTATTCCGATACTTATCGGAGTTGGATGCGGTGTTCCCGGGATTATGGCTTCGCGAACGATAGAAAACGAAAAAGACAGAAGAATGACTATAATTACAACAACGTTTATTCCATGCGGAGCGAAGCTTCCTATAATAGCTCTTATAGCAGGCGCGCTCTTTGACGGAGCTTGGTGGGTAGCGCCGAGCGCTTACTTTATCGGAATGGCATCCATCATCGTTTCGGGAATCGTTCTTAAAAAGACTAAAAGATTCGCCTCAGAGCCTACGCCTTTTATTATGGAGCTTCCCGCTTATCATATGCCAACGCTTAAAAACCTTTTGCACTCTATGTGGGAAAGAGGCTGGTCATTTATTAAAAAGGCAGGAACAATAATCTTTATTTCAACCATCTTTATTTGGCTTGGAACTGTTTGCGGAGTAGATGCTGACGGTGCGTATACGTTCGATCTTGCTCTTGAGGAAAACGGCGGAACAAGTATGCTTAGCTTGCTTGGAATGCTCATTGGATGGATATTTGCTCCTCTTGGCTTCTCGGCACCTCAGACAGCAGTCGCTACTATAATGGGACTTGTGGCTAAGGAAGAGATCGTTGCGGTCCTTGGAGTTACGGCGTTTATGGATATGACTCAGCTTGCTGCATATTCGTTCCTTGTATTTAATCTTCTTTGCGCTCCCTGCTTTGCGGCTATCGGAGCTATCAAGAGAGAAATGAACTCTGCAAGATGGACGCTCTTTGCGGTAGGATATCAGTGTGCGTTTGCTTATGCAGTATCGTTTATGATATATCAAATAGGCTCGCTTTTCACATCTGCTGTGACAGCTAATATATTTGGTGTAGTGCTTGCGTTTGCTGTGCTTATCGGATTTGTTTATATGATCGTCAAGCCGGCTAAATTTTCACTTGTAGACAGTATAAAAAGAATAGGAAATAAAAAATAAAATTATCAAGGAGGATTTAGTATGATCGGAACAGTTATAATAGGTGTTATCGTCGCGGTAATAGCTATATCGATAGTTGTATGCTCCGTAAGAGCAAAGAAAAAAGGAAAATCCTCCTGCTCATGCTCTTGCTCAGGATGCGCGATGTCCTCGATATGCCACAAGGATAACGCCAATAGCAAGTGAATATGAATTGCTTACAGAATGGCAATTTTTCAAAAAATCTCCAAAAAAGCACAACGGCGCTTTTGCGCCGTTGTGCTTTTCTTATTCTATGGTTTTGTATAGGAAAAAGAAAAATAGCAAAAATCCTAAAAAATTTAAAAAACTACTTGAAAAGTCAAAAAAAGTATGTTATACTAAAAATGAAGAAAGGGCAAGGAAGTAAAAAAGAAGTAAAAATAAGGAAGTAAAAAGCTCTTTCAATTTCGACAGAAGGGTGTGAAACCAATGGTGGATGAATCAGTCTTTATGAAGATTCCGTATGGATTGTATCTTTTAACATCAAAAAATGAATACAAGTATAACGGCTGTATCATTAACGCCGTTGTGCAAGTAACAAACAATCCAAACAGAATCGCCGTTTGTAAAAATAATAAAACACAAAAGATTAACGTGTCGCTTCTTACTATGGATGCTCCCTTTGAGCTTGTTGAGAATTTCGGATTTAAAGCAGGAAGGTCCGCGGACAAAATAGCATAACTTCAAGCTTGCCGAGTTATCGGAAAAAATATACACGAAGGATATGTAAGCTCTGTTATAAGTGCGAATTGAATGGAAAAGTAGATTGTGGCACGCGTTTCCTCCGAACAAGGAGAGACTTGCAAGACGATAGAGATTCTCTTTGCAGGTTTTCAAAGTGTAACTTTGAGCTTTTGAAATAAAATGCGGCGGAAAGTGTAATTTATATAGATCGATACGAGGGACGTATCAAGCGTTAGAGGACACTTTCATGCGGAATCTTTGATAGCAAAATCCGGATACCGGAATTTACAAATGTCATTTTTAAAAAGGTAAGGTACGGTCCAATGAACAGATAGGCTAAAAAAGCAATCTAAAAAGGACAAGGTATAGACCAATGGGATGTTAAGTAGTTTATAAGATCACCTAAATATATCAAACGAATAAAACGAAACTTGCTAAAAGATTAAAAGAATATTTAAATAAATTCATTTGCAGAGGCTTAAACATATAACCGAATAAAAGGTATAGACCAATGGGAAACTAAATGAATAATTTAAAATCGGGTTGTTAGCTTGATGACGTTGAAGTTTTATAAACAATGAAACCGCAAGTGACGGGGATGTGCAATTGATCATCAGGCAAAAGAACAACAAAAACAATAAAATCAATAAAATCCAATGCTATTGATAAAAACTATTGCCAAAAAATAAGAAAATTTATTCTTCTTTTCAAATTGATAAAAAAGAGACCGAATTTTTCGGTCTCTTTTTTGTTATTTAGCTTCTTCCTGCTTAATGGGCTTTTTTGAGCTTTTTGATGATGAGTGATGATTTGAATCATCTTCTTGTCTTGAAACGATAACGTGACGCATAGTCCTTATCATAGAGCATATTTTTGAAAATGCGTAGAAGCCTATTGTGGTACATACTACGAATTCCATAACACTGAAATTGATGGTGTTTATGCTTCTTAACGAGAGGGCTATCGGAACGCAGAATGCAAATGAGCAGAATGCTGAAAGTGCGGCGGAAACCGAATATGCGATCAAGCGCTTTCTCGCGTGCTTGAACTCTGCTTCAAAGAGCAAGAATGCGGTTACAGCTGCATAAGAAAGCAAAAGCATAGTTTTCGTGATGTTTGACATTGGAACATTTTTGTCGAAATAAACAACGAGTATCGACAAAACTCCCCATAAAACTGCCGAAAGCGACAATGCGATTCTGACGGTTTTGTTAATGTGCTTTTTGAGAAGCTTTTGAGGAATGGCTGCTATAATAAAGTTTGCTGCCGCAAAAACAGCTACTACCGAGCGTACCAATCGCCAAGCGGAAATGTCGGAGCTTGTCATAAATCTGCACAATTCGATAACGAAAAGCGCAAAAACGATTATCCCTGCAAGAGCCGAGGAAAACAAAACGAGTCCGTATTTATCCTTGAAACGAACAATTCCTGCATTTTTTGAAAAAGCTCCTATAACGATGGCTGTGATCAGCGTAACCGATACTACAAGCCAGAACAAAATAGAAATATACGTAGTGCTTAGCCAGCCTGAATTGCGGTCATATGCAGTGAGAAAGGCTATTGTGCCGAGGGCAACGCAAGCGATTAGCTCAAGCATAAATACAGGCAGGGCCTTTGTGAGTAATTTATATGATTTTCTCATTTAATGCTCCCTTTTAAATATAATTGTTACGGCAAGAGCTCATTGAAAATAAAAAGTAAAAGCTCGATCCATAATTACAGTTATTTTATCATATATTGTTATCAAAGTCAATAGTTTGTTTCCAATCTCTTCATTCTCGGAGAAATCTTTGAGCATATCGTGAGTATATTTTCCTTATACCGTCGGCAGTGTTTTGCCCGCCTATGTGAGCAGCTATTTGCTCCCAAGAAAGTGAGTTTATAAAACGCAGGGAAATTATCATGCGCAAAAGCGAATCCTTAATTGATGATATAAATTCATTTATTTTATCATAAAGAGCAAGACACTCAGTCATTTTTGCCGTGATTTTAGCTTTTAAAACATCGATTTCAACCTTTTGTCTGTCGGTAGCCTTTTTTTTATATGCTTCAAGATCGCAAAGGCGTGATTTGTACATAGCGATCTCCTTTAAGAGATATTTTAATTCCGAAAGATTTTTTTCGGTCATATATCACCATGATGTATCTATAATCATATCGGTCTTGCAAAGCTCGAATTTTTCGCTAAGCTCGAAAAGATCGTCTGTATCGCAAAGAAAGCAAAGCTCATCTATGCTAAGATCGTTTACACAATCTCTGCAAAATACCTTGTCCTTGAAGATTGCTATTTTTTCGTTTTTTTCTATTGATGCTCCGCATGAATAGCAGGAGCTTTTTGTAAGAGAAGAAAAATCCACATCACAGTTTTCATCGTGGCCGTAAACACTTAAACAAATATCACACATAATTATATCCTTTCTTTTTAGAAGTTATCTTGCAAAATATGCAAGAGCTTGTGAATGCTTGCAAAGTCTTGAGTGGTAAAGCTTCGCATCAGCTGATGATTTATTGTTCTCTTACGGGGCTAAGAGGCAAGCGAAACGCAATTTAAATTTGCTTGCATACGAATTATAGCAAATAAAATTTGCATTGTCAATAAAAGGATGTCGCTGTTTTTGAACACCAATTATTTAAAATCGCTTGACAAAGCAAAAATAATTTGCTATTATATAAACGAAGAAAAAATAAGGAGTGGATATGCTAAAGCAAAGACTGATATCCGCAAGAAAGGGTGCGTCGCTCACTCAAGAGGATGTTGCGCGCTTTCTCGGAATAAAAAGACAAACCTATTCTGCGTATGAGCGCGGAGTCAGTGTTCCAGATGCAAATACCGTTATGTCGTTGGCGAAGCTTTTTGGTGTTAGCGTCGGCATGTTGCTTTTGGGCGAGAATACATCGTCTGTTATAAGAGTTCCTGTATGCGGAAATGTTGCTGCCGGTATTCCTATTGATGCTATTGAAAACATTGAGGATTACGAGGAGGTAGACGCTTCCCTGGCTATGGGCTCAGAGCTTATAGGATTGAAAATAAAGGGTGCGAGTATGGAGCCGCGCTTCACAAACGGAGATGTTGTTATAGTAAGACGGCAAAACGATGTCGAAAATGGCGAAATTGCAGTCGTTCTTGTCGGCGGCGAGGAAGCTACTGTTAAGAAAATTGCAAAGTTTTCTGACGGTATACGTCTTGTGCCGACCAATCCGGCATTTGAGCCGATCTATTTTTCAAATCGGGAAATTGAGAGCTTGCCGGTGACAATCGTTGGCAAGGTCGTCGAGTTGAGAGCTAAATTTTAAAATAACTCTAAAGGAGATAATTATGTTAGAAGAACTTAAAAAACAGGTATATGAAGCAAATATGATGCTTGTGAAGTATAATCTTATCACTTTTACTTGGGGCAACGTGAGCGGCATCGACAGAGAAAAGGGACTTGTGGTTATAAAACCGTCCGGGGTTGAATATGATGATCTTACTCCGGATATGCTTCCTGTTGTCGATCTTGAAGGTAATGTTGTTGAGGGAACGCTCAAGCCTTCGTCTGATACCCCCACACATTTGGAGCTTTATAAAGCGTATCCCGAGATAGGTGGAGTTACACATACTCATTCCCCTTGGGCGACTATATATGCTCAGGTGGGCAGAGGAATAACACCGTACGGTACGACTCACGCGGATTATTTCGGCACAACTATTCCTTGCACTCGCAAAATGACTGATGCTGAGATCAAGGGAGAATATGAAAAAGAGACGGGAACGGTTATTCTTGAGGCTCTTAAGGAAACGGGAGTGCAGCAGATGCACGCCGCGCTTGTTCATTCGCACGGTCCGTTTACTTGGGGAAATGATGCTAAGGCATCGGTTGAGGCTGCAGTTGTTTTAGAACAGGTGGCTATGATGTCGTATAATACGGAAATGCTTATGCTCTCTGCAAGTGGAAGCACTCAAAGAATGCAAGAGGTACTTTTGCGTAAGCATTACGACAGAAAGCACGGCCCAAACGCGTATTACGGACAGGGAAACAAAAAATAAACGAATATATAAACATATTTATATATGTTCATGTTTTATAAAACACAGATGAATAAACAGTTTTGGGGGCGACAACGTTTTTTCGCCCCTATTCTTTTTAATATGAATAAAAAAAGCACATCGTTTGATGTGCTTTTAAAAATTACTTATTTGCCTTAGCTGCGGCCTTTTCGGCCTTTGCCTGAGCTTTTTCCTCGGCAGCCTTTGCCTTAGCCTCTGCTTTAGCTATGTTCATAGCCTCTGCAAGAGGATCGATCTCTTTTTCCTTTGCATCCTTCTTTGAAAAAATGATAGCAACAATAGAAAGAGCAACTACTGCAACGCAAAGAACTATCGCGATAACGAGAGGAAGAACCTCTGCTTCGTAAGTAAACCAGTAGATGTATTTTCCGTATTGGCTTGTAATCTTTGAGGGGAGGCCTGTAACAGCATCCATTCTTGCACCGCTTGCCATAAAGAATTCAAGTATCATACCTACAACAGTAAGAACTGCGCCGCCGATGGCTACGATAGGAGCGATAAGGGAATTCATAGCGGATTTGTTTTTCTTAACGAATCCGATGATAGCGAAAGCGAGAGCAACTCCGCCTGCAACAATACCTACGATAACGAGGATAGCGGCAACGGCTTCGATGGAATCACCGTTCATAAGACGGGAAAGAAGGTTTCCGCCGCCCTTTGTGTAGATGGATTTTTCTCCGTTTTTAATAACGGGCAAGAACTTCCATGTCTTAGCCTTGTCAAGCGTATACTTTGCAACGAGATTCATAACAGGCAAAAGAAGTGTAACGACGCCTGCGACGAATGAAAGTGCGCTTGCAATAAGTAAGAAAAGTCGTGAAAGGGGATTTGATTTTTTTACAGTGATGTCGGAAGCAGTGCTTACTGCTTTGGGTTCTTCGGAAACTGTCTTTGGAGCAACAACGGCTTCAACAATAGGAGCTTCAACCTTTGCAGGCTCAGCTGCTACGGGTGCTTCCACGGGAGCTTCAACCTTTACGGGCTCAGCTACTACGGGCGCTTGCGCGGCTTGATTGAGTTGAGGAAGGGGTTGACCGCACTCCAAGCAGAACTTTCCGTGATCGAACTTTGTTCCGCAATTTGGACAAAATGGCATAATAGCCTCCTTATTAGAATTATAAATTGGTTTTAAACCTATGTAGATTTTAACACTTTGAACGAGAAATGTCAATATAAATAAGTAAAAAAGCGAACTTTTGAATGTGATTTTTATGAAAAATGCACAAATCGCAGAGAAGAATGCGAAAAAATAAATAATTCACAAATTGTTTACATTTTTTAAGGCCTCAAAAAGCCTTGGAAAAGGCGATATTAATATATATAAATAAAAAAGGAAGAAAAAAATCATTAGACATTTTCGGCTTATTTGTGCAAGTATACAAAATTTTAGGCAAAAATATGATGAAAATAAGGGGTATAATGGTTTTTTGACTTCGGATGAAGAAGATTTTTTGTGCAATTTAAACAAAAATGGCTCGAATTTTTGCACTTGACGAAAATGGCTTTTCAAAAAAATTCAGAAAATGCTTGACAATCTTATATATATGTGATAAAATAACTAAGCTTGATGTGCGACGAAGCGGGAGGTTGCTCCGAAGGTCTGACTGCTATGGCTTTCAGAGGTAATTTCCGTGGAGCGCATCGATTCACACGGCAGCGAATGTAAAGCCGAGTAATCATCCCCTTGGCAAAAGCTGAGGTACGCTCGCTTACATTTACCCGAACTCTCACAGGCGTGTCAGTTCGGTTTTGTTAAGCGGGTGATGGAAACACACGGGGCGGTGTAAAGCAAACGCTCCCACAAAGTTCTATTAAATAAGGAGGAAAGCAAGATGGCAGTAAACGAAAAAATCAAAGTAAGAGTTAAGGGCTACGATCACAAGTTGGTTGATAGCGCATCTGAAAAGATTGTTGAGGCAGCTAAGAGAAACGGCGCAACTGTATCGGGACCCATTCCGCTCCCTACGGAGAAAGAAATAATCACAATTCTCCGCGCAGTTCACAAATACAAGGATAGCCGTGAGCAATTCGAACAGCGCACTCACAAAAGACTCATCGAGATCATTAAGCCTTCAAAGAAGGTTGCTGATGCGATAATGAGTCTTGAACTCCCCGCCGGCGTTGAAATCGACGTTAAGCTTTAATTAAGCGCGGCAAGCCAAACCCAACCGTACAGTAGCAAGCGATTTTCCACTAATCGGGCGCTATGATGACGGAAAGGTCACGTTGACGTGTCGGCGGCTCCGACTAAATCAAAACGTCAACCAATAACCTTAAATCAGGAGGAAGCAAAAATGAAAAAAGGAATTATCGGTAAGAAGCTCGGTATGACACAGATCTTCGCTGAAAACGGTGTAGTAATTCCCGTAACAGTAATCGAGGCCGGTCCTTGTGTGGTAGCACAAAAGAAAACTACCGAAAACGATGGCTATGATGCAATTCAGCTTGGTTTTGAAGATGTTGCTGCAAAGCACGTAAACAAACCTCTTGCAGGCCATTTCAAGAAAGCGGGCATAGCTCCCAAGAAGCATCTCAAGGAATTCAGACTTGACAATGCAGCAGAGTACAACGTAGGCGACGTAATAGCTGCCGATACCTTCGCAGCAGGCGAAAAAGTCGACATTACAGGCATTACAAAGGGTCACGGTTACTCAGGCGCAGTAAAGAGATGGGGACATCACATGCTCCAAGCAACTCACGGTACAGGTCCTATCCACCGTCAAGTAGGCTCTATGGGTGCTAACTCAACACCTTCAAGAGTTTTCAAAAACAAGAAGATGGCAGGACAATACGGTAACGAAAAGCTTACTGTACTTAATTTAGAAGTAGTTAAAGTTGATACAGAGAAGAACCTTATCGCTGTAAAGGGCGCAGTTCCCGGAGCACGCGGCGGAATCGTATTTCTCCGTAACAGCGTAAAAGCATAAGAAGGAGGAAGAAACGATGCCAAATATTAAAGTTGTAAATATGACAGGCGCTGAAGTTGGCGAAATCGCATTGTCCGATGTAATCTTCGGTGCGGAAGTTAACGAAGCAGTTCTTCATGCGGCAGTAAGAGCCTACCTTCTCAATCAAAGACAAGGTACACAATCCACACTCACAAGAAGTGAGGTTTCCGGCGGCGGACGTAAGCCCTGGAAGCAAAAGGGGACAGGTAGAGCAAGACAGGGTTCTACAAGATCTCCTCAATGGACACACGGCGGTATCGCTCTCGGTCCTAAGCCCCGTTCCTATACAACAAAGCTCAACAAGAAGGTTAAGAGAATTGCTATGTTCAGTGCACTCAGTGCAAAGGTAGCAAATAACGAAATGATCGTTGTTGACGCAATCACAGCTACAGAATACAAGACCAAGGTAATGGTTGCAATGCTCGCAGCTATCGGCGCAGGAAAGAAGAACCTCGTAGTTCTTGATGCTCCTAACGATATGGTAGTAAAGAGCCTTTCAAACATCCCCGGTGTAAAGGTAGCTTATACAAATACACTCAACGCCTACGACATCCTTAACTGCAATTCAATCGTATTTGCTAAGGCTGCAGTAGAGAAATTAGAGGAGGTATACGCATAATGAAATTTGCTCAGGATATAATCCTTAAACCGATTATTACAGAGAAATCTATGGATGGTATATCTTCTAAGAGATACACATTCAAGGTAGCAACAGATGCAACAAAGCCTGAAATTGCAGCAGCAGTAGAAGAGCTCTTTGATGTTAAGGTTGCAAAAGTAAATACAATCAATATGAAAAAGAAGCCGAAGAGACTTGGTTATCACTACGGATACACATCCGAATGGAAGAAGGCTATCGTAACACTTACAGCTGACTCCAAGGAAATCGAGTTCTTCAACGGTCTTAACTGATAGTGGGAGGTAAATAGAATGGCTACAATGAAATACAAACCTACCACACCGTCGAGAAGACATATGTCAGTAGCATCCTTTGATGAGATAACAAAGTTTGCTCCTGAAAAAAGCTTGGTAGTAATCAAGAAAAAGCATTCCGGACGTAACAGCTACGGAAAGATCACCGTTCGTCATCAGGGCGGCGGAAACAAACAAAAATACAGACTTATCGATTTTAAGAGAAATGACGAGAAGGCAACTGTTATCGGTATCGAATACGATCCTAACAGAACATCCTACATCGCGCTTCTTCAAAACGACGAGGGTAAGAAGAGCTACGTTATCGCTCCCTTGGGCGTAACAGACGGCGACGTTCTTTACTCCGGCGCTGATGCGGATATCAAGCCGGGTAACACACTTCCTATTGAAAACATTCCCGTTGGTACAATAATCCACAACATCGAGCTTTATCCCGGTAAGGGCGGTCAGCTCGTTCGTACAGCAGGAGCTCAGGCTCAGCTTATGGCTAAGGAAAACGGAATGGCTCAGGTTCGTCTTCCCTCCGGAGAGGTTCGTCTTGTAAGACTTGATTGCAAGGCAACAATCGGACAAATCGGTAACATTGAGCACGACACCGTTAAGATCGGTAAAGCAGGTAAGACTCGTCACATGGGCATTCGTCCTACAGTACGCGGTTCTGTAATGAACCCCTGCGATCACCCTCACGGTGGTGGTGAAGGTAAATCTCCTGTTGGTCGTCCCGGACCTGTAACTCCTTGGGGCAAACCTGCTCTTGGCTTGAAGACAAGAAACAAGAAGGCAAGAACCAACAAGTACATTGTAAAACGTAGAAACGGTAGATAAGGAGGAAGAAAACAATGAGTAGAAGTTCTAAAAAAGCGCCTTACGTTGAAGAAAAGCTCTTTAACAGAGTAGTTGCAATGAACGAAAAGGGCGAAAAGAAAGTAATCAAAACTTGGTCACGTTCTTCCACAATCTATCCGGAATTCGTTGGACATACAATCGCTGTTCATGACGGCAGAAAACATGTTCCGGTATATGTAGTAGAAGATATGGTAGGACACAAGCTCGGTGAGTTTGCACTTACCAGAACATTCAAGGGTCACGCAGGATCAAAAACTTCAAATAACGGTAAATAATAGGAGGCTACATCACAATGGAAGCAAAAGCATACCTTTATGATGTTCGCATTGCTCCGCGCAAGGTTAAAATCGTTCTTGACCTCATTCGTGGCAAGGATGTTGAAATGGCTGCAGCAATTCTTAAGAACACACCTAAGAGAGCAGCTGAGGATCTTGAGAAGTTGCTCAAGAGCGCAGTAGCAAACGCTGAAAACAATCATCAAATGGATAAATCGAAACTTTACGTTTCACAATGCTTCGTAACTGCCGGCAGTCATATGCTCAAAAGAGTAATGCCCAGAGGAAAAGGCAGCGCGAACAGAATATTGAAGAGAACAAGCCACATCACAATTGCAGTGGCAGAAAAAGAGTAAGGAGGACGCTGAAATGGGACAGAAAGTTAATCCACACGGATTGCGCGTTGGCGTAATCAAGAATTGGGATTCAAGATGGTACGCTTCTGACGAAAAGTTCGGCGACATCCTTGTATCCGACTACAACTTGAGAGAGCATCTCAAGGAAAAGCTCCTTGCAGCAGGAGTATCCAAAATCGAGATCGAGAGAGATTCCAATGAAACCGTTAAGGTGTTCATTCACTGTGCAAAGCCCGGTATGATCATCGGTAAGGGTGGATCTGAGATCGATAAGCTTCGTGAGGATGTTGAAAAGGTTACCGGTAAGAAGGCAGTTATCAACGTAGTTGAGGTTAAGCCTATCGATATGGACGCTCAGCTCGTTGCTGAAAGCATTTGCAGCCAGCTCGAGAGAAGAATCGGCTTCCGCCGCGCTATGAAGCAGGCGATTGGAAGAACGATGCGTCTTGGCGCTAAGGGTATCAAGATCGCGTGCAGCGGTCGTCTCGGCGGCGCAGAAATCGCTCGTACAGAGCACTATCACGAAGGAACAATTCCGCTTCAAACGATCAGAGCCGATATCGATTACGGTTTCTGGGAAGCAAATACGACCTACGGTAAGATCGGCGTTAAGGTTTGGATCTACAAGGGCGAGGTTCTTTCCGAAGTAAACAAAACTACTGAGGAAAAGACTGACAGACCCAGAAGAAGATTCAACAGAGATAACAAAGGTGAAGGCCGCGGTCAACGCAGAGCACCCCGTGCTCCCAAAACAACCGAAGGAGGCGAGCACTAATGTTAATGCCTAAGAGAGTAAAATACAGACGCGTTCAAAGAGGTCGCCTTAAGGGTAAGGCTACAAGAGGCAACACGATATCAAACGGTGAATACGGTTTGGTAGCTATGGAGCCCGCTTGGATCACAGCAAACCAAATTGAAGCAGCTCGTATTGCTATGACAAGATATATCCGCCGTGGCGGTCAGGTTTGGATAAAGATATTCCCTGATAAGCCTATCACGGAAAAGCCCGCTGAAACTCGTATGGGTTCAGGTAAGGGTTCACCTGAGTATTGGGTAGCTGTTGTTAAACCGGGCAGAGTATTGTTCGAGATGAACGGCGTATCCGAAGAAGTTGCAAGAGAGGCTATGCGTCTCGCTATGCACAAGCTCCCTATCAAATGTAAGTTTGTTAAGAAGGAGCAAATCGAGGAAGTGGAGGAATAAGCTGTGAAAACTACTGAAATCAGAAATATGTCTTCAGCAGAATTGGAAACAAAGCTCAAGGAGCTCAAGCAGGAGCTTTTCAATCTTCGTTTCCAGCATGCTATCAACCAGCTCGAAAATCCTCACAAAATCGCAGATGTTAAGAAAGACATCGCACGCGTAAAAACTATTCTCAATGAGAAAAACGCATAAGTGAAGGAGAAGAGTTATGACAGAAACACGCAACTTGAGAAAAACAAGAGTTGGTATCGTTGTAAGCGATAAGATGGATAAGACCGTAGTAGTTGCTATTCAGGATAACGTAAAGCACAAGACATACGGCAAGATCGTCAAGAGAACAACGAAGATCCACGCTCATGATGAAAAGAACGAATGTAATGTAGGCGACAAGATCGAGGTTATGGAGACAAGACCTCTTTCAAAGACAAAGAGATGGCGCCTCGTACAAATCATAGAAAAGGCTAAATAATTGATCCTTTATGAGGGTACATCGTTAAAGTATGTGCCGAAATTCAGGGAAACCTTATTAGGAGGATAAAAAAGTGATTCAGCAACAAAGCTATATGAAGGTTGCCGACAATACAGGCGCTAAAGAGCTTATGTGCATAAGAGTTCTCGGTGGTACAGGCAGAAGATATGCTAACATCGGAGACGTAGTAGTATGCGCGGTTAAAAAAGCAGCTCCCGGCGGAATTGTAAAAAAGGGCGACGTTGTTAAGGCTGTAATCGTAAGAAGCGTAAAGGGACTTCACCGTCCTGACGGCTCCTACATCAAATTCGATGAGAATGCAGCTGTAATTATAAAAGAAGATAAAACACCCAGAGGAACACGTATCTTTGGCCCGGTAGCAAGAGAGCTCCGTGAAAAAGAATATACAAAGATTCTTTCTCTCGCACCTGAAGTACTTTAATTGGAGGTAAGTAATAATGAAAAATGTTCATGTAAAACGTGATGACACCGTTATTGTTATCTCCGGAGATGACAAGGGTGTTAAGGGTAAGGTATTGGCTGTAAGCCCTAAGGAAGGCAAGGTAATCGTGCAAGGCGCTAACATCGTTACAAAGCACACCAAGCCCAGAAGACAAGGCGAAGCAGGCGGTATCGTGAAGGTAGAAGGCGCTATGTACGCATCAAAGGTACAAATAGTTTGCCAAAACTCAAAATGCAAAAACTACAACAAAGGCACAAGAATTGCGCATAAGGAAGTAGACGGAAAGAAGATTCGTGTATGTGCAAAGTGCGGCGAAGAGCTTTAATAGGAGGTAACTTGATATGTCTAGAATGAGAGATTTATATACACAAGAAGTTGCTCCGGCTCTTATGTCCAAGTTTGCTTACAAGAGCCCTATGCAAATTCCCAAGCTTAACAAAATCGTAATCAACGTTGGCGCAGGCGATGCAAAGGATAACGCAAAGGTTATCGATAGCATCATCGACGAGATAACACTTATTTCAGGTCAGAAGGCAGTTCCGACATACGCAAGAAAGAGCGTAGCTAACTTTAAGCTTCGTGAAGGCGTAAAGATCGGTGTTAAGGTAACACTTCGTGGCGAGAAGATGTATGAGTTTATGGATAGACTCTTCACATTTGCGCTCCCCAGAGTACGTGACTTTAAAGGTATCAACGGAAACGGCTTCGACGGACACGGTAACTTCTCAATGGGTCTTCGCGAGCAGTTGATATTCCCCGAAATCGAGTACGATAAGGTTGATAAGATCCGTGGTATGGATATCACATTCGTAACAACCGCAACTACCGATGAAGAAGCAAAAGAGCTCCTTACACTTATGGGCGCTCCGTTTGCGAAATAATGGGAGGCTAAAAAATGGCTAAGAAAGCAATGGTACTTAAACAACAGAGAAAGCAAAAGTATTCCACAAGAGAATACAATCGTTGCAAGATCTGTGGCAGACCTCACGGTTACCTTCGTAAATATGGCGTATGCCGTATTTGCTTCCGTGAACTTGCATACGCAGGTGAGATTCCCGGCGTAAAGAAAGCAAGCTGGTAAGGTAAAAAGGAATACAAAGGTATTCACTCCAATCTATCGGAAGGAAACGCAAACGTTTAACCACCGAAAGGCCGTCACCTAAAGGGTGGCAGCAAGATTAAATTTACTTGCATATAAGGAGGAAATAAAAATGCAAATTTCAGACGTAATCGCAGATATGCTCACCAGAATCAGAAACGCAAGCAATGCGAAGCACGAAACAGTCGACGTTCCCGCTTCTAACATGAAGAAGGCAATTGCTGATATTCTTCTTGAAGAGGGCTACATCAAGGCAGTTTCCGTAATTGAGGACGGT
Source organism: Clostridia bacterium (assembly GCA_017623355.1). Taxonomy (GTDB): domain Bacteria; phylum Bacillota; class Clostridia; order Oscillospirales; family CAG-272; genus RGIG2000. The sequence goes on from JAGAPG010000022.1 coordinate 17,068, forward strand.
AAGCAAGGCGTTATCAGAATCACACTCAAATATGATGGAAAAGCAAAGGTTATCCGCGGAATCCGCAGAGTTTCAAAGCCCGGTCTTCGTATTTATTCAAACTGCGAGGATATGCCTAAGGTAATGAACGGACTTGGAATAGCTATCATTTCCACATCAAAGGGCATCATGACAGACAAAAAAGCCAGACAAGAAAATGTTGGCGGCGAAGTTCTCGCATTTGTTTGGTAATTAGCAGGAGGTATTAAGTTATGTCAAGAATAGGAAGAGCACCCATAAATGTTCCTGCCGGCGTTGATGTATCAATCGATACTGCAAATTGCGTAATTACCGTAAAAGGCCCTAAAGGTACATTGACACAAAATTATCATTCAAGAATGACAGTATCCAAGGACGGAGCAGTTCTTTCCGTAACACGTCCTTCCGACGAGAAAGAGGATAGAGCACTTCACGGTCTTACAAGAACACTTATCAACAATATGGTTGTTGGTGTTACCGAAGGATACTCAAAGAAGCTTGAAGTAAACGGCGTAGGTTACAGAGTAGCAATGCAAGGCAAGGCACTCAACCTTACACTCGGATATTCTCACCCTGTAGTAGTAGACGCACCTGAAGGAATCTCATTTGAGACTCCCGATGCCAATACTATTATAATCAAGGGTATCGACAAGCAGTTGGTTGGTGAAACAGCAGCGTTTGTACGTTCAAAGAGAGCACCTGAACCCTACAAGGGCAAGGGTATTAAATATGAAGGCGAAAAGATTCGCCGCAAGGCCGGAAAAACCGGTAAATAATGAAAGGAGAGGAAAAAGATGGTTTCAAGAAAAGATAGTAACGCACAACGTCTTAAAAGACACGCAAGAGTTCGCGGAAAGATCTCCGGAACAAGCGAGCGTCCTCGTCTTTGCGTTTATCGTTCAAACAAGAACATTTCTTGTCAGATAATTGACGATGTAGCAGGTGTAACACTCGTTTCCGCTTCTACATTAGAGGCTGGATTTGAAGGAATCGGCAGCAACAAAGAGGCAGCTAAGAAGGTTGGCCTTGCAATTGCTGAAAAGGCATTGGCAAAAGGAATCGACACAGTAGTATTTGACCGTGGCGGTTATGTATATCACGGACGTGTATCGGAACTTGCAGAGGGAGCAAGAGAAGGCGGACTTAAGTTCTAATTCTCATATCTCGCAGGCTTCGGTTTGTACACTGTTTAATTCAATTTATTAAACAAACAGAGGAGAAATAAAATGGCAACAAAAATTGACGCAGCAACTCTTGATCTTCAAGAAAAAATGGTTGCACTCAACCGTGTTTCCAAAACGGTAAAAGGTGGACGTATAGCACGTTTCACCGCTCTTATGGTAGTTGGAGATGGTAACGGACATGTTGGCTACGGACTCGGCAAGGCTGCAGAGGTTCCGGACGCAATCCGCAAGGGCATCGAAGACGCTAAGAAAAATATGATAACTGTAGCAATAAAAGATACAACAATTCCTCACGAAGTACTTGGAAAATTCGGAGCAGGCTCCGTACTTCTTAAGCCCGCTGCAAAGGGTACCGGTATTATCGCAGGTCAAACTGTACGTGCCGTTCTCGAGCTTGCAGGAATTAAGAACATCAGAGCAAAGAGCCTTCGTTCAAACAACAAGACAAACGTTGTAAAGGCAACATTTGAAGGTTTGAAGGAGCTCAGAACAGCTGAAGAAGTTGCAAAGACTCGTGGCATTGATGTAGAAAAGATAGGTTAAGGAGGAAGAAAAGATGGAACAGGTTAAAGTAACATTAACAAAAAGTCTTATTGCTTCTAAACCCAATCAAAAAGCAACTGCAAAATCTCTTGGCCTTACCAAGATTGGTGATAGTATCGTTTTAGCGAACGATCAAGTTTTGGCAGGCAAAATTAAGGTTATCTCTCACCTCGTAAAGGTAGAGAACGCCTAATCAAACTGCCAAAGGCAGAAATTGATTGACACAATCAATCGAAAAAATCAATTTCAACAAGGAGGATTAAAAAATGAAGCTCCATGAACTTTCACCGGCTGCAAATTCAACAAAGGCAGCATGGCGCAAGGGTAGAGGTCCTGGATCCGGAAACGGCAAAACAGCCGGAAAGGGTCATAAAGGTCAAAACGCGCGTTCAGGCGGTGGTGTAAGACCCGGATTTGAGGGTGGCCAACTTCCGCTTTACAGAAAACTCCCTAAAAGAGGTTTCAATAATAAATTTGCTAAAGAGTATGCTACAATAAATGTAAGCACTCTTAATGCATTTGAAAACGGTGCTACCGTAACTCTTGCAACCCTCGTAGAAAGCGGCATAGTACGCAAGGAATACGACGGACTCAAAGTGCTTGGAAACGGTGAACTCAAAAAATCTCTCACCGTTGAAGCTAAGGTTTTCTCTGCTACTGCAAAAGAGAAGATTGAAGCAGCAGGCGGAAAAGCAGAGGTGAAATAATTATGTTTCGTACTTTTGCTAACGCTTGGAAAATAAAAGAATTAAGAAATAAAATATTATTCACACTCGCAGTGTTATTCATTTATAGAATAGGTGCAAATATATTTGTTCCTTTCGTATCGAGAGACGGCGTTCTCTCAATGGGCGGAACTACCGCGTTTAATATATTCAATGTATTAAGCGGCGGCGCTGCTGAAAGAATGACACTTTTTGCACTCGGTGTTTCACCGTATATCACAGCATCCATCGTGGTTCAGCTTCTTTCCGTTGCTATCCCTGCTCTTGAAAGACTTTCAAAGATGGGTGATGAAGGAAAGAATAAGATCAACACAATTACACGTTACATCACAATAGTGATCTCTGTAATTATGGCAATCGGATACTATATGATGATCAAGTCAGACGGACTTTTGGGCTCAACACCTACAAAGGGATGGATGGGATTCTTCTATGCGGTAGTAATCGTAGCATCCTTCTGCGCAGGTTCGTCCATAGTTATGTGGCTTGCTGAAAAGATCAACGATAAGGGTATCGGTAACGGTATTTCCTTGATCCTTTTTGCAAACATCATTTCAACACTTCCCAACCTTGCAATCAGTATGTTCCAATTGAGCACAAACAACGTAACAACTAAGGGCAGCTCATTTATGACTATTCCGGGCTTCAACTGGAGAGGAACTGTTATTTCGTTGCTTACAATAGTAGTAATACTTCTTCTTGTATGGTTCATCATATTTGTATCAGACAGCGAAAGAAGAATTCCTGTTCAATATGCTAAAAAGGTTGTAGGAAGAAAGATGTACGGAGGTCAAAACTCCAACCTTCCTATTAAGGTAAATATGACAGGCGTTATGCCTATAATCTTCGCAAATGCGATCATGTCAGTTCCCGGTCTTGTAGCGCAATTTATGATCAACAGTGAAAACGAAACTGTTCAAAAGGTTGCATTGTTTATGAGCGGAACAGGCTGGATTTATGTAACGATTCAGTTTATTCTCGTGCTTGCATTCGCATATTTCTATGTTGCAATTTCCTTCAATCCTACAGAGGTTGCGGGTAACTTGCAGAAGAACGGCGGATCTATTCCCGGTATCCGCCCCGGAAAGGCTACCTCTGATTACATTTCTAAGGTTCTTTCCAGAGTCACACTCATTGGCGCACTCACACTTTCTGTAATCTCGATCGTTCCTCACATCGTAGTTCTTATTCTTAACTACGTTCCTGCTGACGGAGCGCACTCTATCGTTGATATATACAGTGGAATCCTTAGTCCCGTAGCATTTGCAGGAACATCGATCATCATCGCTGTAGGTGTAATCCTTGAAACGATAAGAGAGATCGAGGCTCAGATGACAATGCGTCACTACAAAGGTTTCCTTGAATAATTTATAGGAGAATGAGTATGAAAAATCTCAAGCTTATATTCCTTGGTGCACCCGGTGCGGGCAAGGGAACACAATCTGACATAGTGGCTGAAAAGTATGGTATTCCTACCATCTCAACAGGTGTAATGATCAGAGAAGCTATTAAAAACAATACCGAAATGGGCTTGGCTGCAAAAGCTTACACAGAAAAGGGCGCGCTCGTTCCAGATGAGGTCGTTATCGGCATCATAGGTGAGCGTCTTGCCAAGGACGACTGTAAGAACGGATTTATCCTTGACGGCTTCCCCAGAACGGTTCCGCAGGCTGAAGCGCTTGACAATATGGGAGTTAAGATCAACTGTGTTGTAAGTATTGAGGTAGCGGATGATAAAATTGTTGAACGCATGAGTGGCAGACGTGTCTGCGCGAAGTGCGGAGCATCATACCACGTAGCATACAAGCCCTCGCAAGACGGTGTAACATGCGACAAATGTGGCGAAACACTTTCCATTCGTAAAGACGACGCTCCCGAGGTTGTACTTGATAGACTTACAGTATATCACAATCAAACAGAGCCTCTCAAAGAATTCTATGGTAAAAAAGGCGTTCTTTCGTTGGTAGAGGGACAAGAGGAGGTTCAAGATACGACCGCTCTTACACTCAAGGCAATTGAGGACGCGATAGCGAAAATATGATTCAACTTAAAACTCCTGAGCAAATAGAGATAATGAAGGTAGCCGGCAGAATTACCGGTGAGGCATTACTTGTAGCAAAGGAAATGATTCACGAAGGTGTAACGACCAAGCAAATAGACGATAAAATTCGCCGATATATTGAGAAATGCGGTGCGAAACCGACATTTCTCGGTTACGGTGGCTTCCCGGGAAGTGCTTGCATAAGCATAAATAACGAGGTAATTCACGGCATCCCGTCACATAAGAGGATTCTTAAAAACGGAGATATCGTAAAGATCGATGTTGGTGCGTGCTGGCACGGATTTACCGGAGATAGCGCAAATACATTCGCTGTCGGAGAAATTTCCGATGAAGCGCAAAAGCTTATTGATGCAACGAGGCAAAGCTTCTTCGAAGCTGTAAGAGCAATCGAAGAAACTGAAAATCCAAGACTCGGAGATGTTGGATATGCTATTCAATCATATGTTGAGGCAAGAGGATATTCTGTTGTTCGAGAATTTGTCGGACACGGAGTAGGGGCTGAGCTTCACGAGGATCCTAACGTACCGAACTACGGAACGAAGGGGAGAGGCGTGAGGATACATCCCGGCATGACACTTGCTATCGAGCCTATGATAAATGCAGGCACTCACGAGGTGAGGATGCTCGGGGACGGATGGGGAGTAGTCACAAAAGACGGCGCTCTGTCTGCGCATTATGAGCACAGTATAGCTATTACCGATAACGGAGTCTTATTACTTACAAAGATAGACTGAGTGAAAAATAAAGGTGTCCCTTCGCGGCTGAATTAAGGGATGCTGAGAATACGCACAAGTTCCGTTACTTAAGGTGCGTAAGAATCAACCGTAGATTAGGAGAATATATGGGAAAAGATGATGTTGTTGAATTTGAGGGCGTTGTAACGGAAGCACTTCCAAACGCGACCTTCAAGGTAAAATTGCCTAATGGGCACATAGTAACAGCTCATATTTCAGGCAAGTTAAGATTAAATTATATAAGAATATTGCCGGGTGATAAGGTAACCGTTGAAGTATCAGTATATGATCTTTCAAAGGGAAGAATCACATGGCGTGCTAAATAAGAAAGGTGGTTTTATAATGAAAGTAAAGCCTTCCGTAAAGAAAATCTGTGACAAGTGCAAGATTATCAAGAGAAAGGGTAACGTAATGGTTATCTGTGAGAATCCCAAGCACAAACAGAGACAGGGCTAATTCAAACCAATCCAAAACATAAAAGGAGAAAAATAAATGGCTCGTATAGCTGGTGTTGACATTCCAAATGCAAAGCGTGTTGAAATTGCTTTGACATACATTTATGGCATTGGAAGAAAGAGCGCACAGGATATTCTTGCTAAAACAGGAATCAATCCCGACACACGCGCAAAAGATTTGACAGAAGATGAAATCGCGAAGCTTCGTGATGAAATTGAAGCAAATTATAACGTAGAGGGTGAGCTTCGCAGAGAAGTAGCACTCAACATCAAACGTCTTGTAGAAATCAACTGCTATCGTGGAACAAGACATAGAAAAGGTCTTCCTGTAAGAGGACAAAGAACAAAGACAAATGCAAGAACCAGAAAAGGTCCTGCAAAGACGATAGCAAACAAGAAGAAATAATTAAGGAGTGTAGCAAATGGCAAACGATAAGAAAGTTGTTAGAAAACGTCGTGAGCGCAAAAATATTGAAAAAGGCGCAGCTCACATCAGTTCTACATTTAACAATACAATCGTAACAATTACCGACGTTGCTGGTAACGCAGTAGCATGGGCATCCGCAGGCGAACTCGGATTCAAAGGCTCAAGAAAATCTACTCCCTTCGCTGCACAGATGGCTGCAGAAGCAGCAGCAAAAGCGGCTATGGAACATGGCATGAAAACCGTAGAAGTATATGTAAAGGGTCCCGGTCAAGGAAGAGAATCCGCAATCAGAGCACTTTCTACCGCAGGTCTTACAGTTACAATGATCAAGGACGTAACACCTATCCCTCACAACGGTTGCAGACCGCCAAAGCGCAGACGCGTATAATCAATTAAGGAGGATAGCATAATGGCAAGATATACAGGACCTTCCTGCAAGCTTTGTCGTAGAGAGGGCACAAAACTTTACCTTAAGGGTGAAAGATGCCTTTCCGACAAATGTGCATTCAACAGAAGAACTGCAGCTCCCGGACAACACGGTGCAGCAAAGAAGAAGCTCACTGAGTACGGAATGCAGCTTCGTGAAAAACAAAAGGCAAAGAGATATTACGGCGTTCTTGAAAAGCAATTCAGAAGCTACTATGAAAAGGCAGACAATCAAGAAGGTATCGCAGGTGAGAACTTGCTCCGTCTCCTTGAGAGAAGACTTGACAACGTAGTTTACAGAATGGGACTTGCTTCAAGCCATAAGGAAGCACGCCAACTTGTTCTTCACGGTCACTTTACCCTCAACGGTAAGAAGGCAAACATCCCCTCAATGCTCGTAAGAGTAGGCGATGTTGTGGCTGTTAAGGAAACAGAATCAGCAAAAATCAAGGAACTCGTTGAAGCAATGGGCGAGAAAATCGCACCGAAGTGGCTCGAGCTCGATAAGAACGGAAGCGCAAAGGTTATCGCAATGCCTGAGCGTGACGATATCGACTTCGAATTCAACGAGCAGCTCATCATCGAGCTTTACTCGAAATAATCGCTCTTTGTCGTTCGATTCCTTTGTATTATTACAAAGGATCGCGCGATTGCGTGATTTTCGGACGACAACATTTTGTGTAGCGTAATTCCTTCCGGAATGGAAATAAGATTAAAGAAGCAATACAAAATTGTAAATAGGAGGGTTATTTTAAAATGATGATTGAAATAGAAAAACCGAATATTACTATTATAGGTGAAAGCGATAGCGGAAACAAAGGTAAATTCGTGATCGAGCCTCTTGAAAGAGGATTTGGAACAACTCTTGGAAATGCACTCAGAAGAGTACTTTTGAGCTCACTTCCCGGATATGCAGTATCCAGCATCAAGATCAACGGTGCGCTTCATGAGATCGCATCAGTTGACGGAATAACCGAAGATGTAACAGAGATCGTTCTTAACGTAAAGGGAATAATCTCAAAGATCCACGGAGACTCAACAAAGACAGCTGTTATAGATGTAACAGGTCCTTGTGAGGTAACTGCCGCTGACATTAAACATGACGCCGACCTTGAAATCTACAATCCTGAGCTTCACATAGCAACAGTAGCAGAGGGCGCACGCTTCTATATGGAGCTTACGTTCGAGCGCGGACGCGGTTATGTATCACAGGAGAAGAACCAAACGGATCATATAAAGAGCCAAGCAATAATTCCGATAGGAACAATATTTACAGACTCGATATATACACCCGTATATAATGTAAGCTACAACGTAGAGAATACTCGTGTAGGCAGCATAGCTGACTTTGACAAGCTTACAATGGAAGTAGAAACAAACGGCACAATAACTGCAACTGAGGCAATATCGCTTGCAGCCAAGGTTCTCAACGATCATTTCACCTTGTTCGTAAATCTCTCGGACGAGGCAAGAAACGCAGAAACAATGGTAGAGCGTTCAGAAGTAATGAAAGAAAAGGTTCTTGAGATGACCATTGAGGAACTTGACTTATCTGTACGTAGCTTTAACTGCTTGAAACGTGCAGGAATAGACACAGTAGAAGACCTTATCAATCGTACGGAAGAAGATATGATAAAGGTAAAGAACCTCGGAAAGAAATCCCTCGAGGAAGTAATAGCGAAACTCGATTCTTTGAACCTTGCATTAAGAAAAGAAGAAGACTGATTTTCTTCCAAGTCACATAAAACGAAATCGGCAAAGGAGGAACTATAAATGTCCGGAAACAGAAAACTCGGCAGACCTACGGATCATAGAAAAGCAATGCTTCGCGGAATGGTAACCTTGCTTCTTGAAAAAGGCAGCATCGAAACCACACTCGCAAGAGCAAAGGAGCTTCGTAGCGTAGCTGATAAAATGATAACTCTTGGCAAGACTAACACACTTGCTTCACGCCGTGATGCACTCGCATATATCACAAAGAAAGAGGTTGTTGCAAAGCTCTTCAACGAGATTGCACCTCAATATGCAGATCGCACAGGCGGATACACACAAATATATAAGCTTGGCCCCAGACGCGGAGACGCAGCTGAGATGGCACTCATTAAGCTTGTAGACTAATAGTGTACAAATAAAGAACCGTTGATAAAACGGTTCTTTTTGTTTTTGTATAGACATATTTAAAAAAATATGTTAAAATAAAGCCAAGAAGCTTAAGGGAGTGTGAGAAAAATGAGCAAATGGATATGGCTTCCGCGAGAAAAATACCCCGCGCGCCAAAGCACGAAATACAGCGCGTTCATCGCTGGTGGCGAAACCTATACGGTGGCGGAATTTAAAAAGGAATATATATTTGAAAAAAGCGTAGAAAAGATAGATATATATGTAAGCGCAGACACATCCTTCGTTCTTTATCTTAATAACGAAGCGATAGCGACGGGCCCCGTGTGTGTAGGCGGCGATTTTATGGGAAACGAAGCACCCCCTGAAAAATTCTACACATCTCGCGTTACAATATACCCTAAGACCGAAAAAATCAGCTTTTTCGCACGGGTCAGAATGATGCCCGAAAAGCTTTGTGAATATTCAAAGGGATGTGGCGGATTTATGCTTTTTGGCGAGACAGTGCTTGAAAATGGCGAAAAAATAGATATAGCCACTGATGAAAGTTGGCTTGTACGATATAACGGAAGTTATACTCGCGCGAATACATACGATCAGCGCATATCGCCTGACGAATATGTCAATGCTAAGACCGTAGAAGATATATGGAAAGCGACCGTTGCCCCGATTCCTGTAAGAACCGAAAAAACATACACCTTCCCCACTATAACAGTAAAAGCAGGCGAAAAAACAGATATAAAAAACGAGCTTGATATGATATACGCAGGATATGCGTGCATAAAAGCCAAAGCGAAGGGGGAAGTGTGCGTAAATCTGTGCTTGAAGGAGATTCCCTGCGATCGTGGAAGCTGGGAAAGCGCGACGTTTATGGATGATGGAGAGTATCGCGGAATTAACCTTCATAGCGTAGGCGAAATAGAGGGAAATATAGAAAATAAATCATCATCTGATGCCGAAATAGAAATAAGCGTGATAACCACTTGCTATCCTGTTTATAAGGAAGCAAAAACGGTAACGGACGATAGCGAGCTTAATAAAGTACTTGACGTTTGCCGTCACACGTTGAAATATTGCCGTCAGACTCATCATCTCGATAGCCCTCGTCACTGCGAGCCGCTTGCGTGTATGGGAGATTATTATATAGAAAGCCTTATGACCGCATTTTCATTTGGCGATATGTCACTTGCCGAGTTTGATATAAAGCGCATTTCAGATCGACTTGAAAGCACAAACGGCAGGCTGTTCCATACAACATATAGTCTTATATTTGTTAAAATGATATATGATATATATAATATAACTAATAATATAAATATGTTAAAGGAAAGTGCGCACGGAATAAACCTGATTTTCGATAGATTTGAAAGCTATATAGGTGAAACGGGGCTAATAGAAACTCCGCCCGATTATATGTTTATAGATTGGATATACATAGATGAAATATCAATGCACCATCCTCCAAAGGCGCTCGGGCAAACGTGTCTTAATATGTTTTATTACGGAGCGCTTGAAAGCGCGGAGCATATATATAATATAATAGGAAGCAAAGCTCGTGCCGAAAAATGCGCTCTTATGAAGGAAAAAATAAAGAACGCGATAAATACGCATCTTTATGATAAGGAAAAAAGATGCTATTTCGAGGGATTGAATACAGAAACACCCGAAGAAATGCTGTATCAGTATCTCCCCGCGAATGTAGAAAAAAGATATTATCTTAAGCATTCAAATATATTAGCGGCGTATTTTGGGATTTGTGATAACGAGCTTGCAATTGAGCTTATAGACAGAATAATGTCAGACGACATAAAGGGTGACTATCAGCCGTATTTCGCACATTATCTGCTTGAAGCGATAAATCGTTGCTCGTTAAGAGAAAAGTACACTTTAAAGCTTATAGATAAATGGAAAGCACCCGTACGAGAATGTCAAAAAGGACTTGTGGAAGGATTTATTCCGCCCGAGCCGACATATAACTTCGACCATAGCCACGCGTGGGGAGGGACACCGCTTTATTCGCTTCCAAAAGCACTTTTGGGACTTGAAATAATCGAAGCGGGCTATAAAAAGATAAAATTATCGCCGTCGCTTTTGGGACTTAGCTATGCTCGTGTAGAGCTGCCAACTCCGTACGGAGATATTTTGTGCGAAATGCATAAAGGAAAAAAGCCGAATATAACCGTTCCGAAAGAAATAACGGTGGATGTTTTGTAAAAAACATAGGAATAAAAGCTCTTGAAGTCATATATATATAATAAAAAGGATATAAATCACAAAAAAGAAGGCAAGTTGCACATAAATGATAACATCAAATTGTGCAACATTTACAAAAATGTCGATATGAGCAATAATTTTTGTGCAAATTGCTTGACATTTTAAAATAAAAGGGATATAATTAAGATGTAAAATTCATTTAAAGGAGAAATGGAAATGAAAAAGAAAATTTTACTTTTTGCTTTGGCATTTATGATGGTGCTCGTTCTTTGTGCACAATTCGTATCTGCTGAAGAGCCTGCCTGCACTGAAGGTTCACACAACATTGCAGCTGCAGCAACGCCCGAAACAACAAAAGGTAACTGGGTTGTAGCGCCTGAGTACCTTATTGACGGCGATAGACTTACTGCTGGAGGATCATCACACGGCCATAACGAGTCTATAAGAACACTTACATGGTCACATCCTCAAGTACTTAGCAAACTCGTGTTTGTTGTTGGTGCTGAAGATGGTCAAACAGTACAAGTTGCTGGTCCTGGTGGTATGCAAAAAACAGGAACACAATCGTTTACTTTCAGAGTTAGATTGTTTGATGCTGAAGGAAATCAGATTTTTGAAAAATCTCAAGGTACCGATAACCAAATAGAGATTGTTATTGATCTCGCTGAGGTAACAACACCTGTTGCTAAGGTTGAAATTCAGAACATGAACTATTGGAACAACGGACAATTCTTCTGCGAAGTTGAAGCTTGGTCCGAAGGCCACGGTTACAAAGAAATCTCTGATACAGCTACATGTACAGAGCCTGGTACAAAGACATACGAATGTATAATTTGTCAAAACCAAGTTACAGCTGATTCTGCACCGCACGGTCATACAGCTGCAGCTGATTGGAGCGTTGATGCTGAAAAAGGCACACACTACAAGGCTTGTACTGTTGAAGGTTGCGACGGCAGAGTTGACGAAGCAGAGCATGAATATACTGCTGAATGTGACATAAACTGTGACGTTTGTAAGCAAGACACAAGAACAGTTGCAGATGACGTAGCACACGTATTTGCATCTGACTGTGACACAACATGTGATGTTTGCTCAACAAAGAGAACAACTGAAACACCTCACATCTACGACAAAGAAGGCGTAGAGGGTGAAGACAACTTGTACGTTGATTGTGATACAACATGTGACCTCTGTGGAGAAGAAAGAACAGCTCCTCACGTTTATGAGTGGATTTGTGATAACACATGTGCATATTGCGATGCTACAAGAGATGTAACACACACATTTGATAACGAGTGTGACACACAGTGTAACATTTGTACATTTACAAGAGAATTTAAAGGTCACGTATACGATAGCTTTATCGACCCTGACTGTAACTACTGCGGAGTTAAACAACCCGTTATGACAACAGGTACATTGACTCATGCTGAATACGTTGAGAGCGCTGTTTCTTACTATGCTACAAAGTATGAGCAAAAGGTTGACGAAAACGGTAACCTTGTATACGAACAAAAGAAAGACGCTGATGGCAATCTTGAAGTAGACGATGAAGGAAATCCTGTATACGATGAAACTAAACCCGTTTATGATATGACTAAGCCTCTTGAGCCTGAAGTAGCTCCTGGCGTTGCAGCTGAAAACGCAGCAGCCGGTAACCTTATGGACGGCATTACAAAGACAGCTGGTCTCTATGCACCCGGTAGCGACTGGTACTGCATTGAGCAGAACGGTTATGTATTGATCACACTTAAAGAGCCGACCGATATTCTTTCTCTTAAGATTTACGGTTGTGGTAACTGGTGTGAATTCAACATCAAAGCATATGATGCTGAAGGAAATGAAGTTATTTCATACAACAACTTTATGAACGGCGGATATGGAGACGACGCTCAAAGCTTTGTAGCTTGGGCTGCTGATTCCTTTGAAGGCGCTAAGGAAGTTAAGACAATTAAAGTTACAAGTATCAGCTATAAGTGGAACGATCCTAAGACACTTAAGATCTCCGAAATCGAAATGAAGACACACGTACACGCATACAATGACATTTGTCTTGATGATGCTTGTAAGGACTGTGGCGAAACAAGAGAAGTTCCCGGACATATCTTCGGAGCTGAAAACGCATGTGATATCACATGTAACAGATGCGGCCAAACAATTGGCGAAACTGACAAAGTACACGTATACGACGGCGACACAGTAGATGAAGAAGGCAACCTCGTAATCGGTTGTGACAGATTCTGTAACGTTTGTGGCGACGAAAGAACAGGTACAAAATCTCATACATACGATCAAACAAAGAACGGCATCAACATCTGTGATGACCTTGATTGTAACATCTGTGGCGAAGCAAGAGAGTCTGTTCACGAATATGACAATGATTGCGACGCTATGTGTAACAAGTGTGAATCTCTCAGAGAAGTAGTTCACACATACAAGTTCTCATGCGCAACCGAATGTATGGTTTGCGGTACTGCAAGAACAGGCGAGATCCACCAGTGGACCGGCACTTGCGATATGAGAATCTGCGAAGCTTGTGCTTCAATGGAAACAAATGAGTGTACATACGACAACGCTTGCGATACAACATGTAACGTTTGCGGTGCTACAAGAACAGTAGGCGATCATGCTTACACAAACGCTTGTGACACAACATGTGACAACTGTGGTGCTACAAGAACAATAACTCATACATATGCTAACGCTTGCGACGCTGTATGTGATGTATGTGGCGTAGCAAGAGAAGTTCCTGCACACGTTTACGCTAATGCTTGCGATGCAGAGTGCGACGTATGTAAGGCTACAAGAGAAGTAGCAGCACACGTTTACGACAACGCTTGCGATACAGCTTGTAACGTATGTGGTGAAACAAGAGAAGTAGCAGCTCACGTTTACGACAATGCTTGCGATGCAGCTTGTAACGTATGCTCAGCTACAAGAACACCTTCTGCTCACGTTTACGACAACGGTTGCGATGCAACATGTAACGTATGTAACGTTGGTAGAACAGTATCCGCTCACAAATACGGTGAATGGACAGTAACAGCAGCAGCTACAAAGGACGCTAAGGGTTCACAAACTCGTACATGCGCTGAATGTAAGACTGTTGAAACAGTTGAGATTCCTCAACTTGATGGCAAGATCGGTGGCGCAACAATCGCAGCAATCGTAGTTGGTTGCGTAGCTATCGTTGCAGTTATCGGTGCAGCTGCTTACTACTTCCTCGTTATCAAAAAGAAATCTGTTTAATTGATACTTTAGATAACAATAATTAGATAACTTAAGTGACTCGGGGTTTATTTTAATAGAGTAAACCTCGAGTTTACTAACTTATAATTATTAATTATTTTTCATAAGGAGGTAAAATTAAAGCTATGAAAAGATTACTTGCGTTTTTGCTTGTTTTAATTATGCTCCTTCCTGCTATCGTTGCCTGTGGTGACGAGGAAGCTCCTGCTGAAGAAAGCAGTTCAACAAAGCAAGAGGAAACATCAACAAAACAAGAAGAAACATCAACAAAAGAGCCTGATCAGACAACAACACAAGAGCCCGATCAGACAACAACACAAGAGCCCGATCAGACAACAACACAAGAACCCGATCAGACGACGACACAAGAGCCCGATCAGACAACAACTACTGATCCCGACACGACAACCGATCCCGATACTCCGGACGAACCGCTTTTCTCAACGAAGGATGATCCGTCTGATAGATGGAGTGGAGAAACTCTTAACGTTTTGTGTACAAGATACGGTGATACCGCAGGTGCTCCTTGGGGACAAATCGAGCTTAATCCTTCAGCATACGGCGAAGGCTTGAATACGGCATTTGAAAACCGTCAAGCGAAGATCCTTGAAATGTACGGTGTAACAGTTAACTGGGTTGAAGCACAAATGAACCAAGCCATCGTTAATGACCTTACCGAGGCAGCTAATGCTGAAAATGTAACGTACGAAATCGGTATTCCTCGTGCGTTTGAGGTTCAAGGAATTTCAACAGTTGTATTCGATATGGGTGATAGTGAATACATCGATTTCAGAAACTCCTACTACAGCCAAGTAGCTTACGAGTGCATGACAGTTGCAGGCGTAACATTGTTTGCAGCAGGTGACTTCTCATTCCAGGATGAGCAGCTCGCACATATGATATTCTTTAATAAGGATATGCTTGCAACCCTTAATGATACTATTGACCTTTATGCTCTTGTAGAGCGTGGCGCATGGACATACTCCATGATGGCTAACCTCGCGCGTGGCGTTTCCGGCGACGTAAACGGTAACCACGAGCAGGATGATGAAGACAAATACGGCTTCGGTACAAAGACACTTTCTAAGTTCTATCAGTACTTTGGAATAGCTGAGGCTACCGTAATTGACGGTATGTATCAGCTTACACTTAATGCTCCTAACGTTGACGAAGTAGTTTCAAAGATTATTGAGGTTAACGCGGGTAGCGAATGGTGCAGAGCTAACTGGGGCGGAGACTGGGGCGGCAACATGGGTACCGCGTTCTACGATAGCCGCTTGCTCTTCTATAATGATGCATCACAGGCTCTTGATAACTGGAGCGACATTGAATTCGAGCTTGGCGTATTGCCATTCCCGAAGCTCAATGCTGATCAAGAAGATTATTGTGCTCCTGTAAACAATGCTCAGCCTACATTTATCTGTATTCCTAAGGTTACAGGCGACAGAGAAATGTCTGAGTACTTCATTGACGTTCTTATGTGGACCGGATCTGAATATATTATGCCTGCATATTATAACAATATCGAGCTTAAGCTTTCATCCGACTACGAGGCTGATATGAGAATTCTTAAGGAACACATTCACTCTAACATCTTCTACGATGTAGGTGAGATCACTTCCGGTTGGGCAGGACTTCTCGGTACTGTAAGAAGCAATGCTCACGCTGATAACAAGAACAGCTTTAACGCGCTCTATCTCGAAAACGAGGGCACAGCTCAAACAACCATCGATGCATGGAATATGAACTGGGCTGCTTACGACGACGAAGCGTAAGACTTGATTCGTTATTATTAGATAACTAATTGACTCGAGGTTTATTTGAAAGAGTAAACCTCGAGTTTTCTAAAATAAGAGTCTTTAAAATAATACAAAGGAGGTATTATTAAAACTATGAAAAGACTACTAGCATTTTTGCTTGTTTTAATTATGCTCCTTCCGGCAATCGTTTCTTGTGGCGAAGAAGAAGCTCCTGCTGATGAAAGCAGTTCAACAAAGCAAGAGGAAACATCAACAAAAGCTCCTGATGAGACCACAACAAAAGCCCCCGACGAGACTTCTACAAAAGCTCCCGATGAAACATCGACAAAAGAGCCTGATCAAACAACGACAGAGCCCGTCGAAGACACCACGACAGAATCCGGTGAAGACACAACAACCGATACCGGTGATGATATAACATCAACCGATCCAGTTATTCCGGAAGATCCGATTTATTCTACAAAGAATGATCCCAATGATAAATGGTCCGGCGAAACACTTAATGTATTGTGTACAAGGTACGGTAATACCGCAGGCGCTCCTTGGGGACAGGTTGAGCTTAATCCCGTTGCATATGGTGAAAGCTTTAAGACAGCTCAAGAAGACCGTAGTGCAAAGATTCTTGAAATGTACGGTGTAACCGTCAACTGGGTTGAGGCACAGATGAACCAAAGCATTATCGACGATCTTAATGAAGCAGCTAATGCTGAAAACGTAACCTACGAGCTTGGTATTCCTCGCGCGTTTGAGGTTCAGGCGCTTTCTACAGTCGTATTCAATATGGGTGACAGTGAATACATCGATTTCAGAAATTCCTACTACAGCCAAGTAGCTTACGAGTGTATGACAGTTGCAGGCGTAACATTGTTCGCAGCAGGCGATTTCTCGTTCCAGGATGAGCAGCTTGCGTATATGATCTATTATAATAAGGAAATACTTCAAGGTCTTAATGACTCTATAGATCTTTATAAGCTTGTTGAAACGGGCAAATGGACGTATTCTATGATGGCAAACCTTGCGCGCGGCGTTTCCGGCGACGTAAACGGTAACCACGAGCAAGACGATGAGGATAAATACGGCTTTGCTACAAAGAGTGTAGCAAGATTTTATCAATATTTCGGTATAGCTGAGGCTTCCGTAATTGACGGTATGTATCAGCTTACACTTAATGCTCCTAACGTAACCGAGGTTGTTTCAAAGATCATTGAGGTTAACACGGGAAGCGATTGGTGCAGAGCAAATTGGGGCAGATCTGAATCCGGTGGATCAAATATGGGCGTTGCCTTCCTTGACGGCCGTATTCTTTTCTACAACGATGCTTCTCAATCGGCAGATAACTGGAATGATATCGAATTTGAGATTGGCGTATTGCCATTCCCGAAGCTCAATAATGATCAAGAGGATTATTGCGCTCCTGTAAATAATGCTCAGCCCACATTCCTCTGTATCCCTAAGGTTACAGGTGACAGAGAAATGTCCGAGTTCTTCGTTGACGTTCTGATGTGGACAGGATCTGATTACATTATGAAAACATATTACGAAAACTTTGAGCTTAAGCTCTCATCCGACTATGAAAACGACTTGAGAATACTTAAGGATCATATCCATTCTAACATCTTCTACGATGTAGGAGAGATTACATCAGGTTGGGCGGGACTTCTCGGTACGGTAAGAAGCAATGCTCACGCTGACAATAAGGACAGCTTTAACGCTCTCTATCTCGAAAACGAAGGCACAGCTCAAACAACCATCGATGCATGGAATATGAACTGGGCAGCCTACGATGACGAGGCATAAAATCAATTTATTGCTAATCGACCTGAGGCATTTTTGTGTCTCAAGCCGTTGGTATAAAAATTAATTATTTTTCATAAGGAGGTATTTATTAAAACTATGAAAAGATTACTTGCGTTTTTGCTTGTTTTAATTATGCTCCTTCCTGCTATCGTTGCTTGCGGCGACGAAGAAGCTCCTGCTGATGAAAGCAGTTCAACAAAGCAAGAGGAAACATCAACAAAACAAGAAGAAACATCAACAAAAGAGCCCGATCAGACAACAACACAAGAGCCTGATCAGACAACAACACAAGAGCCCGATCAGACAACAACACAAGAGCCTGATCAGACAACAACAGAGCCAGTTGAAGACACAACGACTACTGATCCCGACACAACAACCGATCCCGTTACTCCGGATGATCCGATCTATTCTACAAAGAATGATCCGACCGATAGATGGAGTGGCGAAACAATTAACGTTTTGGCTACAAGATACGTTACAGGAGGAGAGGCTCCTTGGGCACAGCTCGAACTTGCTCCTAAATCCTTTGGCGAAGGCTTGAACGCAGCATTTGAAAACCGTCAAGCAAAGATACTTGAAATGTACGGCGTAACAGTTAACTGGGTTGAGACTCAAGCACCTCAAAACCTTATTGACGACCTTAACGAAGCAGCTAATGCTGAAAACGTAACTTACGAGATCGGTATTCCCCGTGCTCAAGAGGTTCAGGGACTTTCAACAGTTGTATTCGATATGGGTAATAGCGAATACATCGATTTCAGAAACTCCTACTACAGCCAAATAGCTTACGAGTGCATGACAGTTGCAGGCGTAACATTGTTCGCAGCAGGTGACTTCTCATTCCAGGATGAGCAAGTATCCTACATGATCGCGTATAACAAGGACATTCTTGCAACTCTTAATGACTCCATCGATCTTTATAAGCTTGTTGAAACAGGTAAATGGACATATTCTATGATGACAAACCTTGCGCGTGGTGTTTCCGGTGACGTAAACGGTAACCACGAGCAGGATGATGAAGACAAATACGGCTTCGCTACAAAGAGCGTTGCAAGATTCTATCAATACTTTGGTGTAGCTGAGGCTTCAGTAATTGACGGTATGTATCAGCTTACACTTAACTCTCCTAATGTTACTGAGATAATTTCTAAGATTATTGAATGTAACGCAGGAAGCGATTGGTGCAGAGTAAACTGGGGCGGAGACTGGGGCGGCAACATGAGTACAGCATTCCTTGACAGCCGTGTCCTCTTCTATAACGACGTTGTTCATGCACTTGATAACTGGACAGATATTGAATTCGAGCTTGGCGTATTGCCTTTCCCGAAGCTTAATAACGATCAAGAGAACTACTATGCTCCTTTGACAAACGCACAACCTACATTTATCTGTATTCCTAAGGTTACAGGAGACAGAGAAATGTCTGAATTCTTCATTGACGTTCTTATGTGGACAGGATCTGACTATATTATGCCTGCATATTATGAAGATATTGAACTCAAGCTCTCATCCGACTACGAAAACGATATGAGAATCCTTAAGGAATATATCCACGCTAATATGTTCTATGATGTAGGTGAAATCACATCAGGTTGGGCAGGACTTCTCGGTACGGTAAGAAGCAATGCTCATGCTGACAATAAGGACAGCTTTAACGCGCTCTATCTCGAAAACGAGGGCACAGCTCAAACAACCATCGATGCATGGAATATGAACTGGGCTGCTTACGACGACGAGGCATAAAATAAGCTTTAGCTAATAAAAATCCCGTGTATCTTTTTGGATACACGGGTATTTTTTTTGTATCCGGGGTTAAGCACCCTTGGAAGCTTCGTCTGCCTGCACCTGCTTGTAGTTTTTTATAACATTATTTATTTTTTCGGCAATTTGTAACGAGCGTACATCGTTTTGCATAGGAAGCGAAAGCACAGTTCCCATACCGTATTTTATAACGAGATGTATTGTGTTTGTTTCGTATACCTTTCCAAGGAATGTAAGCTTTTTATCTTCTCTTACGATATCTACACTTTTTATCATATCGTAAGGGATTTCGTAAAGATTGCTTCGTGTGTTTTGAGAGGTTAAAGAAACGTTTCTTTCTGTTATATAAAGCTCGTCGGAAAGAATATATACGATAGCCTTTGTGTATTCGGATGAGCGCAAAGCACCTTCCTTTGTTCTTTTTATCATAACAGTATCGTTATATTCGTAGCCCTCAAGAGTTTCCGGAGTCAAATGCTTTAAAATGCGCTTTTTGTATTTAAAGCTATCCTCTAATTTTACGTAAAGATTTTTAGTTTCTTCCTTTATACAAGCGTCAATATCGGCATCGTTTGATTTCCCCGAAACACCGAGCAAAAGAAAAGTAATTCCGATAGGTAAAAGAGCAAGAGAAACTAAGTACAAAAGTCCGTAAGCGAAGATGAAAAGAATACCGCCGCCAACCATTAAGGCAATGCCGATATATTTCAAAGCGTCACTTTTTTTAAAGTAATTGATATTATGTTTGATATTCATTAAAATTCTCCTTTATGCGCACCACTAAAGGTACAATTGCTGATTAAAGTCAGCTATATGGTGGGATTGCGAATGAACGGCAAAGCGCGCGCTTCTTTACCGCTTGCTCCATTCAAGCTGTTGCGAGAGGGAGCTGTATATATCGAAAAATGGCCATTTTTCCGATTTGCTCAGAAGAAATCAAATGCTTTCTTCTGTAATCATTTTATCATAGTGTATTACGAAAAACAATAACGCGTTAGTTGTAAATATCTCAACCTTAAGTGGAATTTTTCCGTTAATGCGTTAAATGCTTTCTTCTGAGCCTTTTACTTATATAGTCGCAAATTTTAAAAAAGGGTTGGGTATTTTGAAAAAATTTTTATTTTCCATATAAGCGATTTTCTTGATTACATTTTAACATACGAATAAATATTTATCCTTGCAGGTTTTATTAAGCTTCCTTGCAATTTTATTTTATCACAAACGATGTAGTATTTCTTGGCAGAAAACGACTTCTTGAAAAAGAAAAAAGCGTATGTAATTACATACGCTTTGAATTTTATTCAGCAACCGATTGTGTTTATGATATCGTACATGTTCTCAAAGTAGGCACGTCGCTCTGCACATAAAGCCTTCATGCTTTCAATCTCGTCATGAGAGAAGGCGTCAAGATCGCCATCCTTTAGCTTATTTTTGAACATTCTGTCAACGATAAGAGCATATCTTATATCCATAGATGTTATTTTGTCGTTTCTTGAACAAATAACGAGATCGCTCTTGCCCTGAAGAAGAAGATCGACAGCCTTGTCACCCATCATTGATGCAAGATTTCTGTCGCGAAGGGTAGGAACTCCGCCGCGAACGATATGAGCCGGGCGAACAAATCTTGCTTCGATACCTGTGTTTTCCGTAATCTCCTTTTCAAGAGCTTCTCCAAAGGCAGCACCTAAGCCCTCGGCAACAACAACGACGAAGCTGTGCTGACCGAGTTCACGCATTTTCTTCATTCTTTCGTAAAGAGCTTCCTTATCAAACGGCATTTCAACGAGAGCAACACCGATAGCATTAAGTGCCATACCGGTTTCAAGAGCAATATATCCTGCATCTCTACCCATAACCTCTATAATGATACAGCGCGAATGTGATTCGCAAGTGTCGCGAAGCTTATCTCCAAGCTCAACAACGGTGTTCATAGCGGTATCATATCCGATAGTGTAATCGGATGCGGTAACGTCATTATCAATAGTTCCGGGAATACCGATACAAGGAATACCTCTTATGCTAAGATCGGTAGCACCCCTAAATGTTCCGTCACCGCCGATAGCAACTATTCCGTCAATATTGTTTTTCTTGCAGGTTTCGATAGCCTTTTGCATACCCTCTTCATACATAAACTCCTTGCAGCGCGCGGAGTAAAGAGCAGTGCCGCCCTTTGATATAATGTTGGAAACATCCATTTTTGTAAGAGGACGAAGATCTTCGTTTATAAGTCCTGCGTAACCGCCTATAATACCAACTACCTCAACACCTCTTGAAAGTGCAGAGCAAGCAACGCTTTTTACAGCAGCATTCATGCCCGGAGCATCGCCGCCTGATGTAAGTATACCGATTTTTCTAAACTTCTTTTCCATTTTAATAACTCCTTATTAAGAGAAATATCAAATTATCCATAATATTTTATCATATATAATGTAGAAAATCAATACTTTTGAGTTAAATTTTGGAGAGCTTATCTATCAAAAGCTTTAGAGCGTATTCGCAGCTTTTGTTTCGTATTTCCTCTCTTGTAAGAGAAGGAGAGTGATTTATAAGATACGAAGAAGCAATACCGTTATATGCAAATCCGATATATACCGTTCCAACAGGCTTTTCTTTAGTTCCGCCGCCCGGACCTGCTATTCCCGTAGTGCTGATGCTAACGCTCGAAAAGCAAGCCCTTGAAGCTCCTAAAGCCATTTCCTCGGCGGTTTGGCAAGAAACCGCACCGTATGAAGCCAAGGTTTCGTTTTTGACGCCTAAAATCTTGTGCTTTACCTCGTTTGCATATGATACTATTCCGCCTAAAAAGACCTCTGAAGCGCCCGAAACATCGGTTATTGCTTTTGAAATAAGACCTCCTGTACAGGACTCTGCAGTAGCAAGGGTAAGATTTTTTTCTTTTAGAAGCTCTATTACCCTAAAAGCAAGCTCTTTCATAAAATCACCTCGTCAATTCTTTATTTAATTTTACCATAAACAAACGTGCAAATGTTAAAAAAATTTAAAATTTAAGAAAAAGCTTTTTAAAATCAAACTCGTACTTGACATTAATAGAGAAATGTAGTAAAATATATGTATATAGATTTGCATTACTATTTTAAACAGGAGAATATTATGAAAAAATTACTTGCACTTATGCTTTCGTTATTAGTATGTCTTTCATTCGTTCTTGTTTCTTGCGGCGGAGATGATGAGGATAAGGATGAATCATCTGAAACATCTGTTGAGGAAACTACAACGGCTGGAGCAGAGGAAACAACAACATCAGGCGGATCAGATGAAACTACAACTGCCGGAGGATCAGACGAAACCACTACAGATGGCGGTGACGAAACTACGACGGGAACACCTATTGACGGTGACGACGTTACATATACTCATGCCGATGATACAGAATATGATAATATTATCGAATTTTAATTTTTAATATGATGAATAAAGCCTTCGCATTTGGGAATAATACTCAAAAATGCGGAGGTTTTTTTATGAGATTTTTTATTACATTTTTATTTTCGATAATAACTTTTTTGTTTTTATGGACGCTTATTCCTACGGCTAAGGAGTGTGAAATATACGATTCGACTATAAGGCTTCATATAATAGCAAATTCCGATAGCGAGGAGGATCAGGCAGTTAAACTGAAGGTGAGAGATGCAGTCCTTGAGCATATAGGTAAATATGATGCTAAAAGTAAGGAAGAAGCTATGGAGCTTATAAAAAAAGATGAACCTAAAATAATCGAAATAGCGACACAGGTTCTTGAAAATAATGGATTTAGCGACACAGTGCATATGGAAATGGGTAAGGAGGATTATCCAGTAAGAGAATATGACGGCTTTTCCCTGCCCGCAGGTGAATATACATCGCTAAGATTGGTTATAGGAGAGGGCATGGGACAAAATTGGTGGTGCGTGCTTTTTCCGCCTCTCTGTACAGATTACGCTATAGGATATGATGACGAGGCTTATGTAGATGTAGGACTCTCGAAGGACCAGTATGCTTTTATTACGGGATCGGATGGGGAATATAAAATAAAATTCAAGCTTCTTGAAATTGCCGCCGAAGCGTTCGGGGTAGAATATTGATAAGGTTCCGCCTTGATATCAAGGCGGAAATTTTATGTTATCTATTGAAAAACAAGTAAAAAAGTAGTATTATATATGTATAGCCTTACTGTATGGCGATAAAATAAAAAAACAGGGGGAAGTGTCTGTGTTTGGATATGTCAAACCGCAAATTCCGGAACTTAAGGTGCGAGAAAATGAGCTTTACAGAGCCACTTATTGCGGGCTTTGCCGAGCTATGGGAAAATGCACAGGTAAAATGTCAAAGCTGACGCTTAATTATGATTTTGTGTTTCTTGTGCTTTTGAGAAAGGTGCTTGAAAAAAGAAGCGGTGAAATAAAAATGCGCAGATGTGCCGTTCATCCCTTCAAAAAAAGACCAATGCTCGAAATAGATGGAGCTATGGAATATTGCGCGAAATCAAGTGTTATTCTTACAAGAATGAAGCTGAAGGATAATATAAATGACTCTCACGGATTTGCAAGACTTAAAGCAAAAATAGCGGGGGCTGTGTCGATATTTTTCAAAAAAACCGATAAGGAGCTTGAGCCTCTTGAAAAATATGTCGGAGATTGCATAGCTTCTCTTACCGCGCTCGAAAAGAAAAATTGCGATTCAGTTGATCAGGTAGCGGATGTTTTTGGCAAGCTTTTGGCCGAGGTGGCTTCATTTGGCTTGGAGAGTGTCGATAAACGACTTGCCGAACAGGTGGGATACCATCTTGGTAAATGGATATACGTTATAGATGCAATAGATGATATGGAAAGTGATATAAAAACCGGCTCGTATAATCCTATCGTGAATTCGTTTGGCATGGAGCTTTCAGAAAACGATAAAAGACTTTTACATAGCGCCGCTATGCTTGAGCTTAATGCTTTAAGTAAAAGTGTTGAGCTTATAGATTTTTCTTCACACAGAGATGTTGAAGGAATACTGAAAAATACCGTTTATATAGGAATGATAGCGCAAACGGAAAAAATATTAAAATTAACATCTTGTTAATACAAAACTCTTTACTTATTTGCAAAAGTATGTTAAAATACTATAATAGCAATTATTTTTTGGAGGAAATAGATGAAAGATCCATACAAGGTGTTGGGCATATCGCCTAACGCAACAAATGAAGAGGTAAAGGCGGCTTATAAAGCACTTGTAAAAAAATATCACCCAGATAATTATGCCGATTCACCGATTTCCGATATTGCGGAAGAAAAAATGCAGGAGATAAACGAGGCTTACGATGAGATTTTGCGTCAAAGAGCAGAGGGCGCATCCGGAGGCAGCTCTCAAAGCTATCAAGGCTCGACATCGTATGCTAATATACGCTCTCTTATAAATAACGGAAGAATAGATGAGGCTGATGCGGAGCTCAACAAGATCGCGCAGAGTGAAAGAAATGCAGAGTGGAGCTTCCTGAAGGCTTGTATTCTTACTCAAAGAGGATATTATTTTGATGCTATGAAATTTGCTGATGCAGCTTGCAATATGGATCCAATGAATGACGAATACCGTCAGCTCCGCGATAATTTGCAGCGCCGCGCCGGCGGATATCAGCAAAATACTTATAACGGAAACGCAGGCGGATGCAATATGTGTGACGTTTGCTCAGCACTTATATGCTTTGACTGCCTTTGCAGATGATCGGAGCATAAAATGAAAAAGACAAGACAACTTACTTTCTGCGCCATCATGTCAGCTTTGGGTATTGTGGTTTTGTATCTTGGCGCGCTTATCAATATTCTTGATCTATGCGCAGTACTTATCGCATCTGTGTTTGTTTTTGTCGTGAGCGAGGAGCTCGGAAATGCTCGTGGCTTTGCTGTATATGCAGTAACATCTCTGCTTGCAGCACTTATACTTTTTTCAGTAAATCTGTTTATAATGAGTGAATATATACTGTTTGGACTTTATCCAATGCTGAAGCGCATTTTTGATAAATTCAAAAAGCCACTGATGCTTGTGTGTAAGGGAGCGTATATGGCACTTGTTTCTGTGGGAACATTATTTATAGAACGGTTGTTTTTGGGCGACCTTAGAATATGGTATCTTGATGCACTTTTGGTTGCAATAACCTTTTTAGCGCTTGTTCTTTATGATATCGCATTCAAGCGCGTAGCCATAATGTACCATGCTCGACTGAGATATAAGCTCAGAATCGACAAATTTTTTAGTTAAATAGCATAAACTCGCGCCCTTTTTTGGCGCGAGTTTTATTTATTCATACGATATTTGCCAAAAAAAGTTGACAAAAAGGTATCTAATATATTAAAATAATATATATAAATAATTATTTATTAAACGAGGATATAAAAATGTTTAAAAGTATGACCGCCTTTGCAAGAGCGAGGGAAACTGTAGGAAGCAAGGATATCACCGCAGAGATAAAATCGGTAAATAACAGATATCTTGACTGTACGGTAAAGATCTCACGTATGTATAGTGCCCTTGAGGATAAGATAAAGCAGTACATTCAGGCAAACGGAGTATCGAGAGGAAAGGTAGAGATACATATAGGAGTTGATCTTCTTGAGCAAGAGGGTCTTACTATGAATCTTGATACAGCCTATGCAAAATCGTATATAGAGGCTCTTTATAAATTGCGTGACACCTTCGAGCTCAAGGACGATATCACCGTATGCAGAGTAGCACAGAATAAGGATATATTCAATGTTAAAAAGCCCGATGACGATATGGAAAGGGATTGGAACGATATCAAGACCGTTCTTGATAAGGCGCTTAGCGATTTTATAGAAAGAAGAAGAATTGAGGGCGAAAATCTTCTTAAGAATATAAGAGAGAAGATAGAGAATATAAAGGGGTATGTAAAGCTCATATCGGCAAATTCGGATAGGGATATGGCGGAGTATGCGAAAAAGCTCGAGGAAAGAATCCTTAAATTCCTCGGAGATAATTCTATTGAGATAGATAAGCAGAGAATACTTACCGAGGTAGCTATATTTGCTGACAAGATCGCTATAGATGAGGAGCTTGTGCGCCTTGACAGCCATTTCGGAGCATTTGAGGATATCGTAAAATCAAACGAGCCTGCGGGCAGGAAGCTTGATTTCTTACTTCAGGAAATGAACAGAGAAACGAACACCATTGGATCAAAGGCATCCAACGCCGATACCGCACATCTTGTGGTGAACATTAAAAACGAGCTTGAAAAAATAAGAGAGCAAATTCAAAATATAGAGTGATATTATGAAATTTATAAATATAGGAAACGGAAATATGGTCCTTGACCGAAGAGTTGTTGCGCTCATTTCTCCCGATTCTGCTCCCGCCAAAAGGACAGTCGGAGAGGCTAAGGAAAACGGAAGAATAATTGACTGTACGAGTGGAAGAAGAACAAAAAGTGTTCTCATAACCGACTCCGATCACGTTATTTTATCATCGCTTTCTCCCGAAAGAGTCGCAAACAGATTAAACGGTCTTGAGGATGACGATAATGGAGATGACGGAGATGAATAAGGGAATACTTTTTATAATTTCAGGTCCGGCAGGCAGCGGAAAGGGGACGGTCGTAAGGGAGCTGATATCATCGCATAGCGATATAAAGCTGTCGGTATCCGCAACGACAAGAAGCCCTCGTCCCGGAGAAGAAAACGGAGTTCATTATCATTTTATAACGAAGGATGAATTTGAACGGCGTATAAAAAACGGAGAAATACTTGAGTATACCACGTACTGCGAAAACTATTACGGTACGCCTCTTAAGGAGGTAAATGAAGCACTTGAGCGCGGAAATGATATCATCCTTGAGATAGAGGTCGACGGTGCTATGCAGGTTAAGAAAAAGATAGAGAATTCGGTAACGATAATGCTTACGCCGCCGGATTCTGTAACTCTTGAAAACCGCTTGCGCTCACGAGGAACGGAAACAGACGAGGTCATAAAATGGCGTCTTGAGAGGGCAAAGGAGGAAATAAGGCTCTTGCCCGATTACGATTATTCCGTCATAAACGAGGACGGAATGAGCGACAAATGCGCAGAGCAGATATACGGAATAATCTGTGCTGAGCACAAAAGAACATTACATACAAGGGATATAATAAAAAAATTCATATAAAGAAAAACAAGGAGTAGAAAAATGCTTTATCCACCTATTCAAGAATTATTAAAACTTTCAACAGATGACGAGGGAAATGAAAGACTCAATAAATATACTCTCGTTATGGCAACGGCAAAATGCGCTCGTATGATTACAAATCAATGCTTGAAGGAGCGCAAGGAGGCTGAAAAGCTCGGAATAGACAAAAAAGACAGAAGATATAAGAAGGAATACAGAGATGAAAAGGCTGTAAGAAGCGCCGTAAGAGAGCTTAACGCGAAGGAATACGATATTCTTTTCCCCGGAGACGAGGGATATGATGATGCGATCGTTGATGTTCGTAAGCTTGAAACGGAAATCGAGGAGCTTATAGCTGAAAAGAAGGAGAGATTCGACAAAGCATCGTTTAAGGCTGAGGAAATGACGACTGAGCTTATGAATGCTACAGAGGAATACGAGGAAGACACCTCGGGATACGCTGTTTCGGACGAGCCGACAGAGATTTAAAATAAAGCCATCGGCTGAAGGGGTGATAGTATGTTAAACGAATGTGTACAAGTGCATATACTTGACGTGCCATATCACGCCGACAGAGCATATAGCTATTTTGTTCCGGAGCATCTTCGCGACGATATCAGAGAGGGAGCTGTCGTTATCGTTCCGTTTGGTAAGGCTGACAGACAAAAGCTTGCGATTGTGACGGAGGTATCCGATTCCTTTAATGAGGGCGGAAGCCTTAAGAGCATAATAGCTGTTATGAATGAATATATCTCTCTTGACAAGGAAATGATGGGACTTTGCGAATTTATGAGGTCCAATACACTTTGCACCTACG
This sequence comes from Clostridia bacterium, assembly GCA_017623355.1. Classification (GTDB taxonomy): domain Bacteria; phylum Bacillota; class Clostridia; order Oscillospirales; family CAG-272; genus RGIG2000. The sequence continues at coordinate 45,495 of JAGAPG010000022.1, forward strand.
GAGACGCTGTTAAATGTATGCTTCCGACATCCGTGGTGTCAAAGGTCAGGGAGCTTTATACTCTTACTGAAAAAAGCGATCGCGCGCCAAAAGAAAATATGGATGAGCTTTTTGAATATTTAAGGCAAAATCCTGCGATTGATTCAAAAATGGTGAGAGAAAAATTTAAATCTTCGGAGCGCGATATTGCGTTTCTTTTGAAGAATAAATACATCAAAAAAGATATCGTCATAGATGAAAGGGATGCTTCAAAGTATGAAAACGTTATATCCTTAGATATAAGCGTTTCAGAGGCTCTTTCAATATGCGATTCAAAAAAATTAAGGAGCGAACGGCACAAGGAGATAATAAGACTTCTTTGTGAATATCCGTCGCTTACCGATAAGGAAATATACGAAAGAACGGGAGCGCAAAGAGCGCAAATAAATGCTCTATGTGAAAAGGGACTTGTAAGAATAGATAAGCTTCCTGTTATGAGAGATAAATATCTTTCCTATAAAACGGAAAGAGAGGAGCTTGTGTTGAGCAAGGAGCAGGAACGCGCTTTTGAAGAATTAAAGAGTCTTTACAAGGATGACGTGCCACGCGCCGCGCTTCTTTACGGAGTTACCGGCAGCGGCAAGACCAGCGTTATGAAAAAAATGATAGACGAGGTCATAGCCGACGGGAAAAGCGTTATAATATTAGTTCCCGAAATATCTCTTACACCGCAAACCGTGTCTGTATTTTGCGGATATTACGGTGACAGAGTCGCCGTGATACATTCAAATCTTTCGTCAGGCGAAAGATTTGATTCTTATAAAAAGATAAAGGACTCCAAGGTAGATATCGTGATAGGCACGCGCTCTGCGGTGTTTGCGCCTCTTGAAAATCTCGGTATGATAATAATTGATGAGGAGCAGGAGCATACCTACAAATCCGAAACAAGTCCAAAATATCTTGCTCACGATATAGCAAGATACCGTTGCGCGCAAAATAATGCATTGATGCTGCTTGCATCCGCGACACCGTCACTCACGTCTTACTATAAAGCTATGAGTGGAAAATATTCGCTTGTTAAGCTTTCTGAAAGATATGGCGGAGCAACGCTTCCTTACGTTATAATAACGGATATGCGCAGAGAACGCGCACTCGGGAATATGAGCCCTGTAGGCAATAAGCTTGCCGGATTGCTTTCGAGCGCATTAAATGATAAAAAGCAATCGATACTGTTTTTGAACAGGCGTGGATATCATAGCTCAATAGGCTGTCAAAGCTGCGGAAAAACGATAGAATGTCCGCATTGCTCCGTTGCGCTTACATATCACGCGTACAGAAAAATAGACAAAGAAATAAACGCAGAAAACGCATATGAAATAATGAGCAAAAGCGGAGTCTTAAGATGTCATTATTGCGGATATCAGACAAGAGTGCCCGAAAAATGCCCATCCTGCAGGGAAGGACATTTTGATTATATCGGAATAGGCACGCAAAAGCTTGAGAACGACATTTCCGCTATGCTTGATGGGTGCCGCACTCTTCGTATGGACGCTGATACTACTAATACGAAATCATCGTATGAGGGTATTCTCGGTGCGTTTTTGAATAATGAGGCAGATATTTTGATAGGCACACAGATGGTAACTAAGGGACATAATTTCCCAAAGGTCACCGTTGTCGGAGTAATACTTGCTGATGCTATGCTCTATACAAGCGACTACCGCGCATCAGAGCGTACCTTTTCTATGCTTACTCAGGTTATAGGCAGAGCAGGCAGAGCAAGGGATAAGGGAATAGCCGTTATTCAGACCAATTCTCCAAACGAGCCTACTATACAGTTCGCGGCAGAGCAAAATTATGATGCGTTTTATAAAAACGAGATACAAATAAGAAAATCATATCTTTTCCCACCGTTTTGCGATCTTGCAGTTCTTACCGCATCAAGCGAAAGCGAAAGAGATGTAAATGAGTGTATGAACGGCGTTATGGAAATGATAAAAAAATATTTTAATAAGGACCTTGCAGCTATCGTATACGGACCGTTTGAAGCACCGATATATAAGGCTCAGGGAAGATACAGAAAAAGAATAATAGTCAAATGCAAGCTTACAAGAGAGCTTAGAGATATATTTGGAAGGATTCTTTGTGAAAGCGCAAGGGGCTTTGATAAAAGTCGGCTTTCAATAGATTTCAATCCGTCAACACTTTAAAAGATTAGGAGAAGCTATGGCAATACTTAAAATAGTTACCGAGGATGCAAACGAGGAATTTTTGAGAAAAAAGAGCCGAGAGGTAACGGAGATAACACCAAGAATAAATACTCTTATAGATGATATGATAGAAACCATGCGCCACGCAAATGGCTGCGGACTTGCGGCTGTACAGATCGGCGTTTTACGTAGGATTGTTGTTATAGAAACAGAGGATGACGGGCTTTTCGTCTTTATAAATCCCGAAATCATCGCAAAGGCGGGAGAGCAGGAGAGCGCAGAGGGTTGCCTTTCGCTTCCTGGAAAATGGGGACTTACAAAGCGTCCGATGTATGTAACCGTACGCGCTCTTGACCGTAACGGCAAAAAAATAGAAGTAAGAGGAGAGGGACTTTTGGCAAAGGCGATGTGCCATGAGCTTGATCATCTTGACGGAATTTTGTATACAGATAAAACGATTCGTATGCTTAAGGAAGAGGAGCTGCAATGAGAATACTTTTTATGGGCACACCCGATTTTGCAAGGATGAATCTTCAGGCTATCTATGAAAGCGGAGAGGATATAGTCGGAGTTGTAACGACTCCCGATAAGCCAAAGGGCAGAGGAATGGTTATGACGCTAAGCGACGTAAAAAAATACGCGCTTGAAAAGGGGCTTAAGGTATATCAGCCTGCAACGCTCAAGGACGGAGCGTTTGAAGAAACGTTAAAGGAGCTTGATCCTGAGCTTATAGTCGTTGTCGCATATGGCAGAATATTACCGAAATACGTTCTTGAATATCCCAAGCATCGCTGTATAAATGCGCACGCATCCATACTTCCGAAATATCGCGGAGCAGCACCTATTCAACGCGCTATAATAGATGGTGAAAAAAAGACCGGCGTGAGCATAATACGTATGGATGAGGGTATTGATACGGGTGATGTTATTGTTGTCAAGGAAGTGACTATTGAAAAGGACGACAATTTTGAAAGTGTTCACGATAAGCTTGCTGTGGCAGGCAGTGAGGGTATCTTAGAAGCAATAAAGCTTTTCAAGGAAGAAAAAGCCACATACACGAAGCAAAGCGACGACTTCACCTACGCCGAGAAAATAACGAAGGATGATTGCTGTCTGGATTTTAATGCTTCGGCAGAAAAAATACACGATAGAATAAGAGGTCTTAGCCCTATTCCGCTTGCATTTACCAAAACGGCAAATGGCAAGATAATGAAGATAGTAAAAGCGCATATTTCCGAAAAAAATACCGACGGAAAAATAGGAGAGGTAATATCGCTTGACGGCGCGATTCACGTGAAATGTCAAAGCGGATCTATTGCTCTTGATATAATAGTTCCCGAGGGAAAGGGAAAAATGAATGCGCGTGATTATATAAACGGACGAAAAATAGCGGTAGGAGATATTTTAGGCTGATAAGGAGAAAATATGGATAATCCGAGAAAAATGGCACTTAACTCGCTAATCAAGTCGGAGAGCGTATCAAGCTTTTCAAATATAGAGATAAATTCCGCCTTGTCAAGAGCCGATCTTGAAAAGAACGACGCAGCTCTTTATACAGCTCTTTATATGGGCGTTACGGAGAGACTTTTAACGCTTGACCATATTATATCCGCTTATTCAAAAGTTCCTATCGAAAAAATAGATATAGAAGCCAAAAATGCGATACGTCTCGGGCTGTATCAGCTTTGCTTTATGGATAAGATACCTGATTATTCAGCTGTTTCCGAAACTGTTGAGCTTTGTCCTAAAAGATCAAAGGGCTTTGTGAACGCGATACTCAGAGGCTTTATAAGAAATAATAAGGAAATTCCTTATCCCGAGGATAAATGGAAAGCAATTTCTGTTAAAACGTCGATCCCTGTGGCTGTTTTAGATATATTTAAAGATTCATACGGTGAGGATACTGCTGAAAAAATAGCGCTTTCCGCCACCTTCAGGGGCGGAATATCGTTGCGCGTGAATACCTTAAAGAAAACGCCCGATGAAATAATTAAGATACTTACTGGTATCGGGGCACAATGCAGTGTAGATAAATACAGCTCCGATATAATAAAAACCAATGCAACAGTAGCTCAAATAAAGGAGCTTATCGATACAGGGTGCGTGTTTGTTCAGGATACAGCATCCAGACTTACAACTAAAATAATTAACGCCTCGGCTGGCGAAAGGATTCTTGACGCCTGTGCTTGCCCCGGAGGAAAAAGCTTTTCCCTTGCTATTGATATGAATAACGAGGGCGAGATCATATCTTGCGATCTTCACAAAAACAAGCTTTCTCTTGTTAAAAACGGCGCTAAGCGACTCGGTATAGATATTATAAAAACCAAGGAACAAAACGGAAAAGAGCCCGTTAATGAATGGAAAGACTCTTTTGATAAGGTGCTTTGCGATGTGCCCTGCTCGGGACTTGGAGTAATATCAAAGAAGCCTGATATAAAATATAAACCTGTCAACGCTATATACGCGTTGCCTCAGATACAATACTCAATTTTGCAAAATTGCTCGAAATATGTAAAAATAGGTGCAGAGCTTATATATTCCACCTGCACCTTGAACAAAAAAGAAAACGAGGACGTTGTCCGCGCATTTCTTGAAAGCAACACAGGCTTTTCCTCTGTTGAATTTGATGTTGACGGTATAACGTCACATGGGGGGATGTATACGTTTTTCCCACATATAAATTCCACAGATGGATTTTTTGTCGCTAAAATGAAAAGGGTTAAATAATGAAATATGATATATTATCAATGACACTTCCCGAGCTTGAAGAGCTTATTGTCAGTCTTGGTGAGCCAAAATTCCGTGCGAAGCAAATATACGGTTGGATAACCAAGGGTGCGTGGGGAGAAAAAATGCGTAACATTCCAAAGACTTTGATAGAAAAGCTTGAGGATGTGTGCGAATTTAGGCTTCCAAGGGTTAAAATGAAGCTTGAATCAAGGCTTGATCCTACAATAAAATATCTTTTCGAGCTTATCGACGGAGAGTGTATTGAAAGCGTATTTATGGAATACGAGCACGGTAATACTCTCTGTATATCGTCGCAGGTCGGATGTCGCATGGGATGTAAGTTTTGCGCCTCCACGTTACTTGGCAGAGTAAGAGATCTTACTCCGTCAGAAATGCTTGGACAAATAATTGCTGCGGAGCTTGATACGGGAAAAAGAATATCAAACGTAGTTATGATGGGAATAGGAGAGCCGCTTGATAACTACGCCAATACGGTTAAATTTTTGCATCTTGTAAGCTCACCCGATTCTCTTAATATAGGATTAAGACATATTTCCGTTTCTACCTGCGGACTTGTAGATAGGATATATGATCTTGCAAATGAGGATATGCCGATAACGCTGTCGATATCGCTCCATGCATATGATGATGAAACTCGCTCGTCTATAATGCCGATCAACAATAAGTACAGCATAGAGGAGCTTCTTTGCGCGTGTGAAAAATATTATGAAAAAACGGGCAGAAGGATATCCTTTGAATATACTCTTATAGCCGATAAAAACGATACCGAGGAAGGCGCGTATATGCTTGCCAAGGTATTGAAAAAATATATAAGATCCACACCTCATGTCAATCTTATACCTCTTAACGAGGTCGAGGAAACGAGGATGTATACATCTAAAAACGTAAATAAATTTAAGAACAAGCTGATCTCACTCGGAATAAATGCAACGGTACGCCGCAAGCTCGGCTCTGATATAAACGCATCGTGCGGACAGCTAAGACGACAATCTCAAAAGGAGTAATATATGATTTGTTCTGGAAATACCGATATAGGAATGAAAAGAGACTCTAATCAGGACACCTTCATTCTTAAGACATATTCCGAAAAAACCTGTCTTTGTGTAGTTTGTGACGGTATGGGAGGAGCTAAGGGCGGAAAGGAAGCCTCAAAAATAGCAGCCGAAAAATTCGTTTCGGTGATGGATGATTTTATCTCTCCGTACATAGGACGAAAGGACAGAAATCTTCATTCAAACGATATAAAGGAAGCGCTTCTTGATGCGGTGGATCAGGCGAATAACGCGGTATATCAATATGCTCAGGATCATTCAAGCATGAAGGGAATGGGTACGACGCTTGTAGCCGCGCTCATTATCAACAGAACTGTTTTCTCTGTAAACGTTGGCGATAGCCGTATGTATTTTATGAAGGGTTCAAAGATAAAGCAGATAACAAAGGATCATTCATACCTTCAATATCTTCTTGATATGGGACAGATAAGCGAAAAGGATGCATTGAATTTTCCAAATAAAAACGTTATTACAAGAGCAGTCGGAACAGAAATAAGCGTAAGAGCTGATTTTATAAAGGAAAGCGTATCCGACGGAGCGTACATAATGCTTTGTACGGACGGACTTACAAATTTTGTTGATAACGAGCTGATAAGAAGTATAGTCGTTGACGAAACGAGCAAGGGCCTTGATCAGATAAAGCTTTCGCTCGTTGTAAGAAGACTTATAGATACTGCAAACAAAAACGGCGGAGCAGATAATATAACAGCCGCTATAATAAAGCTTTAAGGAGGGATCGAGATGGAAAAAGCAAAGGATCTTCGCGAGAAATATGAACAACTCGAGGGAACTACCTTAGGTGATAGATACGTAATAGAAAAGCTTATAGGAATAGGCGGAATGGCAGTAGTATTCCGTGCAAGAGATACATATATAAACGATAATACCGTAGCAGTTAAGATGCTTAAGTCCGATATCGCGTGCGATACCGTGATGGTAAAGCGCTTCAAAAACGAATCGAGAGCAGAGCTTATGCTAAAGCATCCTAATATAGTTACCGTACACGATGTTTCGGTTAAGGGCGATCTTAAATATATGGTAATGGAGTACGTTTCGGGAATAACGCTTAAAAAATATTTGAAGGCTAAGGAGGGACCTCTTTCCTTCGACGAGATAATGAGCTACAGCATACAGATATTGAAGGCTCTTAAGGTGGCTCATGAGAATAATATAATACATAGAGATATAAAGCCGCAAAACGTAATGGTGCTTAAAAACGGACTCATAAAGGTGATGGATTTCGGAATTGCAAAGCTTCCGAATGCCGAAACTGTAACTATGACCGATAAGGCTATAGGAACGGTATATTATATGAGTCCTGAGCAGGCAAGCGGAAAGGAAATAGATCCGAGAAGCGATATATATTCGCTCGGAGCAATGCTTTATGAGCTTTCGACCGGACAGCTTCCGTTCAAGGGAGATAGTCCTGTGTCCGTTGTTTTGAAGCAAATAAATGAAAAACCCGTAGCGCCAAGAGAGATAAATCCCGATATTCCCATCGGACTTGAGCAGATAATACTTTGCGCCATGAGTAAAAAGCCGACTGACAGATTTGAAAATGCAGAAAAGATGCTTTCGTATATGAAGCAGCTTCAGAAAAACAAGAAGATAAAATTTGATCAGCTTCCGTGCAGAAGCGCATTGTCTAATTTCATGGCATCAGTACGCAGAGTGTTTAAAGGACACAACAAATGATCTTAAAAGGGACTGTAATAAGAAGCGTGGGTGGACTTTTCAGTGTCCGTCTTGATTCGGAATTTATGGGCAAGATTGAGATAGATGCGCGCGCGAAGGGAGCGTTCAAGCACGATAAAATGACACTTTTGGCAGGAGACAGAGTTGATATTGATTCAAACGAGCATGATGAATTTTATATAACAAAGATTCATGAAAGAAAAAACTCGCTCATTCGTCCGCCACTTGCTAATATAGATGTTCTTTTTGTAGTTATTTCTTGTGTAAGACCTGCGCCTGTGCTTGAAACTATAGATAAGCTTATTTGCATAGCTGAGAAAAACTCGATAGAGCCCGTTATCGTTATAACAAAATCCGATCTTGACAAGGATTTTGCGATAAGCACTAAGGAAATATATGAAAAAAGCGGATTTACCGTTTTCGTTACGTCCTCACAGGACGGCTGCGGTTGTCAGGAGCTTTTGGAATATTTGAAAAAAAGATCCGAGGATAAAGAAACGATATTTGCGTTTTCCGGTGCATCGGGTGCGGGAAAGAGCACCTTTATAAACAAGATATTTCCGTCGCTTCAGCTTGAGGTAGGGGAGCTTAGTAAAAAGCTTGAGCGAGGCAAAAATACCACGAGAAAAACAGAGCTTTTTGCGCTTGATAAGCTGACAGGAGAATGCTCAAGGGGGTATCTTGCCGACACTCCGGGCTTTTCCTTGCTTGATTTTGAAAGGTTTGACTTTTTCGAGCTTGAGGATCTTGTTTATACGTTTCGAGAGTTCGCCTCGTCGATAGGAAAGTGCAGATATACAAAATGCTCTCACACAAAGGAAGAAGGCTGTGATATAATAGCCAGAGTTAAAAATAAGGAAATACCGAAAAGCCGTCATGAAAGCTACAAGGCTCTTTATGATATACTTAAAAATAAGCCAAGGTGGAAAAAGTAACAAAAAATAAAAAAGCCCCATATTATGTAGTAGAGCGCTAATAAAGGGAGCTTTTTATGAAAATTGTTATTGTGAGATCGCCTCGGTTTATAAAACCGATACTAAGAAAAATATTCAAAATAAAAAAATAAAAACAGCCGTTGCATTAAAATGCACTCAAAAAATTTGAGCTTGCTTGGATGATGCAACGGCTGTTTTTAATACTTGTTTTTCAGTTATCCTTTATAAGAGTATATTTTCCGCTTTTAATAACATCTACGAGCTGAGAAATATCAGTGATCTTTTCTTCTGTCAAAATGCCTGCGTTTGTAGGTACATCGGCGTAATGAAAATCAGTGCCCGATGTTTTTATAAGTCCGAACTTATCTGCCCACATATTTGCAATATCATTTCTTGAATCGTGACCCATATGTCCGTTAAACACCTCAACGCCGTCAAGAATGCGAGGATCGGTAACGGTCATTCCGCTTCTGAACGGATGAGCCTGAATGAATAAAAGAGAATTTTCCTTGGCGAGCTTTGAAAATTCATAAGCGTTCATGTCGTAAATGTATTCGTGCTCTCTTAAAAATTTTTCCGTGATGCCGTAGACAAGATAATCATTCATATTTTCGTTGAAGCGGAGCTCTATTCCGAGAAGCACCTCGAATTTTCCCTTTGCGGCATCCTTTAGCTTGTTATAAGCGCCGATAACCATATCAACAAACTCGGTCCAATCCTTACAGCCCCAGTCGTTGCTCGTCCCCTTATTAAAATGATTTGTTAAAACGACAGTAGAATATCCGCCGTCGGTATATTTTTTGATAATAGTGTCGACGTCAACTCTTGCACATCTGCTCACGTCACGAGAATGAAGATGAAGCTCTGTTTTAAACATAATAATATTGCCTCCATTGAATTTATTATAGTAATTATATACCCAAAAGAAGCCACAGTCAATGATAAGAAAGAAAAAAATCAAAATGTTTTTATAAGTCGCTTTATTCTTGCACACGCGCTCGCACATTCGTTGAAGCTGCAAAAAGGAGTAAGTATAAGCGAGCTTTTTATATTCGTGACAAGCGCATCGGATGGAAAAAGAATCAATTGCCCTTCGTTTAAAAAGGCTTTGAAAAAATCGAAAGACGGAATATCATTTTTGGAACGGATAACAAAGTGATTTTTGCACACGGTGAAGAGTGCCTCGGCATCACGCAGAGCATCCTCAAAAAACATCATATTAAGCTCAATATACCGTTCGGTAAGAGTGTTCTTATCCTTTTCTTTTTTTAAAAAGTCAAGAGAAAAATCGAAGCTCGCTAAAGAAATGATCCTTCTTTGAGGGTTGTTTTTTATGTATTCCTCGCAAATTTTTTCAAATTCGTTAAAAAGATACGAGCGCTCAAAAAATAAATATCTAGCCATTATAGACCTCGCCTGTTTTTTTATTATTATATGAAACAAAAAAGAATTGCACCACAATGTGAGGTGCAATTACTTCAAATAATATCTATTATGACCTTAGATTTTTGAGGTGGAGTATCACAAATGCTTATTGCATCAAGGAGTATTTTCTCGCAATCATCAAAAAGCTCGGAGGATGAAGAATAGAGTGTTGCTATCTTTTCGCCGCTTTTTATCTTATCTCCAACAGAGCAATTCAATAAAATGCCTGCATATGTGTCGATAATATCGTCCTTTTTAGTTCTGCCTGCACCTAAAAGCATAGATGCCCTTCCAACATTCAAGGCTGAAATTTTTGATACATAGCCATCGCTTTTAGCAAAAATCTCTTTTTTGTATTTTGCATTTAAAAGCGTATCGCTTTCATCGATAACCGACACGTCCCCGCCCTGATAAGATATCCATTCCTTCATTTTTTCAAGTGCAGAGCCGTTTGATATGGAGTTGTTGCATCTTTTTTCGGCTTCATTTATATCGATGCCCAATGCGCAAGAAACCATATTTGACGAAAGAGCTAAGCAAACCTCGTAAAGCTCAGTGTGTGTATTACCCTTCAAAAGCTCAATTGCTTCCCAAACCTCAAGGGAATTGCCTATAGCATTACCTAAAGGAGTATCCATATTTGATATTATAGCACGTACATTTCTTTTGAAACGTTTGCCTATTTTCACCATAGCATCAGCAAGTGCGCGAGCATCACTTTCTGTTTTCATAAAAGCACCCGAGCCGACCTTAACGTCAAGTACTATATTTTTAGCTCCCGAGGATAGCTTTTTAGACATTATGCTTGATGCGATAAGTGGAATTGACTCTACCGTTGCCGTTACATCGCGTAGAGCATAAAGCTTTTTATCAGCGGGCACAAGATCGGAGCTTTGACCTATAACGCAAACACCAATATCGTTCACCTGCTTGAAAAATTCATCGTTTGTAAGAGAGGTTCTAAAGCCCGAAATAGCCTCAAGCTTATCTATAGTTCCGCCTGTGTGACCAAGACCGCGCCCCGACATTTTAGCTATTTTGCATCCCAATGAGGAAACGATAGGGGCAACTGCAAGAGTTGTTTTGTCGCCTACACCGCCTGTGCTATGCTTATCTACGGAAAGCTCGCCCAGCATTGAGAGATTGATAGAATCGCCCGAGTGGAGCATAGCATCGGTGAGAAAAAACGTTTCGTCCTCGCTCATCGAATTTATACAAATTGCCATAGCGAGCGCAGACATTTGATAGTCTGCAACATCACCTGAGCAAAATCCGTTTATCGCAAAAAATATTTCATCGCGAGAAAGCTCGTATCCTCGTCTTTTTTTATCTATTATATCGTAAATCTTCATAAAAACCTCGAGGGAGTGTTTATTTTATATCGTCAGCACCGAACGCCATAGGCAAAAGCTCCCCGAGTGTTAGGAGCTTTACATCCTCTCCGTCGCAAAGAGCAATCTCAAATTCACTGTCGCAAAATTCCGCCATAAACTGTCGGCAAATACCGCAAGGATAAGCATATCCCCATACGGAAAAATTCTTGCCTCCGACAACGCAAATAGCGACAAAATCCTTTTCTCCGTCGCTTATAGCCTTGGCAAAAGCAACGCGCTCCGCACATAAGGTTGCGCCAAACGATGCATTTTCAATGTTGCACCCTGTGTAGATTTTTCCGCTTTTTGTGAGCAGAGCAGCACCTACATTATATTTTGAATAAGGCGCGTGAGAATAGTTTTGCGCCTGAGTAGCTATATCTATGAGTAATTTAAGCTCATCCTTTATCATTTTAAAACTTCCTTAATAAAACTTTTTCCAACGGTATTGAAATTAACGCTTAAAAATTCGCATACGCTGGCGGAAATGTCGGCATATGTGTCGCGTTTTCCAAGATTTTTTGAGTGTATTCCATTTTTGTAAACGAGCAAGGGAACATATTCTCTTGTGTGATCCGTGCTTATATCTCCCGGATCGCATCCGTGGTCTGCGGTTATGATCAAAAGATCGTCATCTCTCAGACGTTTGATAAATTCAGGCAGAAGCGTATCGAAATACGATATGGCACTTGCATAGCCGTCAATATCATTTCTGTGTCCGTAAAGCATATCGAAATCAACTAAATTAGTGAAGCACAGACCGTGGAAGTCTTTTTCCATAATTTTAAGAGTTTTTTCAATTCCTTCTGAATTTGAGTGGGTGAAGTGGCTGTGTTTTATACCGCGAGAGGCGAAAATATCATATATTTTCCCTACCGATATCACATCAAGATCTCTTTTGAATATGGCATCAAGCATAGTTTCGCCACTTGGCTCAATCGAAAAATCGTGTCTTTTGGATGTTCTTTTGAAGTTTGGATATTCTCCCGTGAAAGGTCTTGCTATAACTCTGCCGACGCCGTGCTTTCCTGTAAGAATTTTTCTTGCTATTCTGCAATATTCATAAAGCTCGTCTACGGAAACTACATCCTCGTGGGCGGCTATTTGAAAAACACTGTCGGCGGATGTGTAAACAATAAGCGCGCCGCTTTCCATATGTTCTTTTCCGTAGTCCGCTATCACCTGTGTGCCTGAATACGGCTTGTTGCATATTACTTTTCTTTTTGTAAGACGGGAAAATTGGTCTAATATATCATCTCCAAAGCCATTCGGATAAGTGGGCAGAGGATCCTTTGATATAACTCCCGCTATCTCCCAATGTCCCACCGTTGTGTCTTTACCCATCGAAAGCTCGGCACATTTTCCGTAGCAGGCAAGGGGAGTGTCTGTTTTTTCAATATAATCAATTCCGTCAATGCAGCCTAATCCCATGGAAATGAGATTGGGAATATTAAAATATTTGCTCTTCGAAATGCTTTTTAATGTGTTTGAGCCTGTATCTCCGAATTTGTAGGCATCAGGTAGCTCACCGACGCCAAAGCTGTCAAGAACTATCAGAAAAACTCTTTTCATAATCTTATTGCCGTTTCAAGAGCTATTTTCATCATTTGAGTGAACGAGCTTTGGCGTTCGTCGCTGCTCGTTGCTTCGCCTGTTATGATGTGATCGGATACGGTACATATTGCAAGAGCATTTTTGCCAAGACGAGCTGCATTCATATAAAGTGCAGCGGCCTCCATTTCGACAGCCAAAGCGCCCATCTTTGCCCATTTTGAACTTGATAGCTCCTCGCTTGAAAGTCCGAGTGTGTCAGAATAAAAATTATCCGATGAAACGAGGTTGCCCACGTGTATGTTCGCACCCTCCGCCATAGCGACCTCCTCGCAGAGCTTTAAAAGCTTATAGCTTGCAATGGGGGCAAATGTGCCAGGGAGTGCGTATTGATTTGCGAAATTTGAATCTGTACACGCTCCCATTCCGAGAACGATATCGCGAATTTTCACATCTTTTTGCAAGGCACCTGCAGAGCCTACGCGAATAATGTTTTCAACCCCGAAGAATGAAAAGAGCTCGTATGAATATATAGCCATAGAGGGCATACCCATGCCACTAGCCATAACGGATATTTCCTTGCCCTTGTATAATCCTGTGTAGCCTTGAATGCCGCGCACATTGTTTACAAGACGTGCATTTTCAAGAAAATTTTCGGCTATAAATTTTGAACGCAACGGATCACCGGGCATAAGAACCGTTTTTGCAAAATCGCCCGATTTTGCATTAATATGTGGAGTCGGAGTCATTGTTTTTTACCTCTTCCTTTAAAATTTTTACTATGCGGCTCGTGCCAAGCCGAGCTGCTCCAAGCTTGATAAAATCATACGCATCATCGATAGAGGCTATTCCGCCGGCAGCTTTAATTTTTACGTTTTTACCGATATGCTTTTTGAAAAGAGCCACATCCTCTTTTGTAGCACCTGATTTTGAAAAGCCTGTTGAGGTTTTTATAAAATCCGCACCGGATAACGTCACAAGCTCGCACATTTTTATTTTTTCCTCATCTGTAAGAAGACAGGTTTCAATTATTACCTTTAAAATCTTATCGCCGCAAACGCCCTTTAAAAGCTTAAGCTCGTTGAGTATGCGGTCGTATTTTTTGTCCTTGAGATCTCCGATATTGATAACCGTATCTATTTCGTCAGCGCCGTTTTCCAGCGCGTCAGCAGCCTCGAAAAGCTTTACGGCGGTCGTCGAATAGCCGTTCGGGAAGCCTATTACCGTACATATTTTCAGCCTGTCACCAACGTATTCCTTTGCTTGCTTTACAAAAGAAGCAGGAATACAAGCAGAGGCTGTTTCAAATTTTATCGCATCGTCACACGTTGTCTTTATCTGTTCCCAGGTAGCATCCTGAGAGAGCAGGGTGTGATCTACTTTTGAAAGTATATCTTTAATATTATTCATATTGTCCTCCAAAATACCGTATATTTTTATTTTATCATATAAACATCAAAAAATCAACGCTCGCATAAATATAAAAAAGCTTCAAAAAAATATTATATGATTAAAATTTTAAAAAAGTATTCAAATTTACGTAATAATGTGATAAAATATATAGGCACGTATGTGCAAATATCGAAAAGAGGTCAAACATTTGAAAGACTCGCTTCAAGCGCTTCCTTGCGAAATCGTCGAAGAAAAGCCGCTTACCAAAAAGGAAAAGAAGGCTCAGAAAAAGGCGTTAAAGCTTGAGAAAAAGCGCAAAAAGAAAAGTGAGAAGAACAAATGGCGTCGTGTGCGCAGCTTAACTCCATATTCAAGAATCGTCCCTTATATAATGGAAACACGCTGCACATCACAGAACTTTATTTATGACAGAATAAATCTGGGTAGGATCGAAAAGTACATAAAAAGGAAGCAGGCAGAGGGATTGGCAAATTTCAGTCTTATGCACGTTATAATTGCTGCTTATGTACGGGTGTGCTCGCAAAAGCCGGCTATAAACCGTTTTATCCGCGGTCAAAAGATTTATACAAGAAATAAGGTGGAGATATCTCTCGTAATAAAGAAGGAGATGTCGCTCGAATCCCCTGATACTGTCATTAAGGTTGTGCTTGATCCAAAGGCGACTGCAAACGAGGTATACGAGGCTTTTAATCAAAAGATAGAGGATTACCGTAACCATCCGAACAGTGGCTTTGACAAGCTTGCTAAGGTAATAAATTTTATACCTGGGCTTTTACTTAGATGGACTGTGAAATTTTTGAGATTTCTTGATTATTTCGGATTGCTTCCGAGATTTTTGACTAATCTGAGTCCGTTTCATGCCTCGTTCTTTATCACATCAATGGGTTCTCTCGGCATACCCCCGATAGTTCACCATCTTTACGACTTCGGTACAGTTCCGGTATTTTGCTCATTTGGCTCAAAACAGCGGGAATTCAATACAAATCCCGATGGCAGCGTTTATAAAAACACATATGTAGACGTTACTTATAATCTTGATGAGCGTATATGCGACGGATATTATTATGCCTCGGCATTAAAGTCGTTGCGAGCATTGTTTAGAAATCCGGATGCTTTGGACGAGCCTCCTTGCGAGGTAGTAGAGGATGTAAAGTAAACTGCAAAAGCAGAAGAGGAGCCGACGCGAAAGGTGTCGGTTTTCTTTTTTTAAATATAACAAAAAATATATTGACAAGGTTGAATTTGTGTGATATAATCAATGTGTATAGTGGTGTTAATGTAAGTTTTAATCAACAAGGAGATGCTTATGAAAAAGTACGAAGCTCCCATTTATGAAATGGAAAAAGTTGAAACATCCGATGTTATAACCGTTTCTTCGTGGACAACGACAGAGACCGATCCTGTAACAGGAAAGGTAACTAGCGTTACAGTTAATGTTGAATCAGTTAAAAACTTTCTTTAATACTAAACAAAAAGCAAGGAAAATCCTTGCTTTTTGTTTTTTATTCTTAAAACGGGAAATAATAAACAGGCGTAGCAAAGCAACGCCTGTTATTTTTTTAGATGTTTTCAACGATAAGACCGTATCCGCCTGCCTTGCGCTTATATACTACGCAGGTCTCAAGGTTTTGAGCATCCTTGAAAACGAAGAACGTGTGACCGAGAAGCTCCATTTGCAAAATAGCTTCCTCAACAGACATCGGCTTAAAGGAGAAGGATTTTGTCCTCACGTCAAACATATATTCTTCCTCAACATCAGGAAGGTCCTCCTCAGCAATTTGAAAGCCCTCAGCCTTGACCTTTTTTTGCAAGCGAGTTTTGTTTTTTCTTATTTGTCGTTCGAGCGCCTCTGTTGCTGAATCTATAGCTGTTGCAAATGTATCGGCGGCTTCCTCCGCTCTGAACATCATTCCGTCCGAATGAATAGTTATCTCCACCTTTTCGAGATTTTTTACTTTAGAGAAGGTTACATCCATTTCTGCATTTTCAGAAAAGAACTTCTCGAATTTTGAAAGCTTTTTTTGAGCAGTTTCCTTTACGATGTCAAATACTCTCATTTGTCGTGCTGTGAAATTCATTTTCATAGTATCACCTCGCGGGAATTTTTTCAAAGAATTGTTTCTTTGTAATTTAATTATAGCACACTTTTTTATGAAAATAAATAGAAAATGATGAAAAAATTATTAAAAATTTGTATATTTCTCACAAAAAAATTGAAAAACTAAAAAATAAAGATAACTTTCACAAAATGTGATAAAAATGCATCATAACCTTTGACTTTTATTTTGATTTATGATATACTAAAATATGTGGTACAGTTGGGAGATGAATTCTTACAATGCTTCGTGCTAACGCAATAGTGGGACAATCCGGCGGACCGACCGCTGCTATAAACGCAACTCTTTCCGGTGTCATAAGGGCTTGCCTTGATTCTACTGATAGGATCGGGGCTCTGTATGGAGCAAGATATGGAATAGAGGGGCTTTTAAACGAGGAGCTTATAGATCTTTTTGAGCAGTTTTCCGACAAGGCTCAGCTTAGGCTTCTTGAACGCACACCGTCAAGTGTTCTTGGCTCGTGCCGTATTCGTTTACCCGATGCTTGCGAGGACGATAGCATTTATAAAAGAATTTTCAATATTTTTGAAAGATACAGAGTGAGATATTTTTTCTATATTGGTGGAAACGATTCTATGGATACCGTATCAAAGCTCAACAAATATTCGATGATGAACAGCTGCAATGTAATCACAATCGGAATACCCAAAACTGTAGATAATGATCTTATGCTTACCGATCATACTCCGGGATACGGATCTGCTGCTAAATACGTAGCTACCTCCGTTCTTGAAATATTACGAGATTGCGCCGTTTATACCGCAAAGGCAGTTACGGTAATAGAAATAATGGGGCGTGATGCGGGCTGGCTCGCTCTTGCGGCGGGCTTACCCGGATATATCAACGGACACGGAGTGGATCTTGTTTATTTGCCTGAAAGAGCTTTTTCAAAAATTGAGTTTATAAGCTCCGTAAGCTCTGCGCTTGAAACGCATCCTAATGTTGTTATAGCTGTCAGCGAGGGAATCAGATATGCCGACGGGACATATGTAGGAGATAGTGATAATAGGACTGATGCCTTTGGTCACAGATATCTTGGCGGGGCGGCAAGAGCGCTTGTCGATATTGTTGATCGAAGGATTGGATGCAAAACTCGCGCTATTGAGCTTAATTTGCTTCAAAGATGTGCAGCGCATCTTCAATCTGCAACGGATATTTCTGAAAGCATAAGGATAGGTAAGGCTGCAGTCAAGGCTGCTATTAAGGGAGAGGGCGGTAGAATGCTTGCGTTTGAAAGATCAAGCGGACGGTACTTCTCGAAAATAAAAACGGTCAACGCAGACGATGTAGCAAACAGAGTAAAAAATGTCCCTGACGAATTTATAAACAAAGACGGAAACGGAATAACGCGCGCTTGTGCAGAATATCTTTTACCGCTTATCTCAGGGGAAATAAAAAACGAATATAAAAACGGGCTTCCCGTTTATTGCACTATAAAACAAAGAGGACAGTATGTATAAAATAGGCTTTGATAATGAAAAATATTTGAAAATGCAATCTGAAAAGATAAGAGAGCGTATTGCGAAATTCGGCGGAAAGCTTTATCTTGAATTTGGCGGAAAGCTCTTTGACGACTATCATGCATCAAGAGTTTTGCCGGGATTTGCTCCCGACAGTAAAATAAGAATGCTTGCTGAGCTTAAGGACCAAGCAGAGATAATAATTGCCATAAATGCCGCAGACATTACTAAAAACAAGGTAAGAGGCGATCTTGGCATTACATATGATCTTGATGTGCTTAGATTGATAGACGCATTTCGCGGCTTTGGACTTTATGTAAGCGGCGTAGTGCTTACAAGATACGAATCCTCGTCCACCGTTGAAGCCTTTAAAAGAAAGCTTGAAGCACTTGAGATAAAGGTATATAAGCATTATGAGATAGAAAATTATCCTTATGATATAGACACCATAGTAAGCGATGACGGCTACGGCAAAAACGAATATGTTGAAACTACGCGCTCCTTGGTCGTAGTAACTGCTCCGGGACCGGGCAGCGGAAAGATAGCTACCTGCCTTTCGCAGATATATCACGATTTTAAGCGCGGAATAAAATCCGGATATGCAAAATTTGAAACGTTCCCAATATGGAATATTCCCTTGAAGCATCCTGTAAATGTCGCTTACGAGGCGGCGACGGCAGATCTTAACGATATGAATATGATCGATCCGTTTCATCTTGAGGCGTATGGAGAAACTACAGTAAACTATAACAGAGATATTGAAATATTCCCTGTTGTTCGCTCTATGTTCGAGGGAATACTGGGAGAGTGTCCGTATAAATCTCCAACCGATATGGGCGTAAATATGGCGGGAAATTGTATTTTTGACGACGAGGCTGTACGATTTGGAGCGAGAAAAGAAATAATAAGAAGATATTATGATGCTCTTTGCAATCAAAGAAAGGGCAATTCCTGCAAGGAAGAAGTGGATAAAATACAGCTTCTTATGAAGCAGAGCGCAATTGATATAAAGGAAAGAAAATGTATAGAAAGCGCTCTTGATAAGGCTCAGATTACGGGAGCGCCCGCAGTTGCTATAGAGCTTTGTGACGGAACGATCATAACCGGAAAAACATCAGCGCTTCTCGGTTCTTCAAGCGCGGCGCTTATCAATGCGGTAAAGACTATAGCTAATATCGATGATGAAATAGATATAATCGCTCCTGAGGTATTAGAGCCTGTACAAAAGCTCAAAATAGAAAATCTCGGAAATCACAATCCGAGACTTCATACCGACGAGGTTCTTATTGCTCTCGCTATAACGGCTGCGACAAGAGATGATGCGAAACGCGCTATGGAAGCGCTGAAGGAGCTTAAGGGAGCTGAGCTTCATTCATCTGTGATACTCTCTCCTGTTGATGTTGCAACGTTTAAAAAGCTTGGTATCAATGTAACCTGCGAGCCTGTTTATCAAACTAAGAAGTTATATCACGGCTAATAATAAAAGATACACTTATATTAAAAATTAAAGCCACCGGCAACCGGTGGCTTTAATTTTTTAGGTAAATTGTTTGTGTATTTTGTACAAAAATATCGAGGAACAGATAATATTTTTGTAAATTTTCTTGACAAAAATGAAGAATAGTAATATAATATTTGTAATACTATATTACAATAAGAGGGGACATTATGAAAAGAATATTTTTAACAATTATATTTTTTGTTTTAGCATGTTGCTTTTCGATGATCGCAACAAGTGCCGCGACAGAAATAACTGATGATGGTTCGTTGCTTCTCGGGGCTCCGATCGTAGAGGGAGTTGATACCTCAGGCGTGAGTGCAACTGCGGGACTAAAGTATTCATTTGACGAAGCTACAAAGACTGCCAAGGTAATCGGCAAGGGAAATTATTCAGGCGGAGCAGATACCGTTATCGCTATTCCGTCTACCGTTACGTATAACGGAGTTCAATATACTGTAACAGAAATTGCCGCAAGGGTGTTTAAAGGTCTTACCTGTAATGAAATATACGTTCCCGATACCGTTACAAGAATAGCGGGCGGATCTCAAAACGGATGCTTCGGAGATATGAAGGTCTATGCTGTTTACATCGGAAAGGGTATCAGTGTAATAGAACAAGAGACCTTTAGCGGAACTCAGGGTATTGGAATATTTGTATGCAAGTCTAAGGTTACAGAAATAGGAGTTTACGCATTTAATCAGGTGAATTCAACCTCCGATACGCAGGTTGTGGAATATGAGTTTGATCTTTCAAGCGTGATAACCATTAACGATAATGCGTTTTCTGGATGTCATCTTATACAAAGCATAAATCTTGGAAGCTGTATAAGATATATAGGATCAAACGCGTTTATAAACGCGCAAAAAATGAAGGGAACTGTAATCATTCCCGAGGATTGTGAAATAAAAACGTCTTGCTTTAACAACTGTCATTCTCTCTCTGCTGTTATAGTAAGGGTTAAAGAGGGAACTGTTAGAACTATTCCTCAGGAATTTTTGAGCGCAGCGGGAAAAAGCGGATTTATATTTGTTATTGACGGTCCTGCGGTAGTAGCTAATGCCACGACAGCTTTTCCGGGCGTAAACAATCAAAAGCTTTATATGCCTACTAAGGAAATGCTTCAGAATTTTCTTGACAGTTATGTTGCGGCAAACAGCTATATAAACAGAATCAAGTGCTTTACATACTATACTTGTGATGGCGGAGTTTATACCTGCGACGAGAAAGGCGTTCTTACTGCTGTGGATACAGAATTTTCACATTTTTATTCGCCTATGGTTTATGTAGAGGCAGATTGCTCTCATTTTGCAAGAGAGGCGGAGATCTGCTATTGCTGCGAGAATGAAAAAACATCGTGGCAGGGTGACGAATACGGAGATCATAATTTTGAAACATCGACAAAAATGCCCACCTGTCAGTCAAAGGGCTACACCGAATATGATTGTACTATCTGCTCGCTTCAATATGTAAGTGATTGGGTAAATGAATCAGAACATCAAAGTAAGCCCAATGCTTATATATTGAACGGAAATATGATAACAATTTCATATAAGTGCTCTAATTGTGGATTTGATGTAGGTGACGAAACAGTATCTCTTGTAAACAAAACCTATATTGAGGGCTACGGACTTTTCGATGCAACTCTTGAATATGTAAGTGTAAACGCTGACGGAGTTGCAACTCCTGCCAATGTTGCGTTTAATGAAGCTGTTATTTATTTTCCGTCTTATGTTGAAATAAACGGAGAAATCGTAGAGGTAAAAACGGTTCAAGGCTTTAAAGGAAAGTCCTTGAAGGCTATATATATTCCTGATACCGTAACGAGTATGCCATATGTAGGCGGCGGAGCCTTTGGCGATATTAAAACTCTTACAAATGTGGTTGTTGGTAAGGGCATTACCGAGGTAGATGACGAAACCTTCTCTATGGGCAACGGCGCAACCCTTGAGGAATTTATATTCAAGAGTACAATCACAAAAATAGGCAGATACGCGTTTCAAAAAGTAAATACTGCATCGGAAATGAAGGGATATGAATTTAATACAGCTCTTACCTATGTCGGAAAATATGTAAATTTAAACGGTAACATAATTAAAGAGGTATATATAAAATATTCTTGCGATCTTAGCGAAAAGTTTGCATTTAACGGTGCGGTTGGATTGAAAACATGCTACATTGAGGGAGGAGCAACTGCGGAAACTGCTAAGGTTCTTACACAGGAAATGTTCAGTGGAGAGGCTGTTTATCCCAGTATAGTTATAAAGGGATATGCTATTCCCGGCGGAAATCACATATCACCAACCAAGGGAGCAAATTTCTTCTTTGCAACACAGGATGAAATGATCGAATTTATAAGAGCTGCCGGAAAGGGCAACTTCCAAGGTAATGAAAGATTCGGTGTGAGTGCCTTTTATTGTTGTGCTGATACGATAAGATGGAGAATAAATAAAGCAAACATTTCTGCTAATGCAACTATAAACAGCTTTTATCACGATTCATACGAGATGTATCACGTAGCTAAGGACGGAAAATGCTATGCGTGCGGTGAGGATATGTCAAATGACAGTTATGTTCCTGTTGAGCATAAATATGACGGTGGAGTTATTACTGTAGCTCCGAATTGTGATAGTCTTGGTAAGATAGTATATACCTGCTTGATATGCGGAGAAACGAAGGAGTATTCAATATTCCGTGATTATACCACTCATATCTATCTTGAAACGGTAGATTATTCGCAAGGCTTTGATAATCAGGGTAAATATTTGTGTCAATGCACGATTTGCTCTGAAATAAAGAGCGAAGCAGCTCTTGACGCTATATTTAAAGCTCTCGGCTATTCTGTAAGACAAGACGGAAAAGCACTTCACGGCGGATTTACAATTGATACAGATGCACTCAAGTTTTATAATGAGTGGGCGGTATCGAACGGAAAAACAGTTCTTGAATTTGGAATTATAATGTCCAATTCCGGCGCTGTGACTGTGGTGGACGGTAAGTATACCGGCGGCAAGGGAGTAATGGTTTGCGCAGGTAATAACTTATATTCAAGAATAGGCTATACTATAAGCGGATATTCTGCAACAAAGGCCCTTGTTGATCTTGATCTCGTTATCGCGCTTTATGTGGATGACGGTGAAAAAATGAGCTTGATCCAATGGGGTGCCACAGCTACGGATGCGGTAGATGCAAGCATAAACGGCGAAAAAGTAACTGTAAACTCAATAGACCTCGCGACAGTAGCCTCAGCAACACTTGATGTAATCGAGAATAACGAGGAAAACGCTTTGTTTATTGAAAAGCTTGAAGCAATCGTTAATGCGGCAAAGGTAGTAGCTACGGTTTCATCTGACGATGAATGAATAATAAAAAGCAAAATAGGCGTTTGCGTGAGATTATTCACGCAAAACGCCTATTTTTTGGTTTTAACGACACATAGTCGCGTCTTTTTTAAAAATTATATACACTTTAAGAGATGGTTTGCACGTTTGCATTGCATATTTCCGATACCTTTTCACGAAGAAGTGCATTTTCGGGCTTTGAAAGTGAACGGTCGGTTTTTAATATTTCCTTTGCAGATTCAAATGCATTATGCAAAAGCTCGTTGTCGGAGCACGATCTGGCAATATTAAAGCCAAGCTCTCCCGACTGCCTTATAGAATCGCTTGACGAGAAGAAATCACCAGGACCTCTCATTTGAAGATCCTTTTCTGCTATGGTGTATCCGTCGTAGGTAGTGTGCATTATCTGCAAGCGTTCCTTCGATTTTGGATTTCTCGCATCGGAAACGAGAACGCAGAAAGATTGATCCTTTCCTCTGCCGACACGTCCCCTTAGCTGATGTAGCTGAGAAAGACCGAAGCGCTCAGCGTTTTCCACTATCATAAGCGTTGCGTTGGGCACGTTTACGCCCACCTCTATTACGGTTGTTGAGACAAGAATGTCGATATCTCCGTTTGCAAAACGCATCATTATTTCATCCTTTTCCTTAGCCTTCATCTTGCCGTGTAAAAATTCAACTTTAAGATCGGGGAAAACATTTTCTTTAAGCTCGTTTGCATAGTCAACTGCAGCTTTGAGGGGGGGAGTGTCGTCCTTTAAGTCAATAATGAACGGATTGTAGTCGGGTGTATCAAGGTCGTTTTCCTTTTTTTCTTCGACACTTGGACAAACGATATATACTTGATTTTTGTTTTCAATTTGCTTTCTTATAAAAGCATTCAAGCGTGTGCGATATGAAGAATCAACATTATAGGTGTTGACTCTTTTTCTGCCCGGGGGCATAGTGTCGATCAATGAAATATCAAGATCTCCGTATATCATGAGCGAAAGTGTACGCGGTATGGGAGTGGCACTCATAACGAGAACGTGAGCGCTTGCGCTTTTTTCTGCGAGCTTAGCTCTTTGCATAACGCCAAAGCGATGCTGCTCATCGGTAATTACAAGGCCGAGATTTTTGAATTCGACACCTGTTTGAATGAGTGCGTGAGTGCCTATTACAAAATCAGTTTCTCCGCGCTTGAGGCGGGAGAGTATCTGATTTTTTTCTTTTTTAGGGGTCGATCCGGTTAAAAGCTCACAGCTTAACCCCAAAGCCTCAAACATAGGATGTAAGGATTCATAATGCTGAAAAGCAAGTATTTCTGTTGGCACCATAAGAGCGCATTGATATCCGTTTTTGCACGCGATATAAGAGGCGGCAGCGGCGCATATCGTTTTTCCGCTTCCTACATCTCCTACTATTATTCTGTTCATAGGACGGGTAAACATAGAAAGATTGCCTTCAAAAATATCATTTTTTGGACACATATCGGCTTGTATTTCCGATATTACCTTGCTTTGCGCCGTAGTAAGCTCATACGGCAGAAGAGCTAAAAGCCCCGAAACATCCGAATCGCACATCCTTGGCGCGAGCTTGGAGCTTGATACTGTTTTCATTTGAGAAAGAGATAGAGCAAAAATAAAAAGCTCGTCAAATGTAAGACGCCGTATAGCGGCATTAAGAGCCTCGTCGCTCTCCGGAAAATGAATGTTTTCAAGCGCATAGGGCAGAGCGCACAAACGGTATTTATATCGTATCTCGGAAGGAATGTATTCTTTTATAAGAGTTGATATACAGGGACGTATCTGCGAAACAAGCCTTGCGATATACTTTTGATTTATACCCTGAAATAACGGATAAATGGAAACAAAGGGGGGAAGCTCCTCCTCGCGAACACAAGGCTCGTAAGATGGCGAATTCAGAGACAGCGTACGCTTTTCTGCGGTTATTTTGCCCCAAAAACGGAATGTTGCACCTACCCTGAATACGTCCTTTAAATAATTTTGGTTGAAGTAGGTAACAGTAACGCTTCCGGAGTCATCAAAGGCTCGGAATTTCATAATATTCATTCCGCGACGTATCATTGCTGCCTTTGGCTCTGACGCTACTGTAAGAACATATGAATGAGGCATATTATCGAACACAGGGGTAGCTATTTTGTATACATCCTTTCGGTTTTGATACGCTCTCGGAAAATAATACAAAAGATCCTTTATCGTAAAAATGCCGTTTTTATTAAAATACTGCTCGTATTTTGGACCTACCCCATATAGCGAGCCGATAGGTGTATCAAGCGTCATAGTATGCCTCCTTTCTTGATTTTTCAGATAAAAAGCGCGAATTATTCACACATAGTCGGACTTTTAAAACAAAAGCGTGGTTTTGCCACGCTTTTGGATATTATTATCTGCCGAGAGCAGCAGCGCCTACGATGCCTGCATCATTTCCAAGCTCTGCAATCTTGATCTGGGTTTGCTTATCGCCTCTTGTGTATGTTTCCTTAAAGATCTTTTCTTTAAGCGGAACAAGGAGGTAATCCTTTTCGTTGCACACACCGCCACCGATAGAAAGAACGTTTGGTTGGAAGATGTTTATCATTGTAGCAATGCCTGATGCAAGATAATCTATATATTCGTCAACTATCTCAGCGCCAACCTTGTCGCCCTGTTTCATTGCAGCGAAAGCAACTCTTGCGTTTACATTGTCAAGATTGCCCTCGATCATATCCTCAATAATAGTGGGAACTCCGTTTTCTCTTGCTTTTATAAGATGATCCTTCGTCATATTAACAAGACCGGTTGCGGAGGAGTATGTTTCCCAGCATCCGCGTCTGCCGCAAGAGCATTGCTTGCCGTCTTTTTGAATAACAACGTGACCGAGCTCGGCGCCTGCGTGATTAAAGCCTGAATATACGTTTCCGTCAATAACTATTCCGCCACCCAGACCTGTACCGAGGGTTATCATAACAGAAAATTTAGCGCCCTTAGCTGCGCCTGCAACAGCTTCAGCTTTCGCAGCGGCGTTAGCATCGTTTTCTATGTATACCTTTTTAATTCCGAGATATTCCTTCAAAAGATCGGCAATGGGAAAGTCGCGGAAGGGAAGGTTGTTTGCATATTCAACAACGCCTGTTTCGGAATTAGCAGTACCGGGAGATGCGATTCCGGCATAAGCTATATCGTCAAGCGTGATTCCCATATCGTCGATGAGCTTTTTGCAAAGGTCAGCCATATCTTTTATGATAAGCTTGCCGTCGCGATTTGCGAGGGTGGGAACGCTGCCTTTTATAATGATTTTGTGATTTTCGTCAACTATACCTGCGGCAATATTCGTTCCGCCGAGGTCGATACCTAAATAATACATAAAATTCTCCTTGGGAAAAATTGTTTTACAATTTGATTATAAATTAAAAAACCGATAAAGTCAATAAATAACGGGAATTTTGTAAAAATAATTTTTTTACCGATAAAAAATGATATCTTTTTGACAAATGTGATAAAAGTTTGGAGAAAAGGTGAGGGTGTCAAAAAAACGGCGCAATTTTTGTGCATATTTAACAAATTGATAAAATCAAAAACATCGCAAAATAAAAGGCACAAAAATAAGCTAATATACCGCATAAATAGGCGATTTTTTTGCAGATTTTATGAATGAAAATAAATTTTGAAAAATTTACAATTAAGACATATTTAGAACGATTTTCGATTCAAAAAATTAAAAAAAGCATTTTTAAGAGTTTTATTATATAAAGAAGCTCCTTGACTTTGACGGTTTTGTGTGCTAAAATTAGTTATGCACATTAGATACGTGCGTGAGCATATATCTGCATTTCCGCTATCGCTAAGCGGAATATAAAAAACATGGAGGATTTCTTATGAAAACAAAGGCGAAAAAACTTCTGGCTATGCTTCTTTGTCTACTTATGGTGGTAGGCGTTTTGGCTACGCCGGCAGCAGCTGCCTCGTCAAAGGCTTCGGGCAAGGGCTCATCGCTTACCGACATTAGTGAATTGCTTAATGCCGATTCTTACAGCGAATATAGCGCAAAGCTCGATAAGGACAAGGTAGGAAAAGGAAAGGACAATGTCGTGATAGACGTTATCAAGGACGTGTATTATAATGAAGACGATGTTGTCAATAACACGACCGTTGAATTCGAGGTTAAGGAAGGCGAAGAAACCGACGAAAACGGAAATGTTAAAAAGTTTAATTACATAGTAATACCCTCTCCGGAAGGCAATGACAACAAGATTACTTGGAAGTTCAATGTTGAAACAGAGGGCCGTTATGTGATTGAGATCGAATACCGTCAAGCAGAGAACGGCAAAACGAACTCTATCGAAAGAATATTCTCTCTCAACGGAGAGGTTCCTTTCTCGGAAGCTCGTTCTATTGTTTTGTCTAAGGTATGGAAGTACGATTATCTTAAGGACAGCAACGGAAAATACGTTATGAAGGACAATCATTATATGTTTGACTATGATTCAAACGGTAATGATATTAGACCTTCCGTAAGTCAGGATGCAAAATGGGTTAGCTATGTTATATCCGACGCCAACGGATATTATACATCCCCGTTTGAATTCCATTTCAAAAAAGGTGAGAATACAATCTCTCTTGACAGTACAAGAGAAGGCGTTGAGATCAAGGCTATAAAGATCTATCCGCGTGAGGAAGAAATGACTTACGAGGAGTATATCAATCTTCACGGAGACATAAACTCCAACAGAGGCTCTGCCGAGATCAAGATCGAGGCTGAAGCTCCGACAAACGTTTCTAACGTAACGATGTATCCCCTTTACGACAGAACATCCGCTATAACAAGCGGTCTTACGGGCGCTCAATCCGCACAGGTTCAAAAATATAATATTATGGGCGGAACACAGTGGCAGACTGTAGGCGAGTGGGCAACATATACGATAACAGTTCCCGAGGGCGGCGCCGGCTATTACGGAATAGCTTTGAGATATAAGCAAGACCTTCTTAACGGTATGTATGTATCCCGTAAGGTTTATATTGACGGAGTTATGCCATATGCAGAGGCTGCTGCTTGTCAGTTCAATTACGACACAAAGTGGAATATCAAATATCTTGAATCTACCGACGGTAAGGAGCTTCAATTCTATCTTACAGAGGGAACTCACGAGATCAAGCTCGAGGCAGTACTCGGAGATATGGGCGCTCAGATCCAACAGGTTAGAGAATCACTTTCCAATATAAATAACTGCTATCTTGAAATACTCAAGCTTACAGGAAGCACACCTGACTCAAACCGTTCATACGGCTTTGCAAGAGTAATGCCTGAGGTTCTTGAAACATTCATTATTGAATCACAAAATATAAAAGCAGTGTATAATTACCTTACCGAGGTTACAGGACTTAAGGGTGAAAAGGCTTCTACACTTGAGCAGCTTTACCTTCTTCTTTATAAGATGGGTATGGACGAGTCTCAAATAGCCGGCAACCTTGAAACTCTTAAATCTCAGATAGGTACACTCGGTACTTGGGTAAATGATGCATCAACATCTCCTTTGGAGGTTGACTACATCCTTCTTCAGAGCACAAACGAGGAATTACCGGATGGCGACGCTAATTTCTGGGAGGCTCTTTGGTACGAAATAAAGCTCTTCTTCTATAGCTTTGTAACCGACTATAGCGGTATGACAAGCTCTAACGAGGCTACCGCAGTTACGGTTGGTACTCCTATAGAGGTTTGGGTTGCGACAGGTCGTGACCAAGCACAAATCATAAGAAATCTTATAGATAGCCAATTTGCAACAATAAAACAAGTCGACACTGATGGCGACGGTGTGCTTGATGCGGGGTATACGGCGAACCTAAAGCTGATTTCGGCAGGAACGCTGCTTCCGTCCGTTCTGGCGGATGCGGGTCCTGACGTATCCTTGATGGAATCAAGCGGTAACACTATCGACTTTGCATTGCGTAACGCAGTAACACCTCTTAACGATTTTATCGAAGAGGATCTTGAAAACGGCATAGACGTTCTTTCTTGGTATCCCGAGGAAGCAACTATTCCGCTCAGACTTCACGACTGCAGCCAAAACGCAGAGAACGAGATCACCTATTACGGTCTTCCCGACTCACTTACATTCTCAATGCTCTTCTACCGTAAGGATATTCTTGCTCAGCTTGGATACGACAATCCCGAGGAGCAGATAAGAACTTGGGATGACTTGCTTGCTATGATACCGATTCTTCAATATAATAATATGGAAGTAGGTATTCAAAATGATATTTATATGTTCATATATCAAAATGGAAGTGAAGCGTATTCAAATGGCGGTATGACGATCAACTTTGACGATCCGGTTGTACTTAACGCATTTACTACACTTTGTAATATGTATACACAGTATTCGCTCTCATACCAATATGACTTTGCTAACCGTTTCAGAACAGGTGAAATGCCTATCGGTATTTCGGCTTATACATCGTGTAACCAGCTTTCCGTATTTGCATCAGAGCTTTCCGGACTTTGGACATTTATGCCTCTTCCCGGATATCTTGAATACGACGAAAACGGAAATCAAATTTTCGATGAGAACGGCAATCCCTCGATAAATAATTCAGCTATCGCCACAGTAACATCTACTATTATGCTTAGACCGTCCGATTCACTTTCCAATGCAGAGGTAGAGGAAAGAAACGAGAAGGCTTGGGAGTTTATGAAGTGGTATACCGGCTCTGAATTCCAAGAGGCATATGCAAACGAAATGGTATCTATAATGGGCTTGGCAGCAAGACCTGCTACTGCTAATATCGAAGCGCTTGCTGAGCTTCCTTGGACAAACGAGGAATATCAGAATATAAGCGCACAGTTCTCAAAGCTTGAGGCAGTACCGAACTATCCGGGTAGCTACTACCTCGCAAGATACGTAAACTTTGCATTCCTCGCCGCATATAACGAGGGAGCAGATCCTGCGGACTCACTTCTCGGCTATGTAACGACTATCAATAAGGAGCTTACAAGAAGAAGAATAGAGTTCGGTATGGATTACATAGATGACGACGGAATTTACCGTGTCGCAGAATAACGGAAATACTTGTAAAGGAGAGAGATAATGACTGATAAAGAATTAAATCAAACAGTTGAAGCGCGCAAAATAACTCACAGAGAATTTCAGCGTGTTTATCCCGAAACGATCAATAGTATTTCCACTGAAGAAGCAAACAGAAAAAGAGTAGTTGCAAGAAAGGATATAAGCCTTTTCCAATGGACTATTCGAGAAATGAAGAGATATAAGATAGCTTATCTTATGATAGCTCCGTTTATGTTCGTATTCATTCTTTTTACACTTTTCCCTGTATTGCTTTCAGCGATCCTCAGTCTCACATCATTCAATATGCTTGAAATGAATTGGGATATGTTCATAGGATTAGATAACTATACAAGATTGTTCTTTGAAGACGATATATTCCTTCAGGCGTGCAAGAACACACTCGTTTTTGCGGCAATAACAGGCCCTGTATCGTACATACTTTCATTCGTTGTGGCTTGGTTTATAAACGAGCTTTCACCGAGAATAAGAGCGTGGGTAACGCTTATCTTCTACGCTCCTTCGATTTCAGGCGGAGCATACACCATTTGGGGCTATTTGTTCTCAGACGACTCATACGGCTGGGTAAACGGTACGCTTATGGATCTTGGAATCCTTGACGCTCCTAAGCTTTGGTTCCATGATGAAAAATACGCAATGACACTTTGTATCGTAGTTGCACTTTGGATGTCACTCGGTACTGCGTTCCTTTCGTTTATCGGAGGATTGCAGACTATTCGTAAGGATATTTTTGAGGCTGCTGCGGTTGACGGAATTAAAAACAGATGGCAAGAGCTTTGGTTTATAACTCTTCCGGAAATGAAAAATCACCTTATGTTCGGTGCGGTAATGTCGATCACGGGTGCATTCGGATTTGGATCGGTAGTAACACAGCTTTGCGGATTCCCGTCAGTAAACTATTCATGTCACACTATCATGCACTGTCTTGAGGACTACGGTTCACAGAGATGGGAGGTAGGATACGCATCCTCAATAGCGGTTGTACTCTTCCTTATAATGATAGGCGCGAATATGCTGGTTAAAAAATTACTTTCGAAGGTAGGACGATAATATGCAAAAAGAGCAAAAGATTAGAATAAGAAAGCATCAAGTCGTTCTTAACCGTTCGGCAGGAGGAGACGGAGCTATTGCCTTCTTCCTCATTATAATGGGCGTATTTATGTTCATTCCGTTGTACTATGTTGTAATTCAATCCTTGAAGCCGCTTGACGAGCTTTGGATGTTCCCTCCGAAATTCATAGTACAGCACCCCACAATGCAAAACTTCGGAGACCTTTTCAACCTTTTGAGTGATTCTTGGGTACCTTTCTCAAGATATATATTCAATACGGTATTTATTACATTTGCCGGTACATTCGGAAACCTTTTCTTCTCGTCGATAGCAGCGTACGCTCTTGCTAAGATACCTTTCCCGGGAAGAAAGCCGATATTTACGACAATTCAGAGCTCGCTTATGTTTACATCAACAGTTACATCAATAGCGAACTTTATCACACTTTCAGCCCTCGGACTTCTTGATAACCCATTTGCAATAATCATTCCCGCATGGGGATCTTCAATGGGACTTTACCTTATGAAGCAGTTTATGGAATCATCAATTTCCGACGACGTTTTACAGAGTGCGCGTCTTGACGGATGTAGCGAGCTCAAGACCTTCTGGTCGATCGCTATGCCTCTCGTTAAACCGGGTTGGCTTACACTTATCATTTATTCGTTCCAAGGACTTTGGAACACAGGCTCATCAATTTATCTTTACAGTGAGCAGTACAAAACACTTAACTATGCAATTAGCCAGATCACAGCGGGCGGTATCGTTCGTGCAGGTGCATCTGCTGCAGCATCAGTTATTATGATGATCGTGCCGATCCTCGTATTCGTAATTTCACAAAGTAACATTATCGAAACGATGGCATCAAGCGGTATGAAGGACTAAGGGAGGATTTATGAAGAAATTATCAAGAATATTTATATTCGTAATGCTGTTCCTTATGGTTCTCACACCGATAGTATCGGCATCAGTTCCGTATTCAACGTATACATACTCTATAAATCAAGAGATACTCGAATCTCCTCACGCGTATATACCCGAAGTGAGAGTTGATTCTCAGTACATTGATCCCGGACTCGTAAATCTCGGTGAGGATACTCCTATAAATACTCCTAAGGATATAGAATCTGATTCTCACGGAAATGTTTACATTACCGATGCGGGAAATGAAAGAGTAGTAGTAACGGATAAGTATTACAAATTAAAATATGTATTAAAGAATTTCGTAAACTCACACGGAGTTGACGATACATTTAAGCTCGTAACGAGCACATTCGTATGGGAAAACAAGCTTGATGACGGTACAGTAGTATCTGAGCTCTTTGTTTGTGACTCGGGTAATAAGAGAATTCTTATATTCGATTCCGAAACAGGAGAATTCAAGCGTGAGATTGTAAAGCCGGAAACAGAACTTTTAAGCTCCGGATCTGACTTTGTTCCTGTAAGCTGTGCAGCTGATAAGCACGGAAGAATTTACGTTGTATCAAGCGCGACGACAGAAGGTATCATAGTTCTTACCGCAGAGGGTAAATTCATCAACTTTATCGGCGCACCGAAGGTAACAGTAACAGCTCTTGAGGCTCTTATCAGAAAGATCTCCTCAAAAGAGGTTGAAATTTTGCCTACAACATACACCAGCGTAGATATTGACTATGAATCACAAGAATTTCTTTACGCTACGATACAGTACGTAGATGAGGAAGAGCTTAAAAGCCAGCTTCAACAGCTTACTCTTAAGCTTACAGACTTCTCACCTGTTAAGCTTCTTAACGCTCAGGGTACAGATATCATGCTTCGTAACGGATTTTTTGCTCCTGCCGGAGAGGTTGTAAGCGAGCTTGAAAGCCCTGCTGCAATCGGTAAGAGTGATGCTCTTGACGACGGTGTATCATCGGTTATCGATATAACCAGCGGACCTAACGGAGTTTGGTCTATCATAGACTCAAAGCGTTCTAAGGTTTATACATATGATAAGGACGGAAACCTTCTCTTTATCTTCGGTAACGTTGGCGACCAGCTCGGTAACATCAAAACAGCACAATCAATAACATATCAAAACGTAGGAGATCCAAACTCCTTCAACATAATAGTTCTCGATTCAACAGGAAAGAGCTTTACAGTATACCGTCCTACAGTATACGCAGAGACTCTTAACGAGGCTATTTACTATCAAAATCAAAGAGATTACGATACAGCGGTTGATAAATGGGAGGATGTTCTTAAGAGAAATGCTAACTTCGATACCGCGTACGTTGCAATAGGTAAATCGCTTTACCGTTCGGGTAAATATGAGGAATCTATTGAATACTTCAAAAACGCACAGGATACCGAAAACTATGCGATCGCATATAAAGAGGTTCGTTCCGAATCAATGGAAACACTCTTTGTTCCTATGATAGCACTTATCGTAGTTGCTATAATGCTTATAGGAAAGGTATTCAAGTACGCAGCGAGGGTAAATACAGAAACTCAGCTAAAGGTCGGAAAGAAAACTATAAAGGAAGAGGTGCTCTTCGGATTCCACCTTATGTTCCATCCGTTTGACGGATATTGGGATCTTAAGCATGAGCAACGCGGATCGGCAAGATCGGCAACAATATATATAATAGTTACTATTATAGCTTTCTATTATCAATCAATAGGAAAGGGCTACTATTCCAATCCAAGCGGATCGTATTCAACGATCTTCTCAGCTGCAACATCAGTTATTATAATACTTTTGCTTTGGGTAATTGCAAACTGGTGTCTTACAACGCTCTTTGATGGAGAGGGAAGCCTTAAAGACATTTACATTTCAACATCCTATGCACTCTTCCCGTTACCCTTCCTTATAATCGTATCAACACTTCTTACGAACGTATTGGTAGGAGACGAGGTTCAGATCGTAACAATGATTCTTGCAATAGGATACATTTGGGTAGGACTCTTGCTTGTGCTTGGTATGCAGGTAACACACGACTACTCAATGGGTAAGAATATTGTAACGGTAATAGCAACAATAGTTGGTATGATCTTTATAATGTTCATGGCATTGCTCTTTATCACGCTTATTACAAAGGTAGTAGGCTTTGGTTCGAGCGTAGTAACAGAATTAAGCTATAGGTAATCGAAAGGAGAAAGAAATTATGAAAAAAAGAATAATATCTGCATTCCTTGCGGTGCTTATGGCACTTTCCGTGTTCGCAACGGTGATAAGCGCGTTTAATCCCAAGGATTATCTTGATAAGACTTTGGGTGGCGAGATCAAGATAAAAAGTGATACATTCTCAAGCGTAGAAGCTTATCTTGAAAAAATGGAAGTGGTTCTTGAAAACGAAGATTTGAGAATGCATATGAGAAAAGAAACAGGTGAGTTCGCTATTGAAAATAAGATAACAGGCGAATACATCTTCTCAAATCCGTATGCAACAAATAACCGTGCAATAATAAGTCTTACATACCGTAACAATGAAACAAACGGTGAAGCAACGCTTGATTCTTATTCGGGAGCAGCAGCATTTGGACAGCTTATACATAATGATGCAAATCCTGATGACAACATTTACGAGATAACATTCCTTCTTGGAGAGATTGTAAGAAGCGCAAGAATCTTCCTTGAAACCGCAAGTAATGAAAGAATGGTAGAAATCCAAAAGGCTGTAGTCGATAGATGGATCGAAGAATTTGGTTCTGTTGAGGCTGAAGGAACAGAGGGTGAAAATAAAGGCCTCGAGCTTTCACAGTTCATCAACAACTATCTTACAGCATCAAGACTTTATGAGCTTGGCGGATTGGTTCGTGTTCCTGTTGAATATAACGGAGCAACGATCTATGAGCTTTATTATGAAACAGATAAAGACGGTGAGGACGGCGTAAAACTTGAATTTGCTCAAGACGAAAACGGCTTCACAATAATTCCCGAGGGCGCTCGTCCCGCTACTTGGATCTGTAAAGCAGACCTTACAGAGAAAAATATAAGACAAGCAGAGATCGTATACATATATTCAGGATATACAGAGCAAATGGTTCTTGATTATTATGACGAGATCTCATACGAGCCTAAATTCGGTATGCAGCAGGGTGCTTGCTTTGAAATTCCCGTTATATACACACTTACTGAAAACGGCTTCAAGATAAACGTTAACACAGAAAAGATGAAGTATGACACAGAGCTCTATCTTCCTCTTACACTTTCTGTCCTTCCTTATATGAACTCGGCTACAACCGCGGATACAGGATACGCATTAGTTCCCGACGGAAGCGGAGCTATCATCAGATTTGAGGATAGAAACTCAGCTCCTACTACATATACAGTATACGGTTCTGACTTCGCATATAGCGATCTTTCATCTAAGAACAGTGTATTTGAAAAGGGTAGAGAGCAAAGCACAATGCCTATTTTCGGAAGCACTATTACAACAGGCGAATACGATAAGGCATATTTTGCAGTTATCGAGAAGGGTGACACCTTGGCATCTATCAACTACATAAACGCTCCCAAGGCAGTTTATGCATCGTTTACTATAGGTATTAAGGATAAATTCTCTATCGAAAACAACTATGCAGGCGGAAAAGAATCCGATACTACTGATATTACAACAGCCAGTGATTATTTCTACAAGGGCGATTGTACAGTAAATTACACAGTGCTTATGGACAAAGACCTTGCTCAAAAGCATCATATCGAAAATTCATACGGAACAACATACGTTGATATGGCTGAATGCTATAGAGATTACCTTATGAAAAAGGGTGATCTTAAAAAGCTAACAACATACGATGTAGACGAAAAGACAAAGATTTTCTTTGAGGTATTCGGTTCTATCGATGTAACAGAAAGAATTCTTACATTCCCTGTTACAGTAAGCCGTGAGCTTACAACATTTGATGATATAGTAACGATGTATAAGCAATTAAACGCATCGGGTGTTGGCAACGCAAGCTTTATTCTTACAGGCTTTGCAAATGGCGGACTTTCTTCATACTATCCTACACGTTTTAAGTGGGAAAAGTCAGTTGGCGGAGCTGAAGGATATGCAGATCTTATGGATTTTGCAAAGCAAGAGGGAATTGATGTTGCCTTGAACGTAGACTTTACCTACTCACAAGGACTCCGACTCTTCAGTGGCTTCTCATATAAGAAGACAGCAGCACTTACTGTTGAAGGAAGATATACTACAAAGCGTGAATACGACCCTGCTGAGCAGATACATAAGCGTAGCGGCGGAGTAGTTATCTCAACAACATCATTCGAGCTTGCTTATGAAAAGTTCATGAAGGATGCAAGCAAATACGATATAGATGTATTGGCAGCAAGAACTCTTGGCTCTGATATAAGCTCCGACTTTGATGAAGAAGACGGATTTGTATTCAGAGAGCAGTCTAAGAATGAGATCGTAAATATGCTCTCACTCTTAAACGGTCAGAGCGCAAGCTCACAATCAACCTACAAGCTTATTTTGGATAAGGGTAACGCATATTCTCTCAAGTATGCAAGCGCAATACTTAATACTCCTCTCGAGAGTAGTAATATGGCAGGTGCAGGTGAATCAGTTCCTTTTGTAGGAATGGTTCTTCACGGCTCTGTTGTATATGCAGGATCACCTATCAATATGGAGGGTGATGAGGATTATGCATTCTTAAAGTCACTTGAAAACGGCTCAGTTCTTTATTTCACACTTGCAATGCAGAATATTGAGCTTCTTAAATCTCACTTTGAGTATAATAAATATTATTCAATTGACTACGATCAATGGAAAACAACCATAGTTAAGATGTATAACGAATACAACGAGGTTATGGCAAGCAAGCAGACATCGTATATCACAGAGCACGAATTCCTTAATGCAGAGAACGGATACAATACTACAAGAGTAGATGTTGTAGACGGTGAAGAGATAAGGGGCGAGCTTAACAACTCTAAGGTAGTAAGAGTTGAATATGAAAATAAGGAAGGCTTTATCCTTAACTACAATTCATATGATATTGAAGTTACATACAACGGCGAGGTAATTAGAATTCCTTCAATGCAATATGTAACTTACGTAGACTGAGAAAGGAGGAAAAATAAATGAATTCATCGAATACATTACCGGTGCGTAAACGTAAGCGCCGTCTCTCGTTGACAACCAAGAAAGCAATTTCGGGTTGGATATTTGTTCTTCCTTTTATTCTCGGTATCATATTGGTATACGGACCTATAGTTTTTAAATCAATACAGATATCATTTGTTGACCTTGCCGGAACGGCAAGCAGAGACGTAAAAGAGTTTGTTGGATTTGATAACTATAAAAGAATATTTGAGGAGGGAGCAAACTTCCTTGAAGCGATTATGAACGGTATTAAGGCTCTCATAATCCAAATCCCCTCGATCGTAATATTCTCACTCTTTATGGCAGTAATCCTTAATCAGAAAATGGCAGGCAGAACACTTTTCCGTGCAATATTCTTCCTTCCGGTTATTCTTTCAACAGGAGTTATTGCAGCAACAGATGCATCCAGTAACGCGCTTGCTAATATGGAAGCGGGTCAAATGGATGCAAATACAGGTGAAACAAGCTTTATGTCATCAATGGACCTTGCTACAATGCTTGGAAACATTCAAATGGGCTCGGCTCTTGTAGACATAGTTGTAAACCTTGTAAACGATATATTTGATATCATCAGCCGCTCAGGTGTACAGATGCTTATATTCCTCTCAGGACTTCAGTCAATATCTCCTTCGATATATGAGTCCTGTCAGATGGAAGGTGCTTCTGCTTGGGAAACCTTCTGGAAGATAACACTTCCGATGATCAGCCCGATGATCCTTGTAAACTCCATTTACACAGTAATCGATGCATTTACTGCCCCCGATAACAACGTAATGCAGTACGTAGAGAAGCTTCTTCGCGGAGGAACATCAGGAACAGCCCTTGGTTCACCTATCGAGGCAGTTCAGGTTGGACACGCAATGATCTGGGTATATACCGCGCTTGTTTTGGTGGTTATCGTACTCGTGGCACTTATTATGAAGGCGTTCGTCTTCTATCAAAAGAGAGATTAAGGAGGGCTGACGATGGATAATACACCTAAAATAAAAAAGGAATCTAAGAATAAGATTCGTGTAGAATTTGAAAGAGCTCCTCTTTGGATAAGAATAAAATCAAAATTCTTCTCTTTAAATTTTCTTAAAAACGTTGTTTACGTAATATTCAGATACATACTTCTTATAGGCGTATCATACGTAATACTTAACCCTTATATCAAAAAGATATTCGGTTCATTTATGTCACCGACTGACTTCCAGAATCCGAAGGTAATTTTGATATCAGCAGATCCTACATTAGACCAATATAAGTACATTATATTGGAAAACGGATATCTCCAATCGATTTTGAAAACGTTTTTGATAGCGGCAAGTATAGCTCTTATAGAAACTATAGTCTGCGCGCTCGTTGCATACGGACTTTCAAAATTCAAATTCAAGGGCAATTCACTTGTGTTCTTGCTCGTTGTAGCAACTCTTATGATTCCCCGTGATGCAATAAGACACTCGATGATGCTCTTCTTCCAATGCTTTGGAGAATCTAACCCGATCGGTTTGTTGCTTTCTAAGCTTGATCCTAATTATTCGGATGCTTGGATACAAGGAACGTTTATACCAAGATATATACTCGCATTCTTGGGACTCGGCTTTAAGAACGGACTATTCATCTTTATGCTAAGACAGTTCTTCCGCGGAGTACCTGATGAGCTTGAGGAATCCGCATACGTTGACGGTTCTAACACATTCAGAACCTTCTTCAGTATCATTCTTCCAATCTCAATACCGATGCTTATTACGGTATTTATTTTCTCATTCTCATGGCAATGGACAGATAACTTCTATTCAGATATATTCTTTACAGCTCTTGAGCCACCGGGAACAGCATACGATCTCGTATCAAAGATGCCCCCAACACTCACAGATATGATAAAGAATATCGAAAGAAAGACAATGTATCAATCAACTGTTGTTGGTACATCTACAATCCTTATCGCGCTTCCGCTTATCATTATGTATTGCTTCTTGCAGAACAGAATCGTACAAGGCGTTGAGCGTAGCGGTATTGTTGGTTAATATCTTAAACAAAAATGGAACTCTTATGAGTTCCATTTTTTATTCTTTAATTAAAACAAAAAATCGGACACAGAGTGCCCGAATTTTTAGTTAACTTAAAAAATCCCACAAATTTATTTCATAAATGCGATCAATATCCGTTTTTGTGGCTTTTACATGAATAATATCTCCGCTTTGAACGAGCATAAGGCTTTCATCAGCCGAAACTGCTTTTTTGAAAACACAATTCTGATCGCCGTAGATCGCACTTATGTAGATAGTATCATTAGCAATTCTTACATCAGTAACCGTAATATCAGCATCAACATCGTATATGTCAATTGAAATGTCGGGCGTTGAAGATGAGATTTTACCCTCGCTTATCAAAAGCTTGTTGTAAGCCTCGATTGCCTTTTCCTGAGTTGTATCGGTGGCCACGATGCTGTATTGCTCAACGTTTACAAGAGCATAAAGCTTAACAAGTCCGCCGGCATCCTTAAGAACCATAATATATGTAGCTTCACCTGAAACATTTATAAGAGCAGGGAAAGAAGCTGTATATCCCTTTTCCTGAACCTCACCCTCGGCAGCAGCCATAGCGGAATGCTCTTCAGCTCCTATAACAGGATAGAATTTATATTCGCCTGTGCGCGCGTTTGTCAGTATAAATCCGATATTACTTTTGTCATTGTTTACAGATGTAACACCTGTGTAATACCAAACGTCGTCCCCGATAATAACATATCCGAAATCATCGGTTGTTTGCTTACAGTCCTTGTTTCCGAAAATACTGTTGAAAAAGCCACCCGAAAGCGTACCCTTCCAATTGTATTTGTCACATGCAAGATATCCGTCATATACCTCATCGATCCAAGCAGGAGTGTTTTCTACAGAGTAAAGCTCCGAATTTCCCGTGCAGGGGTCAAATATAATAACCTCATTAACGTCCATAGCACCGAAAATTCCAACCTGAGGCTTCATACAAGGAACAATAAATACAGGGTTGCCGTTATCGTCTATTTCAAATCTTGCATCACCGAAGATCTTTGTCGGATATGAAAAACGAAGCTTTCTTTCAAGGTCGTCACTGAAATATCCGCTTTCAACATATTTAAGAGGCTTTTCAAGCTCTATATATTCGGCAGTATTCTGAACGGGATCGACCATAACATATCCGGGAACGCCGTTATCCTTGTTTCCGATCCATTTAAATAAATCGGCGTATTCCAAATTTGCAACCTTCTTTGGAGTTCCTAAATAGTTTATCTGACTGTAATTTTCCGATACCTCATACTGTGAAACTACATCCGAGAGAGAGCCGAGCGTCCTGCTTCCGATTATTTTTGCCGTATCGGTATCCATTAAAGCAATATGCGTTACCTTACTTGTCTCGGGCATATCGGTCTTGAATTCCGCATCTGTAACGCTTATAACGTTAGCATAGGAATGAGCATTGAATACTCTTGACGAGAAAAGGCCGCCTAAAATCAAAACGGCAAAGGGAATTGCGCATATAAGAATTATAGGGAAGCGAAGCTTCTGTTTGCTTTTTGCAACTTTAAATTTGTTTTCATCCTTTTTTGGAAATACGACGTGCTTTTTTGTTATTACAAGCTTGACTTTTATAAAAAAGCCTTTTATATCATACTTGAAATAGTAGATCGGTAAAACGCCAAGCAATAATACAAAAGATAAGTAAAACCAAAAGCCGACACTGAAAATATTAAGAGCGGGCATGGTAAGATAATAAATTATAAATGCAATAAAAAGCATAATAGCGTATGCGATAATATAAGAAACTATCTTCTTTTTCTTTGGATTTTCCATTAAGCAATCTCCTTTAAACAGAAAATCCCACAGATTGCTCTGTGGGCTAAAATGATTTATTTTATAAGAGCCTCAGCGATTTGAATAGCATTAGTAGCAGCGCCCTTACGCACTTGGTCACCACAGCACCAAAGTGTTATAGCATTGTCAAATACGAGATCCTTACGAATTCTTCCTACATAAACAAGGTCTTGATCGGAAGTAACGAGAGGCATCGGATAAAGCTTGTTTTCGCCGTCATCGTAGAGCTTGCAGCCGTCAGCGCTTGCAATAGCCTCGCGAACCTGCTCAACCGTAAGGTTATCTTCAGTAACAACAGTGACGGAAATGGAGTGAGAACGAACTA
Source organism: Clostridia bacterium (assembly GCA_017623355.1). Taxonomy (GTDB): domain Bacteria; phylum Bacillota; class Clostridia; order Oscillospirales; family CAG-272; genus RGIG2000. Next base: position 86,634 of record JAGAPG010000022.1, read on the forward strand.
CAGGAACTCTTACACAAGTACAAGTAACCTTGAGCTCGGGCAAGTGAAGTATCTTTCTGCCCTCGTTCTGCATTTTCATCTCCTCGGTTGTGTAGCCGTTTTCGCCAAATGAACCGATGTGAGGAATAACATTTTCAGCAATCTGATATTGGAACACCTCGTTTTTGATTTCTGTGCCGTTTATAATAGCCTTCATCTGATCCTCAAGCTCAACAGGACCTTGCGCGCCAGCACCGCTTGTTGCTTGATATGTGGAGGCTACCATTCCCTTTATCTTTGAGAGCTTGTTTAATGCATTTACAGCAACGAGGGTGATTATAGTTGAGCAGTTCGGATTAGAAATAATACCCTTGTTTTTCTTTACATCCTCTGCGTTTATTTCCGGAACTACAAGCGGAACATCATCGCACATACGGAAGGCACTTGAGTTATCAACAAATACAGCGCCGGCCTTTACGATATCGTCAGCAAATTTCTTGGCAACTGCGTTTGAAGCAGCTCCGAGAACAATATCAAGTCCCTCAAAAGCACCGAAATCAGCAAGCTTTATAGTAATTTCTTCGCCTTTAAAGCTTACTTTTTTACCAACACTTCTTTCACTTGCCAAAAGTCTTAATTCATTTACAGGAAAATTTCTTTCCTCAAGGATGCGGAGCATCTCACGTCCTACAGCACCTGTTGCGCCGAGAATACCTACATTATATTTTTTCATTCTTCTACCTCACTGAGATTATAAAGTACTTTAATTGTTTTTGCGTAATCCTTATCGTCAACACCAACGATGATGTTAAGCTCGTCAGCGCCCTGTTCGATAACTCTGATATTGATATCGTTATTTCCGAGAGCAGTAAATATCTTTCCTGAAATACCGATATTTGAAGCAAGCTTTCTGCCAACGATAGCGATAAGGCTGATATCGTTTGCAATCTTGATGCTGTCAGGAGCAACCTTTTCATTTATACGGGTTATAAGCTCGTGCAAATGAGGCTCAATATCAGCGGAAGCAACGATTATAGAGAAGGAATCGATACTGCTTGGTATATGCTCAATGGAAATACCGAGCTTTTCAAATACCTCAAGAGTTTTTCTGATATATCCAAGCTCCTCGTTCATTCTGTTCTTTGCGATAGTAATGATAGAGTAGTGCTTTTTGCCTGAAATACCGGTTATAAAGTGAGATTTCTTTTCTTCCTCTGTTTCGTCAAAGGATTCCATAACGAGAGTTCCTGGGGCGGTCATATCGTTTGTGTTCTTTATATAAAGAGGAATATTCTTGCTTCTTACAGGGAATACGGTTTCCTCATGAAGAACCTCAGCACCCATATATGAAAGCTCACGAAGCTCAGCAAACGTAACCTTTTCTATAGGTCTTGGATTAGCAACTATTCTTGGGTCAACAGCCATAATACCCGAAACATCAGTCCAGTTTTCATACATATCAGCATCAATAGCTGCAGCAGCGATAGCACCGGTGATATCGCTTCCGCCGCGAGAGAATGTCTTAACGCCTCCGTCAAGCATAGAGCCGTAGAAGCCCGGAACAACGATCTTTTTATTTTTTGCAACAATGGCAGCAAGGTTTTCATAGGATTTATCAAAGTTTACCTTGCCGTTGTAATCAAAAATAAGCCAATCAGCGCTGTCAACAAAGGTGAAGCCAAGATATTCAGCCATAAGCTTAGCATTCAAATATTCGCCTCTTGAAACGATATAGTCAACGCTTGTTTTTTTGTTGAGATTAGCCTTGATAGCATTAAGCTCGGCATCAATATCCTGCTTAAGAGCGCAGGTCTCAGCAATAGCCTTGTATCTTTCAGCTATCTTTTCAAAAACATCATCAAACGGAGCGTTATATTTAATATGTGCGTGTAAAATATAGAGAAGGTCAGTAACCTTCGTATCACCGCTGAATCTTTTTCCGGGAGCCGAAACAACTACAACAGCTCGTGATTTATCAGCGTTTATAATATTTTTAACCTTTGCGAAGTTTTCACCCGAAGCGAGTGAAGAGCCTCCGAATTTAACAACCTTCAACATAAAATTATTCCTCGATTCCTGCAAAGAATGCGTAAGCATCCTCTTTCAATATAGTATTTGCGATGTCGTGCATCCTTGAAACATTGATTTCTTTAGTAATTATATACTTATCAGCGCCGATTGTTTCCATCTTGTCGTAAAAGTCAAAGCTTTGCTCGGAGCTCGTTCTGATATAGTATTTTCTCTTCAAGAGAGAATTGTCAACTTTTACAGAGCTTGGAGCATATTCAAGCTTTGTGTCACCAAGAGCGATATCAATAACATCTTGAGCAAGTGAATTTCCCGTAGGATATTTGCCCGCGCCCTGTCCAAAGAAGGAAAGACGTCCAACACTTTCACCAAATAGCGAGATCATATTATTATTCTTTTTAACGTTTGCTTCAAGCGCATCCTTGCAAAGCAAAGCAGGCTCTACAAAAGCAGCAACGCCATCGTCTGTTTTAACACCAAAGCCGAGATATCTTACATTCATATCAAGCTTCTTGGTAATATAATCAACGTCTGCCTTTTTGATGTTGCGCAGAGAGAAGATATCAACGTTTTCTTCATTTATTATAGTATTAAATGCAATACTTGAAGAAATAGCGGTTTTTCTTGCTGTATCAAGGCCGTCAATATCAGCAGATGGATTAGCCTCGGCATAACCGAGAGCCTGAGCCTCCTTCAATACTTCGTCAAAATCACGTGCGTCTGATATCATAGCATCGAGAATAAAGTTTGTAGTACCGTTCATAATACCCATAACCTTATATATCTCGTCACATCTTGCGTTTCTTTTAAGATTGTAAAGCCACGGAATTCCGCCGCCTGCACTTGATGTGAATTTAATAGTTACACCGTTTTCCTTAGCGAGAGTGTGGAGCTCATCATAATATGTGCATATAAGATGCTTGTTAGAGCTTACAACGTGCTTGCCGGCTTTAATAGCTTTAACTAAAAAAGTATGAGCAGGCTCAAGTCCGCCGATAGCCTCGGCAACGATGCCTATCTCCTTGTCATTTAAAATATCATCGAAATTGGATGTAAGCTTATCACCAAGCTCCTCGTGAGGTCTTATATCAAGAACCTTTTTCACCTCGAAGCCGGCGCGACTGAGCACATCATATGCTCCCGAACCTACTATTCCAAAGCCTAAAATGGCACTTTTCATAAAAAAATTACCTTTCTTCGTGTCTTTATTTCAAAAACACTTGTATTTCTGTTGGAAATAGTGTATCATATAAGAAAGAAAAAATCAAGGGGTATTTTAAAAAAATGTTTTATTTAAGCACAAGAAATGAAAAAATCAGAAAAAATCCGTCAGAAGCAATACTTCAAGGTATAGCAGATGATGGCGGACTCTTTATGCCTGAGAGCTTTGAAAAGGCAAAATTTCCAATGGATGAGCTTTTGTCAATGAGCGCGAAGGATATTTCGGCAAAGGTTCTTTCTCTTCTTTTTAACGGTGACGGAATGTTTGTTGATGACGAAAGCAAGGAAACAGAGTTTTGGAAGGCAGTATCAAGAGCATACGACGGAAAGTTTGACGGAGATGATTTTGCTCCGCTTTCTAAGGTTGCAGATGCGTACGTTATGGAGCTTTATCACGGACCTACCTGTGCGTTTAAGGATGTTGCACTTCAGGTGCTTCCTCAACTCGTTAAGGAAGCAAAAAGAGTTACGGGAATGACAGACGAGATCGTTATTTTAACAGCGACCTCAGGAGATACCGGATCAGCTGCCCTTAGCGGATTTTCCGACGTTGACGGAGTAAAGATAATCGTATTTTATCCCGAGCACGGAACAAGCGCAGTTCAAGAGCGTCAAATGGTATCCTGCGACGGAAAAAACACCTGCGTATGCGCGGTAAGAGGAAATTTTGACGACGCTCAAAGCGGAGTTAAAAATATTTTTGCAAATATTAAATTGCCAAAGGGAGTTCAGCTTTCCAGCGCAAACTCAATAAATATAGGTCGTCTTGCGCCTCAGGTTGCATACTATTTTAAAGCTTATCGTGATCTTCTTAAAAATGGCGAGATCAAAATGGGCGACAAGGTGAACTTTGTAGTTCCAACAGGTAACTTCGGCGATATTTTGGCAGGCTATTTTGCAAAGAAGATGGGACTTTATGTTGGCAAGCTCGTTTGCGCTTCTAACGAAAATAAGGTTCTTACAGAATTTTTTGAAAACGGAACATACAATAAAAACAGAGTTTTCAAGATAACAAAATCGCCGTCTATGGATATTCTTATCTCATCTAACCTTGAAAGACTTCTTTATCTCGTATGCGGAGCCGAAAAATGCGCTAAGTATATGAACGATCTTAAAACGAAGGGAGAATATACGCTTGACAAGGATGAGCTTGAAAAAATACAGGCTGAGTTCGAGGCAGGCACGGCAGATGATAAGATAACGCTTGAAACTATCAAAAACGTATATAAAAACGAAGGCTATCTTATGGATACACACACCGCAGTTGCCTGGGATGTATATGAAAAGTGGGCTAAGCAAAGCGGTAATAAGGATAAGACGGTAGTTCTTTCCACTGCATCTGCGTATAAATTCTCTGCAAGCGTGCTTGATGCTATCGGCGAAGACTACGATGATGAATTTGATGCGCTTTCCAAGCTTGAAGCACTTTCTAAGGTCAAGGTTCCCAGCGCACTTGACGGAATTAAGGACAAAATAGCAGTTCACTCTAATGTGTTAAATAAGGAAGATATGCTCTCCTTCGTAAGCGAAATGATAGGTAAAAAGGAATGGAGAAGGTAACGGTACGGGTCCCGGCGACGAGTGCCAATATAGGTCCTGCCTTTGACTGTGCGGGAATTGCATTTTCCCTTTATAATGTTTTTTCATTTGAAAAGCTTGAAAGTGGAGTGGAATTTGAAAATTTCGAGGATCAATATACGGGAAAAGACAATCTTGCATACGTAGCATATAAAGCTGCATGCGATGCTATCGGTGTGAAAAGCGACGTAAAAATAACATCGGTTGATATAAACGTTCCGTTTGCAAGAGGTCTTGGCTCATCTGCGACTCTTGTTTGTGCGGGAGTTGTTGCGGCAAATCTGCTTAACGGAAAAAAGCTCACCGATAATGAGCTTCTTGAAATCGCAAATAGCATAGAGGGACATCCTGACAATGTAGACCCCGCGCTTTTTGGTGGTCTTTGCGCATCAGTTATTTGTGACGGAAAGCCCGTTACGGTAAAATTCAATGTTTCGGACAAGATATATTTTACTGCGCTCATACCGAATTTTGAAGTAAAAACATCTGATGCAAGGGCAGCCTTACCGGGAAGCTATTGCAGAAAAGATGTAATATTTAATATGTCGCGCACAGCACTTTTGCCGTATGCCTTTGAAAAAGGCAATTTTGAACTAATAAAAACAGTAACTCAGGATAAAATTCACGAACAGTATCGAAAAAGGTTATTTAAAAACATCGACGAGGTAGAAAAAATAGCATATTCAATGGGAGCAGTATCGTTTTTTATAAGCGGAGCAGGCTCTACCTGTATGTGTATTTCCTCAAAGCCCATATATAATGAGTTGAATGAAAAACTCAAAAATATAGAAAACGAATGGATTGCATATCCGTTAGAGGTTGATAACCAAGGTACGAAAGAGGTGTAAAATGCCAAGCAAAAAATTTCTTCTTGTAGATAAATGCATATTGCCTGATTATTACGAAAAGGTTATCGAGGCAAGGGCGCTTCTTTCCAGCGGAAAGGTCAAGGATGTATCTGAGGCAGTCAAAAGCGTAGGTATATCAAGAAGCACATATTATAAATATAAGGATTATGTTTTTGCACTCAATTCAGATACGGAGTGCCGCAAGGCTATAATTTCGCTTACCCTTTCGCATAAGGCGGGAATTTTAAGCGAGGTGCTTGGAGTATTGTCGGAAAATGGGGCTAACATTTTAACTATTACGCAAAATCTGCCGATAAATTCTCGTGCACACGTGGTTATTTCTTTGGACATTTCCGAGCTCGTGCTTGATATAAATCATCTTATAGAGGCTCTTAATTCAGTAAAAGGAGTGTCCGGCACAAAGCTCGTGTCAATAGAATAATTAAAATATAAATACATAAAAAGAAGACGGAATTTTCCGTCTTCTTTTTCATCTAATTATTCTGTACGAAGTGCGATAACAGGATCCTTTTTAGCCGCGATTCTTGAAGGAACAAGACCTGCAATAAGAGTGAGTCCCATACTGATAAGAATAAGTATTACAGCTGCAAGGAAGGGCAACGAAGCACTAAGTGTTGCGATTCCTGTAAGAGATTGAATAATCACCGTTACTATAACATTGAGGATCAACGTTATAACAATGCCTATGAATCCGGCTACAAATCCAACAATAAGAGTTTCTGCATTGAAAACTCTTGAAACATCCTTCTTGGAAGCGCCGATTGAACGGAGAATACCGATTTCCTTTGTTCTTTCGAGAACAGAAATGTAGGTTATTATACCTATCATTATTGAAGAAACTATAAGAGATATAGCAACGAACGCTATAAGAACATATGAAATTGCGTTTATTATTGTTTGAACGGAGCTCATAAGAGTAGCAGCCATATCTGAATAGTTTATAACGTCACTTTCTCTGCCTTCTTTTGTAGCCCTATCGTTGTAGCTTGCTATCAAAGAAACTATTTCATCCTTTGAATCAAAATCATTGGGATAGATAAGTATAGCGGATGGCTTTTCAAAATTTACGTAACCAAGCTTTTTAAGATTAGCCTCGTGCGTTGTAGAGAAGTTTTTATTTACGAAATTAACAAGAGACTCAGCATCTGCAGAGCTTATCATGCCGTGATAGCCCTCGAACGCGGGATTGGCAAGAAGCATTTCACGGAGCATAGGCGCATCAGCAACAGTATACATTTTAAATGGCATACCTGTAAAAAGATCTGTTGTTTTATTGGCAAGCTGAGCTTTTACAACATCGCTTGCATTTACGTCATTTATTATGGCTGTCATAAGCTCTGAGGTGTAGCCTATAACACCTGTAGTATTTATAGATGAGCCTTCCTTTGGAGAATAGATACCAACGATCTCAAGCTCTCTTGCGGTTTTAAGCTTTTCGTTAATATATTCCACATCCTCGGAACGGTCTACTATGATCTCTTGAATAATATTTCCGTTAGGATCTTTTATAGAAACATATTCATAGTAATCCGAATTGGGAAGCACCTTGAATTTATATCCGCAAATCTGATCGAAGGTGTATGAGGATTGAGGGATCTTACCCTCGTATTTCGTGTTGTTGGCTAACGCATTTTGAACATTTTGAAGATATTCAATAACCTCTGTGATATCCTTTATTCCAAGCTCGTAAAGAACATAGTCAGGAATCTGATTATTCTGATCTACGAAAAGGATTACTTGATTTTCGTTTTCGGGCAAATGTCCGTATACACAATCATATTGAGAATTGATATAATCGTTATTTCCGATTATTTCAGCCCAAGGAGCGCCGATGGTATTGAAGAATTCAAACCCACTCATGCCGAGAATGGTTAGAATATCCCCGATGCCTTCCATTGTTTTGTTGGTGGAAACGGAAACGCCGTCCTTGTTTACGTAGTAGGAATTGAGCTTTGTTGAATACTTGTATTTTACGTCTATTGCGAGATTGGGAATTTCGCTTGACTCTATATATTGCTTGAAGGCGGAAAGGTTGTTCGTTGTAGTTCCGGAGGTGAAGCTTTCAAGCACGTTTATCATAGCATCGTTAGTGTAGATCTTATTGGGATCTTGGCTTTCTATATCTCCGCCACCGCCCATAAATGAGCCGAGAAGCGTAGCCGTATCGGTAGTCGTTTCGTTTATTTGAAGCGGATAGGAAGCCATCGTGCTTTCCTCGATGCTTTGAATATATGAATTAACTCCGTTTGAAACAGAAAGAATAAGTGCAATTCCGATAATACCGATACTGCCTGCAAAAGCTGTCAAGAATGTACGTCCCTTTTTTGTTAAAAGGTTAGTAAGAGAAAGCTTAAGAGCAGTGAAGAAGGACATTGATTTTTTCTTCTTGGTCTTTTTAGCCATATCGGTTATGGAAGTATCGATTTTTAATATTTCGCTTGTTGTGTCCTCTGCTGTATACGGATTGGTATCGCTTATTACCTCACCGTCAAGAAGCTTTATTATTCTGTTTGAGTATTCCTCGGCAAGCTCAGGGTTGTGAGTAACCATAATAATGAGCTTTTCTTTTGAAATATCCTTAAGAATATTCATTATTTGAACACTTGTTTCAGAGTCGAGAGCGCCTGTTGGCTCGTCAGCAAGAAGAATATCGGGATCGTTCACAAGAGCGCGTGCAATAGCAACTCTTTGCATCTGACCGCCGGACATTTGGTTGGGCTTTTTGTGAAGCTGATCTCCAAGTCCGACCTTTTCAAGAACCTCAATGGCGCGCGCCTTTCTTTCCTCTGCCGAAACGCCCGAGAGGGTAAGAGCAAGCTCTACATTGGCAAGAACGGTTTGATGCGGAATTAAATTGTAGCTTTGGAAAACGAAGCCGATAGAATGGTTTCTGTATGTGTCCCAATCGGAGTCCCTAAAATCCTTGGTGCTTTTACCGTTTATTATAAGATCTCCGCTTGTGTATTTGTCAAGACCGCCGACAATATTAAGCAGCGTTGTTTTTCCGCAACCGGATTGACCAAGTATGGAAACAAATTCGCTTTTTCGGAAGTCAAGACTTACACCTTTAAGAGCGTGTACAGTGCTGTCACCTGAAAGATAATCTTTTTTAATATCCTTTAACTGTAACATGTTTTTCCCTTCTTTAAATAAAATATACAATTACTATATAATACTTTTTTTGAAAAGTCAATATTATTTTATATAAATTCATAAATATTTAAATTTATTTATATAAAGTAAATAAAAACAAAATATTTACTATTGCCATAATAGCTATCACAAGATCCGAGATCTGCCATACAGTATCCATTGGAATGAAAGCGCAAAGAGCGCATATGAGGATAAAAAATACAGAGAAAATGATTTTTGCAGACCTGCGATTTGTAATAAAATTAAGTGATTTTTCGGCATAATAATATTGACAAATAACAGTTGCAAAGGCAAAGAAAAGACAAGAGAGAATTATAAAGTATTCGCCGAATTTTCCTAAAAATGTTGAAAATGATAGGACTACCGTTTTCATAGCATCATCGGCAACAGCGCCCGAAAGAATGATAACAAGAGCAGTAAGAGTACATAAAACAGTGGTATCAATAAAGACCTCTAAAATGCCAAAGCACCCCTGGGAGTGTGCGTTGTTTTGACTTTCGGCGTGAGCGCACGGAGATGTTCCGCAGCCTGCCTCGTTGGAAAGAAGTCCTCGTGAAATTCCGTATCTCATGGCAGAGGCTATTCCATAACCGCAAAACCCGCTAACGGCGCTTCTGAAAGAGAATGCTTCCTTAAATATAATAATGAAAGCTGCGGGGATGTGTCGATAATTTGATATAATAATATATAATGAAACGAAGATATATAAAAAAGTAAGAATCGGAATCAAAACCGTGCATGTGCCCCGTATTCTTTTTCCGCCACCTATTATAACAATCAAAACACAAAGAGCAAAAATAAAGCAGAAAATGAATTTTTCAAGGGGGAGTGACGATGAAACGGCGTTTATCTGAACTAAATTTCCTGTGCTGAGTGAATTTATTATACATAACAGGGCAAAAATAACGCCACATCCCCTGCCGTTTACGCCAAATCTTTCACGCAAGCCGTCGTTTATATAATAAGGAGTGCCGCCTATGTATCCGTCCTCGGTAGATCTTCGGTATTTCATAGCCAAGGAAACCTCGGCGTATTTTAGCCCCATAGCTACAAATGCGCTCATTATCATCCAGAAAACAGCACCAGCTCCGCCTGCGATAATTGCGCTTGCCACGCCGACTATGTTTCCGACGCCAAGAGTTCCGGAAAGCGCAACACAAAGCGAAACGGCCCCATCCTTACCGGAAAAAACATCCTTGAATGTTTTTATAGGATGTAAAATAAAAAAGCCCTTCAATTTAATTAAAAAATATATTCCAAAAGCAAGAAGCGTTATAGGTAAAATTGCGCCGCAAAGCACGGAATTTATTTTTTCAAGCATAAAATCACCACCAACTTAAATATATTCAAGAATGAGCAGGATATCACTAAAAAACTAAATGTTAATTATTTGTGAACAATGCTCTGTACCCCTTGATTTTATGGGGCTTGCAATATACAATAGTAGTATCAAATTGGCACTCAAAGCAAAAGAGTGCTAAAATATTGCGGAGGTAATTAAAAAATGACTATAAAACCTTTATCTAATAGAGTAGTTATTAAGAATTTAGAAGCAGAGGAAACGACAAAGGGCGGTATCATATTAGCGGGTGCTGCTAAAGAAAAGCCTCAGATTGCAGAGGTAGTTGCTGTAGGAAACGGAGAGGTAAGAGACGGCGTTCTCGTTCCTATGACCGTAAAGATCGGCAATAAAGTAATAATAAGCAAATATTCGGGAACAGAGGTCAAGCTTGACGGTGAGGAATTTATCATCGTTAAGGAAGACGATATTCTTGCAATAGTAGAATGAGGAGGAAGGAACAATGGCAAAGGAAATTCTTTATGGTATAGAAGCAAGAAATGCTATGCTAAGAGGCGTAGATAAGCTTGCTGACACAGTAAAAATAACACTCGGTCCTAAGGGTAGAAACGTAGTTCTCGATAAGAAATACGGCTCACCCCTTATCACAAATGACGGTGTTACGATAGCTAAGGAGATAGAACTTGAGGATGCTTGCGAAAATATGGGCGCACAGCTCGTACGCGAGGTGGCATCAAAGACAAACGATGCGGCAGGAGACGGAACAACGACTGCAACACTTCTGACACAGGCATTTATAAGAGAAGGAATGAAAAACGTTACCGCCGGCGCAAACCCGATAGTTATCCGTAAGGGCATTTCAAAGGCAGTGGATTGTGCAGTTGAGGCTCTTGTTGCAAATTCAAAGAAGGTAAACGGCAAGGAAGATATAACAAGAGTCGGAACTGTTTCCGCAGGGGATGAGAAGATAGGTCAGCTTATCTCTGACGCTATGGAAAAGGTTACGAGCGACGGAGTTATAACTGTTGAGGAATCAAAATCAACAGAAACATATTGCGAGGTAGTCGAGGGAATGCAGTTTGACAGAGGATACCTCTCTGCATATATGGCAACCGATATGGATAAGATGGAGGCTGTTCTTGACGATGCGCTTATCCTTGTAACAGATAAAAAAATAACAAATATTCAAGATCTTCTTCCTTTGCTTGAGCAGATAGTTCAAAGCGGAAGAAAGCTTCTTATAATAGCAGAGGATATTGAGGGTGAGGCACTTACAACTCTCGTTCTTAATAAGCTCAGAGGCACATTTACAGTGGTTGGCGTTAAAGCTCCCGGCTTTGGCGACAGACGTAAGGAAATGCTTCGTGATATAGCTATTCTTACAGGCGGAACTGTAGTTACCGAGGAGCTTGGAATAGAGCTTAAGGATGCATCTATTGCTCATCTTGGAAGAGCCCGTCAGGTTAAGGTAAATAAAGAAAACACAACGATAGTAGGCGGCTACGGAAGCACTGATGAAATTCAGGCAAGAATAGCGCAAATCAAAAATGCGGTTGAGATTACCGAATCCGATTTTGACAGAGAAAAGCTTCAAGAAAGACTTGCAAAGCTTTCTGGCGGAGTTGCCGTTATCAAGGTTGGCGCGGCTACCGAAACAGAAATGAAGGAAAAGAAGCTTCGTATAGAGGATGCGCTTAACGCAACACGCGCAGCTGTTGAAGAGGGTATCGTTGCAGGCGGAGGAACCGCTTATATAAATGTTATAGAAAAGGTAGCGGCTCTTGTAGATACTGTAGAAGGTGATGAAAAAACAGGAGTTAAAATAGTTCTCAAGGCTCTTGAAGAGCCACTTCGTCAGATTGCTACAAATGCGGGCTTTGACGGCGCAGTTGTTGTTGATAAGGTTAAGAACAGCGGCAAGGTCGGATATGGCTTTGATGCTTATAATGAGGTATATTGCGATATGATGGAGGCAGGAATAGTTGATCCTACAAAGGTAACACGCAGCGCGCTTCAAAACGCAGCCAGCGTAGCATCGACGGTTCTTACGACCGAGGCTATCGTAGCGGATAAAAAAGAAGAAATTCCTCAAGCACCTCAAGGACAAATGGGCGGCATGGGCGGAATGTATTGATAGGAGAAAATAGATATGGACGAACAAAACACAGAGCAAGAGGAGCTTGATCTTCTTGATATTCTTCTTGACGAGGAAAATGAAGATCCGATAGTTCTTTACGATGAGCAGGGAAAGCCGACCACATTTGATCAAGCTGCGATAATTCCGCTTGAAAATAAGCTTTACTGCATTTTAGTTCCTGTTGATGAGGTTGAAGGCGTTGGCGAGGACGAGGGAGTGGTGTTTGAAATAATCACATCCGACACAGAGCCCAGCTCCTTGAACGTAGTTGTTGAAGACGAAATTATCGACAAGGTGTTTGCGGAATACGAAAAATTATTTGATGAAGAATAAACAAAAAGCTCGACACATTGTCGAGCTTTTACTTTAAAATTTATGCATTTTTCACAAAAACACTATAAAAACAATTGTTTTGTATAAAATATCTTGACAAGCAATAAAAGTAATATTTTAATGAAGGTGAAAGATGCAGTTGTTGTAAAATATAAAAACAAATTAACGACACATATACAAACAAATAAGATATCTTTTAAGGCAAAAGCCTTATTGATATAAAACAAAAATTCAAAATTATGAAAGGAGAAATTGAAAATGAAAAAAAGAAGAATTGCGATCATTGCTTTCGTGTTAGTAGCAGTTTTGACACTCGGCATTGGTTATGCAGCATTGGCAGATGAGCTTACTATTACAGGTAGTGCAGGTGCACTTGCGGACAACTCAAAAACTGTTTATGATGAAGATATCTACTTTACAAAGGCAGTTATGAATACCGAAAACGGTAATGCATCTATTGTTGGAGAGGATAAAGACTCTGCAACAATGACTGTTCTTGCTGGCGCTGTTAAGGCTCCTGGCGATCAGGTTATTGCTACATTCACTATCAAGAGTGATAGCGACCTTCCTTCACAGCTTGTTATACGCGACAACATTGCAGTTACTGATGCAACACCAGATAATGGAATTGATGATACACAGTATTTTAAGGTTTTCACAAACTGGTCAGGTGCTCAAACACTTGCAGCTAATGAGACCATTGATATTGTTGTAACTGTACAGCTTGTAAAGACACCTGTACAGGATGTATCTTGTAATTTCACTCTTACACTTGATGCAGCAACAGCAGTACAATAATTTATAAAAGAGTTTTACTTATTAAAATGTAAAATGTAAAATGTAAGAAAGGGGAACGGTGTATGACAAGAGATAAAAAGATTTTATATGCTATATCTCTGTCCACTCTTGCCGCTCTCCTTCTTACATTGTTTGTACCTCAGAGTAGTAGCAGAATTATAGCTGCTATTTTGCTACTGCTCTCTGCGGTGCTATCTACCATATTCATTAAAAAAAGAAGTATTCTTGCTATTGAAAAAAGACAAGTTCTTCTTATTATGGCAACGATTGCGGTAATGTCAATCGTCCTATACTTTCTTACAGCCCTATATTTCGGCTTTAGAAATTCGGGATATCGTATGTCTTGGCAGCTTATTTGGGTTTATATAATACCGATAACTGCAATAATCATTTCAATTGAAATCGTAAGAAGTATTTTGCTTGCACAAAATAATAAAAAAGTAACCGTAATAGCGTATTTTATAGGTGTTACAACGGATATTCTTGTAATTTCCAATCTTGTAAATATCAATACATTCAATAAATTTATGGATGTTTTGGGACTTGCATTTTTACCCGCGATAATAACAAATCTTTTCTATCACTATATATCCAAAAGATACGGAAGGTATCCTAATATAGTGTACAGACTTATAATTTCGCTTTATCCTTATATAATTATATATCGTTCTGCAATGTCGGATTCCTTGTTGGCTATATCGAGGATAATAATCCCGATGCTTATGTATTGGTTTATAAGTGCATTGTATGAAAAGAAAAAGCGCTATGCTTTAAAAAGACATGGTAAGCTTGGTTATATATTTGTAGGCGTGTTTGCAGTTGTTATGATTTCAATTGTGATGCTTATATCTTGTCAATTCAGATACGGGGCTTTGGTAATAGGCTCTGAAAGTATGACGGGAGAGTTGAACAAGGGTGACATTTCAATTTATGAGCAATATGATGGTCATATAATTGAAAAGGGTGATGTTATCGTTTTTGAAAAAGACGGTACAAGGGTTGTCCACAGAGTCGTGGATATTAAAAGAATAAATAATGTAAACAGATATTATACCAAGGGTGATGTGAATGAGCATTTTGATACTGGCTATATCACCGATGGCAATATAATAGGAGTAACTAAAATGAAGGTTGCGTACTTGGGTTATCCTACTATATGGCTAAGAAACTTGGTGTCTAAATTCTAGAAAGGAGATAATATGTCGGAAGCCGAGAAGAAACGAAGACTTGCCTATAAGAAGAATAGAAAAAAGTGGATGATGATACAAGGACTTGTAATGATCCTTGTGGCAATTATGATTCTTAGTTCTGTATTTGTTTATTATAGATTGAACAAGACCTACTATATAAATTATACAGAATCAAGCGATGTTGAGTACATAGTAAATTTGAATGAGGATGAATTTTTTGATGATTGGGAGGGAGAGGATAAAGTATACATTTCTTCCATCATAAACAATATTTATGCGAACTTCAAATATAAGCTTGATATGGAAACTGAGAATATAGACTATAAATATACATATGGTGTTAACGCTCAGATACGCATAACTGATGATGATACCGGCTTAAGCATATATGAGCCGTCATATGTTCTTGTAAAGGATAATGTTGTTTCGCAAAGCAGTAATAACGAGGTTGATATAAGACTTCCTGTTCTTATTGATTATGTAAGATATAATAAAATAGCAACTGATTTTGTAGAAACATATAATCTTAAAGATGTAACAAGCACTCTTGTTGTTACAATGAATGTAAAAGTTATCGGAAACAGTGATAGCTTTGAAACAGACAGTGAAAACACGTATGATGTTGCCTTGAATATCCCCCTTACCACACCTAAGGTAAGCGTTGAAATGTCGTCTAGCGTTCAAAGCGGAGAAAATAAGGTTCTTGCTTGCAAAAATGCATTGAATCAAGAAATTTTCAAGACAACAGCTATAATATTTGGCGTTATTGAGATAATGCTGCTTGCAGCATTTGTTGCTTTTGTATATTTGACAAGAAATCACGATATTAACTATGCAATAAAGGTTAGAAAGCTTGTTTCAAACTACAAGTCATATATTCAAAAAATTAATAATGAATTTGATATGAGCGGATATCAAATATTGTATGTAAATACCTTTAATGAGATGCTCGGCATAAGAGATACTATACAATCTCCTATCCTTATGAGCGAAAACACAGACCAAACCTGCACACAGTTTCTTATTTCAACAAATACAAAAATACTATATCTTTTTGAGATAAAGGTTGAGGATTATGATGAAATTTACGGCAAGCCTCATCCTGAAATCAAGGAGATTCCGGTAGTTTCAGACTCTACACTTGAGAATATTGAAGCTGAGGAAACTATACAGGAAACTATAGAAGAAACCGCAGAGGAAACAACTGAAGAAGTTACTACTGAAGAGGTTATTCAAGAAACAGTCGACACAGCTTCTATGGAAGAAACCACAGAGGAAACAACTGAAAAAGTTACTACTGAAGAGGTTATTCAAGAAACAGTCGACACAGCTCCTATGGAAGAAACCACAGATGAAATAACCGAAGAAGCTACTACTGAAGATGGTATAGAATCAAACGGAGTTATTGGAAAGATAATACCTACATATATTGATGGATATGGAAATCAAATAAACATCAAATATAGCCGTAGCTTTGAGGCTAATATAATTCAAAGCGAAGATGAAATCAAAAAAGATTATAGTGAGCTTAAAAACCACATTCTTTCCTACAAAGGCGTTAAATCTAGACTTAGCTGGAAATTTGATAGCTTTAATAGAGGAAGAGATCAGCTCTTTAAACTCAAAACAAGAGGCAGAGTGATTTGCTTGTACTGCGCACTCTCACCTGAGGATTTTGATAATTCTAAATATCGTTATGAGCTTATGAATACCAAGCTCTTTGAAGATGTTCCTGTCCTTGTTAAGATAAAGAGTGCTCTTGCGCTAAAGAAAGCAAAGGAGCTTGTGAACATTACGATGGCTAAATTCGGCATAGAAAAAGATCCGAATGCGAAGATTATTGATTACACCGCAAAATATCCTTATGAGGAAACAGAGGCTCTTGTTGAAAGAAAGCTTATAAAAATTCTTGCAGCTGATGAAAATATTGTTGTAAAAGCAGTTGAAAAGGATATAAGCATAACGGAAAAGAAGCTTGGTGATCACGATATAGAGATCGAGCTTCTTAATGAGACAAGCGAGTTTGAAATAATCAAGGAAACCGTTGTTATTTCTGATGATGAGGATATCGTAGCCGTTGAGGAAGCACTTGCGTCACCCACGGTAGAGCTTTCTGAGATAGATTTCGTTGATGAGGTCGACGAGGTATATGAGGGAACAGATGAAAATCCTGGCGTCGAGGTTATCGGCGTAGTATGGCCCGAAAGAAAAAATAAAAACAAGATATATCGTTATGATCCTAACGGAGAAATCCTTGAGAACGGTGACATCGTTTTAGTTCCGACGAAGGACGTTGCTCAAAACAAGGAGGTTGTAAGAAAGGCTACAGTTGCTCATGCAAACCATAAGATAGATCCGAATAACCTTAAGCATCCGTTAAAGAAAATAATCGGTGTTGTTAAGAGAAAGCTTCAGGGCTATTTAGACAAAAAATAAAAAGAAAGGGGAGAATGTTATGAAAAGAAAGACGATAGCGTTACTTTGCATAGCTCTCTCCTTGATTTTTTCGGTAATTTGCATAGGATATGCAAGCCTTAGCGATAATCTTACCATTGATGGTAGTGCAGAGGTGAATGCTCAAGAGGGCGTATTTATTACAGATGTAGCTGAAGCCTCAGGTCTTACCGCAAACCAATATATATCCACTACACTTAGTTCTACTATAGTAGTTCCTGCAAATTCAAGTGTCACCATAGAGATTACTGTTCATAATAATTATGATGTAACTTATGCGTATAATGATACACTTTATGTTACCGATGCATATGATAATAACAATGTCACCTTTACAATAGACGATATGAAAAAGAAGGATGAGATAGCATCTGGAGCAGAAAAGATATTCCATGTGACGTTTAAAAACAGCACATCGACAGCTCAAACGCTTAATTCAATCTTGAATTTTCAGTTCGTGCTTCCTGAGGATGTTGTTGACGACGAGGATCAAATTGCTGCAAAAAATGCTCTTGAACAGTTCCAGGATATCCTTGATAAGGAGATAATGTACAATAAAAGTGAGGTTACAGCATATGATGCAATGCTACAACAAATGGAAAATGGATCTGGCAGAGGCGATAATGATTATATTTCTAACGTTGTAGGTGCATCTTCGGCAGATAAAGCTTTGCTTAACGATATATTTGAGGATAAGCTTAGAGTAAATATCGACGGAAAAGAAGTTGCAGTAACGGCTCTTATAAAGGGACTTGATACCGATGAAAATGGAAATTTTGACGTAATGGTTCTCTTCATGACGACAAGTGCGCTTGCACAAAGGTTTGAGAATGTAAGTGTATATGCCGCTGTCTTTGCTGTTGACGAAAACAATGTATGGTCTCAGCTTGGAGAAATGTATAACGGATCGGCAAATGCGTGTGGATATAACGGAAGCTATTTTGGAACAGGTTCGTTTAATAGCGACAACTGGAAATCTAATCAAGTATATGTTTATCAGGATACAACAGGTAAGCAGACAACAATTCCTAAAGGCTCAGGAATGGAAGATGTCCTTGAAATAATGGGATATCCCGCAAATCTCGATATATAAAAACAAAAGCTCGACACATTGTCGAGCTTTTTCCTTGTATAAGTATAAAATAATCCAAGCTTACTTGAAAATTGCTTTCTTATATGATAAAATAAAGAAAAAGAGAAAGGAAGAACTATATGATAAAGGTATTCTCCTCAGGACTTCTTGATTCAAACACATATGTGGTGTGGAGTAAAAGCGGTCATGCGATGGTGGTTGACTGCGGAAATCCACCCGAAAAAATAATCAAATTTATAGAAAATGAGCGACTCTGTGTCGATTATATAGTTTTGACGCACGCCCATTACGATCATATAGCATATATAGATGAATATGCAAAAGCATATCCTGAGGCTAAGCTCGTCTGCCACAAGGATGAGCTTTGCGTGATAAATGATAGCGAGGGTAATCTTTCTTCCTATTTTAACGCAGCAAGGAGCTATGTTCACGATTATTATCTTGTGAATGAGGACGAAATCATATCGCTTAAAGATGAAAAAAGCGGGAGAAGTGTCGATTTTCGCATCATTCATGCTCCCGGTCACACTATCGGCTGTATCTGCCTTTTTAATGAAGAAGAAAAAATAATGCTTACAGGCGATGTTCTTTTCGCAAACGGCTACGGAAGAACAGATCTTAAATATGCAGACCCTCAAAAAATGAGATTGACTTTATATAGACTTATTCCAATGCTTAAAGGAATAACAATATATCCGGGACACGGAGATAGCACTGAATTTTAAGATGTAAATAAAAACAGGAATTGTTTCAATTCCTGTTTTTTTGCTATGTTTAAAATTTTATAAATTATTATTCAAGAATATTGCTTGTTATAAAATCGATACCCCATTCGGCAAGACGCTCTGCATCTTCCTTGTTATCGACAGTCCAACAGTTTATTTTTAGTCCCAAGGAGTGTAGCTTATCTATATCCTCCTTAGTTAATTCAACAAATCGAACATCTACATCTATTTTGTCGCGCACGAGCATTTCCGTTATTTTATCCTCTACCTTCCAAAAAAGATATTGCGCGCTTTGCGTCGGAAGAATTTTTCTTACCTTCAAAAGATTATCGTAATTAAATGAGATAAAGGTTACTTGGTTTAAATAATCATAGGATCTTATGATATCGATAATACGCTCGGTTTCCTCGTCAGTGAATTCGGATTTTAATTCAAGTACACAGTGCTTCTCGTATTTTTTGCAAATACTGATGTAATTTTCGAGCGTGCAAGGACGAAGGTCGAGTCTGTTTTTCGTTCCGTCCTTATCAAAAAGGACAATGCTTTGAAGTGTAGACAAGGAAACCCTTTCAAGACAAATATCCTCTCCCGCGATCCTTTTAAGATCATCATCGTGACCTACAACAAAATGACCGTCAAGAGTTCTGTGTATATCAGTTTCAACTCCAAAATAAGAGCGATTTCCTGCCGCTACGAAGGCAGAGCAGGTGTTTTCTGTTTCAATTCCCGAAAGCCCTCTGTGAGCTATAACAAGAGTGTTTTTCTTTTCAAATTTTACAGTATTCATAAAAAATTCCTCTATTTTAAATATTTTTATTTTTCGATAATAGCAATCGCTCTTGCGGGAGCACCGTCAGAATTTTCAATCTTGATAGGCAAGCAAACGAAAGTGAAAAGCTCGCTTCCGCACAGATCAAGATTTTTAAGATTTTCAATATTTATTATATTTTTAGATGAAAACAGCTTTTTATGCATTTTAAGCGAAGCATCACTTATGGGATCAAGACCGATAACATCAAAGCCAATGCCCTTGTAATCTCCGCTTATTATATAATCCAACACTTCATCAGAAAGATATGGATAGTCGCCGAAATATGCGTCACTGTTCCACTTTTTATCCCAACCTAAATTAAAAAGAAGAAAGTCAGCATTTTGTGCTGCGTCGCCGTATTTTTTGATAAGATTTAAATTTATTGTATCTCCCTCTGAAAGAGAACGGCAATCGATGACGAGAGCTTTTCCAACAAATTGAGAAGCAGGAAAGCTATCAAGAGTAGCCTTTCCCGAAAAAATATGAGAAGGCGGATCAATGTGAGTTCCCGTATGACTGAACATATTAAGAAGCGTTTCCTTGAAGCCATCCTTTTCATAGCTGCTTGCAGGGGTGAGGCTTGGCGGCTCAGTGCCCGGATATACGGGCATATCTTCCTTTATCGTATGAGTGAGATCTATTATTTTCATTTAGTCGTTCCTTTAATTTTATAGTGTTTGGTTTTTATAAGATCATTTTAATTAAAGTATAGCATAAAATAAGTGATATTTCAACTGCGTTGAAGTGATATTATGCTATGCATAGAGATATTCTATTTGCTTCAAATAATCTTCAACTTGGTGGAGCCAAATATCACTGCATCAGCAATATCACTGGGCTTGCCCAATAGAACTTGTGAAGCAAATAGAACTGAAAAACCCAGTTGAACCGCGGTTCAACTGGGTTTTTCTTGCCTTAAACGAGTGAAAAGGTGTCTAAACAAGGGTAAAAGCGAACAAAAGGTGTCCAAATTATTAGATGCCCTGTTTCTTATTATCCAACCAGCGATATGCTTTTTTTAGCCTTTGTATAATAAGGTCACATAATTCGTCATATGTTTCGGAATTGAATTTTTTAAGTCTGATGCCGATTGGCTTCTTGGAATCGGGATTTACGCCAACAATTCCTTGCCCCAACGCCAAATAAACATCGCCGTAATGGAAAGCCTCTCCAAAATTTCCTTTTAAGTAAAATTTTTCACGGCAATCATCAGTGCTGATTTTTTTGAAGTCGCCATCATTAAATTCATTGAAAAATACATAATTGATATTCGTTATTTCACTTGGGACATCAAGAAAAGCAATAGACACCGAAACGCTGAAAAATGTTTCGTATTTATCTTGAGCGATCTGAACAATTTCAATGTAGGAATCGCTCTTTCTATGGAAAATCATCCACTTACGTGAAGAATCCACCAAAAGAAAGCCTTTACAATTTAGTTCATCACCGACTTTTTCTAAAACTTTATTCCGTAACTCTTTTTTCACTTTATGCTCTCCTTCAAGGTTTTACAACTCGCAATCAACATTCGTCTGATACGACCACAAAGATTTCTATAATTTTTATAGGTTTCTTCATCAATGCCGTTTGTGTTGAATAACAACTGTAACCAACCTTCGGTTTCGCTACATTCTTTGAGCGCGATTTCAAATTTTGAAAGCATATCCGCTTTACTCTGCCCGTAATTAGCCTCGCGTATATTTGCGTACACACTACTTGAACTTTTGCGGATTTGAAAAAGAGTGTTAGAAGGAGCTTTTATATTTTTGACAAAGTAATTCTATGTCGGTCGCAAGCTTCTCCGAATAGATCAATAAGTAGTTTTTCGCCATAATATCACCTCTTTGCGTGTATTATATCATATTTTTCTACACAATGCAAGAGCATTACGTAATCTTGCATCCCCATCACGCCGTAGGCGTGTATATCATCAACGACGGAGTCGTTGCATATCATCAGCCCGCAGGGGAAATACACGCTAAAGCGTGATGATATACAAGGGGCGGCATTGCCGCCCCTTGATGATATGCACCGCACGTTGTGCGGCGATGATATGCCAAGCCTGCGGCTTGGATAAACAAAAACAGAACATTTGTCGGTAGACAAATGTTCTGTTTTTGTTGGCTGGGATAGGTGGGTTCGAACCACCGAAATGCCAGAGTCAAAGTCTGGTGCCTTACCGCTTGGCTATATCCCAATATATTTTATGCTTATGCATTATATCATATTTTTCCCCGATTGTCAATAGTTATTTTTTAAAATTTATTTTTTTGAAAATATTTTTTTATACTTGATTTTTAAATAAAAATCTCACCTGCCGAGCTTTCTTTTGAAAAGCCTAGCAGGTGGGAAATTTTTTATTTTTTTGGAGTTTCAAATCTTATTTTAAATTCAGTTGAGCCGTCGTTTATAATATAGTCTATAAGATACGCACTATATGTTCCCGGATTGGCGTGATATTTAAGCTCCTTTACCGATATTTCAGGAGTTATTCCGCTTTCGCAAATCAGCGCAATATCATCAATAACAACCACTCCGTCAAGGATCTTGGGTTCTATTCTTGAAACAAAGCGTTCTGTGATCTCGCTTGATCTTGTAAGCTCAAATTTATCTGTCATCTCGATAAAATCACTATGGAAAACAAATTTTCTTTCAGCTTTTTTTAGATAATCAATGCCGTATCCGTTTGTAAAATTCATTGATACGCTTGACTCTTTTTCGTTGTAATCAAGATAAACGTTTTCGCGCATTACTCCATCTTGACCAACGCCATCAAAAAACGGAATGTTATGCGAATATGCAGATGGGTTAAAGAAAGTATATCTTTTTTCGGTGTGATAACCGTCCTCGTAGGGTCCTGCACCAAGATCGCAAATTATTTGCTGATTGTTTCTTGCAAGAATGAAATTACCGACATCGTTATGATTGTGGCTCTCTCCGTTATTTCCGCCCTTGCACGCAAATCCGTAATTTTCCGTTCTTTTTACAAAATAAGCGGAATCCTTCATATTATAAGTTACATTTGTCTTAATATCGTCAGCTATAAATTCGGGATTAAAATAAATAAAGGAGCGAAGTAAGAAATTAAAATGCGTGTTATTTTCCGCAATTCTAGCCGTATTGAAAGGGAGCTTTTCAACGGTATCTCCGTAAATTCCTCTGAGCATATGAGGTAAGCCGAGAATATATTGCTCAATTCCAGAGCAATCGCTGAATGAAACAATAACATCCTTTTGCAAAAACATCTTTTGCATAAAGGTCGCAATTTCCTTGACCTTTTCGTTTTTAAACCAATCGACACTTCCGTTTGTAAGCTCCTTTTCGAGCATAGCGTAGCTTGAGAAAAATCCGAAGCCAAAGCCCCAATATCCCGCACCCTCTACGCAAACACCGTCATCAGCGTAGCTGTCGAGATAAACCTGCATAACGGAGTCAAGACGTTCTCTTTGCTCAAGAAAAACCTCAGGACATTCGTACATCATAGCGCTGCCTACGCCTCCGGCGCAAACAGCAGCCCAGTTGTTCGGATGCTTTTCCCAAAAGAAGGTTCTTGTGAGAAACGGATCGAACGTTCTGCGCTTAAGCTCTGCGCTGATTCTGTCCTTTATAAGCTGAGGAAGCCTTTCGTTAAAGAGATTTTTTATCTCCGCCAATGAAAAGGCAATAGATGACGCGAAAATATCTATAAGCCCCGGATCATAATCATAGGGGGTAGTATTATAATAGCTGTTGTAATGACCGAGCGGAGCCCAAGTATAATCATTACAGTATGCCCATATTATTTCAAGAAGGCTTTGAAAATATTCATCATTATCAGGATAGATAAGAGCCATAATTGCAGAGCTTTCAAGCTGTGTGAGCTGAATGTGCCATAATCCGTCGTCATTTCCGCCTTTTAATATTTCATTTACGGAGTGAGGTCTTGGCGGATCTTTAAATGCTTTATTATAAAGAGAAAGAATTTCGGCGCGATGCCTTGAATAATCATCGCTTTCACGTATTTTTTTCCATAAATTTTTGTCCTTAGCAAAATTGAGCATAAAGTTTCTCCTTTTATAACTTATTTATTTAATTTTATCATTTAATTCTAATAAAAACAAGATAAAAGAAAAAATCGAGGAATTTATTTGACATTAAAAAGCTTTTGTGATAAAATTTAATCATAAGATTTAAGGAGGTAATTATATGAGGATCTTATTTCAAGGTGATTCTATCACAGATGCAGACAGAGACAGAGCAAATCATGCGCGTCTTGGCATAGGATATCCGTTGCTTGTTGAGGCATCGCTCGGATACATAGAGCCCGGAAAATACGAATTTGCAAACAGAGGTATAAGCGGAAATCGTGTAGTAGATCTCTATGCTCGCATAAAGGCAGATATTATAAATTTAAAGCCTGATGTTATGAGTATACTTATAGGTGTAAACGATGTATGGCATGAGCTTGGGGAAAATCCTAACGGAGTTGATGCCGATAAATTTTATAAAATTTACTCAATGCTTATAGAAGAGGTGAAGGAAAGCCTTCCTAATATAAAGATAATCATTCTCGAGCCGTTCGTCCTTGAGGGTTGCTCGACCATGGACAATTGGGATTATTTTTCAAAGGAAGTACCGAAGCGCGCCGCTATGGCTAAAAAGATAGCAGAAAAATACGACCTTGTATTTGTTCCGCTTCAAGAGGGCTTTGACGAGCTATGTAAAAAAGCTCCGAGTGAATATTGGCTCGGAGACGGAGTTCATCCCACACCTAAGGGTCACGAATATATAAAGGAACAGTGGCTAAAGGCATTCAATAAGCTATGAAATGACGTATCAATGAATTTTTGATAATAAACAAAAAACAGGAATTTTTGCAAATTCCTGTTTTTTCAAGTGTGTCGGATATATTTTTATTTTGCCTTGTAAAGCAGTTCAACCTTTTCACCTTTTTTAAGCTCTGTAAGAATGAATCTGTCTTCGTAAATACTCTCGGAATAAGGAATGCTGCAGGAAACAAGAGAATATCCTTTTCCTGAGCCGATGTTTATTTTTCCGTCAGTAGTTGCGGTAACTGTTGCAAACACGTTGCTTTCGTTCCATTCGATAGATATTTCGTATCCGCCACGAGCGCGAATGTTTTCTATTTTGCCGACCTTGAGTTCGTTTGGCAAGGCGGGAAGAAGCTTTATCTTGTCATTATCTGAATAAAGAAGCATTTCGTAAAGCGCGGCGGTAAATCCAAGATTGGCATCTATTTGGAAGGGAGCGTGTCCTGCGTGCATATACTTAAGAGTAACTCCCATATTGCGCCAATCGTTGTGATATGTAAAGAAGTTAGTGCCTGTGCAAAATCTTATAAGAAGCTCAAGACATTCCTTGGATTTTTTTCCGTCTCCAAGACGGGCGTAAATGTTAGCCATATGTGAAAGGCTCCAACCGGTCTGATCCTTAAGACCTATACAAAGTCGCTTTTCCACGGCTACTTTTGAAGCCTCAAACAGACGCTTGTTGTTTTCCTCGTTTATTTCAAAGCCTGGGAACAAAGGATAAATGTGCGAAAGATGCCTGTGATTGTAATTATCCTCAAAGTCCTCGTGGAGCCATTCTTTTATCGCACCGTCTTTATTTATTTCATATTCGGGTATAGATGAAAGCATCTTTTTCCACACATCGGTTTTCTCTTTGTCGAGTCCGAATTTTTCTGCAACGAAAAGAACGTTTGAGATAAGCTCCTTCAAAAGAGCAAAATCCATAGTTGCATTCATACAAACGCTTATAGCGCCCGAACCCTCGAAATTGCCCTTCGGGTAGTTTTCGGGAGAGTTTGACGGATAGAATTTTAATTTGCCGTTTTTGTCATATACGGTGAAATCCTCGTAGAAAAGAAGTGATTCCTTCATAAACGGATATGCGCGCTCAAGCAAAAATTTCTCGTCTCTTGTGTAAAGATAATAATCGTAATATATAGCGCTTATCCAAGCCGAGCTTCCCGTCCAATAGAGAACGTGGGGCTGGAGATTTTCCTTGCGCCCGTTAGAATTGTCCATAAAGAGAGGAAGGAGTAGGCCGCGACAGCCGAAAAGCCTTGAGGCGTTATGTCTGTAATCGTCCTTGAATTTATCATAAAGATCAAAAAGAGGCAGGGCAGTGTCGCTTAAATTGCCCATATAGGCTTGCCAATATGCCATTTGAATGTTTTCATTGTTGAAGAATGTACAAGCCCAAGCAGGAGAATAATCTCCGTTCCATAGTCCTTGAAGGTTGGCGGGAAATTCGCATCCGTATGATGAAGAAATAAGAAGATATCTTCCGTAGTCAGCCATTTTTTCCAAAAGACGTATATCAACATTACCGCTATAGCTTTTTAAAAGTAATGCTTCGTTTGATTCGTTTTCCTTATCAGCACAAATAGAAAGCTTTGTTCTGTTGAAAATATTTTTGAACATTTGGGTGTGTTTTTCATACAGATCATCGTAATTAAGATCACGATTATCGACACTCTCACGCATTTTTTCAAAAGGAATCGCCTTTTCAGCCACGTCAAGAACAAAAGTTACCTCGGTGGCGTTCGCAACCTTGACGCAGTGGCTTAAAATCGTTTCTCCAACCATACCGGATCTGCGCGGTCTGCCGTGCTCAGTTGTGGAAATTTCGCCATCTGTGTCGATAATTTTTACAATTCCGGAGTAATTCAACTCTCCAAACGTGGTCATTTCCGAGTATACGTATCTATCCTTGGCAAAGGATGAAAACGTGTCGTAGCATTCAGGGTCGGGAAAGTCTATCATATCGTGCTTTTCAAGAGCTACCTGAACGGTAAACGGTACATCGTTTTTTATATTCATTACGAATATGCCCTCGCTTTGAGAGACGAATGCCGTGCGAACATAAGTGCCGTCGCCGTCCTTGTAGGACACGGTGCAAATACCGTTTTCCATATCTATTGTTCTTGAATAATCAGACACAGCCCCTTCTGTTTCAAATATCATATGAATATCAAAGGCGGGGAAAAATTTACCCTTATGAGAACGGAATCCGGATTCTTTTAAAAGATTAGGAAAAAAATCATTTGCTTCCTTGTATCTTTTTTGGTCCATCATATGTCTGAGCTCGCTGAGTGAGCCTGATATATCGGGAATATCGTCCTTTCTCGTATAATTATACAATGCCTCGTGATTTATAAGAATTCTTTCATCATAAGCACAACCGTAAATGCACGCTCCAAGACGTCCGTTACCTATTGGGCTGGCATCATACCAACGCAACGCGGGATATAAATTTATTATTTTCTTTTCCATATTGAGCTCCTTAAAATTCATTTCTTATTTTATTGTATCATAACAAACATTTGTTTTGTTAAAAAATCAAAATTTTGCAAATAAAAAATATTAAAAAAACGAATTTAAATGTAATAAAAATATTGATTTTTTCTCTTAATTATTTTAAAATATAATTAAGGAATAATTATGAGTGCGCTTCGTTTTTCGGCGATACGCATTTTTGTTACATAAAGGAGGTTTTATGAAGGTAATTGTTTGCATAGATGACGATTGCGGTATGCTTTTTAATAAAAGACGGCAAAGTCGTGACAGCAAGGTTATAGAGAACATAAGAGATTTTACAGATACGCTTTGTATAACTCCCTTTTCGAGCAAGCTTTTTGATGATGCTCCGTATAAGGTTAAGATCGATGAAAAAATGCTTGAAAAAGCAAGTGAGCGTGATTTTTGCTTTGTGGAGGATAAGGATATAGCTTCTTACGAGAAGGAAATAGATACTCTTATACTTTATAAATGGAACAGACGCTATCCGTCGGATTTTAAATTTACACTTGATCTTGAAAAAGCAGGCTTTTCGCTTGCTTCCGTATTGGAATTCGAGGGTACTTCACACGAAAAAATAACAAGGGAGGTTTATAATAGATGAAAAGGTTTTTAGCTTTAATAGCATTAGTGCTTATATTTTGTACGTCGTTTGTGGGATGTGATCTTCTGCCTTCGCCTGATGTCGAGGATGAAGAATCAAGCTCGGTAGCAAATGCAGCTCTTGATAATATTCCCGAATATTCGGGAAGCATATATATAACGATAAACGATAATAAGCCGTCATTTACAGCGGAAGAGATAACAACCAAGGCGTATGAATTTTACAGTCCTCTTGATTCTCTTGAAAGATGCGGATACGCAGAGGCTTGCATAGGAAAGGAGCTTATGCCCACTGAGGATAGAGAAAGCATAAGCCACGTATACCCTACAGGCTGGGAGCAGGCAAGATACGATTGCGTCGACGGCGGATATTTATATAATCGCTGTCACTTGATAGGATTTCAGCTTACAGGTGAAAATGATAACGAATTGAATCTTATAACGGGAACGAAAAGTCTTAATAACGACGGAATGTTACCGTTTGAAAATATGGTTGCAGACTATATAAAGGAAACTAATAATCACGTTATGTACAGAGTAACTCCGGTGTTTGAGGGAAACAATCTTCTTGCAAGCGGAGTTTTGGTAGAAGCGTATTCTGTTGAGGATGATGGCGAGGGAATTTGCTTCAATATATATATTTATAATGCTCAGCCGGGGGTAAGCATAGATTACAGAACAGGGAAAAGCCATTTGAGCTCGGAAACACCCGAGGAAACAACGACCGAAGAAACAACAACCGAGCAACAGATCGGTGATGATGAGGAAGCAAAATTTATTTTGAATACGAATACGAAAAAATTTCATAAGGAAAGCTGCTCCTCTGCAACCGATATGAAGGAAGAAAACCGCGAGGAATTTATCGGAACTAAAAATGAGCTTAAAGAGCTTGGCTATACAGCCTGCGGATCTTGTAAGCCGTAAGGAGATTTTATGAAAAAAAGAATATTAGCGTTGCTTATTATGCTGTTGATGCTACTTTCATCCTGTAATACTCAAAATAGCTCGCCAAGCGATAGTAGCACTGATGAAGAAGCATCTCATGAGCAGACGACCGACGCGCAATCGACCGCGGAAAAAACCGAGCAAACCACCACCGAGGAAGAATCGAGCACGCAAGGACCTGAGATATCCCCACTTGCATTTGTGTATACTTCGCAGGATATGGGACAGCTTGACGCTACCTTGACTCTTGAGGGTGAGGACGGAATTTACGAGATCTATTATATGGATACAGAGTTGTCAAGACTTGAGGGGTATAATAAAATAACAGAAATCACCGTTGAAAACGGTATAGGAAGCATTGATATAATTGATTCTGTTATTCCGCCTACTGCATTCGGTATAATTGCAATAAATACTGAAACCAAGGATACATATGAGGCTAAAATACAGTCAGAGCGCCTTTTAGGAGATGAGGCATATATATTTGGAGTCCTTTCCGATGTTCATTTTGGAAGATATAATGTCTCAGGCACAGGCGATGATGCGATAGATGCGTTTGATAATGCTCTTGATCATTTTGATGAAATAGGAGTTGATTTCGTAGCTATTACGGGTGATATAACCTCCGAGGGAGAGGAAGAAAGCTTCATTAAATACACAGAGGCTGTCAGCACGAGAAATTATGAGGTATTTTCGTGTACGGGAAATCACGATGTTACAGCGATTGCAAACGGACTTTGGAAGCAATATATGAATAAAGAGGCGTTTGATGGAAGTAATTCGCGAATAACCGATGTTTCCGCAAACGGACTTGACTTCGTTTTTTGTCCTGATGAAGCTGAAACAACGGGGGATGTATTTGTGTTTCTATCTCAAATGAGATGGTCTTATAATTCATCGACAAGCACGCTTCTTGATTTTTCACAAATAAATTGGTTAAAAAGCGTGGCTGAAAAATATAAGGACAAAACAGTCTATCTCTTTTTCCACACATTTTTGTGCGGTCCTGACGGAGAGGGACACACAGGTGTTGGAAATATAAAAAACCCCGCAGGATACGAATATGACCTTCCGTATACAAGCGGCTGCGGAGATGAAAAGCTGTTTCGCGGAATTCTTGAAAAATATAAAAATATAATATTTTTCAGCGGACATTCGCATTGGATGTTTGAAATGGAAAAATATAATGAAAATGCTAACTTTTCAAACTTCAACGCAGAATATGGCTATATGGTGCACGTTCCAAGCGTTACAGAGCCCCGATGGGTAGATGATGACGATACATATCGTGAAAGCAAAAATACGCAGAACTCACAGGGCTGGATAATTTATGCGTACGACAAATATACGCTTATGATTCCTGTAGATTTTGTTACAGGTACTTATTATACAGAATATATGGAAATAATTTATACAAGCATTCAGGAGTAACTTATGAAGATAATAACAACATCAATAAAAGAAAACAAATTTTTTGAAGAAAAAGAAATAAAAATGGGAAATCTTCCCGAATCGCACGAAAATTCGATAATAAATGTTTTTGATGAGATAAAATATCAAAGCATTATCGGCTTTGGAGGAGCATTTACCGATTCATCTGCGTATAATTATTCGCTTATGAGCGATAAAAATAAAGAGCTCGTTATAAAAGCATATTTTGATAAAAATGACGGTATCGCATATAATTTTGGAAGAACCCACATAAATGCTTGCGATTTTGCTATTGAGCCTTATACTTATGTGCAGGACGGAGATAAAACACTTGATAGCTTTGATATCGGATACGATAAAAAGCATATACTTCCGTTTTTGAAGGATGCTCTCAAATGTACAAAGGACGGAATAATGCTTTTCGCATCTCCTTGGTCGCCACCTGCTTATATGAAGGATAACAAAAGCGTGTTCAAGGGCGGAAAGCTTCTTGATGAATATAAGGACACTTGGGCGCGTTATTATGCTAAATATATAAAAGCTATGAAGGCACAGGGGGTTGAAATTTCCGCAATCTCTGTTCAAAACGAGCCTTTGGCTATTCAAAGCTGGGAAAGCTGTCAGTATACTCCCGAGGAGGAGGCTGAATTTGCTGAAAAATATCTCATTCCTGCACTCGATGGCGAGGGACTTTCCGATATAAAGATCATTATTTGGGATCATAATAAGGAAAGAGTTTATGACAGAGCTAAGAAGATACTTAAAGCTCCTTTACTTAAAAAACGTGTTTGGGGTGTAGGCCACCATTGGTATTCGGGAGATCATTTTGACGGTTTAAGACTCGTTCACGAGGCTCTCGGCAAAGAGGTGCTTTGTACTGAGTTCTGCTCCGGAATTTATGAGGATCCTATTTATATAGCTGAAAGATATGCAAGAGAAATGTGCGAGAATCTTAATAATTTTATGAGCGCATCTTGCGATTGGAATCTCATTCTTGATACAAACGGAGGTCCGTTCCATAACAGAACAAGCGGCAAAAAGCCCACCGATCCCGAATTTGATCCAAAGGACGGAGGCTGTGCTGCACCTATCCTTTATGATGTGGAAAATGATAAGGTAATTTTAACTCCTTGCTATTACTATATAGGTCATTTTTCTAAATATATAGAAAAGGGTGCAAAGAGAATAGCCACCACAAAATATACTGATGATCTAAATGTTTGTGCATTTGAAAATCCAAACGGAGAGAAGATCGTTATAATACTTAACTCTACAAATAATATTCGCGAAGCTGTTATTCGTCATAACGATGTATGTACACGAATTGAAATCGGAGCGCATACAATAACAACAATAATATTCTGATAATAAAAAATGGCAGATCGGCAAAACGGTCTGCCATGGAGATTTTTATGATAGAAGAACTTTGGATGCTTTTTGATATAGCCATATCTGCGCTTCTTGGCTTTGCAATAGGTCTTGAGAGAAAGATAAGAATGAAGGAAGCGGGAATAAGAACCCATACGATAGTTTGCGTAGGCTCGGCTCTTATGATGATAATAAGTATGCACGCATTTGGACCAAACAGCGATACGGCAAGGGTAGCTGCTCAGATAGTAACCGGAATAGGTTTTCTTGGTGCGGGCATTATTGTGTTTAAGAAGCATGAGGTCAGAGGACTTACTACGGCGGCAGGTATTTGGGCTACGGCAGGTGTAGGAATGGCAGCAGGCGCTTCTATGTATATTTTAGCTGTCGGCTCAACGCTTATACTGATACTTTCTCAATGTATATTCAGACTAAAGATATTTAAATCGAAAAAAACCTTTTCGGTAAATATTCGTTTTATCCAAGAAAACGGAGCGAATATGAAAATAAAGCAGATCTTCGGCGTAGATAGATTCAATCATCTTATTATTGAAAGAAAAGGCGATATGATAATTTATAGTGCTACACTGAATACGGAAAAGGAGCTTTCATCAAATAAGCTTAACGAAATAATAACATCTAATACATTCATATATTCAATAGAACGATGTGATAATGATTAAAAAAGTGCTCTATATAGAGCACTTTTTGTTATTTTGAAGATATCTTTTTGATTTTTACTAACGATACGCTTACGTAAAATATAGTTATAACAGTGATAATGAAGGAAATAGCTGAAAGCACCTGCTGAGCGTAAATATTCATACCCAAAAATGTATTTTGATTTGACTGAATATATGTAACAAGCGGACTTACCGCGAGCGTTGACAAAAATCCGAAAACGCCTGCAACGGCAAGAGAAATAGCTAATGCGTCAGCTCTTTTTTCCTCGGCTACATAATCGTAGCAAAGATTTATAAGAGCAGAGTTTATACCACCCATAGCGATAGCATAGCATACGTAATACATAGTGAAGAATATTTTTCCGTTGTCGGGAACGCAGAATGTGTTTATAAAAAATCCTATAGCGGCAACCGCAAAGCATAGGCGAAGCATTTTGGCAAACGATTGCTTATCTGCGTATTTTCCCCAAACAAACGAAAAAGATACGCGAGCAACGGCGTATATAACGCTGAGAACGGCAACAAAGACCTGAGAAAATCCAAGCTCCTCGATTTGATAAGTTCCGTAATACGGAGTTGCGCAATATGTAGCTATATGCCAAAGAACAAATACGATCGTTATGCGTAAAATATTTTTATCCTTTAAAATAGAAGCAAGATCTATTTTTTTAGATAAGCTTATATGATCGTTTGGCTTTTGTACAGTAAGAAGCATTGTGACAGTGTGAAGAAGCATAAGAACAAAAATAACAATAGCACCTATTATAAAAGCCGTGCGTATATCACCAATAGCCTTATAATGATCGACTATCGCACCCATAGCGAAGGAAAATCCCATTCCTGCAATAAGAGATACCATTTCCTTTTTAGCAGTGAAAATACCTCTTTTTTCGTTATCAACAAGAGACATAAACCAATCTATTTTTTTGGGATGAGCAATATTGTAAAAGAAATATGCGAGCAAAATAATGATTATAAATAAAGCAGTCTTGACATTCTTTGCGCCGTCGGATAGCGGAACAATATAGAGTGACATAAATAGAAGCTGATTAAGAACACTTAAAATGAGAACGGTTCTTTTAGTGTTTCCTCTCTTTATGAGCATAGCAAAAAGCTGAAAAACACATCCAAGAGAAATGAAGGAAGAGATGATTCCCGTAAGAGTATCAGAAATGCCAAGCTCCTTTGTTATAGTCGCAAGATAAGTTCCTGCAACAAGGATAGATATGAGATATTCTATCGCGGCTTCTAAAATATACATCAAACGGCTGCGCTTATATAAATTTGTATTCATTTTTGATCCGTGCCTTTGAAATAATTGATTTGAATTAATTTTATCATTAAACGTCCCATAAATCAAGGGGAAAATAAAAAAGAAAATAAAAACAGCATAGCAAATTGCTATGCTGTTTAAATGCTGTTATTTATATATTAGATAATATAAAGGAGCGCAGAAATATCTTTTATCGAAAGAACCGCAGGATTTTGAGCGATCTTCGGAGAGATGCTCTTCAAGTGATCAGCGCGGTCAGGATAAGTAGGAGTAGCAAATGATGTGGTAGAAGCCTTAGGAGATCTACCTGTGATCATTCCGTCAAAGTGAGGATATGCATAATCCTCCTCGTATACTTCAAGCTCTTTAAGGTACGGGAATATACCTGCGTTTGTTTTGAAAACAACGCGAACATCATCCGTAGCTACAGCCTCGGGAAGCTCAAAAGAAACGATATATTCTTTGTTCTTTTGGTTGAATGATGTTCCGGAAGCAACAGTCTTGAACTCGCCATCTACCTTTGCTTGAATATCAAAGGATAGAACGTGCTTTCCGTAGAAATCCTTTTCAAGGAAGTCCTCATCAACAACTGTGTCGTTGAAGTAGAGAACCACTTTGCTTACGCTATGAGCTTCTGTAAGAGTAACTCCGCAGTAAACATCCTTTTCAGGAGTCTGAGCGAACCAAGAGAATGAGTCGTCAGCAATAAGTCCGTCAGTAAGGTATTCTATAGCAGAAACACCGTATACGTCAAAGTTAGATGAAGCATAAGCTTTTCCGAAGCAAGCAAGGTTTCCTCCGGCTGTGGATTGCTTTCTTGCATCTGTAAGGTAGTCTGCAAGGAACACACATCTGTCATCGTTTTTAATATCGGGATCGTCGTAAATAGTAGCAACCATCTCGGTCAATGCAGCATTTCCGCCGTTTGTATTATTGAAAATTACCTTCATACCGGAAATTGTAATATAATCCTCGGACAATGGAATGGTAATATTATCAGTAGCACTTGCTGAAGGTGTAACTATAACATTTTCTGCAATAGGCTCCCATGTATCACCTACAAGACCTTCAACTGTTATATCAAAGGAAGAGGAATTGCCAATCGTTATGCTTCCAAAATTGAGAGCAATATCGGAAATATTATATTCTTTATCAAACAATTTAGATATCCATTCGCCGCCTGATGTGGAATTAGCAACCCAACAGGTGGAATTAGAGTTATCAGTTGCCAAGTAAGGATACTGGTTTCTCATAGAAGATGAAGCTTCAACTGTATTGTTGCTGAGAGCAGCATTTGTTACCATATAAGCTCCGTCCGGAACGTCCCAAGCAGGTGCTTTAGCTGCCTTAGCAAATGAATTGATTTCGTATACGAGCGCAGGCTCCCACGGAATATAGCCGGAAACCTCTATACGAATCTTCTTCGTAGGTGTATCTCTTAAAGCTTCGGGAATTGTGATAGTAGAAACTGTAAAGTTGTGCTCTTCAAATGCATCGGTTTCATAAGGAACCTCTTGATCGGGAGTTCCTATTGTGACCCATTCGCCGAGAACGAGCATTTTAGCAGTAAATAATGTGTTGAATCTTGAACAAATAATCTCGAGTCGATCAAAAACATAGTAATTCTTGAATTGGAGCTCGATGTACTGTGTAGCCTTAGGATCGATAGTGTTATCACGTCCTGAATAGTTAGGTCTCCAGAATTGATAACCGCCTACGCCGTTGTAACGGAGCTGACCTTCAATGATTCCGTCAACCGTATACTTTGCAAGAGAGTCAAGATTCCAAACGGATGATGCCTTAGCAGTAGCGCTTCTTGTGATGTTTTCATAGGGTGCGTCAGGATCTATAGCCTCAGCGCTTGCGAATACAGCAATGCAAGGGAGAAGCATCAAAACGCAGAGTATAAGTGAGATAATTCTTTTCATTTTTTACTCCTTTAAATATATTACAAGATTTATCTATTGTGTATTTTACCATATGTAGCAGAATATTTCAAGTCTTTTTTGTAAAAAATATCAAAAATATATATAAGAAATATAATAAATTTAAAAACAGTTCACAAAAAAGCACAAATCACCGTATAGAAAAAGGAAAAAAATCATATACTGATATAAAAGGCAAAAAACCACCAAACCGCTGACCCCGTTGGGGCGGAATGGTGGGCCTTTTTTGTTTAAGAAAAATAAGTTTTTGCTTTTTCAATATCGTTTTGGACCTGTGTTTTCAGCTCCTCAAGAGAGGAAAATTTTTTCTCATCTCTTAAAAATTTATAAAAATTAACTCTTATCGATGAGCCGTAAAGTTCTTTGTCAAAGCCTATTATATGCGTTTCAATGTTTTCCTCGCTGCCCTCGGGATCGGTAGTTGGACGGACACCGACATTCGTGATAGACGGATAAACATCCTCTCCTATCTCACATTCGGTAATATATACTCCGCGCCTCGGTATTACCTTGTCGCGCGGTATCCTTTGATTTATCGTTGGTATGCCGATGGTACGTCCAAGATGCTTTCCTTCTTCAATCTTTGCGTATATGCTATAGGGATTTGCAAGCTCGATGAGCTTTTCTATGCTGCCGTTTTCGATAAATTCTCTTAAAAGAGTGGAACTCAAAACTTGATTTTCAAATTCGGTTTTTTCGCAAATTTGCACACATCCCCCATCTTTTTCAAACATTTTGCCAAGATCCTCGGCGCAAAACGCGCCATCCTTGCCAAATCTGAAATTAAAGCCGCAAACAGCGCCTTTTGCCTTAAGGTCTTTTTTCAAAATTTTTTCAACAAAGTATTCTCCGTCAAGTTCCGAGACATTTTCAAAATGCTCTATGCATATATAATCTATGCCAAAGCCTTTTATAAGACGTATCTTTTCCTCAAGCGAGCAAATACATCTTGCTGATTTTACCATAGGTACAGAGGAGAATGTGTAAACTGCGCTTTTGGCTTTCTTTTGCTTTGAAAGCATTACACATGAGGCGAAAACAGATAAATGTCCTCTGTGACAGCCGTCAAATGTGCCGAGCGCAACTACTGTATCTTCTGTAATATTACATATTTGCATGGTTTTAAGATCATAAACAGTCATTTTTGCGCTCCTTTCATTTTTTTGTATTTATTTTAGTACAAAAATATGATTTTTTCAAGCATAAATACAAAAATATATGAAATATTAAAAAATTTATATACAAAAAAGAAAAAATGTGTTAAAATTAAATATATATCTTGCGAAAGGGGGCTTTTTTATGAAGATCGTGTGGCTTGGGCAAGGCGGACTTTTGATGGTTTCGGGTAAAAAACGAATACTTGTTGATCCGTATCTTAGCAATTCGTGCGCTAAGAATGATAAAAATATGTCAAGACGCGTCAGAGTTAAAAAGAAATTTTTGCGTTGTAAGCCCGATATGATAATTTTGACTAATTCTCATCCCGATCATACCGATATAAAAACGATATCCTCGATATTGTATAAATCAAGAAAGCGCATAACGGTTTTGGCTTGCGAAAATTCCTTCAGAATACTTGAAAGCTCCGATATAAAATCAAGATATACCAGAGTTATGTTTGGTGAGGGCGACGAGTGGACCTTTGAAAATATTCTTATTAAGGGGATTCGTGCAAAGACAGATGATAAAACATCGTTTGGCTTTACTCTTGACGATGAAATGAGCGAAAAAAGATTTTATTATTCGGGTAATACTCTCTATAGTAAATACGTTATAGATCAAATACCCTCGGGAATAGATACTGCATTTATACCGATAAGCGGTGAATACGGCTGTATGAATATTTACGATGCGGCTCGTTTTGCTATTGATACGGGGGCAAAGAATATAGTTCCCATATCGTTTGGTATGTTTGATTCCATAGATCCCCAAAGGCTTATTTCCCCCAACACGGTAATTCCTAAGATCTACAAAATTATTCCGTTAGAGCCCGATGAGGAAGAAAGCGTTTCCGAAAGCGTTAAGACAAAGAAGAAAAAAAGATCCGAGCTTAATGATATTTTTAAAGCTGAAAAAGCTAAAGAGCTTGAATACATAGAAAGAAAAAAGATCATTGAAGACAACGAGGCTGACGAGAATATCGTTGAGGAGATAGCAGAGCCTGTGAACAGATATGAGGACGAAAGCACAAGGGAATTTAATATAAGACTCGCAAAGGCTATTGAGGCAGGAAGAACGTATACAAGGACAAAAATTCAACTTAATACAGATACTTATAATACAAAAAAATAAGAAAATAACGCACTCACGGGTGCGTTATTTTTGTCGAATAAAAAATTTCATCATATCATATTAACAGGCGCGAAAGGGAGCGCCGAAATACGAGGAACAGGTATGATAAGATTAAGTGAGCTTGAAAAAAACGAAGAGTGTAGGATAGTCAGAATATTTGCCGAGGATAAAGTCCGTCTTAGACTTCATTCGTTAGGCTTTATAGAGGGCGAAAGGATAAAAAGAGTGAGAGTCAGTGTCCTTGGAGATCCGGTAATGTACGAGATAGACGGCACTTATGTCGCTCTTCGCTGTGAGGAGGCTTTTCTTATTGGTATAGAGAGGATATGATGAAGAAAGAAATATCCCATATAAAAGAAGATATATTAAAAAAAGACAGCGTTAAAATAGCGTTGGCAGGAAATCCGAATGTAGGGAAAAGCACGATATTCAACGCCTTGACCGGGCTGAAGCAGCACACGGGGAACTGGACCGGCAAAACCGTAGAAAACGCCCAGGGAACCTTCAAGAATAACGGCACAACGTATCTTTTAACAGACACTCCCGGCACTTATTCACTTGAAAGCTATTCTGAAGAGGAGAGTGTAACGAGAAGCTTTTTGCTTTGTGGCGATATTGAGAAAACGATCGTTGTGTGTGATGCATCCAAGCTTTCAAGGACGTTAAAGCTTTTTCTCGAAATATTACAGATAACTCCGAAGGCAATATTGTGCGTTAATTTAATCGACGAAGCCGAAAAGGATGGGATAAGTGTCGATATTACAAAGCTTTCGAGGCTTTTGGGAGTTAAGACTATAGCAACGGATGCGCGTCGCAAAAGGGGTATATCAGATTTAAAAAACGCGTTGAGCGAGGAAAATGCTTGCGCCTTGGAGATAAAATATTCCGATAAAACCGAAGAAATGATATCTCGCGTTTGCAATCTGCTCGATGATTGCGGTGTGCCGAAAAGATACGTTGCCACAGAGCTTCTCAAGGGGAATTCTTATATTGTCGAAAAAATATCAAATTTGGAGCAAATAAGGCGTGAAGTGTCTGATTTGATGAAAAAAGAAGGGATTTCCTGTACGGAAATACGAGATGAAACATCACGGGCAATATCGGTATTATCAAAGGAAATATGTGATCAGGTAATAATTAAAAAAGAAAAGAAAAGATGCATAACGACTGAAAAAATAGACTCTGTATTGGCGGGAAGAATATTTTCCGTTCCGTGTATGCTTCTTTTTTTGTGCCTGATATTTTATATTACCGTTACGTTCGCAAATTATCCAAGCGCATTTTTATCTGATCTTTTCGTAAGAGCAGAAAATTTTTTGTACTCTTGTATTTCTAAAACGTCAACCCCTGTGTGGATAAACGATATGCTTTTGAAGGGTGCTTTCCGTACGCTTGGATGGGTAGTTTCCGTTATGCTTCCGCCTATGGCAATATTTTTTCCGTTGTTTACCTTGCTTGAGGATTGGGGTTATCTTCCCAGAATAGCATTTAATCTTGACAGATGCTTTAAAAAATGCTCCTCCTGCGGAAAGCAATCTCTCACTATGTGTATGGGATTTGGCTGTAATGCCAGCGGAGTTATGGGCGCAAGAATAATAAATACCCGAAGAGAAAGACTCCTTGCGATAATTACAAATTCGTTCGTGCCGTGTAACGGCAAATTTCCTACAATGATAACTCTTATCACGATATTTTTTGTGGGCGCATATGCAAATAATATTCTAGTCGCACTGATACTTTCGGGAATAATAATAATTTGCGTTTTAACGACACTTCTTATGACTAAGCTTTTATCGCTGACCCTTTTAAAGGGCGAAAAATCATCGTTTATATTGGAGCTTCCGCCATATAGAAGACCGCAAATAGGGAAAACGCTTGTTCGCTCTCTTTTGGATAGAACACTTTTGGTTTTGTCAAGAGCGATAATCGTTTCAATTCCTGCGGGAATAATAATATGGTGCCTTTCAAATATTTACATTGGAGACGTGTCTGTAATAATGCATATTTCCGAGCTTTTAGATCCCGTCGGCAGATTTTTTGGTCTTGATGGAGTTTTACTCCTTGCTTTTATTCTCGGATTACCTGCGAATGAAATAGTGTTGCCTATAGCACTGATGGCGTATACTTCGTCCTCATCGCTAACTGAAAGCGCGGATATGCTTACTACGCACTCTCTGCTCGTAAATAACGGATGGACCTATGTTACTGCTATATGCTTTATAATTTTTTCTCTTTTTCATTCGCCGTGCCTTACTACACTTTTGACAGTGAAAAAGGAAACGGGCAGTATTCGTTGGATGCTTGTAAGCGCGCTTTTGCCAACGCTTTTTGGACTTACACTATGCGCTCTTGTTAATTTTATATTTTAAAGAAAAATCTCCTGATTGGGAGATTTTTCTTGATTTATTTCTATAAGTGTGTTACTATAATATTTATAAAGATATAATTTAAAAAGGAGAAAAAAATGAATTATACGTTTTCTGATCTTCAAAAATATCTTGACACTGTTTTAGTGAAAGAGAAAGTGCCGGGATTTGTTTGTAAGGTGATACATAAGGGAAAAATAGTTTTTGATTACTCGGCTGGATATTCAGACAGAGAAAACAAAAAGCCAATGACCGGTAAGGAGCATTTCTTTATTTATTCGGCATCAAAGCCGATTACCTGTGCAGCGGCGATGCACGCCTATGAGGAAGGAAAATTTCTTATGGGACATCCTCTTTGGTGGTATCTTGGCGAATTCGGCGAATGTAAGGTTAAGTTCAAGCAATCCGACGGAACAGAGATTCTTGAGCCTCTTAATGAACCTATAAGAATACAAGATCTTTTTACTATGAGCGCAGGTCTTGACTATAATTTTGATGCTCCTGCAATAAAGGAAGCAATTGCGAAAAATCCTAAAGCACCCACAAGAGAGATAGCGCGCGCCATAGCAAAGGGAAATCTTGATTTTCAACCGGGAACAAGATGGCAGTATAGCCTTTGTCACGATGTCTTGGCAGCTCTTGTAGAGGTGGCGACGGGAGAAAGGTTTGCCGATTATGTAAAAAGAGTTATCTTTGATCCGCTCGGCATGAACGATACTTATCTTCATCCGACATCGGAAATTCTTGAAAACGTAGCAGCGCAGTACAGATTTAACTATTCGACAGGAGAGGCTGAGCTTGTTGAAAAGAAAAATGCATATATACTTGGCGAGGAATACGATTCGGGCGGAGCAGGAGTTATAACCACAGCCGGAGATTATGCTAAGTTTTTGGCGGCTATGGCAAACTACGGAGTCGGTGAAAACGGAGCAAGAATTTTATCAAAGGCAGGCGTAAATCTTATGCGTACTAATGTTTTTGACGGACAAAGGCTTAAGGATTTTCAAACCTGGATGAATAATTTTGAGTATGGCTACGGATTTGGTGTACGTACTAAGATAGGCGTAGGCAGAGGCGGAAATTTCTCATCAATGGGCGAGTTTGGATGGGATGGCGCAGCAGGATTTTTGGCATCAATAGATCCCGAAAAGAATCTTGCAATACTTTATGCTCAGCACGTGCTTAATCCTCAACACGAGGTAATACACAATAAGATTAAAAATTTTGTAAATATGATAATTGAATAAGGAAAGGTGAAAAAATTGAAGCATTATATTGAAACATCCGATGCTGTTTTAAATGAGCTGAAAACAACTAA
Source organism: Clostridia bacterium (assembly GCA_017623355.1). Taxonomy (GTDB): domain Bacteria; phylum Bacillota; class Clostridia; order Oscillospirales; family CAG-272; genus RGIG2000. The sequence continues at coordinate 127,832 of JAGAPG010000022.1, forward strand.
GGATGGGTTAACGAAAAGCGAAGCTGAGGCAAGACTTGAGAAAAACGGAAAAAACAAGCTTGCCGAGGGCAAAAAGGAAACACTTATTATGCGTTTCCTTAAGCAGCTTGCAGAGCCTATGACGATAATTCTTATCGTTGCGGCTCTCATATCGGGAATTTTAGCGATAGTTGAAAGAGAATTTCCGACAGACGTAATAATCATAATGGCAGTCGTTCTTATAAACGCTGTTTTGGGCGTGGTTCAGGAAAGCAAGGCGGAAAAGGCCTTGGAGGCACTTGAGAAAATTGCCGCCGCAACATCAAAGGTTATAAGAGACGGACACCAGATAACGATAAAAAGCGAGGATCTTGTTGTTGGTGATATAATTGTTTTGGAGGCGGGAGATGCAGTTCCTGCCGATGCGCGTATAATCGAATGTGCAAGCCTTAAAATAGAAGAAGCGGCTCTTACAGGAGAAAGCGTTCCCGTTGATAAAAAAGAAAGCGCGCTTGAAGCCGGAGCTAACGGAGATGTTCCGCTCGGTGACCGAAAGAATATGGTCTTTATGGGTAGCACTGTGGTTTACGGACGCGGAAAGGCTGTTATAACAGCTACGGGAATGGATACCGAAATGGGCAAGATAGCAGATGCTCTTTCAAATGCTCAAGAGGGTAAAACTCCACTCCAAATGAAGCTTTCACAGCTCAGTAAGATACTTACCTATCTTGTGATAGGAATTTGTGTTGTAGTATTCGGAATAAATATAATCCGTTCATTGGTTGAAGGCAACGGAATAGAATTTGATACAGTACTTGATACGTTTATGGTGGCAATATCGCTTGCGGTAGCGGCAATTCCTGAAGGACTTGCAACCGTTGTTACGATAGTTCTTTCAATAGGCGTTACAAATATGTCTAAGCGAAATGCTATCATAAGAAAGCTCACAGCTGTTGAAACTCTTGGCTGTACTCAAATAATATGCTCCGACAAAACAGGAACTCTTACTCAAAACAAGATGACTGTTGTAGAGCATTTTGGAGCTGATGAAAAAATGCTTGCGATAGGAATGTCACTTTGCTCCGATGCTGAATTTGATACAGATGCCAATACCGCAATAGGCGAGCCGACGGAATGCGCGCTTGTCAATTATGCTGAGGGCTTGAAGCTTTCCAAAAATGAACAAAAGAAGATATACGAGCGCATTGGCGAGGTTCCGTTTGATTCAATGAGAAAGATGATGAGTACCGTTCATAATAATAACGGCTCACTCATTCAGTTTACAAAGGGTGCACCCGATGAGATACTTAAGCGTTGCGTATCCGTTTACGAGAACGGAGAGGCGGTAGCTCTTACAGAAGAAAAAAGAGCAGAAATACTCGGTGCGAATAAAAATATGGCTGACAAGGCGTTGCGTGTTCTTGCCGTAGGATTTAAAAACCACACTAAAGAGCCAGATGAATACGAGGCGGAAAAGCTTGAGAATGATCTTTGCTTTATAGGTCTTGTTGGAATGATAGACCCTGTTCGTCCTGAGGTGAAGCCCGCTATTGACGAGTGCAGAAGTGCAGGAATCCGACCGATAATGATAACCGGAGATCATAAGGATACCGCTGTTGCAATAGCTATGCAGCTTGGAATAATTGAAAGCGCCGATCAAGCTATAACAGGCGCGGAGCTTGATAATATTTCAGATGATGATTTTGATGCGTTTGTTGAAAAATATTCGGTATATGCGCGTGTTCAGCCCGAGCATAAAACAAGAATAGTAAATGCTTGGCGCAAAAAAGGCAAGGTAACTGCCATGACGGGTGACGGTGTAAACGATGCTCCATCTATAAAAAATGCCGATATCGGTGTCGGAATGGGTATTACAGGAACAGATGTTACCAAAAACGTTGCCGATATGATACTTACCGACGATAACTTTGCAACTATAGTTTCGGCTGTCGGAGAGGGAAGAAGAATTTACGATAATATAAGAAAATCAATACAATTCCTTCTTGCATCGAATCTTTCCGAGGTTTTGACGATTTTCTTTGCAACTCTGTTCGGTTTTTCAATATTTAAGCCTGTTCATTTGCTTTGGATAAACTTGATTACAGACTGCTTGCCCGCGCTTTCTCTCGGTATGGAAAAGGCTGAGGGCGATATAATGAAGCGAAAGCCGCGAGATTCAAGAGAAGGAATTTTTGCGGGCGGATTGGGAATAAACGTAGTATATCAAGGAATTTTGGTTACTGTAATTACTCTCGTTTCCTACTTTATAGGCGCTAATGTTTTGGCGGAAATGCATCACGCGGAGGCAATAGCTGCCGGAACGTACACGGCAAACGGACTTGGAACGTCAATGGCATTTTTAACACTCTCAATGGCTGAAATATTCCACTCTTTCAATATGCGCTCACTTGGAAAATCTATATTTAAAATGAAAAAGCAGAATATATGGCTTTGGGGTGCGGCAGCACTTTCATTGTTGCTCACAACGTTAGTTATAGAAATTCCGTTCTTGGCAGATGCCTTTGAGCTTGCGCATCTTGATCTTATGGAATACGGCATCGCAATAGCACTTGCTCTTTGTGTGATCCCTGTAGTTGAGATAGTAAAGCTCATAACTCGAGTTATAGCTAAGAAGAAATAAAAAAATGAAAACAGTCCTTTAAAATAAGGACTGTTTTTCAATGCTTTAGGCAAAATTTCTTTACATTATTTTATATATAAGAATAAAAGAACAAAAGCAAGCTCAATTTTTGGGCTTGTTTTTTACAAATGTTTTGTACAAATTGCACAAAAAAGTTGGGGGGGGGCATTATTTTTGTGCAATATGCTTGACAAATAAGAGATTTATATATTATAATATATTTACCAAATATTATTAACACTACTATACACACGCGAGAAATCGCAAACGGCAAAGCCGTGGCGCGCTTTTTGGTACGCACCGAAAACAAATTCAAAGGAGAGGATTTTTATGAAAAAGAAAATCATTGCGCTTCTCAGCTTCATAATGGTCTTTGTAAGTATTTTTGCAATATCCGCTATGATTTCCTCAGCTGAGGGCGAGGATGCGCAAACAATCACCATCAGCTACATTAATTCGCAGCATACAACATCTACGGATCTTGATAAGGTTGCGCACGCTGACGGTAAAATTACTGTTGCGCCGGGTGAAAAATTCACCTTGCCAACAACTGCAAACAGTACGTTTGTAGGACAAGAGGGATATGTGCTCGTATGGTTTACCGAGAACGGACGCACATATATGGCAGGCGATGAGGTTTCCTTTACCGAGGATACCAAGCTTTTCCGTTGCGTAGCTAAGGAATGTGCAACCGCCGCAGAGGTGAAAAGCGCTATGGGCAGCGATTGCATGGCTGCAATTCTTACTGCCGATATTGAAAGCACGGACAGCATAGGACATAAATATCAAAATCAGGCTATGCTCGTTCTCAACGGTCACACCTTTAACATCACCAGAAATAACACAATAATGGGTGATCAGCGTACAGGTAAGAACATAATCGGTAAGGGTACAGTAAACTGCTATGTTACCGACAATTCTTACGGAAAGTACAAGGTGTTTGAGTCAAAATCACACGGTTGGGCAGGCGATCAAAACAGAATTATCGTAGGTGTGGATGTAACGCTCAATGCTCCGAACTTTAAACTTACCGATGACTGGGACGGCTCTTATGTTCAGGGCTATCCGTGGGTAAGAATTTACGGTAAGGTAAGCGTTTATAATTTGGGTGAAATAGGAACAGCCAACAGAACACCGCGCTTTGAATTTTTTGAAGGCTCGGAGCTGACACTTGGCGATACATACTTATTAAAAGATGTATTAAATAACAAGTATAATGTTCAAGGCTTCCAAATTAATATTTCAGGCGGAAAATTTAATCTTCCCGAAGAAGCTAAATCCATTCATTATTGGACAAACGATTATAAGGACAAGGATACGAGCGGTACGTATGAAACACACAACCTTACCTCAGCAAACCGAGATAAATTCAATATTACCGGCGGCTCGTTTAGCGTTAAGCTTCCCGACGGACTTTTGAAAAACGGATATGAGTGCGTTTATAATGAGGAGACAGAATACTATGACGTGGTATATGTAGGATGTACTCTTGAAGGCTCAAACGGAGTTCATAATTATAAGGTTCAAGAGGCATTTTTGGAATGTAATGCTACTTGTGATGAAATAGGAGTACATTATTACAGATGTATGTGTGGCTCTAACTACGTTGATATGGTAGATGCTCTTGGACACGATTATTCAAACGTTGTAATTGAAAAGATTGCAACGACATTGGAAAACGGCGTTAAGAGAGTAACCTGTACAAACTGCCAAGATTCGTATACTTATGAGTATTCATTTGACCCATCCGAGCAGATTATCACAATAGTTGTAAAGAATGAGGAAGCAACTAAAGAGATAACGGCAACGGTAAAGGATTTTTATAATGTAACCATTTCCGATACGACAGATGGATACACATCTTCGTTTAACGGAGTTAAGGAATTTGCTGATCCCGATAATGCAGAAATTACTTATACTATTGCCGATGTGGTTGAAATTGTAATTCCTGCCGGATTTACTCACATAAAAACATCATCCTTGAAGGGAGCAACGGCTCTTAAGAAGATCGTTCTTCTTGACGGAGCTAATGTAACCTTTGAAACCAAATCCATCGACGGATGTACAGCTCTTGAAAATATCACTGTAGGAGATTGCTCTGTAATCTTCAACAATACAACCATTAACGGAAACACAGCTGATATTGAGCTTGACTTATCAAATGCGAATGCAACCTTTAAATCATCAGCCTTTGACGGTAAAGCAATTAAAAGCCTTGTTCTTGGAAAAGACAAAAAATATGATTTTGGTGAAAACAGCTTTAGAAAAACCAAGATTGAAAGCCTTGTATTCCCCGATGGTTCTAATGCTATCGAGAATAATGGAGTATCTCTTGTAAGATTTTCCGGCGGAGCAGCATTCTATGCGTGCCCTAACCTTAAATATGTTTATTTTGGTTCTAATATAATTGCTCCAAACAAGGACGGTCAAATTTGGCTTACCAATAAGCCGTTTGACTGTGCGTATGCGCTTGAGCTTGTGGTTCTTATGGATATAACTCATATAAATGAGTATACATTCTGTTGCGCGGCTGCGGGTAATGAATCAAAAGAAAACAAAGAAATAGTTGAAAACGGCTTGGTGGTATATCATCACGGAAGCTCGTTATCTCTCGACAAAAATACATTTGCCAATAGAAGATATTACGGTGTAAAGCTTTACACTACAGCGTCAAATATAACATCACTTTTAAACTGTGTATATACTATTTACAATGGCATTAATCACGCATATACCGAGGGTGGTATTCCTGCAACCTGCACAACTCCGGGAACATCCTCGTGGTCAACAGACTGTCCTTGCGGAAACGTATATGATGCATCGTATTCTGTTTACAGTACCCTTGATTCAACTATTAACGGTACAAGCGGAAGCGTAAGCGTTGGTACTGTAACAAACGCTCTCGGACATAACTTTACCTATGCAGATGAAACAATCGTAGGAAAAACAGAAGCAAACTGCTTGAAGAACGCAACAGTAACGTATAAATGTACAAGATGTGATGTGACAGAAACAAAAGAAATACTCGATTCAGCAACAGGACACACTCTCGCTGACGAATGGACGGTTCTTGTAGAAGCAACATGTACAATTGAAGGCTTACAACAAAAATTCTGCGTAAAATGCGGAGCTTTGGCAATGGGCCAAGCAATACCCGCAATAGGTCATAAGGCAAGCGGAGAATGGGTTACAATAGTAGAAGCAACCTGTACGGTTGGAGCGACAAAGGTACAGTACTGTATAAATGAAGGTTGCGGAATCGCGTGCGAAACAGAAACAACAGAGCCTGAGGGACATAAGCCCAGCGGCGTTTGGGAATATGAAAAGCAAGCGACCTGCACTACAGGCGGAGTAGAATATCAGCGTTGTAACGTATGTCGCGCAATAATCGAAACAAGAGAAGTTGAAGCGCTTGGCTGCGAATTTGATATAGCAGACGGAGCAACACTTAATTCAATAGTATATGCAAACGGCTACGGAGCAGTGGGCGTAAAGAATGTAAAATGCGCAAGATGCGATCAAACAACCGATCTTGAAGTACCTGCAATCTTCACAGCAGAGGGCTATTCGATAAGCGGCAACGGAGCATCACTCCTTGGCGGATATAAAATCAATACAAGCGCACTCCAAGAGTATAATGCGTATAAGGGTACAAAGCTTACCTACGGTATTATAATGTCCAATTCTGCATATATGACCGTTTTGGACGGCAAGTATACAGGCGGTAAGGGCGTAATGGCAACAGAAAACAATGAAAGCTATACAACAGTAAAATACGTAATAAGCGGCTTTAGCGCAACCGAGCAGCTTGCAGATTTGAATCTCGTTATAACACTCTACGTAGTAGATGAAAACGGAATGAGCTTTGTTCAGAACGACACAGCATACGGAGTAGCGGAAGCGAGTGTAGAAGGAAAAGCGGTAAATGTAAACGCAATAACCTTCGGTTATATAGCTCAAAAGACTATCGATACAGATACAGACATTTCAAGTGAATACAGAGAAATTCTTGATGCAATAATCGAAGTATCGAAAACAACCGTAACCGTTGTACCTCCTCAAGATGAAGAGGAAGAACCGGCAGAGTAAAAACAAAATAAAAAGCAAGCTCATTCGAGCTTGCTTTTTTATTTGTAAGACGAAAGCATCGGCACCGCCTGTGGCTTCGCAAAGCTGTGATATTATCAACGAATAATATTCATTTTTGGCTTTTGCCGTTATTCATTTTTGGTGAAAGTGCTGAAATTTTATGAACTTTTTACCATTGAAAAAAAGTTAGTAAACTAATGAATTTTGTGCATTATATATAAAAACATTTTAGGCAAACACCAATTATAACCGAGGGTGGAAAAACTCTTGAAAAGTGGAAAACTTAGTGGAAAAAGTGCAAAACTCCCGATGAATAGCGGAAAGTTTTCCACATTTTCCTCATTTGAAACGTGGAAAACTTGGGCTTTCAACGTTCAAATTCCACACTTGCCAAAAAAGAAGTGTAGAAAATAAAAAAAATCCAAAAAAGACTTGACAGAAAAAATACACAAAAAACGATGAATATTTTCTGTTTTTTCCAATCTTGATTTGACGTTTTGCACAAAAAATCATAAAAACCGTTGTAAATAAAGGCTTGCGGCTGTTAGCATTACGCTTGCTGTAACTATACATTCTATCATATAGTTAGTTAAAGAGCCTTTTATCACAAAATCATTCATGCTTTGGGGCATAATATGTAATCTCAAAAGGTATACAGAGCCTAACAATATAAGGATATATCCAAGCTTTATAAAGTTCATAATATGAGAATGATATCGCTTTGGAAAAATAATTTGCATAAAAACCTCCGAAAAATCAAAGTTATATAATAATTATATCTTACAATAAAAAGGAACGTCAATGAAATATTTATGGTTGATTTGGAATAAGATAACAAAAAGAAGAAAATGTGTATAAAATATGTTGAAAAGCTGAAATTCCCTAATTTTTTAAAATCACTATTGCATTTTTTAATTATTTATTGTATTATAATATTTAAGATTTAATTTTTATGCCAAATAGGGCATTGACTGCTTTGTTTGGCTCGGCAAGGAAAAATAATGATGGAAAAGAAAATAGAAGCTGCCGTTTCCGCTTTTAATCTGGAAAAAGCATATGGAAATATCATTATAGGATTTTCCGGCGGAGCGGATTCCTCGGCTCTTTTGCATTATTTTTCATCACGGGCAAAAAGAGTTCGCGCTGTTCATATAAATCATATGATAAGAGGCGGCGAGGCTGACCGCGATGAGGCTTTTTGTAAAAGCGTTTGTGAGAGGTATGGGGTAGAGTTTGTTTCGTATAAGATAGATATTCCCGCTATTGCAAAGGCAAGCGGAAGGGGCATTGAACTTACTGCGAGAGAAGAAAGGTATCGCGTTTTCGAGAATGAGCTTGAAAACGGATTTGATGCAGTGCTTACTGCTCATAATGCCAACGATAATACCGAAAGCGTTATTTTCAATCTTGCGCGTGGAAGCGGGCTGAATGGCATCTGCGGTATAAATCCGAATCTTAACGGAAAAATATTGCGTCCCTTAATATATGTTACAAGAGATGAGATAATTTCTTATTGCTTGGCTAATAATATAGAATATGTGACCGATTCCACTAATTCCGATACCGATTATACGAGAAACTATATAAGACATATAGTCGTTCCGAATATGGAAAAATTAAATCCCTCTCTTAATACAGCTGTTTCGCGATTGGTTTCAAATGCACGCGCAGACAGCGAATTTATAGAGCTTTGCGTAAACGAGTTTATATCGTCTAACGTTTGCTTGGGAAAAATAAATACTGAGCAATTCTGTAAGCTTCACAAGGCTGTGGCATCAAGAGTGCTGAAAAGGGTATCAGGAAAAAATCTTGATTATAGTTCAATAAACACTTGCATCTCACTCGCTCAAAACGGAAGCTGCGGAGATACCTGCAATATACTTGAGGGTATATCATTTAAAAAAGAGCACAGCTATTTGGCTTTTGTTAGAACAAAGGAGCTTGAAAGGATAAGCTTTAGATACGAGCTTCGTGAGGGTGTGAACGATATTGCAAAAATAGAAGAAATTATAGCTGTTTCCTTTAAGATTGACGGGAAAGAGCCGTATTTCGAAATAAATTTAGATAAAAGTAAGATAAAAGGAGCGCTTTTTGTTCGCTCAAGAGCTGAGGCAGATAAAATCCTTTGCGGAAAAATGAATAAAAGATTGAAAAAGCTTTTATGCGAAAAGCATATTGCTTCGCATCTTCGCGACAGAATACCTATTTTGTGTGACGATAACGGAATACTCGCTATTCCAAATGTTGCATCTCGTGACGGTATAAAAAGCATAGGTGACGGCATCTTGGTAAGCTTCTATAAAGTGTGATTACTTTTAAAAATACATAGGCGCATATGCGTCTGACCATGGAGGAATAAATGAAGAAAAAGAAAAACAACGTCTTTACCATAGTCTTTTATGTATTGCTTGTGGCAATAATCATTTTTGCTGTGGTAAAGATACTTGACAGAGAAGAAGAAAAGCTATCTTACTCCGAAATGATGGAGTATTTTGAAAACGATGATGTGTATTCTTTTGTTTTAAATGAAAGCACTCTTGTTCTTGAAATTTATAAGGACGAGAACGCTACGGTTGAGAACAAGGGCGAAACGGAATTTGTTGAATATGATCTTCGTTTTTACGATATGTTCTATACGGAGTTTATGCAGCTTAAGGAGGAGGGCAGACTTACCCGACTCGCTGACTACGATTTCCCACCTGTTCAGGAATCACCTTGGATAGTTCAGTATTTGCCGTACATCATAATGATACTTCTCTTTGTTATCTTTATGATATTCTCTATGCGTCAGGCAGGCGGCGGAAAGATGAGCGGCTTTGGCAAATCCAAAGCAAGAACAGTTACTACAGAAAAGGTGCTTTTCAGTGATGTTGCAGGCGCAGATGAGGAAAAGGAGGAGCTCGAGGAGGTTGTGCAATACCTCAGAAATCCGTCTAAATTCACACGTCTTGGCGCAAAAATACCTCACGGCGTGCTTCTTGTAGGCCCTCCCGGTACAGGTAAGACATTGCTTGCAAAGGCGGTCGCAGGAGAGGCAGGAGTTCCGTTTTATTCAATGTCGGGCTCCGACTTCGTTGAAATGTACGTAGGTGTTGGAGCATCGAGAGTTCGTGATCTTTTTGAAAATGCAAGACGCTCTAACGCGGCAATAATATTTATCGACGAGATCGATGCTGTAGGAAGACAGCGCGGAGCAGGACTCGGTGGCGGACACGACGAGAGAGAGCAAACTCTTAACCAGCTTCTTGTAGAAATGGACGGCTTTGACGGACATTCCGGAATAATAGTTATAGCGGCAACTAACCGCCCTGATATACTCGACTCGGCACTTCTTCGTCCGGGAAGATTTGACAGACAAATAACAGTGGGATACCCCGATCTTAAGGGCAGAGAGGATATTCTTAAGGTACACTCCAAGAGTAAGCCGTTTGAGGAAACGGTTGAGCTTCGCAAGATAGCTCAGGTTACAGTTGGCTTTACAGGTGCGGATCTTGCCAACCTTCTAAACGAAAGCGCGCTTTTGGCGGCAAGACGCGGTAAAAATCTTATCGGTATGTCCGAAATAGAGGATGCTATGATAAAGATTACAGTCGGAACTCAAAAGAGAGCAAAGAAAATGAGCGACAAGGAAAGACGTAATACTGCGGTTCACGAGGCGGGTCACGCAATCCTTTCACATATTCTCCCCTCACAGGATCCGGTGCGTCAAATATCGATAATCCCCAGCGGCAGAGCACTTGGATATACTCTTACTCCGCCTGTTGAGGATAAATACAGTGAATCTAAGCAGGAGCTCAAGGAAAGAATAGCTATGATGCTTGGTGGACGTGTTGCGGAGCAGCTTTTGTTTGGCGACTATACAGGCGGAGCATCAAACGATATTATGAGAGCTACTGAGGTTGCCCGTAAGATGGTTACCGTTTACGGTATGAGCGAGGAGCTTGGAACGATCCATTTTGGATCTAATCATTCTGATGAGGCAGTATTCCTTGGCAGAGACTTTAATTCAAATCCCAATTATTCGGATGCTACTGCAGCGAAGATCGATGCAGAGGTTAAAAAGATCATTGATGAGGCTTACGAGCTTGCAAGGGATGTTCTCACAAAGAATAGAGATAAGATTGATTTCATAACAGAATTCCTTTTGAGAAATGAGGTTATGGATGATGAGCAATTTGAGCTTGCGATGAAGGACGGCGTTACGATGGAAGAGGTTGAAAGCCTTATGACAGAGAAAAAACGCAGAAGCGAAGAGGAAAACAGACGTAAGGCTCAAAAGGCTGAGGAAGAAAAGATCGCCGAAGCACAAAGAAGACGCGAGCTTGAAAAAATGCTTGGTATAAACGACGAGGAAAACGATCAGGAGCAGTCGGATAATGAGGCAAAGGAGCTTCCGTCTGATGACCTCAAAAATAAATAAATTTTGAAGTTATTAAACAAATAATTAAAAAACGCAGTTGAAAAATTTCGATTGCGTTTTTTTGTTGTGCAAATTGCCCAAAAAATGATATATAAAACTGTCAAAACTAACGAAAAAGGCAAAAGCACTTGACTTTTTGAATATAATATAGTAAAATATATTATATAAAAAATATAATAACTTATATCTTTAAGGAGAGTATTATGAAAAAGAAAATATTTTTACTCGTACTCGCTCTTCTCGCGTTCACATGTGTATTCGTTTCTTGCGGACATGATTGCACTTGGACGGAGGATACAGCGGCGTACGTTGCTCCTACCTGTACCACAAACGGTAAAAAGGTAATGAAATGCTCTGAGTGCGAAGCAACTCAGGAAGAAATTCTTCCGTCTCTTGGCGGACACGCAACACAGCAGGTTACTGTTAATGCTACGTGTACAGAAAAAGGATCGATAACAGAGGTTTGTACAAGAGAGGGCTGTCCATACAGTCAGGTTCTTCAAACCCTTGATACTGTGCCTCACGCATATGAGATAGTAGAAACTGTAGATCCTACCTGTACGGTAAAGGGCTCTGAAAAACAGGTTTGTAAGGTATGCCAGTTTACAAGAACAGTAGACATTCAGCCTAACAATCACAATTTCGAGGCTAAAACAACTATAGTTACACCTGCAACATGTCTTACTGTTGGTCAGTCAAGCACAATAGATACTTGTACTGTGTGCGGAACTACACAGGGTATTGCAACAACAGCAGAAATCCCTGCAACAGGTCACGATATCCCACACGATGAAGCACATAAAGTGCTGGCAGAGTGCGTAACTGCAACCTGTACGGTAGCTAAAAAGGATGTTTATAAATGTTCTAAATGCGACTATACTGAAGAGGATGTAGGAGAGGCTCTCGGTCACGATATTGATCACAATAATACATATCTTGTGGCTGATAAATCTAAGACACCTACATGTATACTTGACGGTCAAAACGTTTATAAATGCTCAAGATGCGATTATGAGGAAACAGATGTTTTAGGAAAGACAGGTCACGATATAAAAACAGGCGACCCCTTGTCTGCATATTTTGTTTCATCAACAGACGCAGACTGCTTGAATGCAAAAACGGAAACATATAAATGTCTTAATCCTCACTGTGATAAGGATGAAACATCTACTGTAACAGTATCTGTTGGCAATGCTCTCGGACATGATATAGAAACAGGTGGAAATTCTTCATCACCGTATTTTATGGAGAAGGTAACTCCCGAATCCTGCTTGAACGACGGTGTATATAAATATAAATGCTTAAGAGATGGCTGTACACATACAGAAATAAAGACAGCTGCTGATACAAAAACAGGTCACGATATAAAGACAGGCGATACAAGCTCTGAGTATTTCCTTTCTTATGTAGATGCAACCTGCGATACTCCTCGTAAGGAAACATATAAATGTATCAATCCTAACTGTGATAAGGATGCAACATCTACAACTACTATTGAGGTAGGATCAAAGCGCGCTCATGATATTCCCGCAACATCTGAGCTTAACTTTAAGGGAAATGTTCCTGAAAACTTCAAAAAGTATTACCATGGAACAAAGGAAGCGGCTACTTGTATAACTGATGCGGTATATACCTTCAAATGCGCATACGATAACTGCTCACATACAGTTGATGTTCAACAAACAGATACAGCATTCGGACACAATGTAAAATATGATACAGAGCATTTTAAGCAGAAGTTCGATCCTACATGTATAGCAGATGGTTATACTATGTATAAATGTACAAATGCAGGCTGTACATACGAGGAAAAGGATCCTAATTCTATAGTTCCTATGTCTGGACATACTCAAGGCGGTAAGGTTGACGAGGCTGAAAAAACCTGTACAAAGTACGCATACATTTCATATAAATGTACAGTATGCGGAGAGGAATATAAGGTTGAGGATGTTGAGGGTGGCTTGCTTGACCACGGCGATTGGGCTAAGATCGACGGCAAGGGCGTAACACCTCCTACATGTACAGAGGAAGGCTATACCTATTACTTCTGTACAAGAGATCCCGATTGTAACGTAACACAAAAGAAGGACGGCGAGTCCGTTAAATACGACATTGTTCCCGTTATTGATCATATTTTTGGAACAAGCAAGGAGCTTAATATTGTAAGATGTACAGTATGCGGCACACCGTTCTATAATATCAACTATGTTCAAAAGGAAGTAACTAACAAGGAAGACGTTGAATTTGATGCAGACATCAATCTTGATGTAGAGGTAACTCTCGGCAAGGAAAACGGCGTATCTTCAGTTATTACTAATACCGATGCTCTTAAGAAGGAATTTGAAGCTGATGAAAATCAGATATCTGTAATCAGAATAATTTCCGGTACAGACGCAACCTTCGTAGTCAAGGTAAACGGTGAGGTGGTTACAGCTAGCGAAAGCGCAGGCGGAGTATACTATTACGATATTATCGAAATAGAAACAGTTACATCTATAGAGGTAACTGCTACAGCAGGCGAAAGTGGCGAAATAAATGCTATGGTGGATATCTATCAGGCAATAGCTAATACAGGCAACTAATCAAAAACGGCGCGAAAGAAATTTCGCGCCGTTTTAGTTTTAAAAACGTGAATAAAAATGCAGAAAAAACGCATAAAATTTAGATTTTATGCGTTATAGTACTTGACTTTATTATATTCTAAGATGTATAATAAAAACATATATATTTTTATTATATATTAATATATAAAAGGAAGGGGAACAAAAATGATTAACAAAAAAATGCTTTCACTCGGCAAAAAAAGCTCTGTTATTCGTGAAATATTTGAATACGGCAAAAAGCGCAAAAACGAAATAGGCTCGGAAAATGTTTTTGATTTCAGTTTGGGTAACCCCAGTGTTCCTGCTCCCGAAATAGTAAATGAAACATTAAAGGATCTTATAAATAACACAGAGTCCACTCTGTTACACGGGTACACCTCAGCACCGGGCGACATTGGAGTTCGTACGGCTATTGCAAATTATATCAACGAAACATATGGAGTGAGTGAGCTTCCCGAAAATATATTTATGACCTGCGGAGCAGCCGCATCGCTTACAATATCCTTGAATGCATTATTGAATAAAGGCGAGGAAGTGGTTGTTTTTGCTCCTTTTTTTCCTGAATACAGAGTATTTATAGAAAAAGCAGGCGCAGTGTTAGTGTCTGTAAAATCAAGAGAAGAGGATTTTCAGCCTGATTTTGAAAAATTCGAGCAGGCTATTACGGAAAAAACAAAGGCTGTGATAATAAATTCACCAAATAATCCCACAGGAGCAGTATTGTCAGAGGAAACTATAGTTAGACTTTGCTCGATTCTTCAAAAGAAGAGCGATGAGCTTGAACATCCGATATATCTTATTTCCGACGAGCCGTATAGGGAGCTTGTTTACGATGAGGAAACTAAGGTTCCTTATATAACGAAGTATTATAAAAACTCAATAGTCTGCTATTCCTTTAGCAAATCACTCTCCTTACCCGGAGAAAGAATAGGTTATGTGCTTGTTTCAAGCACGGCGGATGATGTAAGAGATGTTTTTTTTGCGGTGTGCGGCGCTGCACGTTCGCTTGGCTATGTTTGCGCGCCTGCAATGTTTCAATATTTAATTCCGGATGCTCTTGGAAAAACGGGAGATATAGCTATATATAAGAAAAACAGAGATATACTTTATAACACTCTTACATCTTACGGGTATAGAGTTTCAAAGCCTGACGGAGCATTTTATCTTTTTGTAAAAGCTCTTGAGCCCGATGCAAATCAATTCTGTGAAAGAGCCAAAAAATATGAGCTTTTGTTAGTTCCAAGCGACGATTTCGATTACGAGGGATATGTAAGAATATCATATTGCGTTTCAACTGAGCAGATTGAAAGATCGCTTTCGTCATTTGAAAAGCTTTATTTAGAGTATGCTGAAAAAGAGGTATTTAAAAATGAATGATCTTGAGCAAGCAAGAAAAATAATAAATGAAGTCGATAGCGAGATGGCTAAGCTTTTTGAAAAAAGAATGGAGGCTGCTCAGCTCGTTGCAAAATATAAAAAGGAAAACGCTCTTTCTATTCTTGATGAAGCAAGAGAAAAAGAGCTTATATTAAAAAATTCCGAAATGATAGATAGCTCCGAAATAAAGGAGTATTATATACAGTTTTTAAAGAATACGATGTCGCTTTCCCGCGCATATCAGTCAAGGCTTAATGAGGGGATGAGAGTGGCTTATTGCGGAGTTCCCGGCGCGTATGCGTATATTGCGGCTAAAAAGATGTTTCCGAATTGCATATACGTTCCCTACGGTGATTTTAATTCTGCATATGCTTCCGTTGAAAACGGAGAGTGCGATGCATCGGTGTTGCCTATTGAAAATAGCTTTGCGGGTGATGTCGGAACAGTAATGGATCTAATCTTTTCGGGTACTCTTTATGTAAATCAGGTAATAGATCTTGCAATATCGCATAATCTTATTGCGTGCAAGGGAGCAACTGTGGATAGTATAAAAAAGGTCGTAAGTCATTCACAGGCGCTTACACAGTGCGCTGAGTTTATAAAAAATCACAGATACGAAACTGAAGCATATGCAAATACAGCTATGGCTGCGGAATATGTAAAATCCCTTAACGATCCAAGCGTTGCGGCAATAGCATCTGATGAAACTGCAAAAATATTCGATCTTAATATTCTTGAAGGCAATATAAACACGAGCAGAATGAATACGACTCGATTTGCTGCATTTTCACGTGTTCAGAATAAGATCGATTCTGCGAAAAAGAAAATGAACGAGCACTTTATACTCGTTTTCACAGTAAAAAATGAAGCCGGCGCGCTTGCAAAAACGCTTGATATTATCGGTGCACATGGCTTTAATATGAGAAATCTACGTTCCCGTCCTATGAAGGAGCTTTTGTGGAATTATTATTTTTACATAGAAGCAGAGGGAAATATAAATACGGTAAACGGCAAGGAAATGCTTCGCGAGCTCGGTGCAACCTGTGCTAGACTCAAGCTTGCGGGAACTTACTATTCCAAGCTTGAAAAATAAGAGGTATAATTATGACAATTTCGGTAAATCTCGGAGAACAAAGCTATGATATAGTGCTTGAACGCGGTGCAATTTGTAAGGTATCAACGCTTTTGAACCTTGAAAGAAAGGTTCTTGTCGTCACTGACAGCGGAGTTCCCAGGGATTATGCTGAAAAGGTAGCCGCGCAGTGCGATGATGCTTATATAGTTACGATTGAGCAGGGCGAAAAAAGCAAGTGCTTTGATAATTACGTAATGCTTTTGAAGGAGCTTCTTAAAAATTCCTTTACCCGCACTGATGCAATTTGTGCAGTCGGAGGCGGTGTTGTCGGAGATCTTGCGGGATTTGTTGCAGCAAGCTATATGCGCGGAATAGATTTTTATAATATTCCAACAACTTTTCTTTCTCAGGTTGATTCGTCTATCGGAGGAAAGGTTGCTATAGATTTTGAGGATGTAAAAAACATCGTCGGCGCTTTTTATCAACCCAAAAAGGTAATAATTGATCCTGACGTTTTAAAAACTCTTGATAAAAGACAGCTCAGCGCAGGTGTTGCGGAATCTATAAAAATGGCGCTTACTTTTGATAGCAAGCTTTTTGAATTGCTTGAAGAAACCGATGATTTTGAACGCGATGCAGACGTTATAATTGAACGCTCTTTAAAAATAAAAAGAGATGTTGTTGAAAACGATCCAAAGGAAAAGGGACTTCGCAGAGTTCTTAATTACGGACACACGATAGGACACGCTATTGAGAGCGATAATAAGCTTGGACAGCTCCTTCACGGAGAATGTGTAGCTCTCGGTATGATACCTATGTCATCAGGCGAGGTTTTGAAAAGACTAATTCCGGTTCTTGAAAAATATAATCTTCCGACAAGCGTTAAGGCGGATGCTGATGATCTCATTTCATATGTTTTCCACGATAAGAAAATGACGGGTGATGAAATAAATGTCGTTTTCTGCGAACGCGTAGGTGCGTTTGAAATGAAAAAAATAAAAGCAATTGAGATTAAAAAATATATTACGGAGGTATTTTGAAATGAAAAATACATTCGGACAAAGCATAAGCATAACTGTTTTTGGAGAAAGTCATGCAGATGCTATTGGAGCTATAATAGATGGACTTGCTCCGGGAATAACGGTTGATAATGATTTTATAGCTTCTCAGCTTACAAAAAGAAGACCGAAATCATCGATAGATACACCAAGACAGGAGAGGGACGAATATAAGATACTTAGCGGGGTTTTTGAGGGAAAGACAACAGGCACGCCTATTTCGATAATTATACCCAACGAAAATACTCGGAGCAAGGATTATTCAAAAACGAGAAGCTTAGCTCGCCCTTCACACGCCGATTATAGCGCGTATTGTAAATATCACGGATATGAGGATTATCGCGGAGGAGGACACTTTTCGGGAAGAATAACTGCTGCAATAGTTGCGGCAGGCGCGATAGTTATGAGAGCGCTGAATGAAAAGGGAATCAAAATAGGAACTCATATTTTAAAATGCGCAGGCATTTCAGATAGCGAATTTTCAGATATAGAAAACGAGATTGATATGCTTTCAAAAAAAGACTTTCCCACAATATCGGATATTGAGGGTGAAATTACTGAAAAGATCCTTGAAGCAAGGGCACAAAAGGATAGCGTTGGCGGAATATTGCAAACCGCAATAATCGGAATGCCTGCAGGCGTTGGAGAGCCGATGTTTGACAGTGTTGAGGGCGTAATATCTCGCGCGATGTTCTCTATAGGCGCAATTAAGGGAATAGAATTTGGGTCGGGATTTTCAATGGCTGATATGCTCGGTAGCGAAGCGAATGATGAGTTTGAGATCCGTGACGGCAAAATAGTTACGAAAACCAATCATAACGGCGGAATAAACGGCGGAATAACAAATTCAATGCCGATAATATTTAACTGTGTAGTAAAGCCCACCCCGTCAATCGCTAAGGAGCAAAGCACGGTTGACTTTATAAATAATGAAAATGAGAAAATAACGATTGAGGGCAGACACGATCCTGCAATAGTAAGACGCGCCTGCGTAGTTGTAGAAAGTATGTGCGCCATTTGCGTAGCTGATATGCTTGCGCAAAGATTCGGCACAGATTATTTGGGAGGAAACTAAGATGAAATACGGAGTTATAGGAGAGCATTTAAAGCATAGCTTTTCCAAAGAGATACACGCTCAAATTGCCGATTATCAATATGAGATAAAGGAAATAGAGCCCGAAAATCTCGGAAAGTTTTTACTTGACGCAGATTTTAACGGAATAAATGTTACTATACCGTATAAAGAAAAGGCAATACCGTATCTCTATTATATCTCCGATAGCGCGAAAAAGATAGGCGCAATAAACACTGTAGTAAACAAAGACGGAAAGCTGTACGGCTACAATACAGATTATATGGGAATGCGCTCACTAATCTTGAGAAATAATATAGATCTGAAGGGTAAAAAGGCGTTAATTCTTGGTATGGGAGGAACGGCTAAAACCGCATATGCAGTAATCAGTGATCTTGGTGCAGCTCAAATCGTAAGAGTTGGCAGAGAAGTAGAAAAACCTGAGGTTACATACGAGCATGTGTTGGAACAGCATTCGGACGCGCAATTTATATTAAATGCGACACCTGTCGGAATGTATCCTAATAATGACGGCAGGATAATAGATGTAAACGATTATCCCAACCTTGAGGGACTTATTGATGTGGTTTATAATCCACTAAGAACGAATATAGTTCTTGATGCTCTTGAGAAGGGAATAAAAGCAGAAAGCGGACTTTATATGCTTTCGGCGCAAGCAGTATATGCTGCAGAATTTTTTATGGATAAAAAACTCGGCGAGGATGTTTGCGAAAAAACCTTTAAAAATGTTTTGAAGGAAAAAGAGAATATAGTACTCATAGGAATGCCAAGCTCGGGAAAAACTACTGTTGGAAGGTATCTTGCTAACATTACAAACAAATTTTTCGTGGATACCGACGATGAAATAGTAAAAAGGATCGGTATGGATATTCCAGCGTATTTTAATAAGTACGGAGAGGAAAGCTTTCGAAACGTTGAGAGTGAGGTTATAAAAGAGATTTCTGCCAAAAACGGTATGATAATAGCTACAGGCGGCGGCGCGGTGCTCAGAAAACAAAATGTCAGATACCTGAAGCAAAATGGCAGAATATATTTTCTTAATCGCTCACTTGATATGCTTACTCCTACAGAATCTCGCCCACTATCAAGCGATATAAAGGCGCTTGAAAAGCGTTATAACGAAAGATACGATATATATTGTGCATCTGCCGATGTCAAGATTCCCGGTAACGGAAACATAAAGCAGGTGGCTGAAATAATAAAGGGAGAATTTTATAAATGAAAATTCTTGTTTTAAACGGACCTAATATTAATTTCCTTGGAGTTCGTGAGCCGGAAATATACGGTAGCGCGACGTATAACGATCTTATACAAATGGTTACAGATCACGCAGTAACAAGAGGTGTTAAGATCGAGTTTTATCAATCGAATCACGAGGGAGATCTTGTTGATGCCATACAGAAGGCTTATTACGACAAGATCGACGGAATAGTTTTTAATCCTGCTGCCTATACGCATACGAGCGTAGCAATACTTGATGCAATCAAGGCAGTAAAAATACCTACTGTTGAGGTTCACATATCAAAGGTAGATGAAAGAGAGGATTTCCGTCAAATAAGCTATATAAGACAAATAGCAATAAAAACGATCACAGGTAAAGGCTTTTTGGGCTATTGTGATGGAATAGATGCTATCATTGATTATTTGAAGGACTGTAAATAATGAGAGTAACAATAGAGCCGAGCGTTGCTAAGGGCATGGCATTCGCCCCGCCTTCCAAAAGCTATGCACATAGGATGCTTATATGCGCCGCGCTTTCGCGTAAGGAATCATCCGTATATAAAATAGCTAAAAGCGAGGATATGTACGCAACGCTTGATTGCATAAAAGCGCTTGGCATAAATTATATCTACCAACGAGGAAAAGTTTGTTTTTACTCTAATAATGACACTGAATTCGAGCTTAGAAAATTTAATTGCAGAGAAAGCGGAAGTACGCTGAGATTTTTTATACCAATTGCTCTTGCACTTGGTGGAGTGTGCGAATTTAGCGGTACTGAGCGTCTTATATCTCGTGGAATAAGCGTGTATGACGATATCTGCAGAAAACAGAATATAGAGGTTAAATATTCTAAGGATAAGATAACATTTAACGGCAAGCTGAAAAGCGGCGATTTTGAAATCAGAGGCGATATAAGCAGTCAATTTATAACGGGACTTTTCTTCGCATTACCACTGCTTAATGGAGATAGTACCGTAAAAATAACCACTCCTCTTGAGTCAAGACCGTATGTTGATATAACTATTGACACTCTGTCACGCTTTGGAGTTAAAATCGAAGAAAAGAAGAAAAATGAATTTTACATAAAGGGGAATCAAGAATATATTCCTATGCCCGCAAGAGTTGAGGGCGACTTTTCAAATGCAGCTTTTTTGGATGCATTTAACGTTTTGGGCGGCGATGTGTCTGTAAAAGGGCTTAGATATGATAGTCTTCAAGGTGATCGTGCATACCTCGAGCTCTTTAGGGAAATTAAAAACGGCAGAGTGTGTGCCGATATATCCTCGTGCCCGGACCTTGCGCCTATACTTTTTGCACTTTCGGGCGTTAAAAACGGAGGATATTTTACAGGAACAAGACGTCTTAGAATAAAAGAAAGCGACAGAGCAGAGGCAATGGCTGAGGAGCTTAAAAAGTTTGGTATAGATGTTTTGGTTGATGAAAACTCTGTGGAGGTGAAAAAATCACACTTCCACGCTCCAAATGAAGCTCTTGATGGACATAACGACCACAGAATAGTAATGGCACTTTCCGTCATAGCTGCCTTGACCGGAGCAACAATAGATGGTGCGCAGGCTGTTGCAAAGAGCTTCCCAACATTCTTTGAGGTTATACAGCGATTGGGAATTAAGGTGAGAAAAAATGAAGTTAGATAAAAAATCAAAGATACTTATTGTTGGACTTGGTCTTATAGGCGGAAGCTATGCGCAGGCGCTTACTGATAAGGGATATTATGTCGGCGCTGTTGCAAGACGTAGAGAAACGATAGAATATGCGCTTGAACACAAGCTGATAGTATCCGGAGAAACAGAGGTTACAAGGGACTATGTGTCGCAATTTGACATAATAATATTTGCTTTGTATCCTAAAATATTTATTGAATGGATAAAAAATTATCAGGATTACATAAAGGACGGTGCTATTCTTACTGACGTCACAGGTGTAAAAAGAAGTGTGGTTTACAGAGTTCAAGAAATGCTGAAAAGTGGGATAGAGTTTATCGGAGCACACCCTATGGCAGGTAAAGAAGTTTATGGGGTTGAAAACAGTGATAAGCATATATTTGAAAACGCTAACTACATAGTTACTCCTACAGATGATAATACCGGTAATGCCATTGAGATGTGTAAGGCGCTTGGCTATGAGCTTGGATTTAAGACCGTAACTCAGCTTACTCCCGAGAAGCACGACGAGATGATAGGATTTTTGTCACAGCTCACACACTGTATAGCAGTTTCGCTTATGGATTGTAAGGAATCTGAGCATCTTGTTGATTATACCGGTGATTCGTTCAGAGATCTTACAAGAATAGCAAAAATAAATGATGCTATGTGGAGCGAGCTTTTCTTGCTCAATAAGGACGAGCTTCTTAATCAAATGGATCTTTTCTCTGAAAAGTTTACGGAATTAAGAAACGCACTTGAAAACGAAGATATGGAAAAGATGAGAGAAATGATGCGTATTTCGACAGAACGCAGAAAATTCTTTGATAAAAAATGATAGCTAAAGGAAAGGAAACATACAGCTATGAATATGAATTTTAAAAGAAAATTACCAACGCCATTGGAGATAAAGGAAATGTATCCCTTGTCAGATGAGCTCGCTAAGGTAAAGGAACAAAACGATAAGGAAATACAAGCGGTATTTAAGGGCGAAAGCGATAAATTCGTTCTTGTTATAGGCCCTTGCTCTGCGGATAGAGAGGATGCGGTTCTTGATTACATATCAAGACTCAGAAAGGTTCAGGAAAAGGTTCAGGAAAAGGTTATAATAATTCCGCGTATCTATACGAACAAGCCCCGTACTACAGGTGATGGATATAAGGGAATGCTCCATCAGCCAAACCCGAATGAGAATCCTGATATGCTCAAGGGAGTTATTGCTATCCGTAAGCTTCATATGAAGGCTATGGAGGAAACAGGATTCTCGTGCGCTGATGAGATGCTTTATCCCGAAAATCACAGATATCTTTCCGATATGCTTTCGTACGTGGCAATAGGAGCAAGATCTGTTGAGGATCAGCAGCACCGTCTTACAGCTAGCGGTCTTTCTATTCCCGTAGGTATGAAAAATCCTACCAGTGGAGATATATCTGTTATGATGAACTCTATAACTGCAGCTCAGCACAAGCATACATTTATATATCGTGGCTGGGAGGTAGAAAGCCAAGGCAACCCCATGGCACACGCTATTTTGCGCGGATATGTAAACAAGCACGGCCAATCGCTTCCTAACTATCACTATGAGGACCTTGTTGCGCTTCTCGAAACATATAACAAAACAAATCTTGTAAACCCCGGAGTTATCGTTGACACTAACCACGCAAACTCGGGAAAAAAGTGGGCTGAGCAAGTAAGAATAGCAAAAGAAATACTCCATTCCACAAGACATAATGCGGATGTATGTAAGCTCGTTAAGGGACTTATGATAGAATCCTATATTGAAGATGGCTGTCAAAAGGTTGAGGAGGGTATTTACGGTAAATCAATTACTGACCCTTGCCTTGGATGGGAAAAGACAGAAAGACTTATTCTTGATATTGCAGATCTTAGATAAAAACAAAAACCGAAGCTTATGCTTCGGTTTTTATTTTATCATTATATTATTGCATATATTATCAATCCGGAAATTAAGACGCCGAGAGTGAACGAGATAATAAGTGATGAATAAATAAGGATGCCCAAGCTGTATTTTTTATCCTTGGTGCTTATGCGCTCTCCGATACATTCCGCGAGAGAACGCATATTTCCCGTACACATAGTCGTTGCAATCGGGAAAGAGTTGATGCTTTTGATTATTTGAAGATGAACTGCCGCGCCGAATGCTATAGCACCGTTAGCGAGCATATCGGGAACGCCACCAAGTGGCAAAAGAATGCCTACGATATAGGCAATTGCAGCTAAAGCAGCAGTTATTTTAACGCCGTGCTTTTTCTTGTAAACGAAGGTTGCAATCGCGATACCCAAAACAAACGAAAATATAGGAGCTAAAAAGTAAAGAGTGCTGTAAAATTCGCCTCTTGCGATACGAATACCTATTTGAACCAGATTGCCTGTCTGCATAGTGAGGAATACTCCGCCACGCAAAATATATGAATATGCATCAAGACCGCCTGCAATAAAGATCATAAAAATAGCGGGAAAAAATTTTCTTTTTTCCAAATCGGAAATTTTCATAAAAAGCTTGTCCTTTCTAAAAAAATGCTTGGATTTTTTGCTTATAAAAATATAGCAGGATTATTTTATCACATAATGCGAGTTAAATCAAGAGCTTTTTACATTTTGCGCGCATAAAAAAGTATTGACATTATAGAAAAAATAGAGTATAATTCAATAGAAGATGTGTACGCAAAAAGGAGTATAATATGAGTAAAATTGACGAAATTTTCGGTTGTATGGTCTTTAATGACGAGGTTATGAAGCAAAGACTTCCTAAGGAGACCTACGATTCAATACAAAATACTATAAAAAACGGCAAGCATCTTGATTTGGCGGTTGCAAATATCGTCGCTAAAGCGATGATGGAGTGGGCAACCGAAAAGGGTGCGACACATTATACTCACTGGTTTCAGCCTTTGACTGGAATTACCGCTGAAAAGCACGATAGCTTTATTTCCTTGGGCAAGGATAATAAGGTTATATTGAATTTTTCGGGCAAGGAGCTCGTTAAGGGAGAGGGAGATGCATCGAGCTTTCCGTCCGGTGGATTAAGAGCAACATTTGAAGCGAGAGGATATACCGCGTGGGATCCAACCTCATATGCATTTATAAAGGATAATACTCTTTGTATTCCTACTGCATTCTGCTCGTACGGCGGAGAGGCTCTTGATAATAAAACTCCGTTGCTTCGCTCAATGGAGGTATTGGCAAAGCAAACTCTCAAGATACTAAAGCTTTTTGGTAACGAGGATGTAACATCAGTAAAAACGACCGTTGGTCCTGAGCAGGAATATTTTCTTATAGATAAGGATATGTTTGAAAAGCGCCCCGATCTTATATATACCGGAAGAACGCTTTTTGGAGCAAAGCCGCCTAAGGGACAGGAGCTTGATGATCACTATTACGGATCTATAAAGCCGAAGGTACAGGCGTTTATGAAGGAGCTTGATATTGAGCTTTGGAAGCTTGGGGTGCTCGCAAAAACAGAGCATAACGAGGTTGCACCTGCTCAGCACGAGCTTGCTCCGATATTCACAACGACAAACCTTTCTACCGACCATAACCAGATAACTATGGAGCTTATGCAAAAGATTGCAAAAAGATACGGTCTTGTTTGCTTGCTTCACGAAAAGCCATTTGACGGTGTAAACGGTAGTGGCAAGCATAATAACTGGTCGATATCCACAAATACGGGTGTGAATATTTTTGAGCCCGGTGAAACTCCTTATGAAAACGCTCAGTTTTTACTTTTCTTGAGCGCAGTTATAAAAGCGGTTGACGAATATCAGGATATGCTTCGTATATCCGTAGCATCGGCAGGTAATGATCACCGCCTTGGCGCATCTGAGGCTCCGCCATCTGTTGTTTCAATATTTTTGGGAGATGAGCTTCAGGCAATACTTGATGCTATCGAAAAGGAAGAAAAATACGACGCGAAGGAAAAAGAACAAATGCGTATAGGCGTTCATATCCTTCCTAAGTTTCCCAAGGATACTACCGATAGAAACAGAACCTCGCCCTTTGCATTTACAGGTAATAAATTTGAATTCCGTATGCTTGGCTCATCTGCTTCTATTGCCGATACTAACACTGTGCTTAATACAGCTGTAGCTCAGGTGTTGAAGGAGTTTTATGAGATTCTTTCAAACGCTGAAGACTTCACAGTTGCACTTCACGATCTTGTAAAGGATACCATAAAGGAGCATAAAAGGATCTTATTTAACGGCAACGGTTACGATGAGGCTTGGATAAAGGAAGCGGAAAAGCGCGGACTTTCAAATTATCCATCAACTCCCGAAGCACTTCCTCATATGCTTGATGAAAAGAATGTTAAGCTCTTTACCGAAAACAAGGTGTTTAGCGAAGCTGAGCTTAAGGCAAGATGCGAAATACTTCACGAAAATTATTCTAAGATAATAAATATAGAGGCGCGAACAATGATAGATATGGCAAATACGCTTATTATGCCTGCTGTATCCTCGTATGTTGCTTCACTTGCAAACGCAATAGTTTCTTCAAAGGTAATAGGAATAGATACTACTTATGAGGCAAAGGTATCTATGAGACTTTCAAAGCTTAATGCCGAAACATACAAAACAGTTGAAAGACTCAAGGATGCCGTATCTCACGCAAACACGGTATCCGATGCTCAAAAATCGGCAAAGACATTTAGAGAAAAGGTATTTCCGATAATGAATGAGCTAAGAGAGCTTGTTGATGAAATGGAAACAATAACTGCAAAGAGCTATTGGCCGATTCCGTCCTATGGAGATCTTCTTTACGGCGTAAAATAATAAAAAACGGAGCAATTTTGCTCCGTTTTTATATAAATAAATATATGATTATATTTACATATGAACAAATTATATATTTAAAAACCAAAAAATCATAAAATTTATATTGCAATTTTATATTTGTTGTGATAGAATACTTTCGGTTAAAAAAGTAGATTTAGAGGTATATATGTTTTCGTTTCTTTTGGCAGTAATTTATCTTTCGTTTATAAGTCTTGGATTACCTGACTCAATATTCGGAGCGGCGTGGCCGACTATGCAGCCGATATTTGATGTTCCGTTGTCCTTTGCAGGCATTGTGTCTTCAATCATAGCGGTGGGAACTATCGTTTCAAGCCTTATGAGCGACAGAATAACAAAGATGCTCGGTGCGGGAAAAACCACCGCTTTAAGTGTAGGAATGACAGCTATTGCTCTTATGGGCTTTTCATTCGCTACAGAGTTTTGGCATCTTTGCATTTTGGCAGTTCCCTACGGACTCGGCGCAGGAAGCGTTGATGCATCGCTTAACAATTATGTAGCACTTCACTATTCAAGCAAGCATATGAGCTGGCTACACTGTATGTGGGGAGTCGGTGCTGCTCTCGGACCTTCAATAATGGGAATTGCTTTGACAAATAGTTGGGGTTGGGATAAGGGTTATCTTATAGTTTCCGTTTTCCAAATTGTATTGACAGCTATTCTCGTAATAAGCCTCCCTCTTTGGAAAAAGCGTCCTAAGGATGAAATTTGCGAAAATGGCGAGATGGCAAAATCACTATCGCTGTTTCAGGTTTTTAAAATAAAGGGCGCAAAGGCAATAATGCTGCTGTTTTTCTGCTATTGCGCTATTGAAGCAACTGTAATACTTTGGGCAAGCACATATCTTAATTCTTATCGCGGTATAGATGCAGAAACCTCTGCATTGTTTGGCAGTATGTATCTTATCGGAATAACAGTTGGAAGAGCAGTAAGCGGATTTATAACCGCTAAGCTTAACGATACACAAATGATACGCTTAGGTCTTGGCGTTACCGTTATTGGTGTTGTAATGGTCATCTTACCTTTTAGTAATGCGCTAAGCTTGGCAGGCCTCGTTGTTATGGGTATTGGATGCGCGCCTATATATCCATGCGTTATACACTCTACACCGCAACGCTTTGGCGTGGATAAGTCACAGGCTCTCATAGGAGTTCAAATGGCAAGCGCATATACCGGCACGTGCCTTATGCCACCGTTTTTTGGGCTTTTGGCACAGCATATAGGAGTATATCTTTTTCCGATATTTATAGGTATAATACTTGTAGTTGCCGTTTTGATGCACGAATATCTTTGCCATTCATTAAAAAATAAATAAAAAAAGGACTGTCGATCGACAGTCCTTTGTGTTTTTTACGCTTTATTAACAGAACCGAAAAGCTCCATTTTTTCTTTAACAGTAGCTTTGATAGCCTCAAAGCCGGGAGCGAGAAGCTTTCTGGGGTCGAAGCCCTTGCCTTGAAGATCCTTTCCAGCTTCAACATAAGCTCTTGTAGCAGCAGCGAAGGAGAGCTGGCACTCAGTGTTAACATTGATCTTGGAAACTCCAAGAGAGATAGCCTTCTTTATCATATCCTCAGGAATACCTGTACCGCCGTGAAGAACGAGAGGCATGCTTCCAACCTTTGCGCTGATAGCAGCGAGAACGTCGAAATTAAGACCTGCCCAGTTAGCGGGATACTTGCCGTGGATGTTACCGATACCTGCAGCAAGCATAGTAACGCCAAGATCAGCGATCATTTTGCACTCATCGGGATCAGCACATTCGCCTGCGCCAACAACGCCATCCTCTTCGCCGCCGATAGAACCAACCTCAGCCTCGAGAGAGATGCCGAGAACGTTACAAGCGTTTACAAGCTCTTGAGTTTTTGCGATATTTTCCTCGATAGGATAGTGAGAACCGTCGAACATTACAGAGGAGAAGCCTGCGTTGATGCACGCCTTAGCACCCTCGTATGAACCGTGGTCGAGGTGGAGAGCAACGGGAACTGTGATGTTGAGGCATTTGATCATACCCTTAACCATGCCTACGATAGTCTCGTATCCGCACATATATTTTCCTGCACCCTCGGAAACGCCCAAGATTACGGGAGAGTTGAGCTCTTGCGCTGTGAGCAAGATAGCCTTTGTCCATTCGAGATTGTTAATGTTGAATTGTCCTACGGCATATTTGCCTGCTTTTGCTTTTTCAAGCATTTCTTTTGCTGAAACTAACATTTTTATTTCTCCTTTAATTAATACAAAATTTTATTTCAATATATTTTACCACAAACCAAAAATAAAATCAATACTTTTTTAATAATGTTAGTGTAAATGAAGAAAAAATAAATAAGCATAAAAATTTTTCTTGCAAAATGACCTAAAAAATGTTAAAATAAAATCAGAAAGAATACGGAGGTGCACTTTATGAGTAAAAATAATGTAGTTATTACTATAGCTCGTCAGTACGGAAGCGGCGGACGCGAGGTAGGCGAGTTGGTAGCAAAAAATCTTAATATGGAATATCACGATAAGAGTCTTATAAATCTTGCTGCCGAAAAATCGGGAATGAATCCGGAGATACTTAAAAACGCAGATGAAAAAGCGACACCGAGCTTTCTTTATTCAATAGCAGTAGGCTCGATAGGAATGGTTCCTTTTTCATACGGAATGCCATACGATACGCCTATAAACGATAAGCTGTTCGTGCTTCAGTCTCAGATAATAGAGGAAGAAGCAGAAAAGAGCGATAGCGTTTTTGTAGGCAGATGCGCTGATTTTGTTTTGAAGGACTTTCCGAAGGTAGTAAGAGTGTTTATTTATGCTGATATAGATAAACGAGCCGAGAGGATTGCTAAGCGTAAGGATGTGTCTGTGGGCGAGGCAAGAAATATGGCAACAAAAATAGACAAGAAGCGCGCGAATTATTATAATTATTACACCACTCTTAAATGGGGCAAAAGCGAAAATTACGATATTATGATCGATACCTCAAAAATAGGCGTCGAGGGCGCAGCTAAGATTATTGAGGAATATGTAAAATTGATAAAATAAAAACAAAAGGAGTTCTCAGAACTCCTTTTATTTATGGTGTATAACTATTATTTTACGGTTTCTTCAAGGAAGTCAGCAACGTCGCCAACAGTGATGAATTTGTGCATATCCTCTTCGTTGAATTCTACTCCGAATTCCTCCTCGCACATAAGAACGAGGTCTGCAAGCTCGAGTGAATTTACGCCGAGATCGTTTGTGAGCTCTGCGTCAGGTGTGATGTCATCAGGGTTGATAGAAAGCTCTTCTACGAGAATATTCTTTAATTTTTCAAACATAATTAAATCCTCCGATAATGTATAAAACATTTTTTGGGTTGTCAGCGTGCATTCCTGAAAAGTTGATATATCAACCTTGATCGTGCACAGTAATATCTATTATAAATATTTTAAAGCATTATGTCAATAGACAATATAAACAAAAAACATAATATATACCTCGATATTTTTGTGCAAAATATGCATACAACGCTGATTGAATTCACGAATTTGTCAAATTAATCGCTTTTTTTCGATTTTATATTAGCTAACGGATTTGCGTTGATAGCATCCTGCATACCTTTATTTGACACGTGAGTATATATTTGGGTAGTGTTGAGCTGCTCGTGTCCGAGTATTTCCTTGAGAACGCGAACATCCACCTGTCCGGTCTGATACATAAGAGTAGCAGCGGTATGTCTTAGCTTATGTGTAGAATAATGTTTGTATTCAAGTCCCGCTAATGAAAGATATTTGTAAACGAGCCATTGAACGGTTTTGTTGCTTATACGCTTATGCTGCTTGCTTATAAAAAGAGCAGGATTATTTAAAGATCTGTAAGAATCGCCCTTTCGTATAACGAGATATTTTGAAAGCGCATCGCGACACGCTTCGTTAAGATAAACTATACGCTCCTTGTTTCCTTTTCCTAAAACGCGCAGAGAACGAAGCTCCTTGTCTATATCGTTAAGATTTATTCCGCAAAGCTCGGAAAGACGGATGCCACAGTTAAGGAAAAGCGTTATTATAGCGTAATCTCGTTCCTTAGTTTTCGATTCCTTGTCGTTGGAAACGGCCTCGAGCAGAGAAACACTCTCTTCCATAGACAAAAATTTAGGCAAGGTTTGCTTTTTCTTTGGGGTTTCGATATCAATAGCAGGGTTTTTATCCATAAGACGCCGTTTTGTGCATATGTATTTGTAAAGCGCCTTTATAGAAGAAAGCTTACGGGATTTAGCGCACGATTTGTTACCGCGTTCGTTAGAAACGTAAACGAAAAAATCGTATATCTCCTCTGTCGTTATAGAAAAGATAAAATCGTTTTCAAGCTTGGAAATATCAAGCTTTTCAAAAAAATCAGAATGAACATCAACGCCGTAACGCTTTGCGTACATATATTTTAAAAAAAGCTTAAGATCGGAAAGATATTCGTCGACCGTTTTTTTCGAGCAAGCCTGAATGGTTAGCTTGTACGAAGCAAAATCACGTACGATAAGCGGCATTTGTTCAACATCAAAGCTACCGTCCATAGGATCCTCCTTTAAGTATCAATATATATTATTTTATCACAAAATATTTTAGTTTTGTATAATTTTATAAAAATTTTTCTAATGTGTAAACTTTCTCAAATGACTTGCAATTTGCCTTGAATTTGTATATAATAGTTTTAATAAAGCTTGCGGAGGAATAAATGAAAAAATTTTTAAAGGAAAATCTGCATATGGTAAGCAAGATTCTTTGCAATCATTTGGGTATGATGATCTTTGGACTCATAGTATCACTCGCAACGTCGATGCTTTCCATACAGTTTCAAAACAGTGTTATAAAAATAGTAGTAGGCGTATTTACTGCTCTTATGTATATGTTTTTGCTTTATACGGTAATGTGGGAAAAGGGCGCGGCAGATAAGGTAAAGATCGACGGCGGAAGAATGGAAAAGAATAAGCTTTATGGCTTGTATGTATCTCTTTATGCAAATTCACTGTTTATTTTACTTGCGATTTTGGTAATTATATTTTATCTTTGCGGTCTTACCGAGGCAACATCGTTTTTAGCTCTTATTTCATCTCTTGTAAACGGAATGTATATAATATTTACGGGTATGTGTCCGAGTTGGTTCGTATACATATATCTTATAGTACAGCTTCCGTCACTTATAGTTTGTACGATTTCGTATATACTTGGTGTAAACGGAGTAAAATACATTTTCCCGGAAAGCAAGAAGCAGAGAGAGCAAAATTTAAGATAAACAAAAAACCGAGCAATGCTCGGTTTTTGTTTATTCGGTAAATAGCGGCTGCTTGTCGAGAATTAAAAATACAATGTCAAGAATCCAAGTGATGAAGCATCCGAATACTATCCAAAGAATTCCGGCAACCATAGTCACCCAGTTCTGTGTGGTTGCACCCTTTATGATGCGGTAGATAGCCCAAACGATATCCAGAAAGGGCAGAGCAAGCAAAATTTTTGCTATCTTTGGAAGATTGTCAATTGCGTTAACAAATGCCATATGTATTTTCTCCTTTCTAAAAAACAGGTTTACCTGTAAATTTATTTTATTATAATTTTTAAATAAAATCAACCCTTTTTCGGATATATTTCAAAAAATCGCAAAAGGAATGTGGTTTCAAGGATAAAAAATATCAAAGGTATTGACAAAATGGCGTAAAAGTATTAAAATTGTGTCAATTTAAATGAAGGAGAATGAGTATGGTAAAGAAATATTTGCATAGATACTTTATTGATGCTATGGGCGCTATGGCGCTTGGACTTTTTGCATCACTTCTTATCGGAACTATTTTCGGTACTATAGGTCAATATATGCATCTTGAAATGTTTACTACTATGGCGAATTACGCTAAGGCGGCAGCGGGAATGGCAATAGGCGTGGCAATAGCTTATAAGCTTGGCGCACATCCGCTTGTAATGTTCAGCTGCGCGGCTGTCGGGGCTATGAGCTACGATATGGGAGTCGTAACGTCAAATGGAGCAATAACCGAATGGGCAGTGTCGAACGGAATAGACGCAGGGCCTGCAGGAGCGTTTTTTGCCGTTATAATTGCTACGGAAATTGGAATGCTTGTTTCAAAGAAAACAAAGATAGATATTCTCGTAACGCCTGTTGTGACGATATTTACAGGCTTTGCTGCAAGCTGGTTGCTTAGTCCTATAATCTCTTATTTAATGTATTATCTCGGTCAGTTTATAAATGTAACCACTGAGCTTCACCCCTTTCTTATGGGAGTAATAATATCAGTAATAGTGGGAATAGTGCTCACGCTTCCGATATCAAGTGCCGCAATATGCGCTTCAATAGGAATTGCAGGGCTTGCAGGCGGAGCAGCGACGGCTGGATGTTGTGCGCAAATGGTCGGATTTGCAGTAATGAGCTTTAAAGAAAACAAGGTAAACGGACTTTTGTCGCAAGGACTTGGCACATCAATGCTTCAAATGGGGAACATATGCAAAAATCCGAAAATATGGATTCCACCGATACTTGCATCCGCAATCTGTGGACCGCTTGCGACCTGTGTATTTAAGCTTAAATGTACGGGTGTTAGCGCAGGAATGGGAACGTGCGGTCTTGTAGGCCCTATCGGAGTTATCGCAGCAACGGAAAACGGAGCGCTTATGTGGACGGGGATAATTCTTGCATGCTTCGTGCTTCCTGCAGCCTTGTCACTTATTTTTGCGGAGATAATGCGAAAAATAGGCTGGATAAAGGAAAATGATCTAAAGCTTGAGGATTAAAATAAAAAAAGAGCGAAAACGATAATAACGGCTAAAGTCCGTTCGCTTCGCTCTTTTTCTTTTTAATTTTTGTGCAAATTGCACAAAAATTTCTGGGGGGGGGGGTATTTTTTGTGCAAAACTCCTTGACAACGCGCTAAAGGAATATTATAATATATCTGTATAAATATAACACCACTATACAAAAAGTTATATTTTATCGATGCGATGCATCGAAATTCACAAGGAGAAAATTATGAAAAAGAAGATTTTTTTAATGCTGACTTTAGTGTTTATGCTTTCTTGCTTGTTTGCGGTTTCATCAAACGCCGCTGTTGCGAAATATGATGATGCGCCTACTAAGACAACAATCCAAACTCTTGATACGGATATAGTTGTGTTCGACGACGGATATAGTTGTCTTTCTGCCTACATATTTAAAGATGTAAGTAAAATTGAAAACAACTACGGAATATCAAATGCACTTGATTTTAGTTACATTAAGGAGAAAACAGGGGAAAGCTACACCGTAAACGACATTGTTTCTATTGACATCCCCGAGGGAATTACTCATGTTGGCAGATATGCGTTTCAAAGAAATACTACTGTGAAAAAAGTGACAATTCCCAAAACCGTAACAAGCTTTGGCGCTGCTTCATTTGAAAATGCCACAGGACTTGAATACTGCATTTTTGAACACACCGAAAAATCGGGCTTGACAAACTTCCAAGAATATATGTTTGTTGGCTGTACGAACCTGAAAGCATTTTCTATGCCTGACTGTATTACGACAATTGGCGGTGCTTATCATTTCTCAGGCTGCACTAACTTACGCGCTGTATATCTTTCAAAAAATTTAACCACTTGGGAAAGTGGCGGCGGTGGTGCAAGAGGCGCTACCTTTGATGACTGTCATAACGTATATTTTGTAAATGAGCCATTCGTGTGCGTATCTCAAAGTCAAATTCCTGATAAGCCGACGGTTTATTATTTTCCGTCAAAACTTGAATCTATGGCGAACCAATGCATTTTCAGAGAGTGTCGTAGCTTAAATGATGTTTTGGTGTTTGGAGAAAAGATTACATCTGCGCCAAATCAGTATCTCTTTCAAAACGGACCTGCAAACAAAATCGTATTTCTTGGAGATATGACAACTGTTTCAACTGAGTATTGGGGAAATACAACTCACGTATTTTTTGCAAACGAAAACGATAAGGATTCAAGTTGCGTTACGTTTTCAGGAGAAAAAACCGCTGTTTTCTGCAACGCAACGAATAACACGACGCATCTTACGGATGAACGAGGATCGACCCTTAAAGCTCCTGCTACCTGTGTATCAGTAGCTATTTATGATGCAAAATGCTTCTGCGGAAAGGTGCTTGGTGAGATAAACGGTACTGAGCTTGATCCTAACAATCATAATTTTGATCTTGAA
>JAGAPG010000023.1 GCA_017623355.1 Clostridia bacterium
CCATAAATCGAATACTCGACTTACAGTGCCTAATTCCTATAACATAATAGCAAAATTATGAATTTAGGGTACGACAAAGTAAGCCCGACTGTTTCCACCAATCGCGCATCATATACATATTCATAGCGTTAACTACAAAATACTTCATGTCGTTACTCCTTCTTTGTTTTTCTTAATTCTAACACTTATTTTTTGCAATGTCAATTGTTTTAGCACAATTTATATGCTATAATTATTCAAAAGCTATTAGGAGGTGCAATATGATAATCTTACACGCATTAACAAAAACACTTTGGAACACATATCAAGATAAAGATTTTTATGGTGAGCTTTCCCTTGAAAAGTTTGGATTTATTCACTGTTCTGATATTAATACATATCATCTTGTTGCACCGAATTTTAAAACCGAACCCAATGAAATGGTATTACTCGTAATTGACACAAACAAGGTGTCTCCAAAAATTGCTTGGGAGGATTTAAGAAACACAGGAGTTGCCTTCCCTCACATATATGGGCTGCTAAATAAAGATGCTATTGTTACTGTTCTACCACACCTTTGGAGCGATAACAAAGAATGGATTGCAAATGACGAATTGAATATTCCTAAATTTGCTACCAAGGAGCTTATTAACAAGGGCTACTCGAAAGATAAAAAGTACCTCGTTACAGATGAACAAGGAAATAAATTCCTGCTTCGTATTTCTCCATTTGAGCTATACGAAAAGAAAAAGAAGCAATTTGAAATTATGAAGCAAGTAGCCAGTCTTGGAGTGCCAATGTGCAAGCCTATTTCCTTTGGAATATGTAACGAAGGGGTTTATTCTGTTCAATCTTGGATAGATGGTATAGATGCTGAGGAAAATGCACATAAGCTAACAAATGATGAGCAATATTTATATGGCTTTGAAGCCGGCAGAATATTAAAAGAAATCCATAAAATTCCCGCACCTGACGGAATTGAAAATTGGGAATCATATTTTAACCGTAAGGCTGACAGAAAAATAAAATTATACGAAGAATGTCCTATTAAATACGAGAATGGTCAAGCCTTTATTGATTATATAGATTCTCACAGACACCTACTTAAAAATCGTCCTCGCACATATCAGCACGGGGATTATCATATTGGCAATATGATGCTTGGAAAAGACAAAAATTTATACATTATTGATTTTGACAGAGACGATTTTGGCGACCCGTGGGAAGAATTTAATCGCATTGTATGGTGTGCCCAGTCAACTCCCATATTTGCCACGGGAATGGTAAACGGATATTTTAACAATAATGTTCCATTTGATTTTTGGGAGCTTCTTGCATTGTATATTAGTTCAAACACTCTCGCATCTGTTCCTTGGGCAATCCCTTTTGGTAAAAATAAGATTAATGTAATGATAAATCAAGCCAAGGATGTGCTTAGCTGGTATGATAATATGAAAAATCCAACACCTACTTGGTACAAGGGTGTAATGAATATCCATAAGATTTTTGGAACAAAAGAAGATACTTCATATTTGGACCGTGAAGGAGCTTACATTATTCCGATAAAGGATGATAAAATAGGTGTTATTAAAACGCCAAAGGGATATTTTCTTTTAGGTGGTGGAATTGACAAAGACGAAAGCCACAAAGAAGCCATCGAGCGAGAGTGTCTTGAAGAAGCAGGCTACACAGTAAATATCAATCAAAAGTTATGTTCTGCCGAAACATATACAAAGCATCCAAAAATAGGTTATTTTCATCCAATTCAAACATATTACATTGGTGAGCTTATAGAAAAGGTGCAAGAGCCTATTGAAAGCGACCACAAATTTATGTGGGTTGAGTATGAACAGTTAAAAGGCAAAATGTTTGCAGAAATGCAAAACTGGGCTATCGAAATAGCAAAGACATTTCTTAAATAACAACAAAGCGAGTGCGTGATGCACTCGCTTTTCTAACAATTTAACTGTTATAGTTATAAATATTTTTCCATAAGAGGCGTTATATTTTTTATGTCCTCATCGGTAAGAGCAAAGGAGTATTTTTCAATATACGCCTTGAATTTTTTCTTATCCATAGGCTTTGGCTCTTTGCCCACACGTCGCTCAAAGTTGGCAAAAAGGATATTATCTGTTTTGTCCTGTGTCATTCCAAGTCCTTTTAATTCCTTATCATCAAAGCTGATTACAGATTTATCCGTGCCCAAAAACGTTGTAACAACATTAAAGAGCCAGCTTGCATATTCTTCATCTCCGAGATAACTGCAATCCGTACCAAAAATCAACCTATTTGAGTATTTGTTAAAAAACGACTTGTAATAATCATAATTTTTTTCAAATTCAACATACATCTCTCCTCCGGGCGTCAGATCAACGCAAAAATTCGGATACAAGGAAAACAGTCTTTCCAAAATATCAGGCTCCTTGCTACAGAAAAAGAAATGCGCAACCGTCAATGATAGATTTGGATAATCTTCAAGTATTTTTACGGTTTGATTATGAATCTCCTCATAGGAAGAATATGTTCCGTCTGTATACGTCCATCCGCAATTAATTGCCCATTCGGGTGCTCTTTTCAAATCCCAAAATTCATCCGGATCGTTTACGTGCATCAAAAGATGAGTGCCGTCCTTTTCCATTTCCTTATAAAGCGCATTAAGCGACGGATGATTAAGATTTTTGCCTATTCTTTTATGCTCCGTCGGCTTACCCTCAAGCATTTTTATTCCGTCAAAGCCTATTTCCATAAGCTCTTTATATTGATCAACAGCAGTCATTCCCTTGGGCATATTATCAATAGGAACATTTATAAGCTCAATACCGCCGTGAACATAGGTATTCGGACGGGCAAGCTTATAAAAGCCAAGCATAATATTATTACTCACATTTGACATCTTAAAAGGAATTGCGCACAGATTTATTGCGTGTATATTTTCTTTATTACGGTAATCATCAAAAAATGAAATAAAATCAGTGTCTCCCCATTTTGATATATGCATATGACTATCAATTATCTTATTCATTTTTTTACTCCTTCTTAGTATTATTTCCATGTGAATATTTTATCATTTTTTTATAATTATGTCAATGCTTTTAACAGCAAACTCTATGCTGAAAGACCTTGATTCGTGACTTGATAAATTTTCATTCTATTCAATGACACAAAATACAATATGTTTTGACACAAAAAACAATTGTATTGCAAAAGCATTTATATTATAATGAAATTAGAAGTAGAATAATATTAATTTATTAAATACACAAGGAGCTCAATATGATAGAAAATACCCATTCAAAATACGCATCTTTTGATAGCAACTTTCTTTCCGCGACCTTCAATAAGGAAACAGGTGCGCTTGTTTTTTTAGGCATCGAATCAAGTGGACGTGAAAAAGATAGACATACCACATTCAATCTTTTGCTTCCGGGTAAGGGAGCAAAGGCTTATCCCTTCAAGCAAGCAAAGCCTCAATCGTACGAAATCACCGACAGTGCCTTTATATTCAAGGGTAAAAACAACGAGAGCTGCACGGCAGAATTCGACAGTGACAAAAGCTTTTCATTTACTATTGACGGAATCGATGGCAAGGACATTTTTTCTATGAATCTTTCTATAAAAACCGCTCCGCCTACGATATGGACAAAAAATCAACCCAAAAAGCTCAAAAGCAAAAATCCCTTTACTATTTTCAAAAACAAATACTCCCTGCCGCTTATCATACATTTCCCCGACTTTGGAAGATTAGAAATAAGCTCTGAATCGGATGATGTTTTTTGCGTAGAGGAGCTTCAGTTATCAAAGGAATTTACAGGTCTTGATTTAGGCTTTAAGAATTACAGCTATAACCACAACAGATTGCACTCCTTGCATTACGGCAGCTCGTTTCTCACATTTAAGTCAAGCTCTCCTCTTGACAAAGCAAAGCTTAATTTCAAGGTCTTAGATGAGTGTTATCCTGCTTTCTCGGCTGAAAACAATGAAAAATATAACGGTCTTAAACGCAATTGGCTCAATTCATTTGCTTTGAACAGAGAGCTTTTTGATATGGGCGACAATATCTATTTTCACGGTACTGCACACATAAGCATGCATATGAAATCCGATATGCTTCAAATAATGAACGGTGATAACGAGCAGTTCAAAATGGTACGCCGCGCCTTTGAAAGACAGATAGAAAGAAGCTTTAAGCAAGCACAGGCGTTCGACGGAGAGGTTAGCGTTTGCTTCTATAAGAAGGACAAGACAAATGAAAATGAATTTGGATGCTCCGTAGATTCAACACCGAGCGCAATACTTTCTCTTACGGGAATCGCAAAATGGAATTTACCCTTTGCAAAAAAGTTACTCCCTTACGCGATAAAGGCTGCTGATTATCTTTTGACTCGCGATACCGACGGAGACGGAATATTTGAGGTTCCCTTCCCCGGAGATTATATGTGGCAACCGTGTGAATTCGGACATCAGGGAAACTGGTGGGATAACTTTGGATTCGGTCATAAGGATATATATTTCAACTATCTTTGTCACCGTGCTCTCCGTGAGCTTTCAGAGCTTTTATGCTCTCTCGGTCTTGAAGATAATGCTGAAAAATATAAAAAACAGCTTGAAAAATTCGATAAGAGCTTTTTTAAGACATTCTATAATCCCGACTCAACTCTTATGTCCGGTTGGGTAAGCCGTAACGGTAAACACCACGACTATATGTTCACATTTGCCGTGTCCATGGGAATCAATGAAGGCTTGATACCCAATGACGAAGGTAAACGTATGCTTCTTCTTCTTGACGAAATGAAAAAAGAGGGATACGGAGATCTAAAATACGGAATTCCCGGTAACGTTAAGCCTGTTGACCCATCCGATACGATCGACTGGCCGTGCATGAGTGACTGGGGACAGTATGAAAACGGTGGCTTAAGCGGTATGAACGGATTCCACTTCTTAACCTCAATGTATAAGGTTGGTCTTGATAAGGAAGCCGATAAGATCTTTGAAGCTATATTAAACACATATGAAAAATATTTTACTCACTCCGGTCTTATGCCCGGATATGTTCAAAGCGTCGATTGGCGTACAAAAGACGGCATACCCTGTGGATATAATTATCTTGCAGATAACTACTATTTCCTTCTTGCCGCATACGCAGGAAAGGACAAAATGCCTCATTCAGCTGTAGTAAGATAAACGCAAAAAATCTCACTCGCATTAACTTGCGAGTGAGATTTTTTTATTTAAGATTAAGAGTAACAAAATCCTTAGACGTGCTGTCGAGAGCGAGGAATATATGGAAATCTCCTGCCTCAGCCTCGAAATTTCCACTTGCTCCATAAAAGGCAAGGTCTTTTTCGGTAATCTCGAAGGACACCTCTTTTTCCTCTCCTGCCTCAAGAGCCACCTTTGTAAAGCCCTTAAGCTCCTTTACCGGTCTTGTTCGAGAGGCGAAAAGATCGCGTATATAAAGCTGAACAACCGCTTTTCCGGACACTCCCCCCGTG
Source organism: Clostridia bacterium (assembly GCA_017623355.1). Taxonomy (GTDB): domain Bacteria; phylum Bacillota; class Clostridia; order Oscillospirales; family CAG-272; genus RGIG2000. Next base: position 5,472 of record JAGAPG010000023.1, read on the forward strand.
TTTTTAACCTTTGCACTTACAACGACAGTATCGTTTTTATCCATTTGAGCTTGGCTTAATACAGGGCTTGATATTTCAAAGCTTGTATATGATAGTCCGTATCCGAACGGGAAAAGCGGCTCATTAGGACAATCTATATATCTGCTGCAATAGATTTGATCAGGTTGAAGTTGAGGTCTTCCGGTGCTCATTTGGCTATAATATATCGGCACTTGACCGACACAAAGCGGGAATGTCATAGGAAGTCTTCCCTCAAAGTTTACGTTTCCGAATATAAGATCCGCTATCGCATTTCCACCCTCTGTTCCGGGCTGCCAAGCAACAAATATAGCAGGAACTGTGTCTATAATATCGGTTAAAACGATAGGTCTGCCGCAGAAAAGCACGCATACGGTATTCTTGTTTGCTGAGCATACTTCCTTTACAAGCCTTGCTTGAGCAGGTGAAAGATTTATATCAGCTCTTGAATGAGCTTCTCCGCTTTGCTTAGAATGCTCGCCTACGCAAAGAATAACGGCATCTGCTTCCTTAGCGGTCTTAACCGCCTCATTTATACGCTTGTCATCGGGGAGCTCATTAAGAACACCCTCGCATCCCTTTGCCATTGTAACGTTTGAGCTTGCAAGAGCATTTTTTATTCCTTCAATCACTGTTACAGCTTCCTCGGGCTCTCCGTGTCCCGGCCATTCTCCTATCATACCAACATCTGACCATGGGCCTATAACAGCTATATTTTTTATATTTTTGTCAAATGGTAATATATCATCGTTTTTAAGAAGAACCGCGCATTTTTGAGCTGCTTTTCTTGCTATAGCTCTATGCTCGGGACAGAGAGCAAGCGCCTTTTCCTTTTCCGGATTTGCATAACGGTAAGGATTTTCAAAAAGTCCGAGTTTATCCTTAAGCTCAAGTATTCTAAGAACCGATTCATCTATCTGCTCCTCGGAAACCTTTCCTTCTTCAACAAGAGCACGAAGATTTTTTAAATAGCAGGTGGACATCATTTCGATGTCGGCAGTTGCATTAAGTGCAAGCCTTGCGCTTTCCTTATCATCAGGGCTGTATCCGTGAGCTGTAAGCTCCGCAAAAGCAGCATAATCTGAAATTACAGGCTTATCAAAGCCCCATTCATCTCTTAAAACATCCTTTAAAAGCCATTTGTTTGCTATTGCAGGAACACCGTTTATCGTATTGAATGACGCCATTATCATTTGAGCTCCCGCTTCAACAGCGCTCTTATATGCTGCCAAATAGTTTTCTCTCAAATTATATTCGCTCATATCTACTGTGTTATAATCTCTACCGCCCTCCGCAGCGCCGTACGCGGCGAAATGCTTTACGCAAGCGCAAATATCCTCATCGCTATCAAGATTTCCCTGAAAGCCCTCTACCTGTGCGCGAGCCATTACAGAATTAAGATACGGATCTTCTCCGCAGCTTTCCATACATCTGCCCCAACGAGCATCGCGAACAAGGTCTACCATAGGGGAAAATGTAACGTGAACGCCGCCTGCTGCCGATTCTCGAGCAGACATACGCGAGCATTCCTTAACAATGTCCGCATCCCAGCTTGCGCCAAGAGCAAGCTGAATAGGATAAAGCGTGCGGTATCCGTGAATTACATCGTGCATAAAAAGAAGCGGGATCTTATTCGGATCAAGCTCCAAATGCTTTTTTTGCACCTCTATCATACTGTTTGCATCGGCAAATGTAAGAGTTGAGCCACAGTAGGCTATATCCTCTTTCGTTAAATCAAGTGCCTTTGCAGGTCCTGTTATCTCTCCTGTTACATCAGGAAGTAAGCATCTTGCGTTAAATTGACATAGCTGAGCGATCTTTTGATCAAGCGTCATTTTCTTTAAAAGCTTTTTGATATCCATAATTACCTCTGAAACTATATTATATTTATAGTTTAACATAATTGACACTATGTGTCAAGACGTGTTTTAATTACGATTTATATATAAAAACGGAAACGAGATTTTTCGCTTCCGTTCAAGTTATATTAATTTTTTATGCTTCCCTTTTTTACGTTTTTATCGATCAATTTTTGCGTATATCCCCATATCTGCTCAGAGCCAAGCTTAGAGGTCATTTGTCTTTTTGTGACCTGATCATAGGTTACATTATGCTCACGCCAATCATTTCCGCCATTTGAATCATTAAGCAATAACGGCTGAAAATTATCCATTACCCGAGCAAAGCGCGCTTCAGCAGATTCACAAGCCTCAAACTCCTCAAACAGAGCTATCAGCTCATCTCGCTGATCATCAGGAAGCAACCCAAATATTCGCTTAGCTGCATTCCTTTCTCGCTCCTTTTGTGAATTTAAAGCTTCCATATCGTACGCATAGGCATCTCCCGCATCTATCTCCACAATATCGTGTATTATTGCCATCATCATTGACTTGGCAACATCAAAGCTCTCGTTTGAATACTCCTTCAAAAGATAGATCATCATAGCCATATGCCATGCATGCTCAGCATCGTTTTCGCGTCTGCCGTGATCGCTTAAATGAGTTTGACGCAAAATGTTCTTTTCCTTGTCAGCCTCAAGAATAAAAGCCAACTGCTTTTCAAATCTTTCTTGATCCATAATATTGCTCCTATGCCGATTTCATTATATTTCAGGAACTATATAAGCCTTTTCTGTAAGTGCAAGCTCAATTCTGTCAAGCACAGCCTCCGAATCTGCACGCACGGTATGATAGTGATAACCGCCTGTAATATTCATAAGCTCTGTTGATTTCCCGGTTCTTACTCCTTCTAAAAACTGCTTTACGTGCAGAGGCGAAAAAATATTCAGGGGTGCTTCGATTCTTCCGTACACCTTATGCCACACGAACACATCTACCACTGTTCCGCCAAGCTCCACAATACATGACAACTCGTCCTCAGTCTGCTCTGTCGTATGCTTAACCTTGAACACTCGCTCCGCAAGAGGTGATTTTTGAAGAACGTAGCCTTGGCTTGTTGACAGTATCTCATACCCTGAGCCCTTAAGAACGGTAATATCCTGTACTATAATCTGTCGGGATATATCGAACACACGCGCAAGCTCACCGCCCGAAATCGGATTTTTAGCAGATAATAAAAGATTTATTATCGCTTTTCTTCTTTCAGCTACCTTCATAAGCTCTCCTTATATCGCATGAAGATTCTTCAAAGATAGATCAAGAATGGGAGACGAATGTGTAAGAGCTCCGCTTGAAATATAATCAACGCCAATATCAATAAGTCTTTCTATGTTTTCACGGGTAACATTACCGCTACACTCAGTCTCCGCCTTGCCTGCACAAAGCTCAACCGCCTTTTTCATATCATCTACGCTCATATTATCAAGCATAATTATATCTGCGCCCGCCTCAAGAGCTTCCTTGAGCATACAAAGATTCTCTACCTCTATCTCAATCTTTCTCACAAACGGAGCATATTCCTTTGCCATTTTGACAGCTTCCTTAACTCCGCCTGCCGCGCCGATATGATTATCCTTTAAAAGGATTCCGTCGCTAAGATTGTATCTGTGATTGTATCCCCCGCCCACCTTTACGGAATATTTCTCAAAAATACGCATATTGGGCGTGGTTTTTCTTGTATCAAGCAATTTAGTCTTGCTTCCCTTTAAAAGATCGGCAATTTCTCTTGTATATGTCGCTATGCCACTCATTCTTTGCAGATAATTAAGCGCCGTTCTTTCTCCGGAAAGAAGCACGCGGATATCTCCGCGAACCAAACCTATTTTCTCACCCTTTTTAACGGTATCTCCGTCTTTACAGTAGAAAACGACCTCTGTCTTATCATCAAGCAATTCAAATACTCTTTTGAACACATCAAGCCCGGCTATAACTCCGTCCTGCTTACAGATGAGGTCCACCTCTCCTGCCTGATAATGCGGCATAACTGAATTTGTTGTTATGTCCTCGCTTGTAATATCCTCTCTGAGAGCTTGCAAAATAAGCTCGTCAGCATTCATTTTCATAGTAATATTATTCATGGCTTTGTTTCTCCCTTTCGATTGCCGCAAGAACGGCTTTTTTATATTCTTCCTTGTAATTTTTATATTTTTCTTTATCCATATATATCTCTTTATCCATTTTTATTTCAGAATATTCCTCTAAAATATAATGCGCGGCGCGCTTAGCAAAAACAAGACTTTCAAGAAGTGAATTGCTTGCTAATCTGTTTTTTCCGTGTACACCGTTGCAAGAGGTCTCTCCGGCTGCGTATAATCGATGCATCGATGTTTTACTATGCTTATCCACATCTATTCCGCCCATAAAATAATGCTGAGACGGAACTACGGGAATCGGCTCCTTCGTCACATCATAGCCTTCGTCAAGACAATGCTGATATATATTTGGGAAATGAGCCTTTATTTCCTTCTCGGATATAGGAGCTAAGGATAACCAAACATGCTTTGAGCCTTCCTTTTTCATCTCCGCGAAAATTGCATTTGCAACCACATCTCGAGGCAAAAGTTCATTTACAAAGCGTTCTCCCTTTGAATTAAGCAACACTGCTCCTTCTCCGCGAACGGACTCGGATATTAAAAATTCTCTGCCATCCTTTTCTGTATAAAGAGTGGTAGGATGTATCTGAATATAGTCGATATTCCGAAGCTTGATCCCATATTTCAGAGCAAGTGCAAGAGCGTCTGCTGTCAAATGTCTGTAATTTGTAGAATGCTCAAAAAGTCCTCCGATTCCGCCCGTTGCCAAAACCGTAAAATTTGAATAAATTGCCGAATATTCGCCATCTGAGCTATGTCCTATAATACCGTGACATTCTCCGTTTTCGCATATCAAATCGACCATTGTATAATTTTCGATCAAGGTGATGTTTTTTCTGTCCAATACTGCCTTTAGCAAATTAGAGGTGATCTCCTTGCCTGTTTCATCCTCGTGAAACAGAATACGAGGTCTTGAATGCGCTCCCTCGCGAGTATACGTAAATTCTTCTCCGTTTCCTTCAAAGCTAACACCAAAGGCTACGAGATCGTTTATTACCTCCTTTGAGGAGCGTATCATAATATCGACTGATTCGGGATCGTTTTCATAATGTCCCGCCTTCATAGTATCATTGTAAAACGATTCATAATCATCTTCATCACGAAGCACACAAATTCCACCCTGCGCCAAAAAGGAATCGCTTTTTCTTGCTTCGTCCTTAGTTACGATAATAATATTTTTATCTGTTGGCAGATTAAGTGCACAGTAAAGCCCTGCAACTCCGCATCCTACGATTAAAATATCTGCTTTCATTCTTTCACCTCGCAAGCTCCAACATTCTGTTTAATGGTGTGAGCGCCTTTTCCATTAAAATATCATTTAATTTAACCTCGTTTTCCTCGGTTTTAAGAACGTAAAGAATGTTTTCAAGCGTATTCAGCTTCATATCACTGCAGCAAGGTCTTGTTTTGGGAAAATAAAATTTCTTTTCGGGATTATCATATTCAAGCTTGTACACCACTCCATCCTCAGTACAGATAATAAATTCATCGGCGTTGCTGCTTGCGGCATACAAAATAATATCAGCGGTGCTTCCTATGTAATCCGACAAAGCTAACACAGACTCATCACATTCTGGATGAGAAAGAACGAGCGCGCTCTTATGCTTTTCTTTTTCTTCTCTTAATTCTTCTGCGCTGATATTTACGTGAATCGGGCAGCATCCGTCATTTAAAATGATATTTTTATCCGGAACCATTTTTGCAACGAAGCTTCCAAGATTCTTGTCCGGAATAAAAAATATATTCTTATTCGGTAATGCCTTGACGATCGATACTGCATTTGATGACGTTACGCACACATCGCTCTTGCTTTTGAGCTCAGCGGTAGAATTTATGTAGCACACAACCGCAATATCATCATATTCGGCTCTCATCCTTTCTATCTTACCCTCTGCGACCATATGCGCCATAGGGCAATCGGCTGTAGGATCAGGCATAAGCACCTTTTTGTCGGGATTGAGTATTTTTGCGCTCTCGCCCATAAATGAAACACCGCAAAATACGATGATATCCGCCGTGCTTTTTTTTGCGATCTTTGCAAGATAAAAAGAATCTCCTACATAATCAGCGATCCTTTGCACATCCTCAGATGCATAATAATGCGCGAGTATGACTGCGTTCTTTTGTTTTTTCAACTTTAATATTTCGTTTTCTACTTGACCTTCCATCTTAACCTCATACAAAACGGGAAATCAGACTACTTAAAGACTGCATCCGGTATTAAAAATTTTAAAATATTTAATATAGCCTCGACATTATAGCACGAAATTTGTCAGGTGTCAAGTTTGCTGTAAAGTTTTTTCGGTTTTTTTATGTAGTTGACTTGTTTTAATCAAAAATATTAACTTATTGACACCTGCTTCTTACAATGATATAATATCGTTAGAAACATAAATATTTATGATTTTAAGAATAACGGAGAAAAATATGTATAAGATTTTTGGTAAAGAAATTGAATTTTCAATAAACACTGAATCCGGCGTTATTTCTTCCTTGATGTTGAAAGGTAAGGAACGCTGTGTTAGCGATTCTTCGATTTTTTGTGCAAGGCTTCGCGACAAAAGTGGCAACTGCATTTATATTGATTCCACTAAGGCTCAAATATGCCGTATAACCGACGGATGTATCGTTTATTCGGGCTTTGGCAAGGATTTTTCCGAGCTTACCGCAAAAATCAAAATAACTGCCGACGATGAGATCTTATGGCAAATAAGCATAGAGTCTGTTTCGTGCGAATACGCCATCGAATGGGTTGAATTTCCTAAAATATGCTTTCCTCGTCTTATTGACAACAATACTAACGGCGGTAAAATTCTTTTTCCGTACGACGAGGGCACGATACTAACAAATGAAACGCTCTTGCCTCGATACGAGCCGGAATTTCCCTCGTCAGGCGCTTATTTTATGTTTCCAAATAAGGTATGCTCGCAATTTTTGGCGTATCTTTTTGATGATATCGGTCTTTATATAGGAGCGCACGATCCCAAAAGAGGTCTTAAATGCATTGATTTTTATCCTGCAGATGACGGCATTTCCTTACAGATCCGCCTTTTTTCAGGAGCTGATTTTGGAGAAAGCTTCACGCCGAAATTTCCTGTAGTGTGGAAGGTGTGCACGGGAGAATGGAAATCTGCGGCTGATATTTACAGGAGATGGTTTGAAAGCAATCTTCCGAACAATACAGTTCCTATACGCGAAAACAAAACGCTTCCCAAATGGTACGAGGAATCTCCGTTGATTGTAACATATCCCGTGCGAGGAATACACGATATGGACAAAATGGAGCCAAATGCTTTATTTCCTTATACCAATGCGCTTCCTATCCTTAACAAGATTAAAAGCGCAACAAATTCTAAAATTATGGCTCTGCTTATGCATTGGGAGGGAACTGCTCCGTGGGCTCCGCCTTATGTTTGGCCACCCTTTGGCGGTGAAAAGATATTTAATGAATTTAGGGATGAGCTTCACAAAAACGGCGATTTGATCGGAGTTTATTGTTCAGGCTTCGGCTATACTCTACGAAGCACCTTAATTGAAAGCTATAATTGTGAAGAAAAGATAAGACGAGAAAATGTGCTTGAGGGTGTCTGCCATTCTCCGCAAAACAAGCCTGAGCTTGGCATCACCTGCACTCCGTATCAGCGTTACGGATACGATATTTGTCCTGCTTCTTCTCGCGGGCGTGAAATTCTTGACGAGGCGTATACTCCTCTTTTTGAAAGCGAAATAGATTATGCACAGATTCTTGACCAAAATCACGGTGGCGGACAATATATGTGCTACGCAAGAGATCACTCTCATCCCCCTATGCCCGGAGAATGGATGACCTCTTCTATGCAGGATCTACTTTTTAATTGGAGATCTAAAGCTCCAAATATGCTGTTTGGTTGCGAAAGCGCGGCAGCAGAGCCGTTTATAGCAAATCTCTTGATGAGCGATAACAGATTTGAATTGAATTATCCCTTTGGTACGCCCGTTCCTCTTTATGCTTATATATATCACGAGTACGTAAGAAACTTTATGGGAAATCAATGCGGATGTCCGTTTGAGCCAAAATGCGACACTCTACGCTACCGTCTTGGATATTCCTTCTCAATCGGAGATCTTATGACTCTTATATTAGCTCCAAACGGCAACCTTATGACACACTGGGGAACTCACGATTTTGAAAGCTGTCCCGATATGGAAAAAACTCTGCTTTTTATAAGAAATTTAACAAAATTCTATAATGACGAAGCAAAGGAATATCTCTATTCGGGCAAAATGAGTCTTGCTCCCGATATAAGATGCGAGAAGATAGATATCCCGATGTTCAGAGGACGCGATTTTGCGACACTCCCCCGCCTACTTTCATCCTGTTGGGAAGCCAAGGACAAAAAAACCGCATATATCGTTGTTAATCCAGAAAATGAACCGATTGCTTTTTCTATCGGAGACAAAAGCTACGAAGCGCCGCCGCTTGATGCTGTGCTGATCGTGATTTAAAATTAAATCTATGTTCAAAGAGAGAGTGTCGAAAATCCGACACTCTCTTTCTTTATTTACTTAACATCTCAATTATATTTTGAAATTCTTTTGTTTCTCTTATACTTGAAAAATCTTTTTCTTGTAACCACTTATCCCTCATTCTTATTTTAAGCGGTCGAGGATCACTTGTTTCAAAATCAGCTTTGCTCCAGCTTCTTTTTCCAAGCAAAAAGCTTTTATATTCTCCGCCCTGAGCATTGTCATAATTTATAGCGTGATCAGCCGCTATTTTCAAATGTTCAATTGCCTTATCTTTATTTCCGAGGCGCGCATATTTTTCCGCATAACAGCAGTGGGTTTGAGTATTTCCATAACCATCATCCGGCGGTACATTGTCGTAAACAATTCTATCTAACTCCGCTTGCTTTTCATATAACTTTATATACTCCTCATCACTCAAGCCCTTAGCGCCTGTCATTTTGTTGATACCACCGCTCAAAATGTTGTATCCCGACATAATTTGTTCTCTTGCATGCTCAAGCACCTCACCATTGTCAAGTGCCCAATAGATATTGAATTCTCGACAATGCTCCCAAGAAGGTAATGTTTCGTAAATTCTTCTACCCTCATTTTTTCTGCCAAGCTCGCAGTGATTGAAAGCCAAGCGTATAGTTGCCTCTAACCTGATGTCTTGGTCGGGACAATATTTCATAATACGTTCTCCGAGCTCGGTAATTTCAGCATCATATTTATGCATATTTTCTTTCCATTCAGGCAAACCGCCATCATCATCCCCCGAAATGAAAAGTGCATACATCAAATTATTAAGCAACGTATAATTATTCGGAAACTCATGAACACCCTCGCGTGCTATTCGTATGCACTCATATACATCGCCATGGCTGATCGCAGACTTAAAATCGCGAAGGTATTTATCAACCTTTTGTTTTACGAGCATTTCATCCACCCCCATCAGCTCATCTACCGTTGTATTAAAAAAGTTAGCAATAACGGGAAGAAGCTCCACATCCGGGTAACAGGCATCTGTTTCCCAACGGGAAATGGTTTGGCAAGAAACATTGAAAATTTCCGCAAGCTGCTCTTGTGTTATATCTCTTTCCCTACGCAATCTTTTGATATTTTCACCTATACTTAATCTCATAAAAATTCTCCTTATTTTAAATTCAAAATTGTAATCTGCGCATCTTACAATTTGATTATAGCAGAGCTTTTACAATATTGCAACAACACGTAACGAGAGTTTTTTTCAATCATTTCGTGATTTTTTCTTAAAGTAAGCGGGCATTCTATAAATGCCCGCTTAACATTGTTCTGCCGCAATTCCTGCTTCACTTACTATTACCTTTTTCCTTTTCTGATTTTTATTGGAGCTCATTTTCAAGGTTATAGGTTTGATATATTTCCTTGCTATAATTAAAAATTTTCAAGCTATAAGTTAATCATATTTTTTTATCGTCCGTCGCAGGATTGTCTATCAATTCACCCTTCTCGGTAAATCTTGAGCCGTGACACGGACAATCCCATGAATGCTCTTCCTTATTGTATTTTAAAGCACAGCCAAGATGCGGACATCGAGGTGTTGTCGGAGTTAAAATATTTATAAGTGATTCTATTGAATTGATAACAAGCTGAGGATGCAATATACTTCTTGACGGAGAAAATACAGATGCGTAAGCATTATTCTTATCCTGCACAAGATCAGTCAAAACCATGGCTGATACCATAGCGGAGCTCATTCCCCATTTATTAAATCCCGTTGCTACAAACAAATCCTGAGTTCCTCTTGAATATTTTCCTATATAAGGTATATCATCAAGTGTCATACAATCCTGTGTTGCCCATTTGTTTACTATTGCAGCTTTAGGATAATTTTTCGAGGCAAACGTCTCAAGCTCTCTCCAATTACCTCCTTTTTTCCCCGTACGGTGCGATCCGCCGCCAAGCAATAAAATATCATTATAGTTACGAAAGGATAAGCCCTTCTCATTTTCATCAACATACATTCCGCCTACATTTTGAGCATTTTCCAATGCCAAAACATAAGAACGGTGCTGATACATCTTTAAAAAATATCCGCCATGCTTATTCAAAACCGGAAAATGAGTCGCTATTATTATTTTTTTACATTCGATCTCGCCGTTTTCCGTTATTGCTTTGTTCGGCATTAATTCCAAGACCTTTGTATTTTCATAAATATTAAGATCTTTTGCAATCTCAAAAATAAATTTCAACGGATGAAATTGAGCCTGAGCTCTTACTCTTACAGCACCTGCTACATCAATAGGAATCGACAGAGTTTCAAGAAAATCCGCATTAACCCCCAGCTTTTCAAGGGCATATATCTCTTTTTCGATTTTTTCTCTGTCCGCAAGTGAGTAAACATACGAATCCTTCAATTCATAATCACATTCTATATTTTTGCTCAGCCTTGAATATTCGTCAACAGCCTTTTTTTGAGCTTCCAAGAAAAGCCGAGAGCTTTCAACACCGAAGCGCTTTATCATTTTATCGTATATAAGTCCGTGCTGCAGTGTTATTTTTGCGGTTGTATTTTTCGTAATTCCACAGCATATCTCTTTAGCCTCTGCCAAAATATAATCAACGCCCGCTCTCTTTAGCATATACGCGCACAGTATTCCCGTAATTCCTCCGCCAACTATAAGCACATCTGTCTTGATTTTTTTATTTAATGTCCTAAAATTCGGCTTTTGTACGCCATTTATCCAAATAGAATCCATTTTTTATTCTCCTTATATGTTTCATATTTATTTTTCCATAAAGCCGTAAATTAATAACTTAATTTTAGATATTTTTATATAAAAAGGATTGAATTTAAAAAGCTGTTATGATACAATTACTATGTAATTTATTTTTGCAGGAGGACAATATGAAATATATAGATAATAAGGTTGAGGATCTTAAAATCGCATATATCGGCGGCGGATCACGCGGTTGGGCGTGGGGGCTTATGAGTGATTTAGCTCTTTCAGAGGATATAAGCGGAGAGGTATATCTTTACGATATAGATAATGAGGCATCTAAGGCAAACGAGATCATTGGAAATATGTATAACAATTGTGATGGTGCTAAATCAAAATGGAGCTACAAGGCGGTTGAAACGGCTAAGGAGGCTTTGACGGGCGCAGATTTTGTAATTATATCAATTTTGCCGGGCACGTTTGACGAGATGGAAAGCGATGTACATACTCCCGAAAAATATGGCATTTATCAGCCTGTCGGCGATACAACCGGTCCGGGTGGAATTGTTCGTGCTATGAGAACTATTCCTATGTTTGAGGAGATTGCAGAAAATATAAAAAAATACTCTCCAAATGCTTGGGTAATTAACTACACTAACCCAATGACGCTTTGCGTTAAAACGCTTTACAGAGTATTCCCCGAAATAAAGGCATTTGGTTGCTGTCACGAGGTTTTTGGAACTCAAAAATTACTTGCTCGTATGGTTGAGGAGTACCTTGGCAAGAAGGCTACAAGAGAGGAAATCAAGGTGAATCCTATTGCTGTAAACCACTTTACATGGCTAACAAGTGCTAAATATCAAGGCATTGACCTATTCCCATACTACAAGCAATTCTGTGAAAAGTATGCTGACGGACTACCAACTCAAACAGATAACAACTGGATGAACAACCACTTTGCTTGTGCTGGCAAGGTAACGTTTGACCTATTCAAAAGATTTGGCTATATTTCTGCAGCAGGTGACAGACATCTTGCTGAATTCTGCGAGGGCAAGTGGTATCTTTCCAGTCCTGAAAGAGTTAACGAAATGAAGTTTGCTCTTACGCCTGTTTCTTGGCGCAAGAAGGATCTTAAGGACAGACTTGAAAAAAGCAGAAAGCTCCTTTCGGGGGAAATGCAGCCGACACTGACTGCAACGGGTGAGGAGGGTGTAAATCAAATAAGAGCCCTCTTAGGTCTTAGCGATCTTGTTACGAACGTAAACATTCCTAACAGAGGTCAAATACCCAATCTTCCAATAGGCGCGATAGTTGAAACGAACGCAATTTTCCGCACCGACGAGATATCTCCCGTTTTTGCAGGTGAAATCCCTACCTCAATATATCCGCTGGTTTCAAGAATTTGTGCAGAGCAAGAGGCGGTTTTCGAGGCTATTGCTGAGCGAGATATTGAAAAGATATTCAATGCATTCGCAAGCGATCCGTTGGTAACCTGCGATATTGACAGTGCAAGAAAAATGTTTGACGAAATGGTTGAAAACACTAAAAAATATCTTACAGATTACAATATTTAATGAGATGAAAAAAATCAAGCTGACTTGTGTCAGCTTGATTTTTTACATATTAAAATATGAAATTGCATTATTATAGCATATATCCTTAACGACACTGCCTACAAACGACATATCAGATGTCATTTCTCCATTTTCAATAAGAGTACCAAGGTAATTACAAAGAATTCTGCGAAAATAATGATGTCTTGGATATGAAAGCAACGAACGGCTATCTGTTAGCATTCCGACAAAGGCACCTATATGACCTGTCGAGCAAAGATCCTCAAGATGCTTCTCCATTCCTATCTTGTTATCAAGGAACCACCAAGCCGGGCCATATTGTATCTTGCCCTTTGCCTCATTACTCTGGAAGCATCCGAGAAGCGTCATAAGCTCTGCGTTCATTTTAGGATTGAGATTAAAAAGTATGAGCTTAGGAAGCGAATTTTCGGAATTAAGTCTGTCAAGAAGTCGAGAGAGCTTTGATATACTGTTTTTGTCGGATATGCTGTCAAATCCGGTATCAAGTCCAAGCTTTTGAAGCATTACAGAATTATTATTACGCATAGCACCTATATGAAGCTCGGTGCATATTCCGTATTTTGCATACATCTTCATAAGAAAATATGTTAAATATCCCTTGAATATTTCGGCATCTTCTGCACTTGGAGCTTTTCCGTTCAACGTATCGTTAAGCACCTTATCAGCATCAGACCTTTCGGGAATAGAATAAACACTTTCAAGTGCTATGTCGCTTGCCTTAGAGCCAACTGAAATAAACGCATTTAAACGCATCTCAAGAGCTTTTTCAAGATCGTCGATGCTTTTTATAGGATGCGTGATATCCTCAAGCTTTTTCAAGAAGGTAAGATATCCCTTCGCCTCGATATTCATAATTTTATCAGCTCTAAATGCGGGCTTTACTGCGAATTTATATCCCTTTTCAGCTATTTTTTCAAATACCGCAAGATCGTCAAATACCTCATTGGTTGTGAAAACGTGAGAAACGTTTGAGCCCTCTATAAGAGATTGAGGTGTAATATTATGAGAACGAATGTATTCGTTGCACTGATCCCATATAGCCTCCGCGTTTTTCTCATTTATTTCAAGCTCACAGTTAAAGTATTCCGCAAGCTCTACCTGTGACCAATGATAAAGAGGGTTTCCAAAAGCTGTTCCGAGCACACTGCAATAGGTAATAAATTTTTCCTTATTGCTCTTGTCGCCCGTTATATATTCCTCGTCTGCTCCATAATTTCGCATAAGACGCCATTTATAATGATCTCCCGCAAGCCATATTTCAAAAATATCGTTAAATGGCTTGTTTTCGAGTATTTGATATTCCGAAAGATGACAGTGATAGTCAAAAATGGGCATTTCTTTAGCATAAGAGAAATATAACTCCTTTGCCGTTTCATTTCTTAATAAAAAGTCTTTTTTTATGTAACTCATAATTTTCTCCTTTAAAGTGTAACTCCGTCCTTAAATATTGCTATTTCCGAAAAACCGTTTTCCTCGTTCTTGGTCTTTTCGCCCGAGGCTACAGATAATATAAGGGCTTCTAAATCATCTGCGACCTTATCAATCGACATCTTTTGAAGAATAGGCGAGGCATCAAAATCTATCCAACCCTTCTTTTTCCGTGCAAGATCACTGTTCGTAGATATTTTCAATGTGGGCACAGCCGTACCAAGAGGTGTTCCTCTACCTGTCGTGAAAAGAATCATATGGACTCCGCACGCCACAAGATTTGTAACCGCAACCATATCGTTTCCCGGTCCGTTCAAGAGTGAAAGACCGTTTTTAGAAAGTGTATCCCCGTAATCGAGCACGTCAACTATAGGGGAAAGTCCGCCTTTTTGAACACATCCCAAGGATTTTTCCTCAAGAGTAGTTATTCCCCCTGCCTTATTTCCGGGGGAAGGATTTTCGTATATAACCTGACCGTGTCTTGTAAAGTAATCTTTAAAATCATTTATAAGTGTAACAGTTTTATCAAATATCTCTCTGCTTTCACATCTTTCCATAAGAAGATGCTCTGCGCCAAACATTTCAGGTACTTCTGTCAGCACACAGCTTGCACCGTAAGACACCATTCTATCGCATATTCTACCGACCAAAGGATTTGCCGAAATTCCGCTATATCCGTCACTGCCTCCGCATTTTAAACCTATACGAAGACGTGATATACTTATTTTTTCTCGTTTTGCGGTGTCAGCATATTTTTTCAACTCATTAATAATCGACACTCCCTCGGTGATTTCATCCTCAACATCCTGACAGTTTAAAAATCTTACCTTTTTTTCATCATAAGCGCCAAGCGCTTTTTTCAGCTCGGATATATTATTATTCTCGCATCCCAAGCCAATAACTAAAACTCCGCCCGCGTTTGGATGCTTGATCATTCCGCAAATTATCTTTTGCGTGATTATATGATCATCGCCGAGCTGTGAGCATCCGTACGGATGAGAAAAGTATTTTGCGCCTGTTAGTTTAGCAAGATTTTCAGCCACTTTATTGACACATCCCACGGTGTTTACTATCCATATATCATTTCTGATACCAACATCTCCGTTTTCGCGGAGATATCCGTCAAATGTAATATCGGAATTAACACGTGCTATTCCGTAATCCTTATAATTATATGTATATTCAAGATTTCCGGAAAGATTAGTCTTCAAATTATGAGTATGAACGTGCTCCGCGCGTTTTATATCCTCTGTCGCGTGGCCTATCGGCGAGCCGTACTTTATTATATTTTCGCCCTTCTTTATATCAAAAAGCGCGTACTTGTGTCCGTCTTCACGGATCTCTACATTATCTTTTGGATGAATCTGCACAGATCACACCTCGCTTGCAAAACGCGAAAGATCCTCTCCCCAAAGCGAAGCGTCGCTCAGGATCTGTTCTTTCGTATTGCGTTTCATTTTCTCTATTATTTCGGGAGCATCGTTAGCAGATCCGTTTTTATAGAGCTCTATGAGCTTTGAAAACGAACGCATAAGTGCCTTTGGAGTTTTTTTGTACTTCTTCTCGTAATCAAGTATCGAAGGAAGAACACGCACGCGAAATTTGCTTACCGAATTAAGTGAAATTGCCTGACATCTGTGATGAATATAGGGATTTGAAAATCTTTCAAGAACGGATATCGCATATTTCTCGGTTTCATTTCTGTCAATATCAAGAGAGTCAACTATTTCCTCAAGACATTCTCTCAGATGAGATGAAATAATATCGTTTTTCAGACACTCCCCTACAGTTTCTACTCCACAAAGAAGCGCATAAGGTATCATTGACGTATGTGCGCCGTTTAATATTCTCACCTTTATTGTTCGGTAAAGCGATACTGACGGTACAAAACGTACATTCAGCCCTATTTTATCAAACGGCAAACGGCTATCTGCTTCTCCTTCTACAACGAAAAGATGAAAATATTCGCTTGTATTTATATGATCGTCCTTATATTCAAGCTCAACATCTACGTCAGGCTTACCGGAAACGATCCTATCAACAAGAGTATTTCTAAACGAGCATTCATTTTCTACAAAATTGCAAAAATCCTCTCCGAGGCTCCAATCTTTTGCGTGCATTAAAACGATTTCCTTTAATTTATCTCCGTTATTTTCAATAAGCTCGCAAGGTATTATAAGCATACCGGAAAGTCCTTTTACAAATCTTCTGTAAAGTAATGATGTGAGTTTTGCGGGAAAGGATTTGGGACATACTGTATGTGAAAAATCACATTTTTCGTATATTATGCCCGCCTCAGTCGTGTTTGAAACAACTACATCGATATCCTTGCTTTCGGCAAGTAATAAAAAGCTCTCGTAATCCTCGGACGCGTTTATTGAGCCCGATATTGAATCTATAAGCGTTATATCATTATGCTTTGCATCTCTTGCAAGGTGCGTATAATTAAAATTCTGGCTTTCCAAAGGATCTGCTCCATTTGTGCGAGATCGAACGATAACTGCGTTTCCGCAATACTCCCCCGCATCATTTGCCTTTTGAAGCATCCAATCAAAAAAGCCTCTTAAAAACACTCCGCCGCCGAACTGAATTATTTTTGTCGGTCTTTGCGGCTTTATCTTGGTTATGTTTTTCATTAATTTTTCCTTTTCTGCACGGCTATAAAGTCTTATTATTTAATTTTTCGCAACAATGAATAGTCTATTTAAGCTTTACCATTTCGCAATTTTTGACGGGCAAGCGATGAACTCCCGCGTTCAAGCTTCCGCTTGCATAACTATTTCCGAAAATATCAAAGATTTCATAATTCGCTTTTTCCTGAAGCTCCACATAAATAAAGTCTGCTCCTGTTGAATTGAATATATAAGTAAGCGTTTTATTTTTTGGCTTAGCTACAGCTTCTTGATACAAAACGCAAACCGTTTCATCATTCTTAGTGCTTTGAGCCATAGAATAATTTGCTTGAACGCCAAAGACCTCAAGGCTTCCGTTCAAAAGCACGTCTCTATGCTCTCTCCAAAAACTCAAATAGTTCTTAAGAAGCTTTTTTTGCTCCTCTGTAATATTATCGAGCCTTACCGATATTTGCGGAACAGAAAAGATAGTTCCCAAAAGCTGATATGCCACTGACTGCACAGTATCATTTTTATTCCACATTATCATATCACTATGTACTGCAATATCCTTCGACGTAAGTCTGAGATTGAGTGAATGAACTCTGTTTATAAGCGCATCGTTAGGACAGTCGCCCACTCTGAAAATATTTCCAAATCCCGATACTATCGGTCCGACATATGATTGACGAAACTCTATCATAATATCAGGATTGATCAAGCGAAGCTTAGAATATGCTTCCTCAAGAAGCTTTTTGAGTCCATCTTCAACGGATATACAATCCATTTTTTCATAGTTATCAGAGCTTTCCTCACTGAGCATAAAAGAATCTATGAAATCAAGCTTCAAGCCGTCCCAGCCATACTCCTTAACATAATCACAATATATATTTGTAAGAAAATCTCTTACCTCTTTAAATCTCGGATCAAGCACAGATGCCTTAGCATTTTGACGCGTAACCAAGTACATCCCCTTAAATCTTTCATAATTTTCACTTTCAAATCCAACAAACGGAACTGAAAACCATATCATAAACTTCATTCCAAGAGAATGTACCGCCTCTACAAAGGCTTTCATATCGGGGATTTTGTTCTTACATATTTTCCAATCGCCGCAAAAAGCATAGCCTCTTGAATTATCGTCGGTTTGCCATCCATCATCAACGATAACCGTATCCATACCATATTGCTTAGCAAGCTTACATTCTGCTATTATTTCATCAGGTATAGTGTATTGATGGAAGCTGTACCAGGTTGAATACATCGGCATCTTAGCCGAGTCAGGAACATAGCAGCAACCATATCCGATATCCGACCACCACTCTCTAACATCAGAAACAGCCTTGAAGAACGGAATGTTTCTTCTATCTATTCGTATAACGGCTTCGTATTCACTCATTTTAGGAGATATTTCGGAAAAAAGATCTATTTTAAAGCATATAGTTCCTGTTTCTTCAACAACTCCTGCTGAAATAACAGTCGGGCTCGCAGGATCGGATAATGCTACTGTTATTCTGTTTATATCTGCTTTATTATAAAGAGATATAAGCGGCATTCCCGTTGCGGTTCTGCTTTTTTCGTTACGCATATACCAATCGGGAGTTAGGTTATGCTGAAGACTTGCTTTAGACGACCAAAAGCCGATCATATCTATTTGCTCCTCTTCCCACGATATAGAATAAACGCTTGGTGAGGTCTCCTTATCAAATCCAAGTCTTACGCTTATCTCGGTAATTTCTCCGGTTTTTATAAGCTCTATTTTTTCATATCTCATACTGTTTTCGGTGTTTGACGTAAGCTTTATTTTGTTTATATCGTATGTAGCCATAATTTCTCCTTGTAGCTTTAGTAATATATTCCTAAATAAATAATATCATTTTATTTTTGGTTTTTCAATAGGATTATCGGTTTTCAACAAAAATATTGTTTTTTCTCAACACTTATGATGTTGTTTAATACGAATTTCTATGATATACTATAATCAACAAAGAGAAGACCGGTTATCTCTTACAAGGAGGTTAAATTTATGATTTATATTGGAGCTAAAATAAAGGAGCTTCGCAAACGTGACGGATTTACTCAAGAGCAGCTTGCGGAAAAGCTCAATGTAACACCGCAAACAGTATCAAGGTGGGAATGTGAAACTGCGTATCCCGACATAACCGCGATACCTGTTCTTGCGAATATTTTCAAAGTTTCCATAGATACCCTTATGGGATATGATAAAGAAAAAATCGCTGAACGAGTAGAAAAAATCATTCGCGATGCATCTAACTATTTTTGGAGCGATATAAAAAAATGCGAAAAAATGCTGAATGATGCCTTGATTGAATATCCCGATAATGATCTGCTCCTGCGTGAGCTATTATCATTATACGAATCTCATATACGTACATATCAAAGAAATGAATATGTTAAAAAAGCTAAAACCGTTGCCCGCAAGCTTATTGCTGAGTCGACCGATATTTTTGTGATCTGCAGCGCCAAAGCCGATCTTGCTTCCATTTATATGTTGGATGGACGTTATAAGGATGCTAAGGAGCTTATCGATTCCTTGCCATATATGTATCCTTATCTATTGAACGACAAAATGCGTTGCTCATCGTACATGCTCAAGGGCGAGGATAAGTTAAGAGAAGCAAAGGACTGGAAGCTGATCGAGCATCAAGAGCTTTTTATCGCCTGCTCTTTAGAGGGCGAGGGATTTTTTGAAACGGAAAGCTACGGAAGTGCTTTGAAATCATTTATCGAAGCAACAGACATCATAGAGCGCTTTATGAAAAGTGACAAAATATGCCCAGAAGCCTATCTTATTTACGGCACTCAAGCCAATCATATGGGACTTTATCTAAAAATCGCAGCTTGCTTTTTTAATCTTGGCAAAATCGACGAGTGTGAAAATGCCATAAAGCGCGCTTACGATATACTTTCGTTGGGATACGGAGAGGAATTTGTTAAAAATCCCGAAGAATTCTTATCGGAATACAGAAAAACATACGCCGAATATGGACTTGAACGCTATAAGCCTTTTATTTAACTGAAATATCGGGAATTAATTCCCGATATTTTTTATTGAAATTCATACGAAATTATGCTATACTTAAAAGGTAAAAACAATTGCGTTAAAGGAGGGCTTTTATGAAATTTTGCTATATAAATATAAGAGATCCGTTTATTTTAAAGCACGACGGAAAATATTATATGTACGGTACAAGAGCGAAATATACCTGGGGTGACGGATGCTCCGAGGATTACGGCTTCGATGTATACGTTAGTTCGGATCTTGAAAACTGGAGCGATCCGAAAAGCATTTTTGAATATTATGACGGTTTTTACGGAAAAAAAGATTTTTGGGCTCCTGAGGTTCACTATTACAACGGAAAATTTTATATGTTTGCTACTTTCTCTCTAAAGGACGGACGCAAAGGCACCGCTATTTTAGCTTGCGACACTCCTGACGGAAAATTCAAAACTCATTCTGACGGTCCTGTGACTCCTGCCGATTGGATTTGTCTTGACGGAACGTTTTACGTAGAAAACGGCGAGCCGTATATGATATTCTGCCACGAATGGACACAAATCAAAAACGGAAGCGTTTGTGCAATAAAGCTTTCTAAGGATCTAAAAAAAGCTGTATCAGAGCCTATTGTGCTATGGCAAGCCGGTGATGCAAGCTGGAAACACGATATAAGAGATTACGGTGCATACGTTACGGACGGTCCTTTCCTTGTAAAAAGAAACAATGAGCTTATTTGCATTTGGTCAAGCTTTTATAAAGGTGATTACTGCGAGGCTATATCGCGTTCCTCAAACGGAACTCTTTTTGGTGATTGGAGCATCGACGACAAGCTTCTTTACGAGAAGGACGGTGGTCACGGAATGATCTTCACCGATTACGATGATAATACATACTTTATATTCCATATGCCAAATGACACTCCAAACGAACGACCTACTATGCAAAAAATTGATTTAGAGGGTCTTTTTAAAAACCGATAAGCGATCATAGAATAAAATAAAAATAAAGAAAGAATATGTATTTATCTAAAAAGGAGCGATACAGTGGATGAAATTTTGTTATTTCAGCGCTTTATTAATCTATGTAGAAAAAGAAAGGAAATGTAATTATGTTTGAAAAAATAACTCCAGAGCAAGCAGGTATATCGTCTGCTTATGTAAATGCGTTTATTTCTGCTCTTGAAAAAAGACGCATACATATGCATAGCGTTCTTCTTATGAAGGGCGAAAAGCTTTTCGCAGAATATTATTGGGCACCCTTCAACAAGGACCTTCCTCACAGAATGTATTCAGAAACAAAAAGCTATGTTGCAATCGCAATAGGCTTGTTACTCGACGAAGGGAAGCTTTCACTTGATGACAAAATAGCAGACTATTTTCCTGAAAAAATCGACACTCCCATCGCTAAAACATTAAAAAATCAAACCGTGCGGGAAATGCTTACTATGACTACTGTCGGATACGGTTCGCCTTGGTTTGACTCAAGCGATCGTGACAGAATACATCTTTATCTCAATCGCGCGCGAACTATCCGCCCCTCGGGAACTATATGGGAATATGACAGCGCAGGCTCTCAAGTGCTTTGCGCTCTCGTTGAAAAGCTTTCTAAAAAACGTCTTTTTGACTATCTGAACGAAAAAATATTCACACATCTCGGCACGTTTACAAATGCTACGATTCTTTCTACTCCGAGCGGTGAATCGTGGGGAGATTCTTCTTTGCTCTGTACTTCTCGTGATATGGCTTCGTTTGGAAGATTCGTTATGAATTACGGTGAATGGCACGGTAAACGTCTGCTTAGCGAGGGATTTTTACGCATCGCCACATCAAAGCTTGTCGACAATACAGAAACAGATCATATAAACATTATGGATCACGGCTATGGATATTTAATATGGCGTACGGAAATGAACGGCTTTGCCTTTGTGGGTATGGGCGATCAGCTTACCGTTTGTCTGCCTGATCTTGATCTTATTTTCGTTTGCACCGCAGACAATCAAGGCTCGCCGTTTTCAAGAAATTATATAGTTTCAAATTTTATGGATCTTATTGCTTCCAATATGCAAAATTCTGCTCTTGAGCCAAACAAAGAAGAATACGAAAAGCTTTGTTTATCGACACAGGGGCTTGAGCTTTTTGCGGTAAGCGGAGCTCCCGACTCTCCTATGAGAGATGAGCTTGACGGGGTTAAATATATTTGCGAGGAAAACGAGCTAAATATAAAGGAATTTTCATTCCATTTCGACAGTGCTGATTCGGGTGAGCTTCGATATATTAACGCAAACGGAGAGATGTGCCTTCCGTTTTTCGTAAACAAAAACCGTTTTGGACTTTTCCCCGAGCTTGGTTATTCTCAAGACGTTGGCGGTCAGCGTACCACTGACGGATCTCGCTATAAAGATGCTGTGTCTTTTGCGTGGCTACAAGATAATAAGATCAGAATATTTGTCCAAATAATAGACCGTTATTTAGGAAATGCTTCGCTTACCTTCGCATTTAACGGTGACGATGCTACCGTTTGCTTTTATAAAACCGCCGAGGACTTCCTTTGGAATTACAATGGACAGGCAACGGCACACAAGCAAAAATAAAAAACTTGGAGCAATGCTCCAAGTTTTTTATGAGATAAACTCGCTTATTTTTTCAGCAGTTATAAATATTTGCTCCGTATTTGTTATGCTTGGTGTTCCATCTCCCTTTTGATGACCGTACATACCGAAATAAGCGTGACATCCGCCATTTATAATGTATTCCGTAAAATCACTTGGCAAATTTGATTTGTTTTCATCATACTTTTCCTCATTAAGCACCTTATCCTCACTGCCGTATATCGACAAAACATCAATATCACTATTACTGAAATCCTCCGTCGAATAAGAGCCTAACAATATAAGTCCTTGATATTCGTCTTTGTGATCCGCAAGATATGAGGCTGCCATAGATCCGCCAAGCGAATGACCGCCAATATACCATCTTTCAATGTCGGGATACATATTCGATATTCCCTCTGCCGCATTTATATCAAAGACGGCTAAGCGAAACGGCATCTCTACAATTACACAAAGTATTCCCTGCTCGGCGCATTTTTGCATAAGAGGATAATAAGCCTCGTGCTCAACCTTTCCGCCCGGATAAAAAATAAATCCCGCCCTTGCATTTTGAGGCTTAAAAACGGTTATATTATCATCTATATTTTCGGGTACAACCGTACCGATCTGTAAAAAAGCAGACACCGCTTCCTCATCAGCGTGATAATATGTACCAAGATATATACCGCAAGCAACAATTATTGCAATTAGTGCTGTCGCTATGCTTGATATTATAATTATTTTCTTTTTTCTTTTACCCATTGTGATCCTCCGATCTTATTGATTATTTTATCACACAGTACTCAAAAAATCAAGCGTTCTTCTATTTTAAATATATGTATATTTTAGATTGAAAAAACTTTTATTCTATGATAAAATTAAATAAAGTTAAAAATCAACGAGGTCATTATGAAAAAAACCAATTATATAGATCCCATAATAGGAACAGTCGGCGACGAACAGGAAACAAGCATGCACGGTGGCGGCAAGATGCACCCCGGCGCATCTTATCCTTTCGGCATGGTCCAGCTTTCTCCCGATACAACAACAAGCGGAGATAATGGAACGGGGTATAATTACTGTCAAAGCACAATAGAAGGCTTCAGCTTTAATCACATGAGTGGAATAGGCTGGTACGGTGATCTTGGCAATTTGCAGATAATGCCCATCGTTGGAAAAACCGATCTTAGGAGTGGAACAAACGCTGAGGTTCCATTTACAAAAGGAAGCTTAGGCTGGAGATCGGAATTTTCGCACCAAAACGAGCGTGCATGTGCGGGATACTATTCCGTTTTGCTCGACAGATATAATGTTTTTTGCGAAGCCTCTGTTACATTACACACAGGAATTTTACGTTTCACCTTTCCCAAAAGCGATCAAAGCGGAATGATTTTTAATTTTTCACGTAGAATAGCCGGTCATTCCGATACTCAAAGTGTAAAATTAAACGGTAATTTTATCGAGGGATGTATCGTTTGCTCGCCACATGGTGGCGGATTTGGACGCGGTGCAGGCGGTATAGGTTACAAGCTGTTTTTCTGTCTTGAAATATCAAAATCATACACTTCTGCACATTTTTTTGAAAATGAGGTGCTTTTAGATGAAGATGTTTTTGATGTTACCGGAACAGACGTTCATTTAAGACTTAATTTTGATACGGATAACAGCGAATCGATACTTATACGATGTGGCATTTCTTACGTTGATATAGACGGAGCAAGGCGAAACCTTAACACAGAGTGCCCCGATTTTGATTTTAACAAGATTGCAAGGAATGCCGATTTAGCCTGGGAAAAGGCGATTGACTGTGTATCTGTCGAAGGAAGCAACGAAACAGATCTTACTATTTTTTATACCTGTCTTTATCACTCCCTGCTCGATCCGCGCACGACCGTTGACGTTGACGGAAGATATGTTGATCCAAATGGAATCATACAGAAAGCGAGCTACACTCATCGCACTATGTTTAGTGGCTGGGATGTATACAGAAGCGAGTTTCCTTTGCTTACTTTGATCGATCCTGTGTCTGTAAATGACGAAATAAATACACTTTTAAATATTGCCTTGGCTAAAAACAGCTCTTTCCCCAGATGGGAGCTTATGGGGAGAGATTCTCACTGTATGGTTGGAGATCCCGGTCTTATCGTTATAGCCGATGCGTATGTAAAAGGAATTTCTGATTTTGATATTGATAAAGCTTATAGTATCGCTCTTGCATCAAGCCTTTCTAAAGACTCTCTTGATTCAAAGCCGTTTCATTCAATTCGTCCAAAATGCAATCAATATAGCGAACAAGCCTTCGTTCCAGAAAGTCTTAGCGACACATTAGAATATTTAATGGCTGACTATGCTATGGCTCACTTTGCTAAAAAGCTTGGAAAAAACGAAGATTACAACCACTTCCTCGCACGTTCAAGTACTTATAAGAATAATTTTAACGAATCAAGCGGCTTTATGGGCGCAAGAGATAAGAACGGTAATTTTATTCCCGTTGAAAACGAATATAGCTCTCTTGGATGTGTAGAAAGTAATATTTTTCAGCAATCCTGGTTCGTTCCTTATGATATCGAAGGGCTATGTGAGCTTTTCGGTAAGCAACGCTCGATTGAGCTTTTGGAGCGTTTATTTAATGGTGCAGACTTAACTGCTCTTTGGAACGAAAACTACAATCATTCAAACGAGCCGTGCCACAATATAACTCATTATTTTAATGTGTTAGGCTTGCCAAAACGCACTCAATACTGGACGAGACGCGTTCAAAAGGAGGCTTACAGATTGGGGGCTTTCGGCTTTTGCGGAAACGAGGATGTCGGTCAGCTCTCTGCTTGGTACGCTCTTTCAGCTATCGGTCTTGCACAGATATGTATGACCGATAAAAGATACTTTATAAACACTCCCCTCTTTAAAAATGTAAGTCTAAAGCTTGATCCAAAATACCATTCTTGTAAAATATCAAATGAATTTAAAATACTTTGCGATAAGGATCCGCTTGAATATCCATATATAAAAAATATAATTCTAAATGGGAAAGCCTTAGACCGCTATTATCTTTTATATGAAGAAATAACCGATGGCGGAGCTGTTGAATTTGAGCTTGAAAAATAATTTTTTAGGAGATAATTATGAGAAAAAATTTTGGTGCTAAGCCTATGCTTTATCCTATGCCTGTTCTTATCATAGGATCTTATGATGAAAATGGAACTCCAAATGCTATGAATGCTGCCTGGGGCGGAATTTCCGAGGAAACAGAAATATCTATTTGTGTTTCCGAGGATCATAAAACAACGGAAAACATACTAAAATCAAAAGCATTTACAGTAAGCGTTGCCGATGCTGAAAATGTGATCGCGGCTGATTACGTTGGTATTGCTTCCGGTAAAAACGTTATTAATAAAATAGAAAAATGCTCGTGGACTTCTTTCAAAAGCGAATTTGTAAACGCTCCTTTATTTGAGCAGCTGCCGTTTGCGCTTGAATGTGAGCTTATATCTTACGACAGCGAAAGCTGCCGTCTTGTAGGAAAAATCGTGAACGTATGTGCTGACGAAAGAATATTGACAGACGGAAAAATAGATCTTTCAAAGTTTTCCCCTATAACATACGATCCTGCAAATCACGATTATATAGCACTTGGCAAAAAGGTTGGAAAGGCGTTTTCCGATGGCAAAAAAATAAAATAATATTTAGCACCTGTAATATCCTTATGGCATTTTGCAGGTGCTTTTTGCATTTCGGTATTTAAAAAATGCATCTTGGTATTTGATGCCTTGATTTTTGATTCCAGGGAATATATACTAAAGGCAAGGAGGGATAAAATGAAAATTACAGTTACACAAAACAGCTCAGTCAGCGAAACTCAAGTTCACATAATTTGCTCACAAATGAGTAGTGAGCTTGAGGAGATAATTTCAAATCTCGGTCTTTGCGACCACACCTTTGCAGGGATTTTAAATAATGAAATATTTTTTATTCCCATGAAGGATATTCTATATTTTGAATCAGTAGATAAAAAAACGTTCTTTTATACAAACGAAAGCACATACGAAAGCAAAATAAGACTTATTTCTATTGATCAAAATTTAGACAATACTTATTTTTCGAGGATCTCAAAAACGGTTATCGCGAATTTAAAAAAGCTAAAAAGCATAAAGCCCGACAAAAGCAGTAAATTGATCGCAACTCTGCTCAACGGAGAAAAGCTGATGGTTTCCCGAAAATATGTTATGGATATTAAGAAAAAGCTGGGGGTATGATATGATTTCTATTTTTTTCTTAAAGCACATTATCAAAATTAAAGATTTTTGGAGGATATAAATATGTATAAAAACTTAATCTCTTCCGTTTTAAGCGGAATAGGAATAATAAGCATCGTTATGGTCTTTCTTAGCTTGATAGACCCATCGGCATACGGTTTGAACGTGATACAGGCGTCCGCCTTCTTGGGAGCATTTGTTTCGGGATTTCAATTTTTGGTTTCATATTATAAGCTATTTTCAAAACACGTATGGGTAAGACGTGCAATCGTTATCCTATGCTCCTTTGCAGTTCTTCTCGTTCTTTTCATCGCTTTCGGTATTATTGATATAAACGCCGTAGATAAAAAACCGATAATAATCGGTGTTTCGATCGGATTTGTTATTGCTGTGGTTGGATCTGCTTTGGGATATTACATCACTGACAAAATGAACAAACGAGCTCTTGAGCAGATAAATTTAAAGCTTGGGGAAAATGAATAATATTAAAAAAATCATTCTTGATGCCTTTTATATAATCATCTCATTGATTATATGCTGGATATCATATTTCTTCCTTAATTTAATAATTTCTTGTTTTTTTAATAATCCAATATCAAATATTCTATATTATCCTATTTCTATATCTATTTCTATAATGTTTTCTATGTCGTTGGTCTACACAAAGCATTTTTTCAAAGAAAAAGGCTTGATAACTCTTAAAGACGATTATAAAAGCAAAAAATATTCAGGGATATTAAACGATATAATATTTCATATTTGCAAGAATGAATGCTCTTTAACTATATTCATTATATTAATATTTATAATCCACGCATTTTCAAATTCCGACATAATTCGACTCGCTTTTATACCTATGTTTCTATTTACATTAAGATCCAATTCTGCTTTTTCTTATTTAATTTGTTTGTTGATTATTTTATCATCATATTATATTTATCTAAGTATATACAGAAAAAGACTCTATAATTTATCTTTGAAAAAATGACGGAAAAATTTCCGTCATTTTTGTTTTTTGTTAAGCTACATAATTGATTTTTATTTTTATATATGATATCATTATATTAACAATAATTATAAATAGGAGTATTTTTATGCATAATAAGCTCAGAAAAATAACTAAATACATACAGGTTGTCGAAAATGCTCGATTTTGCAACCGAAAGGAAATAGAGGATATTTCATTTTTTGAATGCGGTATCAAAAAGGGTAATGATATGCCGCCACTTTCAAGCTTCAAAAAATATGAAAAGCATTCTTATTGGTGTACCTCTCCCGATTCTCATGCTTGGCTTCGTATGGTAATAGATATTCCCCGGGAAATGAAGGGAATGCCCGTAATGCTCAAAATATCAACGGATAACGCATCAGATTGGTTCGTTGATAATCCGCAGTTCATAGCTTATGTTGACGGGAAAATGCGTCAAGGTCTTGATACCAATCACAGATATATGATCCTTGACGGAAGCCGTGATAGCTATGAGATACATCTTTACGCTTACACAGGAAGAAAAACGGCTCTCTCAAGATTTTACGCAGAAATCAAAAATGTTATTCCTGCAGTTAATGATCTTTATTACGATCTTATTTATCCGTTTGAAATTCTTTCATTTATAGATCAATATTCAAACGAATACGCACAGATCATAAGATATCTTGACTCCGCCGTTACTATGCTTGAGCTTTACGATGTGGAATCTGATGAATTTATAGAATCCGCTAAACGCGCAAGAAAATTTTTGCAGGATGAGTTTTACGGTAAATTCTGTAAGGAGCAGCCTATGACGACTATCCTTATAGGCCATACTCACATCGACTGCGCTTGGCTTTGGACTCTTGAACAAACAAGAGAAAAGGTTCAACGCTCGTTCGCTACCGTAGTCGAACTTATGAAGCGTTATCCCGAATATAAATTTATGTCATCTCAGCCGTTGCTTTACAGAAAGCTAAAGGAAGAAGCTCCCGAAATTTACGAGGAGGTTAAAAGGCTCGTAAAGGAAGGCAGATGGGAGGTCGAGGGCTCTATGTGGGTTGAGGCTGACTGTAATCTCACATCAGGAGAGAGCCTTGTTCGTCAAATCATTTACGGAAAAAGATTCTTCAAGGATGAATTCGGAGTTAATACAAGAACTCTTTGGCTTCCGGACGTTTTCGGATATAGCGCAGCGCTTCCGCAGATACTCAAAAAAAGCGGTGTGGACTGGTTTGTGACCTCTAAAATAAGCTGGAACGATACCAATATGATGCCGTATGATACATTCAGATGGAAGGGTATTGACGGAACTAAGATTAATACATATTTCTTGACCGCACAGGATGATAAGGGCGGAGCTCCCGAAAGATATACTACTTATGTAGCAGGCAGTGATGCCAAAATGGTTTCGGGCACTTGGAAAAGATATCAGCAAAAAATGCTTAATAACGAGGTTATCGCAACATTCGGCTGGGGCGATGGCGGCGGAGGACCTACTCCTGAGCATCTTGAATTTGCAAGACGCGGCTCTAAGGGTGTAAGCGGAGTTCCTAATTCAAAAATTGATTTTGCAGGTAACTTCCTAAAGCGACTTGAAGACAAAATCGAAGGAAGCAATCTTGTACCGGAATGGCAGGGTGAGCTTTATCTCGAATTCCACAGAGGAACTTATACATCAATAGCAAAGAACAAGAGAAACAACCGTAAGAGCGAATTTTTATTCCTCGACGCAGAGCTTGTTTCCGTTCTTGCAAAGGAGCTTCTCGGAAATAATTTCCCAAAGAATACATTAAGAGATGGTTGGGAAACGATTCTTACTAACCAATTCCACGATATAATTCCGGGCTCATCAATAAAAGCAGTGTACGACAGATCCGACATAGATTACGCAAGAGTAAAAGCCTGCGCCGACAAAATTATCGACTCCGCAAAATCCGACATTGCAAGCAAGCTCGACAAAAATTGCGGATACGTAATTTTCAATCCACACTCATTTACAACAGACGGCTTAGTAAAAATAGATGGAAAGAGCGCTATAGCTAAAAATATCGCTTCAAAGGGATACACCTGCGTAAACGATCTTGTTTCGACAAATACCGTAAAAATCGACGGCAAAACAGTTGAAACAAACTGCTTTACGGTAAAATTCGACAAAGATTGGCAGATCACATCTATATACGATAAAAAGAATTCCCGCGAGGTTATAAAGAACGGCAAAAAGGGTAATGAGATCCGCGTTTATGTTGACTATCCCGATTGCTACGAGGCGTGGGAATGGGAAGCATATTCGCTTGATAATTACAAGAGTCTCACAGAGCTTGAAAGCGTTGAAACCGTGCTTGACGGAGCAAGAGTCGGAATCAAGCTCGTTCGTCCGTTTATGAGCTCCAAGGTTACTCAAACTATTTGGTTCTATGACGATATCGCTAAGATAGATTTTGAAACTGTTGCCGATTGGCACGAGCAAAACAAGATGGTCAAGGCCGTGTTTGACGTAGATATAAATACCGACAAGGCTACATACGAAATACAGTTTGGTACTATTGAGCGTCCTACTCATAAGAATACGAGCTGGGATGAAGCAAAATTCGAGGTTTGCGCTCAAAAATATGCGGATATATCAGAGGGTGGCTACGGCGTCAGCATTATAAATGATTGCAAATACGGTCACGATATTCATAACGGACTTATGCAGCTTTCGCTCCTCAAATGCGCAGTTGACCCAAACCCCGAGGCAGATCAAGGAATTATGGAATGTACTTATTCGATATGTCCTCACGCAGGCACTCTTGCACAAAGCGATACGGTTAAATATGCATACTATCTTAACTATCCTATGAGCGCTGTAAAGGCAAGCGGTGAAAAGAGCTTGATACCCGAAAGCTATTCTTTTGTAAGCATAAATAAAGAAAACATTATTTGCGAAACAGTAAAGGAAGCAGAGGAGTCAGACGATACGGTTATACGTCTTTACGAATGTAAGAATATTCGTTCCAAAGCCGAGATAACTATAGGCTTTGATGCTAAGAAATGTTATCTTTGCGATATGCTTGAAAACGAGCTTGAGGAAATAGCAATAAACGATAAAAAGATCGCAGTTGATATGAAGGGCTTTGAAATAATTACCCTTAAATTCAAAAAATAAAAGTAAAAATGAGCACATTAAAGTGCTCATTTTTGTTTTTTAATTAATCCGGATTTCTTTCGCCAAGGGCAATATGATATTTTTGATAAAAGCTTTCAAAATAATCGCCGTCAAGTGCGTCGCGTATCTTTTGCATAAGCTCATTATAAAAATAAAGATTATGAAGAACACAAAGACGCATTCCAAGCGCTTCCTTGGCTTTTATAAGGTGTCTTATATATGCTCTTGAATAGTTCTTGCACGCAGGACACGAGCATCCCTCGTCTATCGGACGCGGATCGCGCATATATTTTTCGTTCACAATATTCATTTTGCCGTGCCAGGTGAACAAATTTCCGTGACGCGCATTTCTTGATGGCATTACACAGTCGAAGAAATCTATTCCTCTGTGAACTGCCTCTAAAATATTGCAGGGAGTGCCGACTCCCATAAGATATCTCGGCTTTTCCTTTGGCATATGCGGCTCAACCGCATCAATTATACGGTACATATCCTCAGTAGCCTCGCCAACCGCAAGACCTCCTATTGCGTATCCGTCAAGATCAAGCTCTGCTATCTGCTTCATATGCTCGATACGAAGATCCTCGTACGTGCTTCCTTGATTTATTCCGAAAAGCAGCTGATTTTTATTTATTGTATCGGGAAGTGAATTCAAGCGAGCCATTTCATCCTTACATCTTTTCAGCCATCTTACAGTGCGGTCACAAGACTTTTTTGTATACTCATACGGCGCGGGATTTTCAATACACTCGTCAAACGCCATAGCTATTGTAGAGGCAAGGTTTGACTGTATCTGCATACTTTCCTCAGGACCCATAAATATACGCTTTCCGTCTATATGTGAGGCAAATCGCACACCCTCCTCGGTTATCTTACGCAACGAAGCAAGGGAGAAAACCTGAAATCCGCCGCTATCTGTAAGCACGGGCTTATCCCAATTAAAGAATTTATGTATTCCGCCAAGGTCGTGTATAAGTCTATCTCCCGGTCTTATATGAAGATGATAGGTGTTAGACAGCTCGACCTGACAGTTTATTTCTTTAAGATCCTGAGTGGAAACACCGCCTTTTATCGCGGCACACGTTCCTACATTCATAAATACTGGGGTTTCTATAACACCGTGTACGGTTGTCATTCTTCCGCGTCTTGCGCGGTTATCGGTCTTTAATACTTCAAACATTATTTGATCCTTTCAAATTGCTTTTCAAGATAATGCTTCGTTATCTCAAATGCTACGGGGCGTCCGTGAGGACAGTACTTAATATTGTCAAGAGTAAAAACTCTGTCACAGATCCATTTTATATGTGCACTGTCGTATACTCTACCCGCCTTTATCGATGCCTTACAGGCTGCTTGATAAAGCGCACGCTCGAAAAATTCGTCCTTCGTTTTTTGTGCATCTCCCTCGCCCTTTATAAGACGTGATGCAAACGTTATGAACATATCCGCAGCCGCGCTCTGCTCTATCCCCGAGGGGATTTCGTATATTTTCACCTCAGAGGCTTCTCCAAATTCAAAGCCGAAGCCTGTTTTTCTTATATCCTCCTCCCACTCAGATACGGTCGCTCTTTCCTCAGAGGTAAGATGAACCTCTATCGGAATAAGAAGCATTTGAGAGGACGGATCTGCTGATTTCATAGTTTCCTTAAGCTGCTCAAACATTATTCTTTCGTGAGCGGCGTGCTTATCTATCAAATACATAGTTTCGCCAAGCTCGGCAATAACATATGAATTAAAGGCTTCTCCTATTATCTTATAATCGGGAACGGTTTTTCCTGTGCTTTTTATTTCCTTATCGACAATATGCTTTGGAAATTCGACAATGTTGCTTTCAGATGTTTTTTCTGTATTCACGTCGAATTTTGTAGTAGATATTTGTTCATTTTTGTCGCCAAAAACAGCATCAAGTGTTTTCTTATAAGGTTGAGTGTCGACCTTTGCCGTGTTGTATACCTCGTAGAAGCTTTCGCTTTTAGATGTATTCGAAACATCATAATTAAGAATACTCGGACTTTTTAAAGTACCCACATTTCCCTTTGAATCGAAAGCAATTCTTTCCGCCTTTGGCGCATCCTTATCGTAGATAGGAAACACAGATGTTGCAAAAGACGACGGTTTTTCGCTCTCCTTATAAAGCTCCGGGCGAGTTATTCCCTCCGAAAGCGCTCCCCTTACCGCATAATATATCGCTTCAAAAATAAGCTTTTCATTTGAAAATTTAACCTCAAGCTTAGACGGATGAACGTTAACATCAACGGTTTTGGGGTCTATTTCTATATTTAAAACACAAAAGGGAAATTTATCGGACGGTATATACGACTGATATGCCTGCTCTATTGCCGCCGATGCGGTTTTACTTTTTACATATCTTGAATTTATATAAAAATTCTCTAAATTTCTATTTGAGCGCACAAGCTCGGGAGTTGAAATAAACCCCTCTATCTTAACGCCCTTTTCCTCTCTTGATACCTTTATGGACTGCTTTGTGATCTCTCTGCCCAAAAGTGCGTACACTGTATTTGAAAGGCTATTATCGCCTGAGGTTACGTATTTTACCTCTCCGTCGATTATATACCTAAATGAAATATCAGGCTTTGAAAGCGCAACCTTTTCAACTACCGCCGTTATAGCGCCCGTCTCGGTGATATCCTTCTTTAAGAATTTCTTACGCGCAGGAACGTTATAAAAGAGATCCTCAACTATAACCGTCGTTCCATCGGCGCAGCCTGTTTGCATATGAGAGATGACCTCTCCGCCGTGACATTCCAAAAAGCCTCCAAGAGCACTGTCCCTTTGCTTTGACATTATTCTGATTTTTGATACAGACGATATAGCGGCAAGCGCCTCTCCTCTGAAGCCTAATGTCATTATAGCCTCAAGATCGGTTTGATCCTTTATTTTGCTCGTTGCATGACGAAGTATCGCTACAGGAAGATCGTCATATTCTATTCCGCAGCCATTGTCGGTAATTCTGATAAATGCAGTACCGCCCTTTTTTATTTCTACGGTTATGGCGGTAGCTCCTGAATCTATCGCGTTTTCAAGGAGCTCCTTTACGACAGATGAAGGTCTGTCAACAACTTCTCCTGCGGCTATTAAATTGGCAACATCAAAGCCAAGTAAATTGATTTTTCCCACTGTCGCTCACTCCTTTTTAAAATAACTTTTTAAGCTCAAATATAAAATTCATAGCCTCTATCGGCGTAAGAGTATTTATATCTATCT
Source organism: Clostridia bacterium (assembly GCA_017623355.1). Lineage (GTDB taxonomy): Bacteria > Bacillota > Clostridia > Oscillospirales > CAG-272 > RGIG2000. The sequence goes on from JAGAPG010000023.1 coordinate 39,505, forward strand.
TTTTTATCCTGTCAGCCGCCTCATAGACTCCTATATCCTCGATGGAAAGCTCCATTGTAGGCTGAGCCTTTTTAGATATCGGCTGCTTTATTTGTATTTCTCCGCTAAGTATTTCGTTAAGTATCTGCTTTGCGCGTTTTACTACCTCGTTGGGAACTCCGGCAAGCTTAGATACCTCTATACCGTAGCTGTCATCAGTAGGTCCTTTCACGATCTTACGAAGGAATACGATATCCTCTCCGCGTTTTTTCGCAGCTATATTGTAATTCACTATTCCGCTTATTTCGTCCTCAAGCGAGGTCAGCTCGTGATAGTGTGTTGCAAACATAGTTTTTGCGCCTATTTTTTTACTTGCAGTATATTCGGCTATTGCGCGAGCCATACTCATTCCGTCATAGGTGCTCGTTCCTCTGCCTATCTCATCGTATATTATAAAGCTACGCTTTGTCGCGTTTTCAAGAATATATGCAACCTCTGTCATTTCAAGCATAAATGTAGACTGTCCCGATGCAAGATCGTCAGATGCTCCGACACGCGTGAAAAGCTTATCCACAACGCCGATACGCGCTTCCTTTGCGGGCACGAACGAGCCTATCTGCGCCATAACAACAATAAGCGCGCTTTGACGCATATACGTTGATTTTCCTGCCATATTAGGTCCTGTTATGAGTGCCAAACGATCGCTCGTTGTATTAAGATAGGTGTCGTTTGGAACGAAATAGCTATCCTTTACAAACTGCTCTACAACAGGGTGACGTCCGTCCTTTATATCGATAACGTCGCTGTAATCGACCTCAGGTCGAACATAATTATTCTTCATAGCAACCTCTGCCAAGGACACATATACATCAAGCCTTGCAAGCAGATTCGCGCTCTTTTGTATTCTCTTGAAATTTTTCGATATTTCCTCGCGCAACGCGATAAATATATCATACTCAAGCGAGCATACCTTATCCTGAGCGCCAAGCACAGTAGCTTCCATGCTTTTTAGATCCTCGGTAATATAGCGCTCACAGTTTGAAAGCGTTTGCTTTCTTATATAATGATCCGGAACTTGTGATATAAATGATTTCGTAACCTCAATATAATATCCAAAGACCTTATTATATCCAATCTTAAGATTTTTTATATCTGTTCTTTCACGCTCATCCTGCTCTATCTTTGCTATCCAACCCTTACCGTCTTTCATTACGGAACGGAGATAATCGACATCCTTATTGAAGCCGTCTTTTATAAAGCCTCCCTCTCTTATTGAAAATGGCGGAGTTTCCACAAGAGTTTCATCTATCATTTTGTAGATATCCTCAAGAGTATCAAGCTCATCTCTTATTTGAGAAAGCTCTAAAGTATTTACCGTGAAAAGAAGATTTTTTATTTCGGGAAGAACGGATATTGTAGATGCGATAGCACGAAGGTCCTTTCCGCCCGCTGTACCGTATACAACCTTGGTCATAAGTCTTTCTATATCGAGAACATTCGACATAAGATGCGCAATTTCTTCCCTCAATACAAAATTTTCGACCAATGTTTCTACCGCGCTTTGACGCGCGCTTATTCTTTTTATATCAATAAGCGGATGCTCTACAAAATTGCGGAGCATTCTTGCACCCATTGCGGTTTTTGTTTTATCAAGCACCCAGAAAAGACTTCCTCTTTTCTCCTTGTTACGCATAGTTTCACAAAGCTCAAGATTTCTTCTTGTATTAAGATCCATCTCAAGATACTGTCCCTCTCCGTAAACATTGAGATTGTTTATATAGGAAATATCCGTCCTTTGAGTGTCGCTTATATATTTAAGTATCGCGCCCATAGCGCAAAGCATGGGCTCGTCATTTTCGTATTTTACTATAAAATCCGAGCCAAATTGGCTTCTTACCGTATTTATTGCCGAGGAATATTCAAAATTCTCCGCCATATCGAATTCGCAAAGCGCACCTATTCTCGTTCTTGCAAAATCATATATGTACGGCGCATCGTCCTTTGATGTATTTACGATTATTTCTCTGGGTGCATACGTGCCAAGCTCGTTTAAAATTTTACTGTTTTCTTTATCTATTGATGTTGCCGAGATCTCTCCTGTTGAAATATCGGCAAAGCATACTCCAACTCTTGTGCCCTTAATATATAAGGATGCAAGATAATTGTTTCTGTTTTCATTTAAGAGATTTGTTTCAACAACAGTGCCGGGGGTTATCTCTCTTACTACCTCACGGCGAACAAGACCCTTTGTGGTTGCAGGGTCCTCCATTTGCTCGCATATTGCTACCTTGTAGCCCTTGGATATAAGCTTACCTATATAGCCCTCGCAGCTGTGGTAAGGAATACCGCACATAGGCGCTCTCTCTTCCTCACCACAATCTCTGCCTGTAAGAGTAAGCTCAAGCTCTCTCGATGCTTTTATTGCATCGTCAAAGAACATTTCATAAAAGTCACCAAGACGATAAAACAGTATAAAATCCTTATACTGATTTTTTATATCAAGGTATTGTTGCATCATTGATGTCATACTGTTCTATCTCCGTTTCTTTTAATTAGTGATGGTGTCCGCAATCAGAGCCACAGCTGCTGCAATCGTGTGTGCAGGGGCGTTGACCTGTGATTTGAAATTCGATCTCGCCGTTTACAGCATTCATAAGCTCGTTTACTTCCTGCTGAACTGCGTTGAGCTCAATAAAAGCAGGGCTTTCCATAACTGCTGCAACGATATCGTTCAAACGGTTTTCGATAGCCTCGATAACCTTTTGATCAACAGGATCCTTTTTGTACTCTTCTGCAAGAGCGATCTGCTGAGTGTTGTATTCGAGCATCAACTTTTGGAGCTCCTCATCCTTATCGTACTTGTCCTTTGCCTCATTCATTTTCACGATACAGGGTGCTTTTTTGATTTCTTGACCAAGCTCTGCAGCAAGCTTCATGATTTTTTCCATATTTGTATCTCCTTTATTTATATTTCACCGTACAGTGCAAATGTGTCTGCACGAATGATTTTTATATTTATAAACTGTCCTGTATAATCCTTGTCGGATTCAAAATGGACTATCTTATTTCCCTCTGTACGAGAGGAATATATATTTTCATTATTTTTACTTTTTCCCTCTACGAGCACCTTAACGGTTTTTCCGATCATAGCCTCGTTTTTTGCTTTTGATATTTCGTTTTGTACATCGTTCAATCTTTCAAATCTTGCTTTTTTCACATCATCGGATATCTGATTCTCCATTGAATAAGCAACCGTACCCTTTCTCGGTGAAAACTGAAATGTATATATTGAATCATACTCTACGCTTTTAACTATATCTATAGTTTTTTCAAAATCCTCGTCACTCTCTCCCGGAAAGCCTACGATTATATCGGTAGTAAATACGATACCCTCGTTTTTCTCCTTGAGCTCCTTAACGATAGATAGATATTTTTCCTTATCGTAATGCCTGTTCATTCGTTTCAAAACATTATCAGAACCGGACTGAAGAGGAAGGTGAAAATGATTTGCTATCTTGTTGCTCTTTGAAATAGCATCTATTAATTCACTTGAAGCATCTTTAGGATGGCTCGTCATAAGATGTATCCAAAAATCGCCCTCAATTTTCGATATTTCTTTAAGAAGATCCGCAATAGTCGGCTTACCTTCAAGATCCTTGCCGTAAGAGTTTACGTTTTGACCAAGAAGCGTTATGTCCTTATATCCATCCTTTACAAGCTCTCTTACCTCGTTTAAAACGTCTTCAATTTTACGACTGCGCTCTCTGCCTCTTACATACGGAACAATGCAGTATGTGCAAAAATTATTACAGCCATACATTATGCTTACCCAAGCCTTAAATCCGCTTTCGCGAACAACAGGCACACCCTCGGCTATACTCGGCTTTTCATTCTCCTTAACAAATATACGCTTGCCCTTATTCAAGGCGTTATACACATATTCGGGAATTTTATGAAGCGAGCCTGTGCCAAAAACGAAATCAACATAATGATAAGAATGCTTGAGCTGCTCAGCCCTATGCTCCTGAGCAGGCATACATCCGCAAACACCGATAACTGTGTTGGGGTTCCGCGCCTTATTATGCTTATATCTTCCTATAACCGAAAGTGCTCTTTTCTCCGCGTGCTCACGTATAGCGCAGGTATTTACCATTATAAGATCGGCTACGGTCTCGTCATCTGTAAGGGTATATCCCATTGAAAGAAAGATACCGCGTATCCTTTCGCTATCCGCTTCGTTTTGCTGACATCCGAGCGTATATACAAATGTTTTAAGTTCCTTATCTTTTATCATTTCACGCACTTTTTGAGTATATTCAGCCTGTATTGCCATCTCGTGCGGAGTGACGAAATTTGTATTATCGTTCATTTCCTGTCCTTAAAAATAAATATTTATATAATTTTATCATATTTTAATAGAATATTCAAGCGATTTATATTAAATTATAAAATAAAAGCGGGGAATTTCCCGCTTTAATTTTTCAAGTATTCCAAAAGCTCCGAAACGTTCTCTTTCGATACAAAATCTCCGCCGTTTTTAAATATTTCCATCATTTGTCTATCATCGTACTTATTCTCGCTTATTACCTTTTTCGACACCATTTTAAGAAGCATTTTGTTAAATCCTCGTTGCTTTGTCATATCAAGTCCGCCAAGGGCATAAAAAAGCCTTCTTCCGACAAGATCCTTTTTGTTTGCTTCTAACAGATACTTCATAATAGTTTCTCTATCGGGAGTCATTCCTACGGCAAGAACGCATTTTACGTTGTATTTTTTGAGCTTAGAGAGCTTTTTTATCTTATTTGCAAATATCCAACCGACAAAAACGATTTCTTCTTTCTTGCTAACACGACTTTTTAAGGAAATATCGACACATTCCCCACCGATTTCATTCGCAATAAGCTCTGCATAACGCTTTGAAAATCCTGTATTAGAGCAATATAAAACCTTCATAAATTCTCCTTAAAAACACAACTCTTTACGCAAACGACAGACACATAGTGCCACAAAACGCAAATCAATCAACCTCAGTATCATATTCCGCTATATACGGCAGATTCCTATAGTTTTCAGCACAATCGAGTCCATATCCGATAACAAAGAAATCGGGAATTGTAAAGAGCGCCATATCGGCTTTAAAATCGACCAAACGGCGATCGGGCTTATCAAGCAAGGTTACTACCTTTAAAGAAAGTGGATTTCTCGACTTTAAAAGCTTAACTATATCATTCAAGGTTCTGCCCGTATCAACAATATCCTCAATTATTATAACATGATATTTAGAAATATCTCTGTCAAGATCCATAGTGATTCTGACGATACCACTCGATACAGTACCCTCATAATAGCTTTTAGCACACATAAAGCCAATCTCGCAAGGCACGCTGATAGCGCGACAAATATCGGCTAAAAATACAAACGAGCCTTTCAATATGCTAACAAGCAAGATTGGACGTCCGTCATATGATGCGCTTATTTTTTCTCCGGCCTGCTTTATGGCTTCCTTTATTTCCTCTTCAGAAATAATTATACGCTTTATTTTCTTATTATAATCCTTAATGCATTGCTCTTTATCCATTTAAATGTCCACCTTAAAAACTTTTTTATTATTTTAACATATATCTACAAAATCTTCAAGTCCAAATATAAATATAATAAAAAAATCGACAAGCCGAAGCTTGTCGATTGGTGCGAGAAACGGGACTTGAACCCGTATGTGCAAGACACACGCCCCTCAAACGTGCGCGTCTACCAGTTCCGCCACTCTCGCAAATTTGAGCAGGTTTATTTACCTTGCCTATGTATTATACTAAAAGAAAAGGGGTTTGTCAATACCTTTTTTGAATTTTTTAAAACTTTTTTCTTTTTCATATTTTAATTCAAAAGCCCTCTCTTTTAAAGAGAAGGCTTTTTCGTGTTTTTTATGAAAGAAGCGATGAAATGAGTATTGTTACTGCACCTACAAGCATAAGTCCTGCGAGTATCCAGCACATAATTCTAACGCCATTTATTTTAAGCTTTTTCTTTTTGTTGTTTCTCATTATTTGCGTCCTTTCTTGGTATCATCTATTTTTACTTGCTTTGTTGTTATGTCCTTATCACTCAAGAG
>JAGAPG010000024.1 GCA_017623355.1 Clostridia bacterium
ACAACAGGAGAGAACAAACAAAAATATTCAGTTGTAAAAGTCCAAAAATCCCTTATAAATCAAGGGTTTTCGGGGATAAACGTTCCAATAACGAGTACAAATTTCAAGACCGCCTCGTTGTGACCGCTTCGATATTCCTGCATATTTTGTTGTGGTTTATCACAACTAAATGTGCAGGCTACGGAGAAGTGGCTTTGAAAATTTTATTTTCAAATTCGCTTCGCGGTTCATCGACTTATGTCGATCTATTCCTGCATATTTTGTTGTGGTTTATCACAACTAAATGTGCAGGCTACGGAGAAGTGGCTTTGAAAATCTTATTTTCAAATTCGCTTCGCGGTTCATCGACTATGTCGATTTATTCCTGCATATTTAATTGTCTGCTTGATTATGATATCATAAATTTTTTTGCGTGTCAATAGTTTTTTTAAATTTATTGACATTATTTCCGACGTATGTTATAATATAGTCGAATATGAATTCGGGGAAGAAACCCATAACAAAAAACGAAAATTCAAAAACGCAAATCAATGCAAGGGGGCGACACCCATCGAAAAAAACATTATTGTTATTGACGAGCAAGGAAACAAATATGAGGCTACCTATTTAAAAAGGGCAAAGGGTCTTGTGAAAAATGGCAGGGCACGCTTCATAAATGAAAATACAATATGCCTTGCGTGTCCGCCAAAGGAATTTTTGGAGGATAATAAAATGGAAAATAAATTAACCGAAAGAGAAATTTTTGAGCAAATAGTTGCATTACAAAAGCAAATCACCGATAACTCTTATAATTCTTTACACAGATTAGGCGACGCAATAGACGGTGTTTACTCCGCCGAGGACGATACGGGGAGCGAACAGGTTTCAAAGGTTTGTGATGTGTTTGCGATGCGCGAGCAAAACTTGAAGGATATGCTTGCGTTTTACGTAAAAATGTATGATGATCTCAAAAAAAGCGATGAAGAAAGAAAAGCCGATATTATAAAGAGTGCATTTTCGGAGATTTCTTTTAAAATCAACGAATCCGATTTAGAGTCAAAGGACAAATTATCCGGTCTTTTGTATATTACAGATGCAATACAGGAAGCTGTTACGACTATATTATCGGATGAAAAAGCATAAAATTCCAAGCTAAAAAGGAGAGCAAACGGATACCGTTTGCTCTCTCTTTTTTATATTCCCCGAGAGGTAAGCAAAAGAAATTTTAATATGCTAATGTCAAAAATGCCCTTGCGTTACTTTTGTCATAGTAGAGTATGTGGGGTTTTTGTTTTATTATTTTTTTTGCTTTTGGGATCAAATTCCGGGAAACAAAGCAAATAGTAGTCGCACTCATCGCAACAACACTCAAAGCCGTGCTCTCCGTTGCCAAGACAAACATCAGGCTCGCAAGGCGTGAGCTCTACGCCGGTAATATCTATTATCTTTTTTGGAATATCATTCTTCATATATACCCCCTATCATCATAAAAAAGTGCGCCCCAGAAGGAACGCACCGAAAAAGTGTTCCTTCATTGTTGTCACACAATCTCTCGCCGATGTTAGTGGGCATGAGGAAAAAGGAAACACCTTTTACCAAGGTTAGTTTCCCGCTAACACGAAAAAATATCAGATTGTGTGACGAATATATTTTACCATGTTTATAGCGATTTGTCAATAAAGCTTGAGAATTTGACAAAATATCGCTGTTCATATATGCCCCCTATCATCATATAAAAAAGTGCGTCCCAAAAGGAACGCACCGAAAAAATGCATCCCTCTCATTGTTGCCACACAAACGCTCGACCGTTGAAGGTATGAGGAAAGAGAGAAAACACTTTTTACCAAAGTATTTTCCCTTCAACGGTTAAATATATGCAATTTGTGTAGCGTATATATTGTACCACATTTTTGCCGATTTGTCAATAAGCTTGAGAATTTGACAAAACATCGCTGTTCATATATGCCCCCTATCATCATATAAAAAAGTGCGTCCCAGAAGGAACGCACCGAAAAAATGCCTTCCCCCTCAATTGTTGTCACACGAATTGCTCCCCAATAACGGAATGAGAAAAGAGAGAAAACACTTTTTACCAAAGTATTTTCCCGTTTTGGGGACAAAAATATTCAATTCGTGTGACGAATATATTTTACCACGTTTATACCGATTTGTCAATAAGCTTGAGAATTTGACAAAATATCGCTGTTCATACATTCCCCCTATCATCATATAAAAAAGTGCGTCCCAGAAGGAACGCACCGAAAAAATGCATCCCCTTAGTTTGTTGCCACACAAATGCTCTCCCAACGAAGGTATGAGAAAAAGGAGAAAACACTTTTTACCAAAAGTATTTTCCCTTCGTTGGTTAAATATATGCAATTTGTGTAGCGTATATATTGTACCACATTTTTGCCGATTTGTCAATAAGCTTGATGATTTGACAAATTATCGTTGTTTTTAATCAAATCGGTGCTTGCCGAGAAAAATGACAAGTGAGGTGACGGCTAACCGCCCGATAGGTAAACAAAGAGGACAGAGAGCGCATAAACACTCTCTGTCCTTTTACTGCGGCAGGTAACTTATTCTGTTAAAAACCGTCCTTAAAGTACAACTCTTTTCTGCTTGCTCTCTTTTTTATTTATTCAAATATGCCGTATAATCCTCACAAAGTGCGATATCGTCAAGATAGAACGCTACGTTTGCATACTGCGCGGAGCTTATATCCGCATAAAGATAGAAGCCTGTTATGAGCGTATCAGAGCTTATTGACTTCGTTCCTTGGAGAAGATTTTCAACAGGGAACGCGAAATATCCCTTCTTTCCGAACATTCCCTGAGATCCGCCGTCACCCGTACCGAAGCATCCGTCGTAGCCGTGGCTGAGTGTCTGCCAGGTATCAGCGCCGTCCGCAAGATAATAGAACGGAGTAGGTGTGTCCTTATCGTCGGTTCTGTATGAGCTTGATTTTCCGTCGTTGGAGATAAGACCTATACAAGCCTTTCTGAATTCCACGCTTGAAAGATCCATCCATACGATAACGTATTTGTTTTCGCCGAGCTTTCCGAATTTGTCAAGCTCCACCTTGACCTCGAAATTGCCCGTTTGGCTTCTTAAGATCTGAATAGCCCTTGAAGCCTCAGCGCCCTTGCCGTCAACGACGCCGACAGTAACCGTTCCGTCAAGTCCGCCGCTGTTATAGCCTGTCTTTACGGAATTGATAATTTTTTCGTCGGAGATCTCAAGCTTAACGTCGTTTTCAAACGCATCGTAATCGTCGGGGTTAACTCTTTCGATAAGATACTCAACGTAGGTTGGAATATCGTTTATCGTTTCGGGATTAAGATCAAACACTCTTGCGCCCTGAACGTCCGAATTAAAATACGTAAGGTCGCTTATATTCGGGGAAGCGCAGAGCTTTATTCCCTGAAGCTTATACATATAATCGTTCACGTGGTCGTGACCTGTTACGATAGCCTTTACATCTCCGCGCTCGACTATAGTTTCAAAGAAATCGGTATCTGTTTTCGAGCAGCAAATACCCTCGTTAAGCGAGCCCGTATATTCGCTGACTATATCCTTGTTATCTCTGTTTTGGTGAGCATAATTATTTTCCGTAAGAGGAATATGGAACGCCATGAGCGCAGGAATAACCTCACCGCCGTTATATTCCTGAAGCTTTTCGGATGTTTCCTTGTACCAAGCTATCTGATCGTCCTTGATATAAGCGTATCCGCCGTTTACGTTATCGTAAGAGCCGGAATCAAGACAGTAGATAACCGCGCCTATTGAGCCGTCATCCTTATAAACCGCGTGAACGTAGTTTCCGACACCCGAAATATCAGGTCCTATCTTTGAAATGCAATATTCAAAGCTTTCGTAAACGTTTTGCTGAAGAACGTTGGGGTATCCGCCCTCGTGGTCGTGATTTCCGTACACGTGACACCACGGAATCTTTTGCTCCTCTATGTATTTAACAAGATGCAAGATATTAAGTCTTGTTTCCGCAGAGTTTGCAGAGCCGATTATATTATCGCCTGTGAATATTACAAGATTGGGATCTGTTTTATCAACGAGAGCCGTTATTCTTTCGCGCACCTGCTTTACCTTAGCGGGGTCGCCCGATGCGTCAAGATGTGTATCGGCAAGGATAAGAACTCTGAACGAGCCGTCCTCGTTAAAGGTAAGGCGATGCTTCGTTTCGAGCAGAGCGTTTATCTCAGCCTCAAGCGGATCAATGGGCTCAACGTCCTCGCTTGAGCTTTCCTCGGTCGTTGTTTCTTCGCTTGTTGTTTCTTCGGTAGTGGTTTCCTCGGGCATACTGCTTTCCTCCTTTGTGCTTTCCTGCACGGTTTCTTCGTCGCTTGACTCATCAAGTGTAGATGTGTCGATTATTTCAATGCTCGTTTGCGAGCTTTCCTCGGCAGGCTCGTCCTGGCCGCACGATACGAGTATCGGCAAAAAAAGCATTACTAAGGCAAGAAAAAGTGCCAAGGTGTGTCGTTTAAACAATTTCATAAGTCCTCCTAAAAATATTTCTTCATCTTTATGTTATCATATATCCTTTAAAAAATCAATCTTTTTCTTTCGCGCAAAATCATCATTTTTCCGTTATGCCTTGACAAGCCCTTATATTTTATAGTATAATATAAAATAGTATTTTCTCGCGCACACGCACGCGATCATTCAAATTCACACACAAAGGAGCACAAAATGCCTACAGCTACCGAAAATATAGTGACTGAAGCTGCTGCATCGGAAGAAATTTTAACCGCAACCGAAAGCCAAACAGTAACTGAAAGACCTAAAATAAAGCTCCCGCACGACTATGCCGACGATGAGCATTATTACATAGAAAGCGTAACCGTAAAGAAAAAGCCTATCTTTGCTTTTTTCAAAAGATGCATAGATATTTTTGCATCTCTTATTGCCCTTATTCTTTGCGCTATTCCTATGCTTATCATTGCAATAATAATCAAAGCCTCTGACGGCGGTCCTGTTTTTTATTCTCAGGAGCGTCTCGGATACAAGGGAAAAAAATTCAATCTCGTAAAATTCCGTTCCATGAAGGTCGACGCAGAGAAGTACGGCGCTCAATGGTCTGACGGAGATAATGACCCCAGAATAACCAAAATAGGAAGATTTTTAAGAAAAACAAGGCTTGACGAAATACCTCAGTTCTGGGCTTGCTTTACGGGTAAAATGTCACTTGTCGGCCCAAGACCCGAAAGAGAGATCTTTTATAATGAATTTGAAAAGCATATTCACGGCTTCAGCGAGCGACTTAAGGTTAAGCCCGGATTTACAGGTCTTGCTCAGGTCAGCGGAGGATACGATCTTTTTCCCGAGGAAAAGGTAGTTTACGACGTTGAATACATAAAAAAGCGTTCTCTTTGGCTTGATATAAAGATTCTTTTCAAAACCGTTTTCGTTATATTCTCGCATAAAGGCGCAAAATAAATTAAAGGACGTTATTAAATGAAATTTTCAGTTTTGACAAGCGTATATAAAAACGATTCGCCGTCGGCGTTTAAGGAGGCTATGGATTCGCTTCTTTGTCAGACGCTTATGCCCGACGAGATCGTTCTTGTTCGCGACGGAGAGGTTCCCGCCGAGCTTCAAGGCGCAATCGACGAATACCTCGTAAAATATCCCGAGATCTTTACATATATTCCGCTTGAGCAAAACGGCGGACTCGGTAACGCGCTTCGCATTGGCTGCGAGACAGCGAGAAACAGTATAGCCGCAAGAATGGATTCCGACGATATCTGCTTGCCCGACCGCTTTGAAAAGCAGATCAAATTTTTGAAGGAAAATCCCGATATAGATATCGTCAGCGGAACGATTTCCGAATTTAACAATGATCCCTCCGTGATAACGGATTACAGAGTATTGCCAAAAGCACACGGTGAGATAGTCGAGCTTTTAAAAAGCAGAAGTCCGTTAAATCACGTAACGGTAATGTTCAAAAGGGACTCCGTTATGAGGGCGGGAAATTATCAGGATTTTTATCTTTTTGAGGACTGGTATTTGTGGATAAGAATGTATCTTGCGGGATGCAAATTTGCAAATATAGACGATGTTTTGGTAAATGTGCGTGTCGGCACGATGTCAGCGCGCCGCGGCGGAATGAAATATTATAAGAGCTGTAAACGACTGCTCAAATTCATGAAGCAAAACAAAATGATAGGCTTCATAAAATACACAAAGCTCAAAACGGTTCGCTTTATCGGCTACGTCCTTCTGCCAAATAAGCTGCGCGCCCTTATGTATAAAAAGCTTCTTAGAAAGAAAACAACATAAAATGAGGAAGTAAAATGAAATTCAGCTCTCCAGAATTAAAAAGCAAATTGCTTGAAATGTTTAAATGGTTTCATGATTTTTGCGTTAAAAATAATTTAAAATATTATATGCTTGCAGGTACGATGCTTGGTGCCGCAAGACATGAGGGCTTTATTCCTTGGGACGATGATATAGACGTCGGTATGCCAAGAGAAGATTATGAAAAATTAGAGCAAATTTTAGTTGGAAAGCAAGATAAGTATATATTAGAAACACCGAATTCGGATTCGAAAGACTTCTTCTATCCAATTTCAAAGTTATACGATACAACTACAACGTTAATAGAAAATACAAAATGTAAGATAAAAAGAGGAATTTATATTGATATTTTTCCTCTTGATGGAATGGGATCTACCGAAAATGAGAGTAAACAAATTTATTCTAAAGTAAAGAGAAAGCATAATCTTCTTCTTACAAGAACAACAGGAATACGAAAAGGACGCAGTTTTTTGAAAAATGCAGCTGTTGTTTGTGCAAGACTTATTCCGGGTTTTATTTTGAATAAAAAAAAAATCCTTAAAAATCTTTCATACATATCCAAAACATATAACTATGATAACAGTTCTCTATGCGGAACTTTTTTTGGAGCGTATGGCTTTAAAGAGATCATAAATAAAGATGTTATAGGTAAGCCCACCATTTATAAATTTGAAGGATTAGATGTTTACGGAGTAGAAAATGCAAATGAATATTTAACCTCTGTTTACGGAGATTGGAGAAAGCTTCCACCAAAAGAAAAAAGAGTATCTCATCATGATTTTATTGATTGTGATCTATCAAAACCTTTTATTTAAACAATGGAGCAAATAATGATAATTTTACATATATTCCGTTCGCTTAACAGAAAAATTGCCGGTGCTGATGTTATTATTCCCGAACACATTAAAATTCAGCAGACAAAAGAAACGGTTGGATGTGTGAACATAACCAACACGAAAATTCCGGGGATAGACAATCAGCTTGATTACACCGAAAATTTTAAGCTTTCCTCGCTGCCTGCGCCCTTTAATAAGCCTGATATCATTATTTTTCATCAGGTTTATTATCCTAAATTTTTGGGTATCGCAAAGCAGGCTCGCAGGGCGGGGATTCCTTACGTTATCGTTCCGCACGGAAGCCTGACTAAAGAAGCGCAAAATATCAAGCGTCTTAAAAAGATCTTAGGGAATCTTGTTTTCTTTAACAAATTCATCAAAGGCGCTCGCGCAATACAGTATCTTTCCGAGAGCGAAATGGAAAGAGCATATAAAAAGCTTCCTTGCTTCGTTTCAACAAACGGTATTCATATGCCGAGCGAGCAAAAATCAAGCTTCAACGACGATAAGACCGTGCTTTCGTTTATCGGAAGATATGATTATTATATAAAAGGTCTTGATCTTTTGCTTGACGCGGTAAGAAAAAAGGCTGATATTTTAAGAAAAAATAACTGTATTTTAAATATGTACGGGCCTCATACCGAATATTATATCGGTTACATTAACGAAATAAAACAAAAAATATCGGAATACAATATTTCCGATATCGTGACGTTAAACGGTCCTGTAATTGATGAAGAAAAGAAAGCCGTATTATGGAATACGGATATATTTATTCAATGCTCGCGAACCGAGGCGATGCCAATGGGAATATTAGAAGCTATGAGCTACGGAATACCGGTTTTAATAACGGATACGACGACACTCGGCTCAATAGTAGGAAAATACGAAGCGGGATATCATTGTAAAACAGACTCAAGCTCAATTGCAGAGGCAATAGAAAAGGCGGTTTTAGAAAAGGATAAGCTGCCAAAGCTATCCGAAAACGCCAAAAAGCTCATAGAAGAAAATTTTCTTTGGGAAAGCGTCAGCAAGGACGCTGTCTCAAGGTATAAAAAAATAGCGGAAAATTAACGGAGAAAAAATGGGACTTTATATTAGTATTTCAATTTTTCTAATAGCTGTATTATGTTTGGAGCTACTTACAAAAAGAAAAATTTCTTATAAAACCTTTGAAAATTCAACATTACCAAAAGAATATAAGCATACTCATTCTCAAATTGCTTTTTTCCTTTTTGTAATGCTTTTGCTATGGTTTTTAACTGCTTTTCGTTCTGAATATATAGGAAGTGATACTATACAATATTTTAACCATTTTAAAGCTATGTCTTATTATGGTAAAATATCTTTCAATTCCCGCTTTGAAATCGGATATCAAATTTTAACTTTAATTATATCTAAAATAAACCCGAATCCTTACTTTTTCTTAGGAGTAATTGCTACAATCTGTTATTTAGCAACAGGAATATATATTTATAAATATTCTGATAACATTGTTTTTTCAACAGTATTGGTTTTTCCTATTGCTTACGGCTTTTTCGCTACAGGTCTCAGACAAGCTATTGCAATGGTTATTATACTGTATGCATATCAAGCTATTAAAAACAATAAAAATATCCTCGCTTTTTTAATTATATTATTTGCAGCCACATTTCACACCTCTGCATTAATTGCTTTGTTTCTGTTATTACACAAAATTATTCCTAAGAAGCCAATCATAATTATTCCATTGTCCGCTATACTTATTATTTTTTCTCTTGCCGGATTTATGGACGATATTCTTTCTGCTATACTTCCGTTTTATGCCGGTTATTATGAAAACGAAATTATAACAGACGGTTGGCTTGGAATTACTTATTACTGCTTAAGAAATATTGTTTTTTATATTTTAGTATATTTATCATACAAAAAATCTCAAAAGCAAAATTGTTTAGCTTTATCTAATTTTGTAATTTTGTTTTTAACCACATGCTTTGGTTTTAGCTTAAGCTTATTTTCGCGCGCAACAAACTATTTTCTTTTAATATGTATTGTTGAATTGCCTAATGCAATATATAGAGGAAGATTACCTTACAAAAAAATATTCGTTTTCTTAATAGGATTTATAATGGTATTATATTTTGTTGTAACACTTATTATAAGGCCTGATTGGAATACTTTATGTCCCTATAAATTTTTCTGGAATTAAGGAGAAAAAATGGATCTTATAAGTATAATAGTTCCCGTTTACAAGGTTGAAAAATATCTTCCCGAATGTGTTGAAAGCATATTAAATCAAACCTATAAAAATTTCGAGCTTATCTTAGTTGACGACGGCTCTCCCGATAATAGCGGTAAGATGTGCGACGAATTCGCCGAAAAGGATAGCAGAATAAAGGTTATCCATAAGGAAAACGGCGGTGTTTCATCTGCAAGAAACATTGGTCTTGATAATGCAAGCGGGGAATACATTACCTTTATCGACTCGGATGATTTTGTTGATAAAAGATATTTGGAAGTTTTATATTCTACATCAAAAGAAAACGATACCGACATATCAATTTGCTGTTTTGCTAAATACACACATTCTTCATTTATTATATTTAATGAGATCTTTCCCAAAAAAATAAATATAGATTTTAAAGACAGTAACTTTTTAAAATTTTTCAAAAGATATTTTTATTTAAAAAATAATATTTTCGGTAGCGCTTGCAGAACTTTATTCAAAAAAGCTTCAATTAAAAATTTAAGATTTGATGAAAATATAAAAATAAGCGAGGATCTTTTATTTGTTGTAAATACAATTTATAACTCCCAAAGTATAAGCTTTACAAATGAAATTTTGTATTTTTACAGAATAACTAATATATCCGCATCAACATCATATAAAAATAACTTTTTAAAAAGCCAAGGTAATCTAAGTATTGAGCTTACAAGCTTATTTTCAAAAATAGATAATAAATCGTTTAATAAGATACTTAAAAGATATAAGTCGCTGCTTTGCTATTATCTTTTTTCAAACGAAATAAAATTCAGAAAATCAAATCCTGATTACAAGAAAAATTTAAAGGAAATAAGAAAAAGCGAGCTTTATAAATATTTTAAGCTGTTTTCCGGAATTAAAATTTTAAAACCAAAAGCTAAAATTAAATTTTTTATTATCTGGTTCATAGCAAAAACAAGGATATTCGGTTAATAAAATGATAACTAAAACAAATCAACGAAAATGGGGAGCTTCGCTTTCATATATTCAAATGGCTCTTAATATTATAATAGGAATTGTATATACACCTATTATGATAAGACTTTTGGGTGATAGCGAATACGGTCTTTATAATACCGTTGCTTCCACTATTACTATGCTATCCGTATTAAATCTTGGATTTAATGCAGGTTACGTAAGATATTATACTAAATATAATGAAGAAAACAATAAAGAATCAATATACAAATTAAACGGTCTTTTTCTTTTAATTCTTTCCGTTCTCGGTATTATAGCTCTTATATGCGGACTTTTTATGACCTTTAATTTAGAGCTTGTTTTTGATGAGGGTCTTACCACTCAGGAATATGAGATTGCAAGAGTTTTAATGCTTCTTTTAACTATTAATCTTGCTATTTCTTTTCCTATGGGTACGTTTTCAAGTATAATTTCTACTCACGAAAATTACATAGTTTTAAGACTTTTAGGGATGCTTAAAACAGTTGTCGGTCCTTTGGTCACTATTCCTATTCTTTTAATGGGATTCAGATCTATAGCAGTTGTAAGCGTCACGCTTGGAGTTTCTCTTATTACAGATACAGTATATTTTATTTATGTAAAATTTAAATTAAAGCAAAAATTTATTTTTCACGGATTTGAAAAAGGAATTTTTAAAAGCATTTTTATTTATACATCATTTATTGCAATACAAATAATCGTAGATCAAATAAATTTAAATATAGATAAGTTTTTACTTGGAAGATTAAAAGGTACATTTGAAGTTTCCTTATATTCTGCCGGATTTTCTTTATATTTATATTATATGATGTTTTCTACATCTATATCAGGAGTATTTATTCCTAAAATGCATAGAACTATGATATCTACGCAAGAAAATATTCAAGAACAAAAAAGTGTATTTACTTCATATTTTATAAAGGTAGGCAGAATACAATTTTTAATTCTTGCTCTTATTGCATCAGGGTTTGTATTTTTCGGTAAACCGTTTATTTATTATTGGGCAGGCGATGGATACGGCGTTTCTTACTATGTAGCTTTATTTTTGATATTAACAGGATCTATAGATCTTATTCAAAATCTCGGTATTGAAATTCAAAGAGCGCAAAATAAACATAAATTCAGATCTATAGTTTATCTTATAATGGCTGTTTTTAATTTGATATTAAGTATTTTTATGTGTCAAAAATACGGAGCTGTCGGAGCTGCTATCGGAACCGCTATTTCTTTTTTATTAGCAAATGGTCTTGTAATGAACATCTATTATCACAAAAGGTGCAACATAGATATAATAGCATTTTGGAAAAATATTTTAAGAATATCGCTTGGACTTATTTTACCGATCGGCGCGGGAATTATTTTAAATTATTTTGTAGACCTTTATAATATATGGTATCTCTTTGGAGCTATAATAATTTATTCGGTAATTTACTGTATTTCCATGTGGTTTATCGGTATGAACTCTTACGAAAAGGATATTATAAGAAAGCCTATTAAAAAAATCATATCAAAACTCAAACATTAAAGAGCTTCGGCTCTTTTTTGTTTTTGGAAAATGTAAAATTTATGTGAATAAAACTCTAAATTTATGGGGTGAGTATTTAATTTTTCACATTTTTTGCATTGATTTTTTAGTTTTTTATCGGGTGAAAAAATTTTGCTTTTTTTGGTTTTATTACTTGATTTTATTATTATTATATAGTATAATTATATTAGTATAGTATATAGTGGGCGTAGTATTGCTTTTTTTCGGATTTTATACGCATCCTCGTAAAAAGCGAGGGGCGGATTTCTCCCGTTTTTAAGCCTTCTGCAGCCTCAAAGCTTTTTCACAAATTTTTGTGATATATTTTTTATCGCGCACGCGTACGCGAGGCAGGAGATCTATGGATATTAATAATCTTGATTCTATTTGGGAATATATGCTCGTTCTGCTCGGCAAGGACAGGCCTGATACTGCTGTAAACCTTTGGTTCAGCGATATGAAGCTTATTTCTCTTACGAAGGACGAGGCGGTTTTCTCAACTACAACCGATATCAAAAGAGATATCATTCTTTCTAACTTTCGCGATGAGATCGCTCAGAACATAGCTCAGATCGTGGGCTTTACTCCGAGAGTTCTTATTTATTCATCGGAGCACAAGGAAGCCGATCTTTCTCACAAGAAGGTAGAAATTTTTGAAAAAATAGAGAAGGGTGAGGCTGACATCGACGAGGTCGAGGATATCATTATGCCCCCGAATTACAAAACGGAATTTACATTTGAAAATTTCGTCGTTGGCGAGTCAAATAAATTTGCTTACGCGGTTGCAACAGCCGTTGCCGATAAAAATTACAACGATCCGAAGGTTATCGCGAGCAATCTTTACAATCCTCTTTTCATTTACGGTCCGAGCGGCGTAGGTAAAACTCATCTTCTTTACGCTATAACAAATCAGATTTCTAAAAGATTTCCCGAAAAGAAAATAATTTACGTCAAGGGTGAGGAGTTTACGAACCAGCTCATTGACGCTATTCAAAAAAAGACGACGGGGCAATTTAGGGACAAGTACAGAAAGGTTGACGTTTTACTTATCGACGATATTCATTTCGTTGCGGGAAGAATTTCTACGCAAGAGGAGCTTTTTAATACCTTCAACGCGGTATACGAGGAGCACAAGCAGATAATTCTTACGTCAGACCGTCCGCCGAATGAGATAAAAACTCTTGAGGAAAGACTCCGCACAAGATTTTTATCGGGACTCTTGGCTGACATTTCGCTTCCCGATTACGATCTTCGCTTGGCGATACTGAAGCAAAAGTCACAGCAGTTTAATCTTTCGCTTTCAAATCAATCGCTGACTTATCTTGCGGAAAACATAAATTCCTCGATCCGTCAGCTTGAGGGAGTTATAAAGAAGCTTGGTGCGCTTCAGCTTTTAGAGGACGTAGGGCTTGATTTTGAGCGAGTTCGCAACTCTGTTAAGGAATTCGTTCAGGTTAAGGAGTCCGATAACGAAAAAATGGCTGAGATAATCACAGCGGTATCTCAAAAATACAATATAACCAAAGAAGACATTCTCTCGTCAAAGAGAAACAAGGAAATTGCTATGGCGCGTCACGTTTGCGTTTATATAGCAAGAACGGTAACGTCGCTTTCACAGGCGCAAATAGGTAAGGCTCTTAACCGCGACAGAACAACGATTGTTTCAAGCGAAAGCGTTGTTAAAAACGAAATGAACAACGATACTAATTTCGCATATGAAATAAACGATCTTTTAAGAAGCCTTCAATAATCCGGCGAGTCGCCGGAGACTAACTTCGGTGAGGTTACTTTGATTTAAAATTTACTCACGACAGTGAAATAAGAGAGACCTCAATAGAAAGTGTGTCTAAAAATTTTAACAAAACAACATAAAGTAAGGCTATCAGCCCACGGGGGCTCCCCCGTTTTCTTACTAATTCTTTTTAAAAAATAAATAAATATCGAGTAGAAGCAGCAGTAAAAGCAGTAGGGGATGAGCGAAGGTGTGGAAAACTTTCTTAACTGCTTTTGCCTGCTTGATTAATAGGGAAAAATTATTAACTTTTCCGACGTTGAAAACGAGTGGAAAATTTTCGAGCGTTAGATTTAAAAAGAATTAAAAAATGATTTTTCAAAATCAACATTCTATCAACAGGTTGAAAACCAAGAGTGGAAAACTCATAAAAATCACCGCAAAGCCGTTTGCTTGTCTTGAAAAATCATGTGTTGAAAACAAGTGGACAGCAAGAGTGAAAAGAGACCTCAATAGAAATGGTATTTTATAAATTTTAATTATACAAGCAAAAGTAAGGCTATAAAGTCAGTGGCAACTCCGCCACGGCGGGTAAGCACCCGCGGGCGAATGTCGGTGCAGTCACTTTAGTTTGATATTCACTCACGACAGTGAAGTAAAAAGAGACCTCAAAAGAAAGTGTGTCTGTAAAATTTAAATGCACAAGCAAAAGTAAGGCTACTCGCTTGCGGTCGCTTGACCGCCTTGAAAATATAATGATATAAAAAGAGGACATGAAAATGATAGTAATATTCGATAAAGATATAATACTTAACGCACTTATGCCGGCGATGTTTACGGTAGCGGGAAAGAATACGATGCCGAGCATAGAGGGAGTACATCTTATATGCACAGAGGACGGAAGCTGTACCATAGAAACGTTCGATCTTGAGAAGGGAATAAGAACGGGCGTAAAATGCACGGTAATCGAGGAAGGCAACGTAATACTTAACGCAAATAAATTTTTGCAGATAATCAAGGTAATGCCCTCAGGTGACATAAAGGTAACGGTCGACGATAATTTCAAGGCTACTATCGAATCAGGACCTAATTCTTACTTTGAAATAAAGGCGCTTCCCGGAGATGATTTTCCCGATCTTCCCGAAATAATCGGAGAAAGAGGATTTTATATATCACAGGCGATGTTCCGCAAGTTTGTAAACAGAGTAGCGTTTTCAGTAGCTCAAAACGATTCCAGACCCGTATTCAACGGCGCATACTTTGAGGTAAGCAATACGAAGCTCACGATAGTTGCGTGCGACAGTAACCGACTTGCTATGTGTGAGAAGGAAATAGAGCTTGAAAACAGAAACAAGGACGGAAGCGTGCTCAATCATAAATTCATAGTTCCCGGCAAAACGCTTAACGATCTTTTGAAGCTTGCCAAGGACACGGACGATATGATGGAGGTAAGAATAATGAGAAGATACCTCATGTTCAAGATAGGCGAGGTATCACTCTATACAAAGACGATCGACGCTCAGTATTTCGATTATACGAGATTGCTGCCGACCTCACATAGCGTAAGAATAAAATTAAACTCTGGCGAGCTGCTCGGCGCGCTTGAAAGAAGCTCGCTTATAGTAGAGGACCGCTTGGCGGGAAGCATACGCTCGTACGTTAAGTTCACCGTAGACGATAAGCTTCTTGTTTCGACCGTATCCTCGAACGGAAACGTGTTCGACGAGATAGCAATAGAGAAGGATGATCCCGATTCATCGATAGTGATAGGCTTCAACTGCAGATTTATGCTTGACGCATTAAGGGTATGCGACGATTGCGATATGATAATGTCGTTTAAAAATCCGCTTTTGGGAGTTCTTATAGAGCCGCAGAATACAGATGACGGAAAATATACGTATTTCGTAATGCCTATAAGAATGAATAACTGATGATAATAAAAAGCTGTGAGCTTTCCTCGTTTCGCAACGCGGAGAGCGAGAGAATAGAATTTTCTCCCACGGTAAACGTGATATACGGAGAGAACGCGCAGGGAAAGACGAACATACTTGAGGGAATATATATATTCGCAAGAGGAAAAAGCTTTCGCGCGTTTAAGGATAAGGAAATAATACAGTTCGGCAAGAGCGTGGCGTATTCCAAGATAGAATACGAGAAGAAAAAGGAAAAGAACACGCTCGGAGTCGAGATATCAAAGAGCGCGCCGAAGAAATTTTATAAAAACGGCGTGAAGGCAGAGCGCACCGCGGATATTATAGGGGAGTTTCGCGCGGTGCTGTTCTGTCCGTCTCATCTTGGGATAGTAAGCGATTCGGCATCGGTGAGAAGGAATTTTCTTGACGTAGCGATATCTCAGCTGAAGCCGATATATATAAAGATGATGTCGCGATATAACAACGTTTTAGCGAACAGAAACGCGATTTTGAAGATGAGTGACGAGGAAAGAGAGCAGTATCGCTCAATGATAGATATATATTCCTCGGAGCTTGCCTCGCTGAACGCAGATATAGCAGACGTAAGGCGCGAGTACGTAAGAAAGCTCGATTATTGGGTAAGAGAGATTTTTTCTCAGATGACAAACGGCAAGGAAGTACCAAAAATCACTTACGAAACGGGCGCTGATAAGGAAGACTTTGAAAGCAGAGAACGCTTAAAAAACAAGTATCACACGCTTTTAAGCGAGAATTACGACAGAGAGGTAAAATACGGCGCGACGCTTTTCGGAATCCACAAGGATGATTTAAAGATAGAGATAAACGGACGCGACGCGAGATTTTACGCATCCCAGGGACAGCAGCGCTCACTTGCGTTGGCTATGAAGATGGCAGAGGGTGAGATAAGCAGAGAGAGCTGCTCGGAATATCCCGTTTTTCTGCTTGACGACGTTTTGAGCGAGCTTGATATAAACAGAAGAAAATACGTTTTATCAAACATAAATAACCGACAGGTGATAATTACCTCGTGCGAGCCGCTTGTTTTCGAGAACGCGGAAACGAATTATATTTATATAAAGGACGGACAGGTGTGCGAGGATATAAAGGAGAATACCGAGCCTGACGTCACAGAGGACGAGGGCGACGGAGAGGAATAATGTATATACACATAGGAAACGGAAAAACCGTTCGCAAATGCGACATTGAGGCTATATTGGATCTTGATGGGGCAACGGTATCGGTTTATACGAGAAGATATTTAAGTAATGCGCAAAAAGAGGGCAGAGTAGAGATATTCGGGCTTGATATTCCAAGATCGCTCGTGCTTATGCGCGATAAAAAAATCTATCTTTCCGCGCTTACCGTTTCAACGATAACATCATAAGGAGCGAGATATAAGGTCCGTTTTGTCCGCTTTTTTGTGATAGAATAATAGTGAAAAACAAGCGTCAGACGCTTGACCCATTACTTCGGTGAGGATACTTTGAATTGAAATTTACTCACGACGGTGAGGCGAAGAAGTGAAAAGTGAAGAGTGAAAAGGTATAAATGAAGATTGCGGAAGCTTTAGGAGGAATATATGGAAGAAAATAAAGTAGAAAAGGCATATGGTGACGAACAGATTCAGGTTCTTGAAGGGCTTGAGGCTGTAAGAAAGCGTCCCGGAATGTACATAGGAACGACCTCGATAAGAGGCTTGCATCACCTCGTGTACGAAATAGTAGATAACTCCATCGATGAAGCGATGGCAGGCTACTGTAATAAGATAGAGGTAGTCCTCCACAAAGACGGAAGCGTGTCCGTGCAGGATAACGGACGAGGAGTTCCTGCGGGAATAAACGCAAAGACGGGCACACCTACCCTTGAGGTAGTATTTTTGGTGCTTCACGCAGGCGGAAAATTCGGCGGCGGCGGATATAAGATATCCGGCGGACTTCACGGAGTTGGCGCATCGGTAGTAAACGCGCTTTCCGAGTGGCTTGAGGTAGAAAACTGCCACGACGGAAAAATGTATACCGAAAGATTTGAAAAGGGCGCGGTTGTACGTCCGTTTGCTTGCGCCGGTGATGCGCCTGACGGAAAGCACGGCTTGTACGTACGCTTCAAGCCCGATGCGACGATATTCGAGGAAACCGTTTTCGATTATGAAACCTTGCTTACAAGACTCAGAGAGCAAACATTCTTGAACGCGGGAATAAATATCGTATTCCGCGACGAAAGAGAAAAGGTAGAGCTTGAGGGCGAGGACGGCGCGACGTACGAGGGATACAGAGAAGAGGATCTTTGCCACGAGGGCGGAATACGTCAGTTCGTACAGTATATAAACAAGAATAAGGGCTGCGGACTTATTCACGACGAGGTAATATATATGAAGGCGGAGAAGGGCGATATCACCGCAGAGGTAGCGCTCCAATATAACGACACGTATACGGAAACCATCGTAACCTTTGCAAATAATATGTCAACCGTAGACGGCGGAACGCACGAGGTAGGCTTTAAGGAAGGACTCCGAAAGGTAACCAACAATTACGGAAAGAAGCTTGGCTTCTTAAAGGACGGAGATAAGCTTTCGGGCGAGGACACAAGAGAGGGAATAACGGCGGTAGTATCCGTAAAGCTCCCCGATGCGCAGTTTGAAAGCCAAACCAAGGCAAAGCTCGGAAACAGCGAGATAAGAACTATCGTAGACCAAATCGTAAGCGAGAAGCTTTCGGAGTTTTACGAGGAGAATCCCGATATAGCGAAGATAATAATAGATAAATCCTGCGCCGCATCAAGAGCGAGAGAGGCGGCAAGAAAGGCAAGAGAGCTTGCGAGAAGAAAGGGACTTTTTGAGGGCTCATCGCTTCCCGGAAAGCTTGCTGACTGTCAGGACAGAAGAATGGAGCATACGGAGCTGTTTTTGGTAGAGGGAGACTCCGCAGGCGGAAGTGCGAAGGACGGACGCGACAGCCGATTCCAGGCGATACTTCCCTTGAGAGGAAAGGTATTGAACGTAGAAAAGAGCCGTCTTGACAAGGTATATTCAAACGAATCGTTGATTCCTATAATTCAGGCGCTTGGCTGCGGAATAGGCGAGGAATTTGACGCAAACAAATTAAGATACGGAAAAATAATCATAATGGCGGATGCCGACGTTGACGGAAGCCATATTCAGGTTCTTCTTTTGACATTTCTTTACCGTCATATGCGCCAGCTTATTGAGGACGGACACGTGTTCCTTGCCAAGCCACCGCTTTATAAGATAACGAAGGGCAAGCAGGAAAGATACGCATTCTCCGACGAGGAAAGAGATAAGGTATTTTTGGAGCTTGGCGGCGGACAGGCAGAGAGATATAAGGGTCTTGGAGAGATGGACAAGGAGCAGCTTTGGGAAACGACAATGGACCCGTCAAAGAGAACGCTTATAAAGGTAGAGATAGGCGATGCTATAAGATGTGATGAGATATTCTCACTTCTTATGGGAGATAAGGTAGATCCAAGACGAGAATTTATCGAAAAGAACGCTAAATTCGTTAAAAATCTTGATATATAAAATTAAGGAGCGACAAAGATGAGTGAAAAAAATTATAATCACGACGATCTCGATTACGAAAACGTCGAGCAGATGATCGTCGGAAGAAATATCGAATCAAGAGTGCCCGAGGCATTTTTGGAATATTCGATGAGCGTTATAGTATCCCGTGCGCTCCCTGACGTAAGAGACGGAATGAAGCCGGGTCAAAGACGAGTAATGTACGCTATGTACGAGGATCATTTGACGTCGGATAAGCCGTTCAGAAAATCCGCGACCACAGTCGGTAACGTGCTTGGTAGATACCATCCGCACGGCGACCAGAGCGTATACGGAACTATGGTAAGAATGGCTCAGCCCTTCTCGCTCCGTTATCCGCTTGTAGAGGGACACGGAAACTTCGGTAACGTAGACGGTGACGGCGCTGCTGCTTACCGTTATACAGAGGCAAGAATGTCAAAGCTCGCAAACGAGCTTATGTCTGATATAGAAAAGGACGTAGTAGATCTCGTTCCAAACTTCGATAATACGAGAAAGGAGCCTACGGTGCTTCCTTCTCGCTTTCCGAATCTTTTGGTAAACGGAAGCGTAGGTATTGCGGTTGGTATGGCGACGAACGTTCCCCCGCACAATCTCGGCGAGGTAATCGACGGAACTATATTCTTAATGGACAATCCCGACTGCACGGTTGAGGAGCTTATGGAATATATAAAGGGCCCCGATTTTCCGACCTATGCGACTATCTACGGCAGAAAGGGAATAATCGATGCTTACACGACGGGCAGAGGCAGAGTTCAGGTTCGCTCAAAGGCAAGGATCGAGGAGGATAAGAGGAGAATAATCATAACCGAGATACCCTATATGGTAAACAAATCTATGCTCGTTAAGAGTATGGCGGATCTTGTTAAGGACAAGAGAATAGAGGGTATTACCGACATCCGCGACGAAAGCGGACGCGGCGGTATGAGAATAGTTGTTGAGTATAAAAGAGATGCAAATGCGCAAATAATACTCAATCAGCTTTATAAAAACACACAGCTTCAGGACACCTGCGCGGTAAATATGCTTGCGCTCGTAAACGGAGAGCCGAAAACGCTCGGACTAAAGGATATGCTCCGTCACTACATCGTGTTCCAGGAGGAGGTAATCGAAAGAAGATGCCGCTTCGAGAAGGCTAAGGCAGAGGCAGAGCTCCATATTTACGAGGGCTACAAAAAGGCAATTGATAATATTGACGAGGTTATTTCTATAATCAGAGCCTCCGAAAGCACGCCTGTGGCTAAGGAAAGACTCAAGGAAAGATTTTTACTCTCCGAGGAGCAGGCTCAGGCTATCGTTGAAATGACGCTCGGCCGTCTTTCGGGACTTGAAAGACAGAAGATCGAGGACAGAATAGCAAAGCTTTTCGCAACTATTGCTGAGCTTAACGAGATTCTTTCAAGCAAGGAAAAAATAAACGGCGTTATCAAGGACGAGATGCTTGAGATCAAGCGTCGCTTCGCCGACGAGAGAAGAACGGAGATCCTTGACAGTGAGGAAGAAATTGATATAGAGGATCTTATCGAAAGACACGATTGCGTTATCACTCTTACAAACGCGGGCTACATCAAGCGCTTGCCCGCTGACACATATTCTGCTCAAAGACGCGGCGGAAAGGGTCTTGTGGCTATGGGCACGAAGGAAGAGGACTTTATTGAAAACGTTTTGGTTGCAAACAGCCACTCTCACCTTCTTATGTTCACCGATAACGGCAAGATCTTTATAAGAAAGGTATATAGAATTCCCGAGGCATCAAGAACGGCTAAGGGCTCTAACCTTATTAACATAATCGAGCTTGAAAAGGGCGAGAAGGTTACTGCTATGATCGCGCTTGATTCCTTTGAGGAGAACGAATATCTCGTAATGGTTACCAAAAACGGCGTTATTAAGCGCACAGCGGTTAAGGAATACGAGTATCAGCGCAAGGGCGGAAAGATAGCTATAAATCTTGACGAGGGCGACGAGCTTATTTTCGTAGGTCACACGAAGGGTGAGAGCGATATTCTTATCGCATCGAGAAACGGACAGGGCGTTCGCTTCCACGAGGACAAGATAAATATCGTGGGCAGAACCGCAAGAGGTGTAAGAGGCATTGAGCTAAGAGGCGACGACGAGGTTTGCGGAGCGCTTATCGTTGACGAGGATAAGGAGCTTCTCACGCTTACCGAAAACGGCTTCGGAAAGAGAAGCAGATTCAGTGATTTCGAGGCGAGAAACCGCGGAATATTCGGCGTTAAGGCTCATAATCTTACCGAAAAAACAGGAAGGCTTGCATCTATCGGCGCGGTTGATGATGAGCTTGATATCCTCGCTATTACTAACGAGGGTGTCGTTATCAGAACTCCCGTAACAGACGTTCCCGTATACAACAGAAGCGCGTCGGGTGTTCGCGTTATGAGAATAGACGAGGACGCTAAGGTAGCAAAGATGACCTTCGCTGCCGGCGCGTCGTCGGAGACGAGCAACGGTGAAGCGGTTGAGCAACCGCAGGCTGAAATCGGTGAAGCTGAGTCGGGTAATGAGGTTACACACGATAATGAAGTAATTGATGCTTCTGCAGAGGAATAATATTTATGCAGAAGAAAAGTATAAGAATAACGATAATTGCGTGTGCGGTTATTCTTTTGGCAACATTGCTTATAATCGGCGGAGTATTTATCTTCGGAAAGAGGGTAAATAATGACGAGGCGCTTGATATCGTAAAGGAGATAGTCAGCGATTCACAGGAGCTTAACGAGATCTATTTCGGAAAGGGTCTTGCATTTGACGATAACGGTATAGAAAGCGACGATTTTTCTCCCGTATCGGCAGACAGCCCGTATCAGTCAAGGGAAGCTCTTGAGAAAAGGACCTACGAAATCTTTTCGAAGGGTTATGCAAGCGATATAATAGACATGGCGTTTATGGGCAAGATGAGCCTTGGAGTTACAAATTACGCTCGCTACACGGCAAGAGGCGGCTCAACCGACGGAAGCGGATATCTTTACGTCTATGAAAAAATAGAGCCCACTGTTGAGAAATTGCCGAAATACGAATACGGCACGACAAAAATAATCAAAAATTCAAGGAGCTTTATCGTAGCCGAGATAACGACAAGAGACGGCGACACGATAAGAATAACCCTCGTTTACGAGGGCAAGGAAAACGGCAAAACGCTTTACGGCGGATGGAGACTTGACTCCGCGTCGTATTAAGACATTGGAAAGCAAAAGGTCTGCTTTTCAGAAGGAGAACTCAAATGGCAACAAAGAAAAAGGATACAAAAAAAGAAGCTGCTTCGGGGGAATTTACCGCGGAGCAGAAGAAAAAGGCTCTTGAAACCGCTATTGCGCAGATAAAGAAGGACGGGGGCGAGGAGGCTATTATGCGTCTTGGCGATGCGCCAAAGATGCAGATAAGCGTAGTTTCGACAGGCTCGCTCACACTTGATATCGCGCTTGGAGTCGGCGGACTTCCCAAGGGCAGAATAATAGAGATATACGGTCCTGAAAGCTCGGGTAAAACGACTATTGCGCTTCACGCTATAGCGGAGAGTCAGAAGCTGGGCGGAACAGCCGCATTCATAGATGCGGAGCACGCGCTTGACCCTGTGTACGCAAAGGCGATAGGAGTACAGATAGACGATCTTTTGGTATCTCAGCCCGACAGCGGAGAGCAGGCTCTTGAAATAGCTGAAACGCTTATCCATTCGGGAGCTGTTGATATAATTGTTATCGACTCCGTAGCGGCGCTCGTGCCCGAGGCGGAGATAGAGGGCGGAATGGGCGACTCACATATGGGTGTTCAAGCAAGGCTTATGTCGCAGGCGCTTCGCAAGCTTGCGGGAGCTATCGCAAAATCGAACTGCATTCTCATCTTTATAAATCAGCTCCGTTCAAAAATCGGAGTAATGTACGGAAATCCCGAAACGACAACGGGCGGAAACGCGCTTAAATTCTACGCGTCCGTAAGAATAGATATAAGAAAGAGCGAAACTCTTAAAACGGGCAGTGACGCATACGGAAACCGTGTAAAGGCGAAGGTCGTTAAAAACAAGGTCGCTCCCCCCTTCAAGACGGCGGAGTTTGATATCCTCTACGGCTCGGGAATTTCAAAATCGGGCGAGATCGTGGATGCGGCTATTGAGATGGGTGTTATCGAAAAGAGTGGCTCGTTCTTCACCTACGCAGGCACGAAGATTCAGGGCAAGGACAAGATGAAGGCTCATATCGAATCAGATGATGCTCTTATGAGCGAGCTTGAAGCAAAAATAAAGGAAAAGATCACAAACGGAGAGGCAGAAGCGCCTGAGGACTTCAAAATAGACACAGACGATTTTGACTTCGATTCACTTAACATTGAAGACTGATAAATAGATATGGAAAAAGAAATTTATTACAAAGTAGAAAAGATAAAGGCGTCCCCGCAGGGCTATACCTTCTTTGTGACCTCGTCGCAGGGCACAAATTTCGAGATGCTCGTTTCCGAGAATCAATATGAAAGGATAGATATAAACGAGGGAGACGTTATAGATGATGAGCATTTTCTTGAAATAAGAGCAGAGATGCTCTTTGATAACGCGCGCCGTCAGGCATTCACCATTCTTTCCTACGGCGAGAATAACAAAAAGATGCTTGTTCAAAAGCTTCGTCAAAGGGGCTTCCAGCAGGAGCTTTGCGAAAATGTTGCTCTTTATATGGAGCACAGAGGCTATATTGATGAGCCCAAGCAAATGGGGCTTTTGCTTGACACGTATCTTAAAAAGAAATTCGGAAGAATAAAGATAAAGAACGAGCTTATTCAAAAGGGCTTCAAGCGTGAGGCGGTTGATGCCTTTGCCAAGGAAGCGTTTGAAAAGATAGATTTTGCCGAAAACTGCGCTTATATTTTAACGCACAAATATAATCCGCTTCCGCAGGATGCCGAGGGCAAGCGCAAGATGGTAAATTCTCTTATGAATTTCGGATACTCCTTTGACGATATCAAGGAAGGAATAAGACGCTTTGTAGAGGACGGAAAAAATGGCGATTAGAGTAGGCTTTGTTTCTCTCGGCTGTCCGAAAAATCAGCTTGATACGGAGGTTATGCTTTCGCATCTTTTAGAGGCGGGCTACGACATAACCCCTGAGGAGACGGAAGCCGATATAGTTATAATCAACACCTGCGCCTTTATAGAGAGCGCAAAAAAGGAGTCGATCGACAATATTCTTGATATTGCGTGGCTCAAGGAAAACGGAAATTTAAAGGGCATTGTCGTAACCGGCTGTCTTGCTGAAAGATATCGCGACGAGGTTATAAATGAGATGCCCGAGGTTGACGCGGTTTTGGGCGTCGGAAGCATTCACAGTATAGTAAAGGCAGTGGAGAGTGTCGCTAAAGGCGAAAAATTCAGCGAGTTTGGCGATAAAAACACAGTCGCTCTCGGCGGTGACAGAATAGTAACCACAGGCGAAACGATGGCTTATCTTAAGATATCCGAGGGCTGTGATAACTGTTGCACCTATTGCGCTATACCTAAGATAAGAGGACGGTTCCGTTCGCGTCCTATGGACGAGCTTGTAAAGGAAGCCGGTGAGCTTGCCGATATGGGCATCAAGGAGATAGTCGTTGTCGGTCAGGACACGACGGCGTACGGAATAGATCTTTACGGCGAATACAAGCTTCCCGAGCTTCTTTCGCGCATAGCGAACGAAACCGATGTTTCTTGGCTGAGGATTCTTTACTGCTATCCCGACAAGATCACCCCTGAGCTTATAAACGAATTCAAGACCAATCCGAAGCTTGTAAAATATATTGATCTTCCCATTCAGCATATCTCAAGCAAGATACTTAAAAGAATGAACCGCAAGGGCGACGGAGAAACCGTAAGAGATGCGATAAGGCGCTTGCGCGAGATTGAGGGAATAGCTATCCGTTCGACCGCGATAGTCGGCTTCCCCGGTGAGAGCGAGGATGACTTTAACGAGCTTTGCGAGTTTATCAAGGAAGCAAAATTTGAGCACTTCGGCGCGTTTACCTATTCACGCGAGGAGAACACTCCCGCGTACTCCTTCGAGGATCAGATTGACGAGGACGAGAAGGAAAGACGCTACGATATAATTATGCGTGAGCAGTTCAATATTCACGAGCAGATGGCAAATGAAAAGATTGGCTCGGAATGTACCGTTCTCGTTGAAAGCTTTGACCCTGTGGCTGAGGTTTACGTTTCGCGCAGGGCTGACAATGCTCCCGAAATTGACGGAAAGGTCTTTATAAGAGCGCGCAAGGGCACGCTTGACGTCGGAGAATTTATAAGAGTTCGTATCGACGACGCAATCGACGATTACGATTTCATAGCGTCGCTTTGCTGAAATACGCGAAAGAGTGTCGCTTAAACATTAAAATGCGATAGCATTTACTTTAAGAAAGGCGTAAAAATGAATATACCAAATCAATTAACTATTCTAAGAGTTCTGCTCGTGCCTGTTTTTATGGCGTGTATACTCTATATTCCCGACCCTGTGGTTTGCGGAATAGTCTCTGCGGCAGTTTTTGCTCTCACGTCCCTTACCGATATGCTTGACGGTAAGATCGCGAGAAAATATAATCTTGTAACTAATTTCGGAAAATTTATGGACCCGTTGGCTGATAAGTTTATGGTTTTTGCCGCGCTTCTTACAATTACCGTTAAGTGCGAGGGCGTTTTGGGTCAGGTTATGGTTTGGGCAAGCGCGATAGTTTTCCTTCGCGAGCTTGGCGTTACCTCTATAAGACTCGTTTGCGCGAACACAGAGGCAGGCGTTATCGCTGCAAGCTGGTTCGGAAAATGCAAAACCGTGACACAGATAGCCGCAATAATCGTTCTTCTTTTAGAGCCTGTGTTCTGTATCCTTACAGGCATTGACACTATGAATATTGCTTCCTATATCCTTGTTGGCTTGATGATTATTATGACCGTAGGCTCAGGCATTGACTACCTTAAGGGATATTGGAAATACATCACGCCGAACAAATAATAAATACATCCCTCGGTGTGATATCAAAACAACATTATAAAACAAGGCGCTTATGGTAAATTCCATAAGCGCCTTATTTATTTTAATTATGTGTTTTGATCAAAGAGCGCCTGTTGTGGCGAGATGCTTGAGCATAACCTCGGCGCTTTTTACGTTTGTCGCAAGCGGGATAGACTGAACGTCGCAAAGACGCAGAAGCGCGGAAACATCGGGCTCGTGAGGCTGTGAGGTAAGCGGATCGCGAAGGAAGATTATAAGATCGAGCTTGCCCTCTGCGACCATTGAGCCTATCTGCTGATCACCGCCGAGAGGACCGCTTTTCATTCTCGTTATTTTAAGCGCGGTTTCTCCCATAACGAGCGTACCCGTTGTGCCCGTTGCGTAAAGCTCGTGCTCTGCGAGCACGTCCTTGTATTTGATAGCAAGAGCTATCATATCGTCCTTCTTTTTATCGTGAGCTATAAGAGCTATTTTCATTTTTTCTCCTTTATAAATTACAGCAAAATGTTTTTTGAGTGTCGCTGAACGAGTGAATATCTCCGTTTGGCATATAAACGGTTTTTTCCTTGCCCTGAGCGCCCGAAACCGTAATTTCAAACACTCCGTCTGCTTTTTTCCATTCAACGCGGATATCACCGGCTATTGTTGAAACAGTTCCGCTTGCATGATCTCTGCCCTCGATATAGGGCTTTACACAAACCGATTTTTCAGCCACGTTCTGCGTTCTTACGCCGAGCACCGTCGCGCTGAATTCGTAAATTGCCAAAGCGCCCCACGCGTGACATTCGCTTCTTGAATTTTCGGGTGTTTCGGGAACGGTCGTGCAGTTAAGCGTCAAGAGCCTTCTGTATGATTTCATCATAGCCTCGGTCTTATCGTAAAGACCGCACATCTCAAGGGCTCTGAAATAGAAATAAGCAAACGCGAATGTGCTTTTCGCCTCAAGCTCGAGAGAGTTGAGCATAATATTTTTCGCATCCTCACCCTGAGCAACGCCCGAAAGCACGCACCAGGTCTGCATATGCTGGGAGAAGTAAAGATGATTTACGTCATCTGCGAAAAGACCCTTTTCCTCGTTCCAGAACAGCTTTTTGGTGTTCTCCTTGAGCATATCTGCAATAGTGAGATATTCGTTTGCGACGTCGTTTCTTCCGCAAACTGCGTTAAGCTTAGCCGCGCATTGAAGGAAATAAGCCATCATAGGATTATAAATTCCGATAACGCCCTCGTAAACGCCAAGCGGAACACCGCCCTCGCATTTGCGCACCTCGTCGTACTTCCACGGAATAGCCCAGTCGATAAAGTTCCAATACTTGCTCTGACCGACAACGCCGTCCTCTGTTATAAGATGTCTGAACCATTCTATTATGCCGTCCATAGCGCGAAGGTACGAGCGAACGAGCTTTATGTCACCGAATCTTATATAGTGCTGATAAACCATAAATATGAAATAGAATTGGAAAGACGGAATATGCTGCTCGCCAACCGAGGGAGTTCTTGACGGCATAAGACCGTTTGAATGTTGCTCGTCGGCAAAATCCATCATAGCCTTGCGCGCCAAAAGATCGTCGTCGGTGAGCTGATAGTTAAAGAGCATCTGTATCGAGGTATCCATACAGTATTGGAGCTGCTCGTAGTATGGGCAGTCCTCGTAGCTCTCGTGCATACATCTTTGGAGCGTTCTTACGCTTATCTCCCAAAGCTTGTTATCGTCATCTCTGCCGAAATCGTAATCGGTACGGGGAGTCATATCGTAGTTCACCTCTGTGAAGCGAACGAGCTCTATCGACACGTCTCCCGTTATTTCGTATTTAATAAAGCGGAAGCATCTGAACCAAAACGGCTCAAACACGTATTCGCCGTCAACGCTTACAAGGTCGTAAAAGTCCTTTTTGTAGGGGAGAGAGCGATCGCATCTGTCGCGGTTCGTGTTCCATTCTCCCGAATCGAAGCATTCAAAATAGATTATCTTTACCGAGCCCTTGCCCGAAATTTTAAATTTCGGGAAGCCGAAGGTGAGATATTTCGCCTCAACAAATTCACCGTCGAAGGAGATAATATCCGTTTTATCCTTGTAGGAGAGAAGCGGAATAGGTCTTTCATAAAGGAAGCAGGTGTTCGTGCTTCCCCACCAGTGATGCTCAGCCTCACCGTTGCACACTCCGCACTGCTTTACGGCAGGAGTAAATTCTGCGTTAATTACAGACACAGCATCGACCGTTTCGCGCGTTGTAGCAGAATAGCAATCGTTGTCGCTGCTGTGCTTTATCGCGTCTATTTTGGCGCAGAGCCAGCTTTCATCGGTTTTTACACACACGTCCCCGCACGTAAGCTCAAGCGCGAGAATTGCAGAGCCGACACGCAAAACGCCCTCGATCGGGGAGTTCTTGCCCTGCATATCGTCCGATACGAGCTGAAGCACCTCAACGAAAAGCTCGTTTTCGCCCTTTTTCAAATATTTAGTAACGTTTATTGTGTCAAAGAACGTTCTTTCGCGCGAGCCCTTGCAAGGACCTGCGTTTACGAACTCGCCGTTTATGTAGAGCTTGTATCTTGCCTGGGCAGACACCTCTGCCACAGAATCCGACACACTCTCAAGCGTAAAGCTCTTTTTGAAGTAATACGTTTTGTTCGCAGAGCATTCGTTATCCCTATGAGTTATCCATACACAGTCTTTCATTTTCTTATTTCCTTTTTTATATTATTTTTTATCCGCGCAAGTAAGCTCGCATACGTACATTCTGTGATAACCGCTGTTCTTGTAATTTGATAGGAGCGAACGGTCAAAGAAGCATTCCTCCGATATATCCTGAGCGTAAAGCTTTTTAAGAGTTAAGGTGAGCTTAGCATCTCCGAATTTCAAAGTGCTGTTCTCACACGATACCTCAAAGCCGTATTCCTTAGCCTTGTCAATGCTTTTTCCCGACACTCTGCCGCACTTTAAAAGGTCTGCGTGTCTTTCATCTCCGAAAAAAGAGAGGGTAAAAATATCGGTGCTTTCGCAAAAGGAGTAGGTGTGTCTTTCGGGTCTTACAAAAACGAAGCAAACCTCCTTACCCCACAGAATTCCAAAGCCACCCCACGAAACCGTCATAAAATTATAGCTACCGTCGTTTTTTGCCGCGGCAAGAAGGGCGTATTCGTTATTAAGACGCGAACACAGTGGAGCGCCTATTTTTTCATATATCATAAAATCACCTCTTATTTCAATTATACGAAAAAAAACCTCTCCCGTCAACATAAATTTAAATAAATATTTGATTATTTTCGCGCGTGCGAGCCGTGATGTGTACGAAAAAATGCGCATTGATGCCTGAAAATCAATAATTTTTGAAAATTCTCTTGACAAGTTCCTTTATATAATATAAAATTATAATATGTAGATATGATGGGAAAGCCCGTCTTTATACATAGGAAAATCTAAACGAAAGGAAAAAAGCTATGTGGATTTGGATCGTAGTTGCGGGTGTTGCCGGACTTGCTGTCGGAATCTTTTCGGGATATATTATCAGAAAAAGCTCCGCTGAAAAGCAGATCGGCTCAGCTGAATTGCAGGCTAAAAAGCTCCTTGAGGACGCTATAAAGACTGCAGAAACAAAGCGCAAGGAAATGGTTCTTGAAGCAAAGGACGATATTCTTGCAAGCCGCAACGAGCTTGAAAAGGAAATCAAGGAGCGCCGCGCCGAGCTTTCTAAGCAGGAGCAGAGAATGGCTACCAAGGAAGATAACCTTGACAGAAAGGCTGACGCTATTGAAAAAAAGGACGAGATCTTAAATCAAAAGATCAAGGAAACTGACGAGCTTAATACAAAGCTTTCAGAGGCAAGAGCCGAGCAGCTCAAGCTTCTTGAAAAAATATCGGGATACAGCGCAGAGGAAGCAAAGGAGCTTCTCATAAAAAATCTCGAGGAAGAGGTTCGTTACGAAAAGGCTCAAAAGCTTATTGAGCTTGAGGCAGAGTACAAGGAGGAGGCAGATAAGAAGGCGAAGGATATTATCTCTCTTGCCATCTCACGCTGCGCTGCCGACCACGTTGCTGAGGCTACTATCTCAGTCGTGGCACTACCCAACGATGATATGAAGGGAAGAATTATCGGTAGAGAGGGAAGAAACGTAAGGGCTATTGAAAGCCTTACGGGCGTTGAGCTTATAATCGACGACACTCCCGAGGTTATCACTATTTCGGGATTTGATCCCGTTCGCCGCGAGATCGCAAGGCTTTCGCTTGAAAAGCTTATCGCGGACGGCCGTATCCATCCTACGAGAATTGAGGGTATGGTTGAAAAGGCGACCAAGGAGGTTGAGCAGTCTATCAAGGCAGCGGGCGAAAAGGCTACGTTTGATACGGGTGTTCACGGACTTAATATTGAGCTTGTTAAGCTCCTCGGAAGACTTAAATACAGAACGAGCTACGGACAAAACGTGCTCAATCACTCCATCGAGGTTTCAGCGCTTGCGGGAGTTATGGCGGCAGAGCTTGGAGCGGACGTTACGCTTGCTAAGCGCGCAGGTCTTCTTCACGACATCGGTAAGGCGCTTACCGCAGAAATCGAGGGCTCACACGTACAGATCGGCGTAGATATCGCCAAGAAGTACAAGGAGGGCAAGGAGGTTATTCACGCTATCGAGGCGCACCACGGTGATGTTGAGCCTCATTCGCTTATCGCGGTTATCGTTCAGGCGGCAGACGCAATTTCAGCGGCTCGTCCCGGCGCAAGACGCGAAAATCTTGAAAACTATATCAAGCGTCTTGAAAAGCTTGAGCAGATTGCAAAGAGCTTTGACGGCGTTGAAAAGACGTTCGCAATTCAAGCGGGCAGAGAGATCAGAATTATGGTCAAGCCCGAGCAGATCAATGACGAAACAATGGCGCTCGTTGCAAGAGATATCGTTAAAAAGATCGAGAGCGAGCTTGAATATCCCGGACAGATCAAGGTCAACCTCATACGTGAGAGCCGCGTAGTAGATTACGCAAAATAAAGATCAATAAGGCGGAGCATCCCTCCGCCTTAATTATCACCTTATTATAGAAAGAATAAAAATGAACAAAAATTTCAGGATATTGGCTCTTGGAGATGTTTGCGGGCCGAGGGCTGTTGAATATTTATCAAAGAATCTTTGGAGAAAAAGGAAAGAGCTTGGCGTTGATATGGTTATCGCAAACGGTGAAAATTCCGCTGAGCCGAACGGCATTGATAAGGAAAGCGCAAGGACGCTTTTTGATAGCGGAGTTGACGTTATAACGACGGGAAATCACGTTTGGCGCAAGAGTAGCGTGTTTAACTATCTTGACGACGAGGAAAAGATTTTAAGACCGCTTAATTTTCCCGATCAGAATCCGGGTCACGGCGCGTGTATCGCAAAAATAGACGGATACCGCGTGCTTGTTATGAACGTTATGGGATGTGCGTATACCGACGCTGATTCCTCTGCGTTTACGGCTGTGGAGAGGGCTCTTTTGAAAAACGAGGGTAGCTACGATTTTGCGGTTTTGGATATTCACGCAGAATCAACGGGAGAAAAAAAGGCGGTAGCCTACGATTTTTCCGATAGGATAAGCGTTATATTCGGAACTCACACTCACGTTCAAACGAACGACGCGCAAATACTTTCGGGAAAATGCGCTTACATTACCGATCTTGGAATGACGGGAGCTGTCGATAGTATTCTCGGCGTAAAAAAGGAAGCGGTTATATATAAAATGAAAACGAAAATGCTCTCAAAATTTGATTTTGCCGACGGCGAGATTGAGGCTCAGGGCGCGATTTTTGATATAAATACTGACACAGGTGTCGCTCTTTATTGCGAGGCTGTGAAATTTTAAGGAGGCTATTATGAAAACCACAGAGCTTTTAAGGCTTATAAACGAAAACGGAGCTGACGCGCGTCTTGCCGATATCTACGGCGAGGAAAACGTTTCTTCTCAGAGAGAAAGATACGCCGATGCTGTTAGCGAATTCTATTCAATCTACGGCGAAAGAGAGGTTTCGCTCTTTTCCGTTGCAGGCAGAAGCGAGATTTCGGGCAACCACACCGACCATAACTACGGAAAGGTGCTTGCAGGCTCTATAAACCTTGATATAATCGCCGTTGCATCAAAAACCGATGACGGCATCATAAAAATAAAGAGCAAGGGCTTTGACGAGGACTCGGTTGATACAAAATCGTACACATCTCCCGTTGAAAGCGATTATTTCAAATCGTGCGCGCTTATTGCAGGTATGGCTAAGGCGTTTACCGATAAGGGACTTGATATCGGCGGATACGTTGCTTATACGACGTCAAACGTGTTTAAGGGTTCAGGACTTTCCTCGTCCGCCGCGTTTGAGGATATGGTAGGAAATATACTTAACTATTTCTATAACGACGGTAAGGTAGATAACGTTGAGATAGCTAAAATGGCGCAATTTGCGGAGAACAAATTCTTCGGCAAGCCCTGCGGACTTATGGATCAGGTGGCTTGCGCGGTCGGCGGATTCGTTTCGATAGATTTTAAGGATCCTGCCTCTCCCATTATCGAAAAGATAGACTTTGACCTTTCCGGCGCAGGATACGCGCTCTGTATCGTCAATACGGGCGGAAACCACGCGGATCTTAACGAGGATTACGCATCAGTTCCCGCTGAGATGAAGGCTGTTGCTAAGCATTACGGCTTCGACGTGCTTCGTCAAATGAACGTTGACGTTCTTATGAGCGATATAAAGGGACTGAGAGAGCGCGTTGGCGACAGAGCTATTTTGCGTGCTATTCACTTCTTTAACGAGAACGCAAGGGTTGAAAAGCAAGCGGAGGCGCTTAAGAATAAGGATATTGCGACATTCTTTGATTACGTTATAGCGTCGGGAAATTCGTCGTTTAAATATCTTCAAAACGTGTTCACTACAAAGAACGTAAGCGAGCAGGGACTTTCCTTGGCTCTTGCGATAACCGACAATCAGCTTTCGGGCAAGGGCGCGGCTTGGCGCGTTCACGGTGGCGGCTTTGCGGGAACTATTCAGGCATTCGTTCCCGTTTCAGAGGTTGCAGCCTATAAAGCAGCAATTGATGCTTGCTTCGGTGACGGAGCGTGCCATATCTTAAGAATCCGTCCATACGGCGCTATAAAGGTGCTTTAATGATAGAAGCGTATACACTTTTTTCGGGCTCAAGCGGGAACTGTATCTATGTCAGAAACGGCGCGACAGAGATACTTATTGATGCGGGAAAGAGCGCTACGGCTATTGAAAGATCGCTTACCGCGCTTGGCAGCTCGATAAAAAATATTGATGCGATATTCCTGACTCACGAGCATTCGGATCACTTCGTCGGGCTTGAGATAATATCGAAAAAATATCACATCCCCGTACATATGACGGAGCGCTCATACAGACGCGCGGTCTATCAGGGCTCGTTCGTTGCTCAGTGCGCGAGCTTTCACGACACGCATTATAAGCAGAGCGTGGGTACGCTTACTCTAAGCTCATTTCCCATTCCTCACGACAGCGCGCAAAACGTTGGCTACGTGATCGAAAACGAGGACGACGAGCGATTCGGAGTTGCAACGGATATCGGATACGTAACCGAGGAGATTTTTGATAATCTTTCCGTATGCGACAGAATAATTCTTGAGTCTAATCACGATAAATATATGCTCATCGGCGGACACTACCCAGAGCTTTTGAAGCAAAGGATACTTTCCGAGGGCGGACATCTGTCCAATGACGACTGTGCGAAATTGGCTTGCTCACTTGCCAAAAGGGGAGTAAAAACAATTACGCTCGCGCATCTGAGCAAGGAAAATAACACTCCCGAGCTTGCGTATGATGCTACGCGCAAAGCTCTTGATGCCGAGGGCTTTGACGATGTTTGCTTGGGCGTTGCAAGTCCCTGCGAAACGGTTAAATGCAAATAAAAAGCATACCTCGAAAAATACAAAATAAAAACAGGAATTTGAAAAAATTCCTGTTTTTTTTAACGCACGGTCACTTGTTTAATTTTTAGTTTCCTTTTCGGCAAGCAGAGAAAGGATAGCTTCTCCGTATTTTGCTTTGTTTATTCTCAAAAGAAGCGAATATACGGGATACGATGCGATTATTGGCACAAGAGCGAATGAAGCAAGAAGTATTCCCAACGCGATCATATCAAATTCAAGCACCAAGGAAAGACCCAGACCGAAAATAAGAGTTCCAATAATTCCGAGAGTCAGCGCAAGTGCGGTTGGAAAGCGTCTTACGCGCCTATCAAGCTCCTTTGCTCTTTCAAGCGCGCTTTTTTGCTCGGATGATACGGTGTATCTTTTTCGTATTTCGTCTATCTCGCGTCTTTCGCTTTCCGAAAGAGCGCCGTAGGTGTATTCAAATTTATCGTTATTGCTCATTTTTTTCATCCTTTAACCGTTTGATTTTTTCGCTTGAGAATTTTATCATATAAATTCCCATAGCTATCGTTATAAAGCATACAGCCCCGCCCGTTATCAGGTTCATATATGACATATCCCCGCCAACTGAAAACATATTTATAAGCGCGACCTGGAGCATAAACAGAGTCATCATCGCATCGGAAAGATTTACGTTCCTCAGCGAGCGAACGATAAGATCACCGCTTTTTTTGGCTTTTATGAAGTTTATAATAGCCACGGTGATTTTGAAAAACGCATATGCCGCAACGGCAAAAATCATTATCTCGGAATAGACAAGCGTTATATCAAATATAAGAGAGTGGATTATAAACGGAAGCAGAGCTATCGGCAAAATAACGAGCATAGCTCCGCAAAAGCGGTATTTTTTTATGCTTTTTACGATAAGCTCATCTTTCGAGCTGTTTTTATAAAGAAGCACCGCCGCGCCTCTTAAAATCATAAGAGAAATATAATAGCAGGAAAACGCGATATAAAGCTCGGAGCGAGAAAATATTCCGACAATAAGCGTGACAGCAGCGTACGCAATATTCACAAACAGCGACACTGTGGAGAGGATAACTGTACGGAAATCGTACTGCGACATCATTTTTTTCGTGATTTTGTTGCTAAGAAGCACAGCCTTTATTTTATCGCGCGCCGTCGGGAAAAACAAAACACAGATATAAGCTCCGTAGAAAAGAGTTATTGCCGCTATCGCGTAAACGACGTAAACGATAGGGCTTTCGTTGCCTGTCACGAGAAAGAACACCGTCAGAGCAAGAAAGATAAAAAACAGAAAAATATCGAGAAAGGCAACCACTACCGAGGGCGCTTTCAGCTTTTTTAAAAGATGTGAGAAAAAATCCTTCATAAATATCCTTAAATATTTTGACTTGAAATAAATACGGTAAAGACAGAGCCCTTGCCAAGCTCGCTTGAAACTGAAATTTTTCCGCCGAGAATGTCGATAACCTTTTTTACAAGCGCAAGCCCAAGGCCGTTGCCCTCGCCTGAATGAGAGGTATCTCCCTGATAGAATTTATCGAAGATATGCTCTCCGATATCCTTTGAAATACCGCACCCCGTGTCGCTTATTTTAACGGTAGCTCCGCCGTCACATTCCGTGAGGCTTATAGCTACGGTTCCGCCCTCGGGCGTGAACTTTATTGCGTTGGAGATGAGATTATTCCATATGATCTCGGTATAAGAGGGCGATGAGATAACGGACACAGGGTCAAGCTCCGCCTCTATATTAAGCATTTTTTTATCTATTATGCTTTCAAATGCGATTATACATTCCTCAAGCTGAGTGTCGAGGCGAACACGCGACATCTCTATTAAAGACTCGTTGTTTTCGAGCCTGCTGAGCTTCAAAATATTGCTGACAAGATCGGTGAGACGCTGTGTTGCATCAACGACTGTTTTTGCGTACCCCGTGCGTGTTTTTTCATCAATATCAGGCTCTTGCATAAGCGTAACGTAGCTTCTGATTATTGAAAGAGGAGTTTTTATTTCGTGAGAGATGTTCGATATAAAATCGTTTTTCATCATTTCGCTCTTTTTAAGCTCCGCGGCAAGCATATTTATATTATCCGTAATAAGATCGTAGCTATCGTAATAGCCGTAGCTGTGCATAGGGGAGAGGTATACGGAAAAATCGCCCTTCGCCATTTTTTCGGTAGCTGCAAGTATTTTTTCAACGGGCGTGTCGACGGTTATTTTTCGTCTTATCACATCGGCAAGCGTGAAGAGTGTCGATAAAAACACTATAACGAGGAGCATAACCGCGCTTATTACCCAATAATTTTCCTCGGCTTTTTTAGATACGACCCCGTAAAAAAGCAGGGCAACGGTAACGATTGCGGATACAGTGAGAAAAACGATAACGTGTCCAAAAAAAACGCTAAGAGGATGTCTTTTGTTCGAGCGTTGCTTCATTTTAATACCGCCTTGTAGCCGAGACCGTGAACTGTCTGTATCTCAAAGCCGTCACACTCCGCCGTCTTTTCGCGAAGCTTTGACATATAAACGTCGACCGTGCGCGAGGTCGCAGAGGAATCGTAATCCCAGAACTCCTCCATAAGCGACGAGCGCGTGAAGGTCTTTTTAGGATAGGAAAGAAGCTTAAACAGAATATCAAATTCGCGCACAGTGAGCGATATTTCCTTGCCGTTAACGTAAGCCGTGCGCTCCTCGGTGTTCATTTTGAAGTTCCCTATGCTGATCTGCTTTTCGGTTTCTATTTTCGCACGGCGAAGGATTGCGTTTATTTTCATAATAAGAACGTCAATATCAAACGGCTTTTCGATATAATCGTCAATGCCGAGCTTGTAGCCGAGCATTTTTGATATTTTATCGTCCTTTGCCGACATAAAGAGGATAGGAATATCCTTGTCCATAGCGCGAACGCTTTCCGCAAGCGCAAAGCCGTCGATATGAGGCATCATAATGTCACTGATTATCATTTGGAAGCGGTTTTTTTCTATCTCGGAAAGAGCCTCCTTTCCGTTGTAGCAGGATTTCACCTCGTAGCCTATATCGCGGAGTCTCATGCTTACAAGCGAATTAAGAGCTCTGTCGTCCTCTGCAATAAGAATTTTAACCATACCATCCCTCGCTTTCTTCAATTCTATTTTAATATATAATTATTATGTTTGCAAGTGATTTTTAATTTGTGAACTGTTTGTAAATCTTCCTTCTGAGATTTTTTAATTGTGGCAGGCATTAAATCGAATCGACTTGATTTTGCAAAAAAAGAGCAAATGCAATTTCGCATTTGCTCTTAAAATATTACTGATGGAATTCAACGAAAAGCTCGCGTACTGCGTTGGGATCAGCCTTAGGCTTATCGCGCTCAGCCAAGAACTTGGGAGCAACCTGAGGGAAGAGCGCGCAGGAGAGAACGTCCTCGTCGCATTTTGTGATGTCAGCAAACTCTGCACGATACTTATCAAGCTCGGGCTCAAGCTTATCAGCAGGACGGCAGGTGATAACCTCATCGTCGCCGATAGCCTTCTTACGAACATCCTCGTTTACCTCTCCGGGAAGCATACCGTACTCACCGCGGAGCAACGCCTTGGATTCCTTTGTGATCATTTTGTATCTTTCGCCTGCCAATACGTTAAGAACCGCTTGGCTTCCTACGATCTGGCTCGTAGGAGTAACGAGAGGCGGATAACCGAAGTCCTTACGAACTCTCGGAACCTCAGCCAAAACCTCGTAATACTTATCCTCAGCCTTAGCCTGCTTAAGCTGTGAAATAAGGTTAGAGAGCATTCCGCCGGGAACCTGATAAAGAAGCGTGTTGGGATCAACATTAAGCACCTTGGGATCAAGAGAGCCCTGCTCCTTGAGCTTTGAGGCAACCTTTCTGAAGTAAGCAGCCGCATCGCTGAGATCCTCAAGCCTTATACCTGTTTCGTACTCACCGCTGTTGTTAAGAGTAGCAACCATAGCCTCTGTTGAGGGCTGAGAAGTACCGTTAGCAAGAGGAGAGAGCGCGCAGTCAACGATATCAACGCCTGCTTGAATAGCCATAAGATACGTCATATCGCCCGTACCCGTGGTGTTGTGAGTGTGAAGGTGAATCGGAACCTTAACCTTTTCCTTGAGCGCCTTAACGAGTGAGTAAGCGTCGTATGGAAGAAGAAGGTTAGCCATATCCTTTATACAAATGGTATCAGCGCCCATTTCCTCAAGCTTGCAAGCGAGATCAACGAAATACTTTTCGTTATGAACGGGGCTTACGGTATAGCTGATAGCCGCCTCGCAGTGACCGCCGTATTTCTTTGTAGCCTTAATAGCGGTCTCCATATTACGGGGATCGTTAAGAGCGTCGAATATACGGATAACGTCGATACCGTTTTCAATAGATTTCTTTACGAATGCTTCAACAACGTCGTCGGCGTAGTGCTTGTATCCGAGAAGATTTTGTCCGCGAAG
Organism: Clostridia bacterium; assembly: GCA_017623355.1. GTDB lineage: Bacteria > Bacillota > Clostridia > Oscillospirales > CAG-272 > RGIG2000. The sequence continues at coordinate 38,370 of JAGAPG010000024.1, forward strand.
GAGCATTTGAAGCTTCGTATTGGGCATAGCCTTTTTAAGAGCGCGAAGTCTTTCCCACGGATCCTCGCCAAGGAAACGCATACACGAATCAAACGTAGCGCCGCCCCAGCACTCAAGTGACCAATAGCCTGCCTTGTCGAGCATTTCGCAAGCGGGGAGCATATCCTCGATTCTCATACGCGTAGCCGCTTGGGATTGGTGAGCGTCACGCAATATAGTATCTGTTATGTAAACTTTTTTAGCCATTTTGATTTATCCTTTCATTAAGCTCCGAAGAGAGCGAGCAATACGCCTGCCGCAATTGCAGATCCGATAACGCCTGCAACGTTCGGGCCCATAGCGTGCATAAGAAGGAAGTTTCCGGGGTCTTCCTCTTGGCCGACCTTCTGAGAAACTCTTGCCGCCATAGGAACTGCGCTAACGCCTGCAGAGCCGATAAGCGGATTGATCTTTTTACCCTCGGGCAAGAATACGTTCATAAGCTTTGCAATAAGAACGCCTGCTGCGGTAGCAACGCCGAAAGCAACGACGCCCATTACGATTATAAGAATTGTTTCGCCGTCAAGGAACGTATCCGCAACCGCAGTTGCACCAACGGAAATACCGAGGAATACGGTAACGATATTCATAAGCTCGTTTTGAACCGTCTTGGAAAGACGCTCCGTAACCCCACATTCTTTAAGAAGGTTACCGAACATAAGTGAGCCAACAAGCGGAGCTGCGCTCGGAACTATAAGAGAAACGAAGATCGTAACGATTATGGGGAAGCATATCTTTTGTGTTTTTGAAACGGGGCGAAGCGCGGGCATTCTGATAGCGCGCTCCTTTTTTGTTGTGAGAGCCTTCATAATAGGAGGCTGGATAACGGGCACGAGCGCCATATACGAGTAAGCCGCAATAGCGATAGGACCGAGCTTTTCGGGAGCTAACTTCGACGTAAGGAAGATAGCTGTAGGACCGTCAGCACCGCCTATGATACCGATAGATGCAGCAACCTCGGGAGTGAAGAATATGCTTGCTACAAGGAATGTAGCAAAAATACCTACCTGTGCCGCAGCGCCGAGAATAAGGCTCTTCGGATTTGCGAGAAGCGGACCGAAGTCAGTCATCGCGCCAACGCCGATGAATATGATACACGGATAAATACCGAGCTTAACGCCGAGATAAAGCACGTCGATAAGACCTGCTGCGCCACTGCCGAGCATTTCCCAATGAACGTGACCGCCCTCGTAAAATTCGGGGTGATAGATGTCAGCACCGGGAAGGTTTGCAAGGAGCATACCTATTGCGATAGGGAGCAAGAGAAGCGGCTCGAATTTCTTTACTATGGCAAGATAGCAAAGAACGCAAGCAACGAGTATCATTACGATATTGCCCCAATTGAAGGTGCTATCCTCGAAAAACTTCGCAAAGCCGGTCTGAAGCCAGAAGTTTTTAAGTGTTTCTATAAATTTCATTGTTTCTTAGCCTCGCTTATGCAAGAGTGCAAAGAGTTGTGCCTGCTTCAACAGAAGCGCCTGCGTTTACGTTTACGGAAGAAACCGTTCCGTCTTGGGGAGCCATGATTTCGTTTTCCATCTTCATAGCCTCAAGAACCATAAGCACGTCGCCCTTCTTAACGGCTTGACCGTTTGCAACGTTTACCTTAAGAATAGTGCCGGGCATAGGAGCGCTGATTGTAACGCTGCCCTGTGAGCCGGGATTTGCGGGAGCTGCGGGAGCAGCTGCAGGAGCGGGAGCAGCCACGGGAGCTTTAATATCCGCCTTGTCAATAACCTCGAGTGTTATTTCATAAACATTTCCGTTAACATTAACCTTGTAAGCTTTCATTTTTCATACCTCTTTCGTAAATTAAAGTTTTTTGAATGATACAACGCGTATAGCGGAGATATCAGTTCCGTTTTCCTCAGCTACTGCTGCGCATACTGCTGCTACTATTTCTTCGCAGTTTTCGATGGGAGCACTTGCTGCGGGTGCGCTCACTGCGGGGGCAGGGGCGGCTTTCTGTGCGGGCTTCTTGCTCTCGATAGCCGCAACTATTCTATTCATAAGCTCGATAATTCCTATAATGCATATAAGCCCTACAAAAACTACCGCAATACCTATGACGCAGCCGACGATCGTATCGGAGGTGACGCCCTTCTCGCTTAATAAAAGCAAGCTTTTCAACATAGATTTTCACTCCTTATTTTAAAAGATCCCAAAGGATCTTGATTTACTTTTCGAGAAGGCTCGGCGTTTACAGAAGCATCACCGAAAAAGCACTTCTCGGTTTCAATTCTATCACATTTTGTCACTTCTGTAAAGTGCTTTTGACAAAATTCTATAAATTAAAAATATTGATTTAAAATAAATTACGCGCATAAGCACTTTAAAGCCTTGCCTCTCACCCCTTGAAAAAATTTTTGTCGCAAATTTATCATTAGACAAATTCCTTGCTTTTTTTCAAGAAAAAGGCTGAATTTTCGGCGTTTTGCACAATTTTGTTTCCTCTTTCAAAAAAATATTTATTATATATGTTTAAAAAATATTTAAAAAATTTTAAAATTTTATTGACAAAAAATATATAATATGATATTATTTAAATGGAACTTTGCGTAAACTGTATATTAGATATTTGGAGGTGAGTTGATTTGGAAATTGCAATTGTTGCAGATGATACCAAAAAAGAACTTATAACACAGCTTTGCATAGCGTATTGCGGAATTTTAAGCAAGCACACTATTTGCGCTACGGCAACGACCGGCGCGTATATTTCCGAAGCCACAGGATTGAGAATAGAAAAGCTTCTATCAGGCTCTCTCGGCGGAGAACAGCAGATAGCCTCTCGTATCTCCTTTGACGAGATAGACGCTCTATTTTATTTCCGTTCGACCACTCCTCGCGCGGAAGCGAGCCTTAGTGAGCAGAATCTTCTTCGTCTTTGCGACGTTCACAACGTTCCCGTTGCAACCAATATAGCGACCGCCGAAATAATAATAATGGCGATAGAGCGCGGAGAGCTTGATTACCGTGAGTTTATAAATCCGAGGTCTGAGTACAATTTGCGCCACCGCAAATTTGAATACTGATTTCGTCTCCGCTAAACTGCGTATTTCTGTGTTGCTACTCGCCGTCGACTTCGACTATCGCAAAGATAGCCATCAGCCTACCTCGTGCGTTCCGCCTTGAACTACTTGTTTATCGAAGCCGAAATTATTTTAAGACGTGAGGCGAAAGCAAGCCGTGCATTTCTGTGTTGCTACTCGCCGTCGACTTCGACTATCGAAAAGATAGTCATCATCCGTCGCCTGCGTTGCGCCTTGAACTACTTGTTTATCGAAGCCGAAATTATTTTAAGACGTGAGGCAAAAGCAAATTGCGTATTTCTGTGTTGCGAACGGAATCAATATTAACATTGAAAAGCGAAAAACGCACACAGGGTGAGCTAAAAAGAAAAAATAATAAACAAACGCCCCTCGGTCAAATCAGCCGAAGGGGCGTTTAATCTTAAACTATCAATATAAAAAGAACCGACAAGTCTTGTAAGATAAGAGTGAAGAGTGAAAAAGTAAAAAACGACAGGTCGAAACCTGTCGTTTTTTGTGAAGGGGCGATAAAAAAGATATTTTTGCCACTTTTTGTTTGGGTTTGAACTGACGCGTCCAAATCACGCCGAAAGGCGTGTATATCATCAAAACGAAGTTTTGTATATCACCAACACGAAGTGTTGTATATCATCAAGTCGCAGGGAAAATACACGCTGGAGCGTGATGAGATACAAGGGCGCGATGCGCCCTTGATGATATACACCACGCTTCGCGCGGCGATGATATGCCAAGCCTGCGGCTTGGATAAAAAAACGACAGGCGAAACCTGTCGTTTTTTGTGTAAGGGCGATAAAAAAGATATTCTCGCCACTTTTTGTTTGGACTTGAACTGTCATGTATTCGTTTTATAACAAATTGCTTTTCGACTATAAGGAGAAAAGCTACATCAGCACCTTTTCACTATTCACTATTACTTATTACTTCCGCCAAAAATCGACAAGGAATTAGTGAAAAGTGAAGAGTGAAGAAGTAATAAGTAAAAATCGACAAGCTTCTGTCGAAACTTGTCGAATTTTTTGTGAAGGGGCGATAAAAAAGATATTTTCGCCTTTTTTTGTTTGGGTTTGAACTGTCGCGCCTTTTTACATCGTCTGCGTGACGGGGGCTTGCGATTCTTCCTCGGAAAGCGTTTC